>JBEBYC010000007.1:0-141671 GCA_040391315.1 Portibacter sp. | reverse complement strand
GATATCATCATCTTCTCCCTCTGGTAAAGGAGTTTGCTGTGCATAGTTGACATTAGATAAAGTCAACATAAAAATTAATACAGTAAAAAATTTCCACATAATCAAATGCAATTAAAATATTAGATTTATTTCATAATTCCAAATATAATTTACATTTATTTAACTTTCTTAACTTTCTAAGTTGTTATAAATTTTGTATAAAATATTTTTATTGCTTTTTTGATGTGTTTTGAAGTTAAGTCCTGCAAATAATTTTAAGCACAAATGCATACCTTAACTTTAAAAACCCTATTAATTAAAAAACTAAAAATCAACCTAACCGACAACGTTTTCTGCAAGGACATATTCCTGAGACTTATCAAATTGATTTAATTTGACATTCCCAATGGTATTGATCAGCGTATCTTCCTTAGGAAGGATGACCTTAATGTAATTGTCAGTATATCCGGACATCATGCCCGATTCAGTACTATGTTCAAAAAGTACGGGTCTTATGGTGTTTAAAAATGGAAGGGTAAAGGCAATCCGTTTTTTGTGTGATAATATCCTAAGCATTTCGTTGCGTTGCCTTCGAATATCAACTGGGACTTTTCCGTCCATCTCAGCAGCGGGAGTATTAGCTCTTTCAGAGTATGTAAATACATGTAAATACGAAATATCAAGTTCGCTTAAAAATCGGTACGTATCTTTGAAATCCTCGTCAGTTTCACCAGGAAAGCCGACGATGACATCAACGCCAATACAACAATGAGGCATATTTTCCTTAATCCATTCTATGCGCTCTTTGTATAAAGGACTAAGATATCGACGGCGCATATCTTTGAGGATTTTATCACTTCCAGATTGGAGTGGAATATGAAAATGAGGTACAAATTTATTAGATGAATTTACAAAGTCTATGATTTCTTTTGTAAGTAGATTGGGTTCGATGGAGGATATTCTAAATCTTTTGATGCTATCCACTTTGTCAAGTTGTTGAATCAAGTCGATGAAAAGTGCTTCTTTTTTTGGTTTTACACCTTCGATGACCTCAGTTCCATTTCCAAAATCACCTAGATTGACTCCGGTCAAAACAACTTCCTGAACACCTTGATCCGCTATTTTACGTACGTTGTCGAGAACATTATCAATAGTATCACTACGACTATTGCCTCTGGCCTGAGGGATGGTACAAAAAGTACATTTATAATCACATCCATCCTGAACTTTAAGGAAAGATCGCGTTCTGTCACCAAATGAAAAGGCATCAATAAAGGCATTGGCTTGTTTGACATCACCAGCAACGACCATTCCTTTGTCGGGAGATTTAGAAATGCCTTCTATATAATTGAGGATATTAAACTTTTCAGCAGCACCCAATACGAGATCTACACCGGGAATTTCTGATATTTCTACCGGTTTAAGTTGTGCATAACATCCGATAACGATGATTTTTGCTTGTGGTGAATACTTAAGTGCACGGCGCACTTCATAACGGCACTTTTTATCTGCAAACTCAGTGACAGAACAAGTATTAAGAATGTAAATATCAGCACCATCTTCAAATTCTACAGTTGTATAACCGTGATTTTCAAAATTGCGGCGGATACTTGAAGTTTCCGAAAAATTGAGCTTACATCCTAACGTATGAAAAGCTACCGTAAGTGGTGTTGCCATTATATATTTTAGAAATTACCTGTAAAATTCTTAGAAATTTAAAACATCTGCATTTTTAATAACAAAAATACGGAATTGTTTCAGGACTATTATTAATAAATTATTTTTTATCAGGTTTGGTTTTGTCGGGATCCTTATTTTTATCTTCTTTTTTAGGCTTATCTTTAACTTTTTCATCTGTTAATTGCTCGACAGCTTTCTGTTTTAAGCCTTCATCTTTAGGTATATGTGCTTTTTCATCTAAAATCGGATTACCTTCGCCGTCAAGTGCTTCCAATTCTTCTTCAAAAGCCTCAGGATATCTTTCTATAGCTATTTCTTTAAGAGAACGGAAGCCCGTACGAATCAAAGAGTCTTTAACCGTAGAGTCGCGCATGATCTCATAATACATATCAGGTGAAAAGCCGATACGAAGTGGGCAAATCATCTCTTCGTTGATTTTAGGAATGGATTTAAATTTCTTTTGCGTAATCGGAGCGAATGCTTTATCTATGGACAAGCTATACCAAAACTGACCTACAATTGGTAAAGCTAGTTTTGCACCACTTCCATAAGTCATACTTCTAAACCGTACCGCAGGGCTCATACCACCTACCCATGCACCTGTTACAATCTCTGGGTTGTAACCTATAAACCATCCATCCGAATGATTATTTGTCGTACCCGTCTTACCTCCAAATTCACAATGCTGGCAATACTGTGAACGCAATGCATTTCCAGTTCCGCTATTAATTACACTTTGCAACATTCTTGAGATTTGGTAAGCCGTTGTTGAATCAATAACATGAATTTTTGTATCGTTTTCGATAGTTTTTTCATAATCATAAATGACATTTCCATATCGGTCTTCGATTTTTAAAATTGCAACCGGATTAATTTTTTGTCCTCCATTTGCCAATGTAGCATAAACTTTCATCATATCATAGAGCGAAACCTCAGCTGCTCCCAAACTTATTCCGAATTCACGCGGTAAGGTAGCGGTTACACCCAATTTGGCGGCCATATCCAAAGTCTTTTGGATACCTACTTTTTCAATAAGCTGTGCTGCAATGACATTAGAAGAAAAGGCTAAACCACCGGTCATAGTATAATAACCGCCATAAGTTCCATCAGCGTTTTTAGGTGACCAATCTTGAATCGTAACTTGGTGATTACCAATAAAAGTACAAGGTTTTATTCCTTCTTCCAAAGCTGCAGTATAAACAATTGGCTTAAATGTCGAGCCAACTTGGCGTCTGCTCAGTATATGGTCATATTTAAAATGCAAAAAATCAATACCACCAACCCATGCTTGAATATATCCATTGCTATGATTCATCGCCATAAATCCGGTATTTAGTAACGTAAAATAATACCTTACAGAGTCTAATGGCGACAACATTGTGTCTTTTTCAATCGGTTTGTTGTGCCAAGCAAATATGGTCATAGGAGCCGGAACATTAAAAATAGAATCTATTTGATTTTCAGGAATTCCCTGCGCAACGAGGGCTTGATAACGGTTACTTCTTTTTACCTGGTCATCAATCCATTTGTCATCACCCCATGGTTTTTCATTTTTAACACCTTTCCAGTGATTATAAAACTCTTTTTGGATATACGACATATGTTTATAAACCGATGCATCGGCATGTGCCTGCATTCTACTGTCTAAGGTAGTGTATATTTTCAATCCATCAGTATAAAGATTGTACGCATTACCATCTTCTTTGTTTAGATTTTTTAGAATGCGCGGCAATTCTTTTGTACGAAGATACTCACGAAAATAGGTGCCTATACCGTCATTACTTCCGATATCTTCGTGTACCGAGGCATTAACCGGTTTTTCAATAAAGATATTATAATCTTCTTCATTAATTGCACCTGAATTAATCATAGCCGAAATCGTAGCCATTTCCTTAGATTCGAACCTAAAATCTTTGTTTTTAAGCATTTGAGATAATACTAGATTTCTGCGTGCTTGGGAATTTTTTGGATTTCTCGTAGGATCCAATGCCGTTGTTGCTTTAAGCATTCCTATCAACGTAGCCGATTCCGCTGCATTTAATTTACTGGGTCTTTTACCATAAAAATACCTAGCAGCTTCTTGAATTCCATAACGGTTTCCACCGAATGGCACAGTATTGAGATACATAATGAGAAGTTCTTCTTTATTGTAGATTTTTTCGAGTTTTATTGAAATTAGATTTTCCTTGACCTTATTAATGAAGAGTCCCAACATAGGAATCCGATAGCGCTTCCTTGGATATAGATTTTTAGCCAATTGTTGGCTTAATGTAGAACCACCACCCAAAGCAGAATTATTGGTAGCAATGCCTTTAAATACGCGCATCCATGAACGTAAGTCAATACCACTATGTTCAAAAAATCTTTTATCTTCTATAGCTAATAATGCGGTGACTAAATATGGTGAGATACTGTCAAGCTCTATGGTCGTACGGTTTTCGGTATAAAACTTACCAATCAGTTTTCCGTCCACGCTATATACTTCGGAAGCATTGGCTGTTTCGATTTGTTTCAATTCATCTGTAGTAGGTAAGTGTCCAAATACCCCAAAAGCGACTAACAAGACAAAAATACTTAGAGCAAGTATTCCAATAAATATCAAACGAGTAATCCAAATTAGGATTTTAGTTTCCCGTGGGTATTTGGTTTTATATGCACGCCAACTTTTGCTCAAAGGGGAAACCCATTGATTCCATTTGTCGATAGCCGGACTTAAAACTTTATAAACAGGTTGAAAAGCAGCGTTTATTTTTTCGCGCCAAGTATTTTCACCCTTTTCTTTATTATTTTTTTTGTTAAAATCCATTTATTGAATTAATTGGCGCAAAATTAATACATTTTGGCTAATTCACCTTTTTAAATTTGAATAGGTTGGGTTATCCTATTTACTTTTAATATTTTAAGGTAAATGGATGTTAAGGGTGTGAAATAGCGTAGCACATAATTGAAAATAAAGTTAAAGCAATCCATTTTGGAAATGTAGTCTGTTTAAAAATTGTTTTATCTGCTCAGTATTATAAGATGCATTGTTAGTGCATATCGTTACTAATTGTCAACAAATGTGATTTTGAGCACAAATACTCTTCATTATGCCTGTTTTTGAATGGTAAAAACTTAAAAGGTGATTTAGTTCATTTTTTTAATTAACCCACTCATAATTATGCGTAGATTTAATGTTAACTTTGCACTAGATTTTAAAGTTGTAAGGAGATTATGAGCAGGTATTATTTAATTTACTTCATATGCATTATCTTTTTCTATTCATGTAAAGAAAGTAATGCACCGGATGTCTCTGACATTCAGGCAGACTTTGAGTTAATACGTACAGAAAAAGTTTTGACGGATATTCAAACGCTGGAAGATTTCAATAAAGCAATTGCTACACATCCGGCATTTTATGATTTGTACTTTAAAAACATCATCCATATTAATCCAGGTAATGATAAAGATAGCTTATTTGCTGAATTTATAAACTTTAAGCAGGATTCTACTGTGATTGCTGTCAATGAATTTATAGAAAAGGAATTTAGTGATTTTAAAAGTGTACAAAGTGATTTAAAGTCTTTTTTTAAGTATTTACAATATTATTTTCCCGATCAGTTTCAAGTGCCAAATGTATATACGATCAACTCAGATTTTGGTTATCAGACATTTATATTTGAAGACGAAAATAAAAGGGATGCAATAGGAATCGGGTTAGATATGTTTCTCAATCCGGCGCTTCCATATAAAATGATGTTTCCTGACAATACAAATTTTTCAGATTATTTGACTAGATCATGGAATAAGCAATTTGTCGCAAAGAAAGTAGCTGACCTTTATATCAATGAAATCACAGGAGAATCTCCTGGTCATAGATTGCTCGATTATATGATACACCATGGTAAAAATCTTTACATTACATCTTTACTTTTGCCTTTTAAAAATGACAGCATCATCCATGAATATACAAGTGAACAAATGAAATGGTGTTACGAAAATGAATTACAGATGTGGTCATTCTTTTTGGATGGCAAACTATTTTATGAATCCAATTTTAAAAAAATCGGTAAATACGTATTTCCGTCGCCTAAAAGTCCAGACATGCCAGATGCTGCACCAGGAAGAACAGCCAATTTTATAGGCTATCAAATCGTCAAAGCTTATATGAAGCGATACCCGGATACGACGATTGAAGAACTAATCAATTTTACTGATAGTCAGGCGTTTTTAGAGAAATCAAAATATAAACCAGCAAAAAAATAATATTTGTTTTAGGAACTATAATTATATTTAATACATTATTAAGTAAAGAAATCATACATAATGGTATCTTTGCGTCATTATTACAATAATTATTAATTATCAAACAAACGTATGTTTAATTTATTATTTAATCTCGGTGGACAGGAAGTAATGCTTATTGCTATTCTTTTCTTGATCTTTTTTGGAGGTAAAAAGATTCCTGAGTTAATGAGAGGACTCGGTACGGGTATCAGAGAATTTAACAATGCTAAAAACAACTTGGAAACAGAAATAAAAGAAAACATGAAAGAAATAGACAAGGAAAAAAAATAAACCTTGTTATTTTTCTTTAAAAGTATAGTCTCGTAGGATTTTTAACAATTTCTTAGGGGACTATATTTTTTAATATTACCCGTAAAAATTTTATCTTTAAATTGAAATATTTATCCAGCCATTAATTTCTTTTGTCCAATCCCCAAAGCAATTTTTCATTGAGCGTTTTCAGAAAATGATGTCCATTTAGTTGGATAAACTGCACATTAAATTCCCCTCTGGTTATAATGATTTCTTGTTCGCCAGTAACGGTTGCATAGCGGGAATCCAATGTACACATAAAGCTGTCCGCCCGGCCTTCCACGCGCAGGGTTATTTTCTTCTTATCTGGCAATACGATTGGTCTTACATTCAGATTGTGAGGAGCAATCGGGGTAATAATTAAATTGTTGCTACTCGGAAAAACAATAGGTCCACCACAACTTAAAGAATAACCTGTCGAACCCGTAGGTGTACTGATGATAAGACCATCAGCCCAATATGAATTGAGTAAAATGTCATCCACATATGTATGTATCGTAATCATCGAGGAAGTATCTCGTTTATATATTGTAAAGTCATTCAAACCATATGGAAATTCTTCAAACAATGGTTTCTCACAAGATATTTTCAAAACTGCCCGCTCAACGATTCGATAATCGTGTTTTAATAACTGATTTACAGCCTTCTTGATAATTTTTTTTTCTACAGTTGCTAAAACACCCAAGCGGCCTAAGTTGATGCCTAAAATAGGGAGTTTTATGTCTTTCATTAGTGTCATGAATTCCAATATGGTGCCATCGCCTCCCAAAGTAATAGCAAAGTCAAGATTTGCATCATCAAATTCTTTATAGGATTTAAGAATCTTTATAAAGTCAAACTTGTCAGCATGCGAAGCGATATCATCGTAATAGCGCTTATTAGTAAACACCTGTACTCCTTTATCTTTCAAAGCGGTTAATGCGACGGCTATATATTCAAACTCTTCATTGCTAGTGATGATACGTCCATAAATAAATACCTTCATTATTCGATTGTTTTTGATGTGAATATATTTCTAGCTATTTTAAGATTTAAAGCTTTCAGGTCTTTAAGGCTTACATGAAACAATGGAGTAGCACTTTTACCGGATGCGGTGATTACTTTGGCATAACCAATTACAAGCGACCAACCATACAATGTCATCAACATTGGATCGATAGGACATAAAATACTTCGATCTCGCTTACCGCGTTCGATTTCCTTTACGGTGAGTTTAAAAGGGAGATTTTGGATATCTTGAATTTTAATATAGTAAATACTTTCCTTTACTGCCTCAGTTAATTTAGCTTCATTACTACCATCTTCTGTAGATCGAACTAATGAAAAATAGTCCAACATGACCTCAGAATAGAGAAAATTTTGTTCGCAGAAAGTCATAAATCCTTCCATAATAGCTAACACGGATTCTAATCCTGACCTATCCTTATTTTTATCCATGATGTCGTAATATCTGTCAGATAACAACTGTAACGCTCTGTATGTGACAGCTAAATACAAATTTTCTTTGGATTGAAAATACGAATATAAAGTCACTTTTGTAATTTTAGCTTGCCTAGCAATATCTTCCATTTTGGCATTTTTAAAGCCAACTTCATGAAATACATACTCAGCCGCATCTATGATCGACTTTTCTTTTATAAGCCTTTTACTATCTTTCATTTAATAATTTTATGACTATGTATTTAAACTTTTTATGTATAATTTTAAATTTAAATCCAAATACAGCACAAACTAAATAAAAATAATCATTAATAAGTACATTAAATAAATAATTATTTTCGTTCTATTCCTGGTCAATTATTACTACACTTATAAGCCAAATGAAAATAAATTGCCTTTGCTTATTTGTTGTTAATATTTTTATATATAATGACTTTCTATTATATTTTTAAATATCTTTGCAAAAAATATCCAGAGATTTACAGATTCAATGTCAAAAAAAACATCATCCAACAAACGTTTTTTATCAGGTAAGTACTTCAAATATATGATTTATACAGTCATTTTGGGCATCATAATGATTGTATTAACCTTCTTGTATATATCTAAAATGTTACTTCCCGATACCGAGGAGCTTGAAAATCCAAAATACGAAATTGCCTCACAATTTATTTCTTCGGATAATCAAGTGTATGGAAAAATATTTAAGTATAACCGCGAATGGCTCGATTATAAAGAAATCAATCCAAACATAATCAATGCATTGGTTGCAACCGAAGACGAGCGTTATTTTAATCATTCAGGTATTGATATGCGCGGAACAGCCAGAGCTATCGTTTTTATGGGCAAAAAAGGAGGTGCTAGTACAATTACTCAACAGTTGGCCAAGCTGTTTTTTACACAACGCTCATCTTCATTTTTAAAAAGGGTTTGGCAAAAACTCAAAGAATGGGTTATCGCTATCGAATTTGAAAAACGCTACACCAAAGAGGAAATCCTCGCAATGTATCTCAATAAGAGTGACTTTCTATATGATGCGGTAGGTATAGGAGCAGCATCTAAAACATATTTTGGTAAAGATCAGAAAGATCTTTCAGTAGAAGAAGCCGCTGTACTAATCGGGATGTTAAAAAATCCGCGGATCTTCAACCCTAAAATGTATCCCGAAAATAGCTTTAAGCGACGCAATATTGTTTTAAAACAAATGGTAAAAAATGACTATCTCACTGACGAAGAATACCTCAATAAAAGAGTAAAAAATATAAGTATGGTCAATTTTAAAAGAGAAGTGCATTATGATGGAATTGCACCTTATTTTAGAGCAGAATTGGCTAAATGGCTCAAAAATCTCTTAGATAAAGACGAATACCGAAAGCCTGACGGAAGTAAATACAATCTTTATACCGATGGATTAAAAGTATATACCACTATTGATACACGTGTACAAAAATATGCAGAAGAGGCTATGTTCGAACATATGTCCCAACTACAGGAAAAATATTTTAGGGTATGGCAGGGTAGAAATTTCCTTACTTATCAGGCGGATAAAACCAAAACAGAAATGCGCAACAAGCAACTTATTCAAATGATGAAAGAATCTGACCGATATAAACTAATTCGGGCAACTTACATGAGTAAAATCATGAATGATTTATCTAATGCGTATGATAATTTACATCTTTCAGATAATGATATCTTTAGATTGTTTGAGGAAGATAAAAATCCGGGATATGTTGATAAACTTGTAAAGAAACAAACATTAACACAGTCAGACGCTGAAAAAGTACATCGGATTCTAAACAGTGAATTTTGGCCAGAATTAAAATCCCAGTGGGAAAAGATGCAGAAAGCTGTCAACAAATCCTTTAATACCAAAGTTAAAATGCGCGTATTTGCATACAACGACATTGGTGAAAAAGTAGTCGAAATGACACCGATGGACTCTATCAAATATCATTTGCAACATATGCAACTCGGTTCAGTTGCCGTTGATCCAATTTCAGGAAATATTCTCGCATGGGTAGGAGGTATAGGGCATAAGTATTTTCAGTATGACCATGTCAATTCAAATCGACAGGTCGGTTCGATCTTTAAACCGTTTATTTATACAACTGCTATCATTGAAAACGCGATGTCACCATGCTATAAAGTTAAAGATGAAAAACAATGTATTCTAGCAAATGACCCTAATTTTAAACTCTCAACGACTTGGTGTCCGGGTAATGCTGACAACAAATATTCAGGTCAGGAACTGACTTTACGACAAGCATTAAAAGAGTCCAAAAACTCAATATCCGTTTTTCTGATGAAAGAGATTGGAAATGTCCAAAGTGTAAAAAATTTGATTGGCAATCTGGGTATTGACAAGAAAAAAATTCCTGATTATCCTTCTATATGCCTAGGAACACCCGAATTGTCTGCTATGGACATGGCCACTGCATATACGGCTTTCGCAAATGATGGTATCGTTACCAAACCTATTTTTGTCACCAGAATCGAAGATAAAAACGGTAAGGTTATCTATTCATCTGTTCCAGAGCAAAAACGCGCTATTAATCCAGCGTACAACTATGTCATGGTCAATATGCTCCAGTATGTTGCAGATCCTATAAGGAACAAAGTAAAAAGTCAAATAGGAGGTAAAACCGGAACGACCAACGATTATAAAGATGGTTGGTTTGTCGGATTTAGTCCGGATATTGTCATCTCGACCTGGGTAGGTGGTGATCAGGAGTTTATCCGATTTACTTCATTAGCGGATGGTCAAGGAGCGGTTATGGCAAGGCCTTTCTTTGTAAAACTCTTGTCCAAACTCGAAGGAGACAATCGATTGAACTTTGGCAAAAATTCTGTATTCATGAAACCAGAGGAGGAGCTCATAGAACTTGATTGTAGCAAATATGAGCATATTGGTCCTTCTTTTGAAGATGAGCACAAAGGTAATGGAACCGATTTTGATGATTTTTAGGTTTCCATAAATTTATCATTTA
This sequence comes from Portibacter sp., assembly GCA_040391315.1. Classification (GTDB taxonomy): domain Bacteria; phylum Bacteroidota; class Bacteroidia; order Chitinophagales; family Saprospiraceae; genus OLB9. Next base: position 131,004 of record JBEBYC010000007.1, on the reverse strand, counting down.
TAGTGTCTTGAAATTATTAGCTTCTGACAATTTATAATACATTGTCCTGATTAATAGGTATATTTTTCATAATTTTGCACTTGCTTTAAAAATACCTTGAATAATCATGATCAATCAAAAAACATATATACCTAAAAACACGGTAAGAATTGTAACAGCGGGATCTTTGTTTGACGGACACGATGTCGCTATTAATATTATGCGACGAATCATGCAGCAATCTGGAGCCGAAATAATCCACTTAGGCCATAACCGTTCTGCAGGTGAGATAGTAGAAACCGCAATTCAAGAAGATGTTCAAGGTATCGCCATTACATCCTATCAAGGTGGTCACAATGAGTTTTTTAAATATATTTTCGACCTTTTACAAGAAAAAAGATGTGGTCATATCAAAATCTTTGGAGGAGGAGGTGGAACGATTTTGCCTTCTGAAATTAAGGAATTAGAATCCTATGGAATCACTAGAATTTATTCTCCAGACGATGGTCGAAGTATGGGCTTACAGGGCATGATCAATGATGTTCTTGAGCAATGTGATTATCCTGTAGGTAATATATTAGGATCTGAACTCAATCAAATCCAACTAAATAACAAACATGCAATAGCAAGAGTTATTTCGGCAGTAGAGAACTTTCCTGAATTACATCCTGAATTACTTGATCATTTAAAACCTAAAAAAATCCCTGTTTTAGGTATCACAGGAACTGGAGGTGCTGGAAAGTCAAGTATGATTGATGAGATTGTAAGACGCTTCCTCATTGACTTTAAAGACAAACATATTGCCATCGTATCCGTAGATCCTTCCAAAAGAAAGACTGGTGGAGCCCTGCTTGGTGACAGGATACGTATGAATGCAATAAATAACGATCGCGTTTATATGCGTTCTCTAGCTACAAGACAATCAAATCTTGCATTGTCAAAATACGTGAAAGACACATTGACCGTATTAAAGTCTGTAGATTATGATTTGATTATATTGGAAACATCTGGTATCGGGCAAGCAGATACAGAAATAGTCGATCACTCAGATATGACGATGTATATCATGACCCCAGAATACGGTGCAGCAAGTCAATTAGAAAAAATTGACATGTTGGATTTTGCTGACATCATTGCCATTAATAAATTTGACAAAAAAGGTGCTATTGATGCACTTAGAGATGTTCGCAAACAATATCAACGAAATCACCAGCTGTTTGACAATGACCTAGATGATATGCCGGTTTACGGTACTATAGCTTCACAATTTAATGATCCTGGTACTAATACGCTTTATAAACAATTGATAGCCATTTTAAATGAAAAAACCAATGCAAATCTGGTATCTACAGTTGAATTACCTTTGGGTGAAACAGATAAAGTATATATAATTCCTCCAAAAAGGGTTAGATATCTATCAGAAATTGCCGAAAATAATCGTAGTTATGATAAGATGGTCGATCAACAAGCTAGTATTGCAACGAAGGCTTACAATTTGCACGGCTCAATACAAATCATCGATAATCCAGAAGTAAAAGCATCACTTAATGAAACCTATCAAAAATTATGGGATGACTTGTCAGGAGAAAACAAACGGATTTTAGAACAATGGGAATCAAAAAAATCGAATTACAGTTCTGATGTTTTTGTATATAAAGTACGTGACAAGGAAATCAAAGTAGTCCCATTTACAACTTCACTTTCGGGCTTACGCATTCCTAAAGTGTCCCTTCCATCGTATAAGGACTGGGGTGATATATTAAAGTGGAATCTTCAGGAAAATGTACCGGGTGAATTTCCATATACGGCTGGTGTATTCCCTTTTAAGCGTCAAGGTGAAGACCCTACGCGTATGTTTGCAGGTGAAGGAGGTCCAGAAAGGACTAATAAACGCTTTCACTATGTATCACTCGGTATGCCTGCCAAAAGACTTTCTACAGCTTTTGATTCGGTAACTTTATATGGCGAAGATCCCGATTATCGTCCAGATATATATGGTAAGATAGGTAACTCAGGTGTTAATATATGTTGCCTTGATGACGCCAAAATTTTGTATTCAGGTTTTGACCTTTGTGATCCTTCAACATCCGTTTCGATGACGATCAATGGCCCTGCTGCGACGATATGTGCTTTCTTTATGAATGCAGCCATCGATCAGCAATGTGAAAAATATATAAAAGAAAATAAACTCGAGCACCTCGTCGAACAAAAACTCAATGAAAAATATGATAGTAAAGGCCTAATAAGACCGGGTTATAAAGGCGAATTGCCTGAAGGTAACACTGGATTGGGTACTTTGTTGCTTGGTGTTACCGGAGATGAAATCTTGCCAGCTGATGTTTATGCTAACTTAAAAGCAAGTGCACTACAAGCTGTCAGAGGTACTGTACAAGCAGACATCCTTAAAGAAGATCAGGCACAGAACACATGTATTTTTAGTACTGAGTTTTCTCTGAGAATCATGGGTGACGTGCAAGCATATTTTATTGGTCATAATGTACGTAACTTTTATTCTGTATCTATTTCTGGATATCATATTGCAGAAGCCGGTGCGAATCCGATTTCTCAATTGGCATTTACCCTTTCGAATGGTTTTACCTTTGTAGAATATTATCTGAATAGAGGTATGCATATCGATGACTTTGCGCCGAATCTGTCATTCTTTTTCAGTAATGGTGTCGATCCTGAGTATTCTGTAATTGGAAGGGTAGCTAGAAGGATTTGGGCAAAAGCCATGAAAAACAAATATGGTGGAAACGCTCGATCGCAGATGTTGAAGTACCATATCCAAACCTCAGGTCGATCCCTTCACGCTCAGGAAATCGCATTTAATGACATCCGAACAACTTTGCAGGCATTGTATGCTATTTATGACAATTGCAACTCATTGCATACCAATGCTTATGATGAAGCAATCACAACGCCAACAGAAGAAAGCGTGCGTCGTGCGATGGCCATTCAATTGATTATTAATAAAGAACTTGGCCTTGCTAAAAATGAAAACCCTAATCAAGGATCGTTCATAATAGAAGAATTAACGGATTTAGTAGAAGAAGCCGTTCTTGCTGAATTTGACAGAATCACTGAGCGAGGAGGAGTATTGGGTGCGATGGAAACCATGTACCAGCGTTCTAAAATTCAAGAAGAGTCACTTTATTACGAAAAGTTAAAGCATTCTGGCGAATTTCCTATTGTCGGGGTCAACACTTTCCTTTCTAATGAAGGTTCACCGACAATTGTTCCAGGTGAAGTTATACGTGCTACCGAACAAGAGAAAGTAGCTCAAATTCATACAGTTGAAAATCTTATGGCCATTTCAGTAGATAAAACCGAAATAGCATTAAACGCTTTAAAAAAGGTCGCTATATCCAATGGCAATATTTTTGAAGCATTAATGGAAACGGCAAAGATATGTACGCTGGGCCAAATTACACATGCGCTCTTTGAGGTAGGTGGTAAGTACAGAAGAAATATGTAAGCAAACAAACCAATGCTTATAAACAAATTGTTTTCTCGACTTAGGACTAAACTATTTAGTATAAGTGGTTCGTTCTATTTAGTTTTAGCTATTATTTGGACAGTTTTGACGATATATTTATCCTTGGTGTCTGCAAAAAGGATAGCAACTATGCATATTTGGAATATTGCCGGCATTGATAAAATAGCCCATGCTGTTTTTTACCTTAGTTTTAGTTTTTTGTGGAGCATGACATTTTTCAAAAAGTTAAATGTACATCTATGGGTGTTATTGATAACGATTGTTTTTGGCATTGCGATTGAATGGGCACAGTTTCAGATGAACATGGGGAGAGCTTTTGAAATTTTGGATATCATAGCTAATGCTATCGGTGCAACAATAGGCATACTTATTTTTATTTGGCTAAGGCCAAAATCAGCTGTAGAAAATTAAAATGCACTTTAATTAAAGTCGAATTTCAGGGGCGTATTTAATATCTGTTAGGATTAAGCCCTCTGCCGGTACACTCCATTCCAAAGGGAGTTTGCTCTGGGTTTCTAAAGTATGTTTGACAGTGTCTAAGTTTAGTTTTCCTCTGGATACATTCAGGCACATACCTACAATCAAACGAATCATCCCGCGCAAAAAACGATCGGATGTCACCTGATACATATATTTGTCACCATCTTGTACCCAATGGCTTTGGGTCAATTTGCAATGCATGGTCTTCACATCGGAATGCAGCTTACAAAAAGATGTAAAATCTGTATAATTTAAAAGTAAGCCTGCTGCTGTATTGAGTTTTTCGAGGTTGGGTCTTTCATATATGTAATAAAACGAAAATGGTTCAAATGGGGATTTTGACGTATGCAAATTATATTGATACGAACGGGATATGGCATCAAAACGGGCATGGGCATCTGATCGAACCGTTAAAATTTCGTGAATAGCGATATCTTTAGGAAGTAATTTATTGGATTTATATACGAGTTTTTCTCTGTCTATATCAATGTCAATATCAAAATGAGCTATATAATCTTTAGCATGGACACCAGTATCTGTCCTGCCACAACCTACAATGGTGATCTTTTGTCTTAATAGCGTACTTAATACGCTTTCAATGGTGTCTTGAATGGTTATAGTTCTAGGATGTGGTTGAGATTGCCAACCGTTATAAGCAGATCCACAATAGGATAGTCGAATGAAGTATCTGGTCAAATTTGTAGTATTCTGATTATTGATTTTATAAAAATTCCAATACCTTTTCCGGAGGTCTAGCAATGATTGCTTTACCATCTTTAATAATAATTGGCCTTTCTATTAAGATTGGGTTTTCAACCATTGCATCAATCCATTGATCATCTGTAAGAACTTTTCCTTTGTATTTTTCCTTATATATCGTTTCGTTTTTGCGAATAATATCCGCAGGATTCATTCCCAACATACTGACCAAGGTTTTTATAGCTTCTTTTGAAGGGGTATCTTTTAGATATTCTACAATTTCAGGTTCTATTTGATGGTCACGTATGATGTCCAAAGCAGATCGACTCTTGCCGCATCTGTTATTGTGATATATCTTCATTTTTTCAAATTTTGATTTTTGAAAGTGGCTATAATTTGAAAATCATAAAGATAACTTCAATTCAGCAAAAAGGTTTATAAAAATATAAGGGTTGATATTCAATGAAATTACTAATACAATAAATCTTACCTGCACTTGAATTGGTCACCTTTAAAATTAATAATAAGCATTTGGCACCAGATATTTTTTGACATAGTCATCAATTCCATCTTCGAGTGACCAAAATGGTTTATTATAACCAGCTTTTTGTATTTTAGACATATCGGCTTCTGTAAAATATTGGTAAGTATTTCTGATATCTTCAGGCGTATCAATATATGTAATGTTTTCAGGGATGTTTATGGCGTTAAAAGTTGCGCGTGCAAGATCTAAAAAAGAACGTGCTTTACCCGTGCCAAAATTGTAGAGACCACTTGCTACCTTGTCTTTATTTTTCATTAAAAAAAGTATCATATCAATTACATCCTTGACATAGATAAAATCTCTACTTTGGTGACCATCGGCAAAATCCGGCCTATGGGATTTAAATAAATGCATTTCACCAGAGTTTCTGATTTTATTAAAAGTATGGAAAATAACTGAAGCCATTCTGCTTTTATGATATTCATTTGGACCATAGACATTAAAAAACTTACATCCAATCCAAAAAGGAGGTTTTTCTTCCTGCGCTAAGCTCCACAAGTCAAACTGATGTTTACTGTCGCCGTATGGATTTAATGGTTTGAGCTTGTTAACAAGCGCGTGGTCATCGCTAAATCCGTATGTCCCATCGCCATAAGTAGCAGCGCTCGAAGCATAAATTAAAGGTATTTCATGACGAGCACACACTTTCCAAATTCGCTTTGAATATTCAACATTTAGGTAATCAAATATTGACGTATCCATGAGCGTAGTGTCTGTACGTGCACCCATATGTAGCACAAAATCTATTTTTTGTGATGTTTTTTCAAACCAATCCAAAAATATATCTCTGTGCATCCATTCTCGGACGTTTTTATTGTCCGTATTTTTGTCCTTATACAATTTGTAAAAGTCATCTACGATGACTACTTCTCTATCATAGCCATTTTTATTGAGTTCTGTTAATAAACAAGAACCAATAAATCCAGAAACACCTGTCAAAATAATCATGCTGAGCTATATTTATGTCGATTGCAAAGTTACACCTTTTGAGGCGATTTATTACTATCAAATTGCTTACCAAAAAATCAAATTAACGATTGAAAATGCTACAAGCAAGTTATTAGTGTTTGTGATAGTGACCAAAATCAGTCTATGCTATATTATAAATCTACTTAAATTATCTTCATAATTTTGTAATTTTGCGGCTCTTTATTTAACATTCTGCATTTATCGGTTGGTTTTTATGCAGAATTTTATAAATTTTCATTCAAGAAATGATTCAAACAGATATACTTATTATAGGTGCCGGCCCTGTCGGATTATTTACAGTTTTTGAAGCTGGTTTGTTAAAATTAAAATGTCATCTTGTGGATTCTATCGGACAGCCCGGTGGACAATTGACGGAGATATATCCTAAAAAACCTATATACGACATACCGGGATACCCGAGCGTGCTTGCTGCAGATCTAATAGACAATTTGTTGGAGCAGATAGCTCCATTTAATCCTACATTTACGCTAGGGGAGCGAGCAGAAAAATTAGAAAAAATTAATGACAAACTGTTTAAAGTAACTACTTCAAAAGGAACAGAGATTGTATCGCCTGTCGTCGCGATAGCTGGTGGCTTAGGAAGTTTTGAGCCGCGTAAACCACCTATTGATAATATTGCAGATTTTGAAGATAATGGCATTGACTATATTATCAAAGATCCTGAAAAGTATCGCAACAAAAAAGTGTTGGTCGCTGGTGGTGGTGACTCTGCATTAGATTGGAGTATCGTCCTTGCTGATATAGCTGCTGAGGTAGCTTTGTTACACAGAAGAACTTCGTTTAGAGGTGCGCCTGATTCGGTAGAAAAAGTAATGAATTTAGCTAAAATCGGCAAAATAAACCTGATAACCAATGCGCAGGCAATCGGACTTAATGGAAATGGAGTATTGAAAGATGTCATCATCGAAGAAGATAATAAAGTACCTTACTCCTATGAGGTAGATTATTTTATCCCTCTTTTTGGATTAGCTCCAAAATTAGGCCCAATAGCGGATTGGGGACTCGAGATAGAAGATAATGCTATCAAAGTGGATACGTACGACTACGGTACTAATATTCCTGGTATCTATGCAATTGGTGATATCAACACATACCCAGGAAAGCTCAAGCTTATCCTTTGCGGTTTTCATGAAGGAACTTTAATGGTCCAATCTGCATTTAAACGTATATATCCAGATCAAAAGTTGTCATTTAAATATACAACAGTGACTGGTATTACTGGTTTTGGTGAAAAATAAATAAATTTGTATAACTCGACAGCGAACATTTTTTATGGAAAATATCATCACGGTCACGGTAATCGACAGAGAAGACCAAACGCATGTACTTGAGGCTCCAACAGATATGGCTATGAATATGATGGAAGTGTGTAAATCGTACAATCTTCCAGTAGAAGGCACTTGTGGCGGTATGGCTTTGTGCGCATCCTGTCATATGTATATATTAAGTGATCACGATTTGCCAGAACCATCAGAAGACGAGGAAGATATGCTTGATCAGGCTTTTTATGTGAAGGTAAATTCTCGTTTAGGTTGTCAGATAAAAATCACTGAAGCTGTAGAAGGATTAAAAGTGAAATTAGCACCTATCGGAGGAGCATAATCATTCTTATCTAGCTTCATTCCAATAGTAGCTATCCGGATATATGCGTTGGCCGAATATAGCAGTTCCCAATCTTACAATAGTTGCACCTTCTTCAATTGCAATTTCGAGATCACCACTCATACCCATGGACATTTCATGTACATCGAAACCGCAATCTAATAATTGTGATTGTATTTTATGGAGTAGTTTAAAGCATTTTCTGACGCGCACATAATCTGTAGAAAATATGCCTATCGTCATCAATCCTTTAATGTTAAGTCTGTCAAAAGATTGGATATTTTTAGCAAATTGTAAAGTATGTTCAGGATCAATACCAAATTTACTTCCTTCGTATGAAGTATTGACCTGGAAAAATATATCTATGGATTTATCTTCGTATTCTAAACGTCGTTGTAGTTTTTCGGCCAATTCTAATCTATCAATAGATTGGATACAATCCGCATAGCGAATAACTTCTTTGATTTTTCCTGATTGAAGATGCCCGATAAAGTGTGATTGATGCGGTATAGACTTTAAGTCTTCAAATTTTTCCTTTAATTCTTGCACTTTGTTTTCACCGATGAGCGATTCACCCGCAATGAGCGCTTTTTTTATCCTTTCCGCATCTACTGTTTTTGTCGCCAATAATAGTTTTACTTCATCAAAAGATCTACCTGAGTCCGAACAAGCCCGTTGAATTCGGTTTTTTATTACGGAAAGATTATGTAAAATGTCATCCATTGGTTTAGAATTTTAATAGATTTCACAATATTATTCATCAAAGTTAATTTGCCATATATAAAATGAAATTATAAACGTTTTAGTAAGAGTACTTTTGAAATAATGAATCATTTTCAATTCGTTATTACTGGTAAGCATTTAAATTTAAGTTATGAACCCTAATCGCTATCATAGGAAAAAACGTAAATAATTTTAAATTATATCAATAATAACATCAATAATTGTATTAAAGTTAATTGTATTAATTTAAGGAAATACAAAAGAGATGTCTTTATTTTGCCCTTGTTTGATAACCAGAAAAATCACATAAAATATCGTATTTTTGCAGCTAAATTAGAAACAACGTACAATCATGCAATACCTTTTGCTGGAAAATGTCAGCCGTTCTTATGGGGATAAAGTGCTGTTTAATAATGTCAATTTTTCTATAAGTAAAGGAGACAAAATCGCTTTGATAGCTAAAAATGGCAGTGGAAAAACGACTTTGCTAAAAGTAATCAGCGGTCAGGAAGGCTCTGATGGGGAGCATGCTAAAATCATCATTTCTAAAGAAATCAGAACGTTGATGTTATTGCAAGAACCTATATTAGATGATAATGCAACAGTACTCGAAGCGTGTTTTGATTCAGATAATGAAGCAATCATGGCAGTAAGAGATTACGAACATGCAATAAATAGCGGTGATGAGGTCCTGATGCAAAAATGTATGACGAGAATCGAAGATTTGAAAGCTTGGGATCTGGAGTCAAGAATACACGAAATCTTAGACAAATTAAGATTATCTAATTTGGACCAAAAAGTAGGGCAAATGTCCGGTGGGCAGAAAAAAAGATTGGCACTGGCAAAGATTCTGATAGAAGAACCGGATTTTTTAATACTTGATGAGCCTACCAACCATTTGGATATTGATATGATTGAATGGTTGGAAACTTACCTCCAACAACCCAATCTGACACTTTTTATGGTAACGCACGATCGGTATTTTCTTGAAAATGTGTGTAATGAAATTATCGAATTGGATAATGGTGAGCTATTTACATACAAGGGAAATTATTCTGATTATCTGGAAAAGAGAGAAGCGCGAAAGCTCAACGATGCTGTAAATTTGGAAAAGACAAAAAAACTTTTTAGTAAAGAACTCGAATGGATGCGGAGACAACCACAAGCACGGGGAACAAAAGCCAAATCCCGTATTAGTGATTTTTACGAAATCAAAGATAAAGCAACCGCTCGTGTCAATAATGATAGCTTAAAAATAAATATTGCAGCCTCAAGATTGGGTTCAAAAATCTTAGAAGCACATGCTGTGGTCAAAAATTTTAAAGACAAAAAAATACTCAATAGTTTTTCGTATAAATTTAAAAAAGGAGAACGCATAGGCTTGGTTGGTCAAAATGGTACCGGAAAATCAACCATACTTAAGATTTTGACACAACAGATACAACCGGATGGAGGTAAAATTGTAGTTGGCGACACGACCGTTTTTGGCTATTATACGCAGGAAGGTTTAATTGTTCAGGAAGATAAAATGGTGATAGATGTCATCCGAGATATAGCAGAATTCATCCCATTGGAAAATGGTCAGAAGTTGTCCGCAGAATCACTTTTGGAAAGGTTTTTATTTCCAAGGCCGCAGCAAAGAGTATTGGTTTCACAGCTCAGTGGTGGGGAGAAAAGGAGATTATATTTGCTGACCATTCTTATGAATAACCCAAATTTTTTGATACTTGACGAGCCGACCAATGACCTCGATATCATAACACTTAATGTTCTTGAAGAATATCTCATGGAATTTCCGGGATGTCTTATTATCGTCACGCACGACAGGTATTTTATGGATAAGCTTGTGGACCATATCTTTGTGCTGGAAGGCGATGGCAATGTCAAGGATTTTAATGGAACTTATTCTGAATATAGAAATCGAAAAAAAGAAGAAGCACAACAAGCTAAATTCGAAACGAATACGGAAATACAATCAGATGAGTCAAAAGGTAAAATAAGTTTTGAGCAAAGAAAGGAAGTGGCTAAGCTTGAAAAAGAAATCAAAAAACTCGAAGAAAAGAAAAACGAAATAACATCAAAATTTGAAGATGGAAGCCTCAGCTCAGAAAAAATCATTGAATATTCTAAGGAATTGGATCAAATCAATGCACTTCTAGAAGAGAAAGAGGCCAAATGGTTTGAACTTTCAGAGTTGTTGTAGTATTAATCAGTTAAAATTTAATTACTTTTACCGTAACTTTGCAGTATTAAATGAATTAAGATAAATATAAGTATGATAAATATAACATTGCCGGATGGCAGTATCAGACAATATGAAAAGGGAGTTTCCGCGTTGGATATTGCGCGCTCCATCAGTGAAGGATTGGCAAGAAATGTGCTTTCCGCTACCGTTAATGGTGAGATATGGGATGCATTCAGGCCTATTAAAGAAGATGCGACACTTAAATTAAACACTTGGAATGACAAGGAAGGAAAATCTACATATTGGCATTCCTCTGCACACTTGATGGCCGAAGCACTTGAAGCAATTTATCCAGGTACTAAATTTGGTATAGGTCCTGCTATTGATCAAGGATTTTACTATGATGTGGATACAGGTGACGTCGTACTGACGCCGGAAGATTTGCCAAAAATTGAAGCTAAAATGCTTGAATTGGCCAAAGAAAAAAACGTATTTTCCCGAATGGAAGTATCCAAATCTGATGCGATTAAATATTTTACTGATAAAGGAGACGAATATAAGTTAGAGCTTATAGATGGCTTAGAAGACGGCCAGATAACATTCTATACACAAGGAAATTTTACTGATTTGTGTCGTGGACCACATATTCCTGACACTTCATTTGTTAAAGCTGTTAAACTTACGAACGTAGCTGGCGCTTATTGGCGTGGTGACGAAAACAGAAAACAGTTGACCAGGATATATGGGATTACTTTTCCTAAAGCAAAAGAATTGACAGAATACCTCGAGTTGATTGAGGAAGCAAAAAGGCGTGATCATCGAAAACTTGGTGCAGAATTAGAGCTATTTATGTTTAGCGAAAAAGTAGGAAGTGGTCTACCTATCTGGTTGCCAAAAGGTACAAAGCTGAGAGAACGTTTGCAAAACTTCCTTAGGGTAGAGCAGGAAAAAAGAGGTTATCAAATGGTGGTGACTCCACACATCGGTGGTAAAATGTTGTATGAAACATCAGGTCACTATGCCAAGTATGGTGCCGACAGTTTTCAACCTATAAAAACACCTAGAGAAGGTGAGGAATTCTTATTGAAGCCGATGAACTGTCCACATCACTGTGAAATCTTTGGATATAAAGCAAGATCGTATAGAGAACTTCCATTGAGAATCGGAGAGTTTGGAACAGTTTATAGGTATGAACAAACAGGTGAACTACATGGGCTTTCAAGAGTGAGAGGGTTTACTCAGGATGATGCACATATTTTTTGTACTGTAGAGCAGGTTGAAGGTGAGTTTTTAAATGTTTTGGAACTTACTACTATGGTGATAAATAAAATGGGCTTTACCAACTTTACTGCGCAGATAAGTCTCAGAGATCCGAATAATCCAGATAAATACATAGGCTCTAATGAAAACTGGGAAGCAGCCGAAGCAGCTATTATCAATGCAACTAAAAAAGTAGATCTTGAAACAACCACCGCATATGGTGAAGCAGCTTTCTATGGTCCTAAACTTGACTTCATGATCAAGGATGCTTTGGGTAGGTCTTGGCAGTTGGGTACAATTCAAGTGGACTATAATCTTCCCGAAAGATTCAAACTTGAATATGTAGGTGCCGACAATAAAACACACAGGCCTGTAATGATTCACAGAGCCCCTTTCGGTAGTATGGAAAGGTTTATTTCTATCTTGATAGAGCATACGGCAGGTAAATTTCCGCTTTGGTTAACGCCTGACCAATATATGTTACTTCCTGTTTCAGAAAGATTTAATGATCGGGCCGTTGATATTCAAAAAGAACTGGCAAAATACGATATCCGGGGATTAATAGATGATAGAAATGAATCAATCGGCAAAAAGATTAGAGATACTGAATTAAAGCGAATACCATTTATGTTGATAATTGGTGATAAAGAGGTGGAATCTGGAACGGTATCCGTAAGAAGACAAGGACAAGGTGATATAGGCAGTATGAAATTAGAAGCGTTTGTCAAATGGTTTGGGGAGAGATTGGAAGAATAGGGTTTCTTGTTACTGACATACTGATATCGACCTAAATATAACTTGGTTTTGTGCATTTTCAATGCAAATCATGGAAAATGATTCAATTTTAATAGAAAATATCACAAATAATTAGGATTTGTCGGCATGAATAAGTAATAAAAATAGATAGAATGTAATAGTGGTTTTTTTAACTTTTTAAAATAAATTGTTCTATGAGACTTATTTATGTATTTTTGATTATTACAATGCTGACATCTTGTTCGGTATATGTACCTAATGTAGTGAATGCTCCATTAATGAATAAAAAGGGCGAAGCTACTATTGCTGCTCATTTGGGTGATGGTGGGCATTTGCAAGCATCTTATGCTATCACAAATCATATCGGAGTTATGACTAATCTGATGGCAGTTGTAGACAAATTTGAAAATGATACAGAAACCAAAAAAGGTACAGGTAGTTTGTATGAATTAGGTTTAGGTTATTTTTCTGGGTCTTCCAGTAGTAATGCGATCTTTGAGCTTTATGGTGGTGCTGGTTTTGGCCAGGTTAGTATTGACAAAACAATGATGTCAAATAACATCACTACAAAATTTGATGCGAATGCTGTACGTTATTTCATACAACCTTCTATCGGGGGAAGATGGCATATTTTCGAAGCAGCTTTTTCAACCAGAATGTCAGCGGTTAATTATTCATCTATATCTACAAGTTATTCAGAAAATGAATTAAAGTCAGATAAATTGTGGGAATTAGATAAAACAACCTGGATGTTTATTGAGCCGGCTCTAACATTAAGAGCAGGATTAAAAAATATAAAGTTTCAGGCTCAAATAGGAAAATCGATAAAAGTTACTTCCAAAGATTTAAATTATAGTTCAGGATTCATAAACGCTGGATTGTTCTTTAGGATGTAAAAAGATCTATGTATAGAATTATAATCCTTGCTTGTCAGTTATAATATAAGTTGATAAGCAAGGATTTATTTATTAGTGGTAAAACAATTTTATATCTCAATTGATATCGTCTTTGTTTCTTCTTTTATTTTCTTAAGGTAGGGTGGTAATGAGTCCAAAATACTGTGCATCAATGGATTGATAAGAATCATTTTTGGGGTAAATTTATGGAACATTATACTGATTTCTCTTACCGGACATGGTGCACTAAAAGGAAAAGCCCTATCAAGTTTTTCTTTAGGTAAATTTTTTAATGCCATCTCCGGAATAATCGTCATTCCACCGTTTGTATCGACGATGTTAATAAGAGATTCAATACTTCCGGCATTATATACGATATTTGAATTTTCCCTTTCCCTGGCTTCACAGATATTAATCATTTGATTGCGCATACAGTGTCCTTCTTCGAGTAACCATAAATTTTTATAGTTAATATCTTCAGCGGTGATATCTGCTTTATCAATTGGATCATTAGAATATAAATAGAATTTTTCATAAAATAATGGATTATATACCAATGACTTATCTTCGATTGGAGTCGCTAATATTGCAACATCTGTTTCAGAATTTTTTAATTTCTGAAGAATGACCTTCGTACTATCCTCCTCAATTGAAAGTTGAATTCCAGGAAAATCTTCACTGAATTTCTTCATAAACATAGGGATAAGATAAGGAGCTAATGTAGGTATAATACTTACAGTAAGTGTGCCTTGAGGCTCAAGGCTTTGTAATTCTGTAGTGATCTTCTCTAAAAAAGCCATGTCATCTAAAATTTTTTGTACTTGTATAATGACGACTTCACCTTTTTCAGTTAATGCTATAGGTGAACTTTTACGATCTATAAGTACTATATTTAGTTCCTCTTCTAATTTACGTATTGCCATACTTAAAGCAGGTTGCGAAACATAACATTGTTCGGCTGCTTCACTGAAATTGCGCGTATTTGCCAGTGCCATCAAATATTTGAGTTGAGATATTTGTATGTTCATAAAATATTCTTATACGTATTAAACGTAAAATTATAACTATTTCTCAAAACTGCATTATATTTTAATGTTTATTTTTGTCAAAAGTTAAAAAACGATTAATACATGCAATATCAAGCGTTTTTTAACTTTGATTTAAGATATATTTGTCAAAATAGTGTCTATAAAATTATTTTAACCTAATAAGCTATCTAAGGATATTTTTTCTTGAACAAAACTTTTAATATCTTCAATTTTAATTCGTTGTTGTTCGAGGGTGTCTCTATCGCGAATAGTCACAGTACCATCTTCTAAAGTATCAAAATCAATCGTTATACAATAAGGTGTACCAATGGCATCTTGTCTTCTGTATCTTCTCCCGATGGCATCTTTTTCATCATATTGACAATTAAATGACTTTTTCAAATCGTTATAGATGCGCTCTGCAATGTCTGTAAGTGCTTCTTTATTTTTTAACAATGGTAACACAGCTACTTTTACTGGCGCCAATGCAGGATGGAGTTTCATAACGACTCTGGTAGATTCTTGGCCTTCAGCATCCAGCACGAATTCTTCGGTTAAGGCATTGGATATCATGGCTAAAAACATTCGATCGCAGCCTATAGAGGTTTCTACAACATACGGTACGTAATTTTCATTTTGTTCCGGATCAAAATACTGTAATTTTTTACCAGATAATTCTTGATGTTGAGATAAGTCGTAATCGGTACGTGAATGAATACCTTCTAATTCTTTAAACCCAAAAGGAAATTCAAATTCAATATCAACGGCAGCATTTGCATAATGTGCTAGATTGTCGTGATCATGAAAACGAAGTTTACTATTATCAGTGCCGATTGCTTTATGCCATTTTAAACGAGTTTCTTTCCAATATTGATACCATTCCATTTCGGTGCCGGGTCGAACAAAAAATTGCATTTCCATCTGTTCAAATTCGCGCATTCTAAAAATAAACTGACGTGCGACGATTTCATTACGGAAAGCTTTACCTATCTGTGCGATACCAAATGGTATTTTTTGACGTGTTGATTTTTGAACATTCAGAAAATTAACAAAAATACCCTGAGCCGTTTCCGGTCTAAGGTAGAGTTTGCCTTCTTCTCCTGCAATATTGCCGAGTTGGGTATTAAACATTAAATTAAACTGGCGTACATCTGTCCAATTTTTTGAACCACTTTCAGGACAAGCAATATCGTATGTTTCGATTTGCTTTTTCAAATCCTCCATATCGCCAACCTTCATAGCATCTGCTAATCTTTTAAGGATGCTATCGATTTGGTTTTGTCGTTCGATGACGCGTGTATTGGTTGCTCTAAATTGAACTTCATCAAAAGCCTCGCCAAATCGTTCTCTGGCTTTTTCTATATCTTTATTGATTTTTTGTTCGATTTTTTCTGCATAGCCTTCTATGAGTTGATCCGCACGGTATCTCTTTTTTGAATCTTTATTATCAACTAATGGATCATTAAATGCATCAACATGGCCTGAAGCTTTCCATGTTTTAGGATGCATAAAGATAGCTGTATCAATACCAACTATGTTTTCGTGCATCTGTACCATTGACTTCCACCAATATTGTTTGATGTTGTTTTTAAGTTCTACACCATAAGGACCGTAGTCATAAACTGCACTTAATCCATCATAAATTTCACTAGATTGAAAAATAAATCCATACTCTTTGCAGTGTGCAACTAAGTTTTTAAAATCCATTATTTTGATTTATTTGAATAAATATTTTTTTAAAGACAGCAAAAATAAGACCATTCCTCTAATTTTTAAGTTTAAATTGATTTTAAGTCCCAATCTCATTGGTTTTTAGTGTTTTTTTAAAATTTATGCAATGAATATATAGTAGTGTGTATTTTGCTATATTTACGCCATTAGGCATTGTAATAAATATGAAAGCAAAATAAAATTATTAAAATTTATTTTATGATATGAATAAATTATATTAAAAGATATAATATATTTGCTTTTTATTTAGTGCATTTCAATATAAATGTATGCGGATAGCAATTGGAATTTTACTATTGATTGGTACTTTGAGTATGCATGCGCAAAGTCCAAATGCACTTAAATTAGGTCCTTTGGGCTTCATATTGGGAAATTATAATTTACGATATGAGCGAGGAATAGATTTTAACAGTTCATTTCAGATCGGTGCCAACTATTACAATTACAAATTATTTGGTATCGCTACAAATGGCTATGGATTTGATGCAACGTATAGATATTATTTCAATGAAGTTTTAAAAGGTGTTTATATTGCACCTGTTTTAGGATTAGCATTTAATGAAACCTACGTAAGTAAGTCGAGTGATATAAAAGGTCATTTTTCTTTTTTAGGTTTAGGTGCTACTTTAGGATATCAACTTATATCACAAACGAATTTTGTGACAGATATAGGGTTGGGCTATGGTTATAATATTGAATTAGGAAAGGATGATAGTTTGGTGTCCAGCTATAGTTTTGCAAGGCCTAAACTTACATTAGCCATAGGTTATAAATTTTGATATAAAGTTATCAGAATATAGGTAGAATACTATTTTTAAAGATGTATATATTTATTTTTTAACCTTAAATTTTTTATAATGAAAACGAAATTATTTACAGTTTTAGCATTTGTTTTTATGTTTGCATTGGCAGGTAATGCCCAGGATTACAAATCAGCAATAGGTCTAAGATTAGGATCGCCTTTATCAGTTTCTTACAAAACATTTATCTCTGAAAAAGGAGCTTTTGAAGGTGTTGTTGGTTTTAGAGGGTATACAGGTTATTCTTGGATTAACATTGGTGCTTACTATCAACACCACAATCCTATTGGATCTGTTCCAGGTTTAAGTTGGTATTATGGTGCTGGTGCAAATGTATATTTTTGGTCTTGGGACAATTCATTTCTTGGAGATAATAGCACTAGTACAACTTTTGGTATTTCAGGTGTATTGGGCTTGGATTACAAATTTGCAGACATTCCATTAAATTTAAGTGCTGACTGGATACCAACTTTCTTTATCAATGGATATGGAAACGGTTTTTCAGGTGGATACGGTGCTTTAGCTGCACGTTATACTTTCTAATAAAGTAAAAATTAGCAAATTAAATAATAAAAAAGGCGGTCTATATACCGCCTTTTTTATTATATTCTTATAGATAATTTCTTGTTTTATATGATACCTTCATTTATTAAATCATGGATATGAACTATGCCTTTAAATCTGTTTTGATCCATGACTAATAATTGCGTTATCGCGAATTTGCGCATTAATGCAAACGCGTCCACAGCCAGTGTTTCAGGATTGACGGTCTTCGGTGTACGGGACATGATTTGTTCGGCAGTGATATGGGATACATCATCATTGATTTCAAGCATACGGCGCAAATCTCCATCTGTGATAATTCCAATTAGATTTTCATTATCATCCATGACAGCAACAGCACCGAGTCGTTTAGTTGAGATTTCTACAATTACCTGCTTTAAATTGTCATGCTGATAAACTTTAGGTTTGTTTCTATCATGTATTACA
Source organism: Portibacter sp. (assembly GCA_040391315.1). GTDB lineage: Bacteria > Bacteroidota > Bacteroidia > Chitinophagales > Saprospiraceae > OLB9. Next base: position 112,842 of record JBEBYC010000007.1, on the reverse strand, counting down.
TCACCAACTCTAAGATAAAGTTGTTTTCCGAGGCTTCCTCCAGGATGAAACTTTGCAAAATGAGCAGGCGAAAATCCCCTTAAGGACAATAATGCGACAGCTAAAGCATCACCCATTGCCATTTGAAGCGTTGTACTGGTGGTAGGTGCGAGATTGTTAGGGTCAGCTTCTGCTTCCATACAAAGGTGTATTACATAATCAGCCTTTTGGGCCAGATACGATGCCTGATTGCTAACCATGCCGATAAGCGTATTGCCAAATCCTTTGATTAAAGGAACAAGCACTTTAATTTCCGGGGTGTCCCCGCTTTTTGATATACAAAGCACGATATCATCCGTTTGAATCATACCCAGATCCCCATGAATTGCATCAGCTGCATGCATAAACATGGCTGTCGTCCCCGTTGAATTAAAAGTGGCAACTAGTTTTTGAGCGACAATAGCACTTTTGCCAATTCCTGTTACAATCAACCTTCCTTTGCTTTCGTAAATGATGTCTACAATATCACAGATAGCATCGGAAACTGAATCGCTTAACATGGAAAGAGCATCGGCCTCTTGTTTTAAAGTTTTTTGAATATTTTTTTTAATAAGTACTTTTTTGTTCAAAACTATTATTGTATTTTTGGTTATCAAATTTAAGCTGTATAAAATTAAGCGTCAAACATACAGAATGGTTAAATTCTAAACAAATGTTAATGTCCTAAAGATTTTTTAATTGTTTATTGAATCTGTAAAAAAAGTATTACCTTTAGAGCAGAATTTCTAATTTGAATAGACTCGAGGTATCTTTTTATTCAATCACGATATTAAATACCGGATAACGGAGTTACCTTTGTTTAAGTATAAAAAGACATATAAGTCATATGAAATATTCTGATCAGGATATAAATAATGCACTAAAAAAATATTTTGGATTCGAGACCTTTAAGGGGGATCAAAAAGCAATTGTTAAAAGTGTACTTGAAGGCAAAAATACCTTCGTAATTATGCCAACAGGTGGTGGTAAATCGTTGTGTTATCAATTGCCGGCCATGATGATGGAAGGTACAGCAATTATTATTTCGCCGCTTATCGCACTCATGAAAAATCAGGTAGATTCCATTCGTGGTTACAGTCAGGAAGACAATATAGCGAGTTTCCTAAATTCATCTTTAAATAAAACTCAGATGACTGGCGTAAAAAGCGAAATTGTATCTGGTAAAACAAAGATGTTATTTATAGCTCCAGAAACGTTGACAAAAGATGAGAATATAGAATTTTTTCAAAAATCAAATATTTCATTTGTTGCAGTAGATGAAGCACACTGTATTTCTGAATGGGGACATGATTTTCGCCCGGAATATAGACGAATCCAATCGATGATTTCGTCAATAGGAGAGGATATTCCGGTGATAGCGCTTACAGCAACTGCTACGCCTAAGGTACAGACGGATATCGTAAAGAGTCTTGAAATGCAAAATCCTGAAATTTTTGTTTCTTCATTTAATAGGGACAACCTTTTTTATGAAATAAGACCAAAGGTTAGTAAAGACCATACGATTAAAAGCATTATTCAATTTATTAAAACATCAAAAGGGAAGTCCGGTATTATCTACGTTCAAGCTAGAAAATCCACAGAAGAAATCGCAAAAATCCTAAATGTAAATGGGATAAAAGCTGCAGCTTATCACGCCGGACTTGATCCGAAAACACGTTCATATGTTCAGGATGCTTTTTTGATGGAAGAAATTGAGGTGATTGTTGCGACCATTGCCTTTGGTATGGGTATTGATAAGCCGGATGTTCGGTTTGTTATACATTACGATATTCCTAAAAGTATAGAAAATTATTATCAGGAAACCGGCAGGGGAGGCCGGGATGGTATAAGAGGACATTGCCTAGCATTTTTTTCATATAAAGATATTGTAAAATTAGAAAAATTTCTTAGGGATAAATCTGTTGCGGAACGTGAATTGAGTACTCAATTGATGGAAGAAGTAATTGCATATGCAGAATCCAATACGTGTCGGCGTAAGTTTTTACTACACTACTTTGGTGAAGATTTTATTGTGGAGGACTGTAACAATATGTGTGACAATTGTAAGAATCCAAAAGAAAAAGTTGAAGTCCAAAATGAGATGAAACTAGCCCTTGATGTTGTTAAGCAATTTAATGAAAATTATACCACTAAAATACTAGTCGAATTTATAACTGGAAAATTGTCAAAAGATATTAAAGATTATAAATTCGACAAACTTCCTTTATTTGGAGCCGGATCTACAAAAGATGAATTGTTTTGGCATACAATGTTTAGACAGGCAATTTTAAATGACCTTTTATATAAGGAAATAGAACAATATGGTATTTTAAAACTTTCCGAAAACGGAAAAGATTTTATTAAAAATCCAAAGTCTATACAAGTACCGATTGACAGAAATTATTCCATTAAACTAGATGAAGATATTGATTTGGGTGGTAGTCAAGGTGCCGCTCTGGACAATACACTTGTAGAATTGCTAAAAGATCTCAGAAAATCAGAAGCCAAAAGGCTCAAAGTGCAACCATGGATTATTTTTTCTGAGCCTTCATTGCAGGATATGGCCACATTCTATCCAATTACGATGGAAGATATGACTAAAATATCCGGGGTCAGCCAAGGTAAAGCGGCAAAATTTGCAAAACCTTTTCTTGAACTAATTAAAAATTATGTTGAGGAAAATGATATTGATAGACCCACAGAAGTCGTAGTAAAGCAAGTTGCCAATAAATCCCGCAATAAAGTAAGTATTATTCAGTCGATTGATAGAAAAATGCCTCTTGAGGACATCGCAAAAAACGTAGGAATGACTTACGATGAATTATTGTACGAGCTTAACCATATCGTAGATGCCGGTACAAAACTCAATATAAATTATTATATTAAGGATAGAGTTGATGAAGAAATCATTGAAGAGGTTTTTGAGTATTTTAAAGATGCTCCTACAGACTCTATTGATACTGCCATACGTCAATTACAAGAGGATAGTATCAGTGAAGAAGAAATATTATTGGCCAGAATTAAATTTATCTCAGATATCGCTAATTAAATTATATGAAGCAAATTATAATCATCAATGGACCTAATCTCAATTTATTAGGCACAAGACAACCTGAAATATATGGATATAGGTCTTTCGAAGATTATTTCATTGAATTGGAAAATGAATTTAAATCTTATAATCTTCACTACTATCAGTCAAATCATGAAGGGGACATTTTGGATAAGCTACATGCAGTTGGATTTAGATATGACGGTATTATCCTAAATGCAGGAGGATATACCCACACGTCTGTTGCTATAGCTGATGCAATCAGAGCGATTACGACTCCTGTCATAGAAGTACACCTTACAAATATATATGCACGTGAGGAATACAGGCATAATAATTACATTAAAGATGCCGTAGTATTAAGTATCGTTGGCAAAGGATTGGAAGGGTATAGGGAAGCAATATTATATTTAAAAGATCATTATCTTTAACTAGTTAGCGTTAAAATGTTATGACCTAAATCGAAAATTGATTCCCTAAATTTTACAAAGTAAATTGATGTCAATTAACCCGTCTTCCTTTTATGATTTCGGTATTCCTTTTTATTGATTTTACTTTTTTCATGTCAACCATCAAAGCGGCATAGGCACTTTCAATAGGCGTATTATAAACATAATCTCCATATGTCACTTGTGCATGACTGGATTGCCAGTTTTTAGCAAGTAAGACATATCTTCCATTGGCTTGTGCTGATGGTCCGAAAATCAAGAATTTAGAATCATCTTTAGCATCAAAACTAATGGCATAATGTTGTTCTTTTGGTGAAAAAATAAAAACTCCAGGTGTACCTTTTTTGATGACGATTTCTTCTACCTTTTTCCCCTCTGTCATCTTAATTTTTCCATTGGTTAAAGTTAATACCTCATTACCCAGTTCTCTCCAAAGCTTAAGATCACTGGATAGATAAAATTGAACATTGTTTAAATGTGTATTATTTAAACCAATCTGATCCCGTACATCCTTGGTATAATATTTTAGGGATGGGGCACACGATGATATTCCATACATCATCAAAATCCAAAATAATATTCTCATATCTATTTGTTTTTATTTTATGAATAACGGTGAAATAGCTCGAAAATAACTATATTAACTAATTTTAACAAAGTAATTAACTTTTATAACGAAAAATCGAAATATTATATTTAAATCAGCCCGTAATTTTAATATTTTTATTCATGTAATGCAGATTGATTGTGCTTTAATTCTTTTTGCACAATTTCAACTAAAAAATTGTTAACAGAGGTTTAACGATGTGTTTTATATTAGTAAAAAGTATTAACCTTGCAGTGTTATTTTTCTTATTAACCTTTATTTAAATAAATTAAAAAAATGAAAAAGTTTCTTATTTTAGGTTTTTTCGCTGTTCTTTCAATCGTAGCTTGTAAAAATGCTGAGACAACTCCTGCAGAAGAAGCAGCTCCAGTTGAAACTGAAGATGTAAACGTAGCTCCAGCTACTGAAAATGATGCTGCAGAAATGCCAGCTGAAGAAGCTGCACCAGCTGAAGGTGAAGCTCCTGCTGAAAACGAATAATTATTGCAAAATAGTCAGGTTTATCCTGCTTAAAACAATATTTAGAAAGCCCAGAATAGAATATTCTGGGCTTTTTTTATTTGCAGTAGTTTAGTTTTTGTACTTCAATTTTGGATTACTCTACTACAATTTCATCTACAAAAAGCCATGATTTATAACCTGCGCCTTGCCTTCCTTCGGGAATTATACCATAATTCTTAATATCAAATTTCAAATATTTAGTTTTGATTTGATTTAAAGGTAGGATAACGGATGCAACTTTAGTCTTTGTATCAATGTCTGTTGTTTTATTTACAGATGTATAATGTATACCATCATTTGATGTGAATATTTCAATTTCTTTAGGTAGATAAATCCACTGACCTTCACCTTTAAATAATCTAAAAGTAATCTGATTCAATTCAGTTTCTTCCAAAAAGGATAAAGTTCCAGTGCAGTTATCACCACTAAACCCAAGCCATTCACTACCACCATATTTATTCTCAGGACCGTTAACTCCATTTATCAAGCTATAGCTTCCCTGCCCAGCATATCTACTGGATGGATGTTTTTCTAGTTCGATTTTAGCAGTGGTTCCTTTATGTAAATGAAAGTCCAATGTTAATGGATTGCCTCGTTTGTTCTTTTTTGAAGCTACAAAAACATATTTTCCTGAATTCATAATATTAATGGTGTCATTTCCTGAAATGGTCGCTACACTTGTATCGTTGAAATTATAATGAACAGTTGTATTTTGAGGTGTTTCAAAATATAATTTAGGATTCATACCCGGATAACTTATTACATGATATTTCAAATCATAAATATGGAAAGCAACATTGGCCCCTTTCAATTTCCAATAGTCTGTATGCTTCTCCAGATTATCTAAAAATTGCTTATAATTTTTCTCTTTGGACCAAAGTGTTTCTGTTAATGCCATACCTCTGGAATAGGTCATATATTGTACCCCACTATAGGTTTTTATATATTCTGTCCATAAATTGGCTTGTCCACCAAGGATATGCTTTTGCTCATGGGGTTTAAATTCGGATGGTATCGGATTCCAAAAATATACCTTTTCTAGTGGTATAAATCCTCCAATAGATAGCGGTTCAGTTGGTGATTCTGACTGATAATAATCAAAATAGCAATGTGAATTAGGCGACATTATAACGTCATGGCCTAACTTGGCGGCTTTAATTCCTCCTTCTGCACCACGCCATGACATGACTACAGCACCTTGAGCTAGACCACCTTCCAATATCTCATCCCAGCCTATAATTTTTCTTCCTTTTGACTGAATATAATTTGCAACTCTTTTTACAAAATAACTTTGTAATCCTTCCTCATCATTGAGCTTTTCCTTTTGGATAAGTTCTTGGCAAAATGCACTGTTTTTCCATGCTACTTTTGGACATTCGTCACCACCTATATGTATGAATTCGCCAGGAAACAAGCGCATCAACTCATCCATAACATTATTTAAAAATTGGAAGGTTTCTTCTTTAGGACAAAGTACGTCTTCAAAAATACCCCAAGATGTTGCAGCTTTGAAGTTTTTATCTTCACATCCTAATTCAGGATATGCAGAAAGTAACGCTAAAGTATGTCCCGGAATGTCAATTTCTGGAATAATTTCAATGTTTCTTTCAGCTGCATATTTAACAATTTCACTTATTTGTTCTTGTGTATAATAACCACCATATCTATTCCCATCATATTTATGTGGCTGATCATTGTAGTGGCCAATGAGCGTTTCATCACGATAAGCTGCAATTTCTTGTAGTTTTGGATATTGTTTTATTTCAACTCTCCATCCTTGATCATCTGTTAGATGCCAGTGAAATCGATTGTATTTGTAATATGCCAGATAATCAAGATGTTGTTTGATATTGTCCATCGTAAAAAAATGTCTAGCAACATCCAGATGCATACCTCGATACTTAAATCGTGGACTATCCTCTATAATCAACTCATTTAATGACAAACCACGAAATTTAACTATTTGCATTAGACTGATTAATCCATATTGAAAACCTGCCTTATCTGAAGCTTTGAGATTAACTTTATTGGATAATATTTCTAACCTATACGCTTCTGATTCGATTGTTGGCGTTTCAATCAGGATTACGTTGGCTTTTTTTTGATCAGAAAATGAGACATCAGATATATCTTTGATTAAATCATATAGATATGATGAATGCCATTTTGAATCAATGTATATATTTAAATGATTTAGTTTCGTTTTAGCAGTCTTAACTTCTACATGGTTAGGATAAGGAATAATACCGAGGTTATAATTTTCTGGACTGGGTACAGCTTTAAGTTTTTGAAGTGCAATAACCGAAAATATAACGATGAAATAAAGGATGATTTTATTTTTCATAAATTATATGCAATTATAATAAAACGATATTAAGATCGACTTTTGAATTAATAAAGACAAAGTTATACAATTTATAATTAAGTAAGTTAAACAAAAATTTTAAGTACAAACTTAAATGTAGTTTGATTATCCGGATATTGCTTACCTTTGTAAATAGTAATATCAAAAGGCATGGACAAACATACGCAGTTTCTTACCCAGTTTGAATCATATCTGAAAGCAAATCCAATTAATGGTCGACCTGATAGCCTTTACCAACCTGCCAATTATATTTTGTCCCTTGGAGGCAAACGATTACGTCCGATATTTGTAATGCTAGGATGCGAAGCATTTGGAAAGCCAGCTTCAGAAGCATTAAAGGCTGCAATGGCTATAGAAGTTTTTCATAATTTTACACTCGTTCATGATGATATCATGGACGCTGCAGATATGCGTCGTAATCAACCAACAGTTCATAAAAAGTATAACATTAATACTGCGATATTGTCAGGTGATGTAATGATGATTCAGGCATATCAATATCTTCTGGAGTATAAAGAGGCATCATTAGTTAGCTTCCTGATAGAAACTATGAATGCAATGGCATTAGGTGTCTGTGAAGGTCAGCAGATGGACATGGATTTTGAACATCGAAAAGATGTGACCATCGGAGAGTATATTGAGATGATAACTAAAAAAACATCCGTTTTGATGGGAGCTGCGATACAAATGGGTGCAATCGTGGCAGGCGCAGACCTAAAAAATCAAAAACATATCTATGAATTCGCAAAGTATTTTGGAATATGTTTTCAGTTACAGGATGATTTTTTAGATGTTTTTGGCGAGGTCGAACAGGTTGGAAAGCGAATTGGAGGGGACATTTTGCAAAATAAGAAGACCTATTTATTTTTAAAAAGCCTTGAACTGAGTGATCCGCAGCAACGGACATTATTAGAAAAATTGTATTTTACTTCCGATCATAATTATTCTGAAATTGAAAAAATAAATACAGTTACTCAAATTTTTAAGAATTTGCATGTACAGGTATATTCTAAAGAAATCATTGACGCATACAAAGATTTAGCACTTTCGCATTTAAACGCTTGTGACCTTACTGAAATAACGAAGTCAGCATTAATGCAATTTGTCAATCAATGGATTCATAGAGATAAGTAAACAAATTTTATTTTGTTATTTTTAAAAAAAATCGTTTATGTGGAACAAAATCAATATTATAACGTTTTATTCAAATAATATTAATGGAATGAAAAACTATTTTGTCTTTCTGATTTTTGGTTTAAGTTTATTGATGATGTCATGTAAAACAAAAGATATAGCTTTTAATCCAGACACTTATGATGATGCGGTTATCTCTTTTGGCTCAGGTGGTGGATTTACTGGTATGGTAAAGACATTCTATCTGACAAAAAATGGTAATTTATATACAGCCGTAAATAATCAGTATGAACTAATAGGTAAAGTAGATAAAAAAGTCAATAACCAAATATTTACCAATTATAATGCTTTAGGCCTTGACAAATTGTCCATGGATACTCCTGGCAATAAGTATTATTTTATAAATTTCAAATCCAAGGATACTAGCAATGTAATACAATGGGGAAAAAATCCATTGGAGGATAAAAATTTATCCATATTCTATAATATATTATTGGATTTAGTCAAAAAACTAAGTCCTCAGGAATTTTAATATTTATCATCAATTTTTAAATTATTATATTTATAATATGAAAATAAGGTTTACACTTTTATCATTTGTCATGATTGTTTTATTTGGGAATGTGCATGCACAGATGAAGCAAATAAAGTTTTCTGATGAGAAAATAAATATTGCCGATATAAAGCTAAACACAAAAGTATCGGTAACAGAAATGGACCCATCACGTGTTAGGCAGGTAGAATACCATCCAATTTCTGGCTCAGTACTGAAAGGAATGAAGCATGGTTTAAAATATGGCCACCTAAATGAACGTCAGGTTCCTACTTATATACAAGGTACTTTACAAAATGCCTCAACAGCCAATCGAAGTACAACGGCTATGGTGTACGAATATCTCGAAGCAGCAGCACCCGCTATGAAAATTAAACACCCCAAAAGTGAATTTTCAATAAAGTCAGAAGAACTAGACGACATTGGGATGAAGCACATACGACTACAGCAGATGTATGATAATATTCCTGTTTATGGCGGTGAAGTAATGTTGCATGAAACAAATAATCAGATTGATTTTCTCAATGGATATTACTTTCCTTCATTTGATTTGGAAAACACAACGCCTTCATTTAGTGTAGAAAAGGGTGAGGAAATGGTTTTTGCAAATTTAGGAAAACAGATTACATATGCAATTGACATCAGTCAATTTGGTAATATGGAAACGAAATCTGAGTTGGTGATTTATCCTTATCAGGATCAATTTAAACTTGCATATCATTATACAGTTTATAAAAACCTAATTGAACGCTGGGAGTATTTCATTGATGCAAAAAGCGGAGAGATACTCAATAAATATGAGAGCATGTGTAAATTGCATAACCATGCTCCCGGCGAAGATATATGTGAAACGCATAAGGAAGAAGATATAGCAGATATGGTTTTATTAGACGGATCTGTATCAGCAACGGCAAAGGATTTATTTAATATTGATAGAAGAATAAGTACGTATCAAGTAGGTTCAAATTACTATTTAATAGATGCTTCAAGAGATATATTTTCACAAGGCTCAAGTAGTATGCCTAACAATCCATCTGGTGTAATCTGGTCGATAAATGCTTTTAATACATCGCCAGCAAATAACAACTTTCGCTATGACCATATAACATCTTCAAATAATGTATGGAATGACAGAACATCCGTTTCGGCTCATTATAATGGTGGTCAAGCTTATGAATATTTTAGAAATACACACAATCGACGATCGATAAATGGAAGTGGTGGAAATATAATATCCTTTATAAATGTTGTAGATGATGATGGTAGGAGTATGGGAAATGCCTTTTGGAATGGTCAGGCTATATTTTATGGCAATGGGGATGCTTCCTTTAGTTCATTAGCAAGAGGACTTGATGTTGCCGGACACGAGATGTCCCATGGAGTGATTCAAGCTACTGCCAATCTCGAATATCAAGGAGAATCCGGGGCTTTAAATGAGTCTTTTGCTGACGTTTTTGGTGTGATGATTGACCGTGATGATTGGCTTATCGGTGAGGATGTCGTTAATAAATCTGCTTTCCCGTCAGGTGCATTAAGAAGTCTTTCAGATCCGCACAATGGTGCAAGTACCAATAATTTTAATAATGGTTGGCAACCAAAACACTATGACGAACGATATAGAGGAAATCAAGATAACGGAGGTGTTCATATCAACAGCGGTATTCCTAACCATGCTTTTTACAAATTTGCTACAAAGGTTGGAAAAGATAAAGCTGAGAAGGTATATTACAGAGCTTTAGTATATTACCTTACAAAATCATCCAAGTTTGTTGATTGTCGTGTAGCAGTTGTGAAAGCAACTACGGATTTATATACAAAGACAGAAGTAGATGCTGCAAAGTCTGCCTTTGACGAAGTAGGTATCTATGGTGAGACAGGTGGTGATTACGAAACCGATGTAGATTCCAACCCGGGTAATGAGTTTGTCTTGTTAACCGGTCCAAATTATGATGGACTTTACATAACAGATGCCGATGCAAATGAATTAGCTAAATTATCATCAAAAAATATCTATTCAAAACCTAGCATTTCTGATGACGGTAGTGAAATCGTATTTATTGGCGGTGATAAAAAGATGTATTACATACAGATAAATTGGGAAACAGGATCATTTACAAATGAGCAGACTTTAAGTGACCAGCCTATTTGGCGCAATGTGGTTATTTCAAAGGATGGAAACAAATTAGCTGCTTTGCTTGACAAGGAAGAGAATAAAATGTACGTATTTTATTTCGGTGTTAATGGTACCGTAGATAACACTTTTGAATTGTATAATCCAACATATTCTACAAACGGAGCAAAAACAGGAGATGTAAAATATGCCGATGCGATGGAATTTGATCTTTCTGGTGAATACGTTATTTATGATGCAGAAAATGAATTAAAATCAACTGGATCTAGTTCCATAAATTATTGGGATATCAGTTTTATCAAGGTGTGGAATAATGCATCCAATTCATTCTCTTTAGGTGAAATTTCTAAATTATATGCTTCATTACCACAGGGTACAAGTATTGGAAATCCGACTTTTTCTAAAAATTCACCATATATTATTGCTTTTGATTTTATTGATGACGATGGGTCTGTTGCGATTTTAGGTGCCAATATAGAAAGAGGAGAAACCGGGCTCATATTTGAAAACAATGCATTGGGATATCCAAATTACTCTAGTAAAGATGATAAGGTAGTTTTTGACAATGTGGGCAGAAACGGGGTTTATAACGTCGGTGTGGCTTCTTTAAAGCAAAATAAGATAGAAATAAGTAAAGATCCTGTACTTTACACAGAAAATAGAAGATGGGCGGTTTGGTTTAGTAATGGAAAAAGAAATATCACCTCCGTTAAAGATTTGAAAAGTACGGAACAACTTTTTGCATTAGTAGACAATCCGGTTCAACAAAGACTTTTACTAAATATTAATCCGGATATAATCCAAAACAATCCGATTATTACAGTTACAGATATGCGTGGTGAGAACGTTTTAAATACTACGTTTAATCAGGTTGGCAATGCAACAATGGTGGAGCTAAATACGTCATCTTTAAATGCAGGAATGTATATCGTTACGATGCGTTCAGGATTAAATGTACAATCAATGAAATTTATCAAGCAATAAAAATATAAATTATAATATAAAAAAGCCACATTCTACAAGATGTGGCTTTTTTTATTATAATATTTTTATCTGCTGAGAAACATGGATCGCTTACGATCTAAATCTCTAAAATATGGATCGTAAATATCTTTGATATAATAGATCATCTCTCCTGTAGATTTCATCTCAGGCCCTAAATTTTTATCCACCCCTGGGAATTTATCAAAAGAGAATACGGGCACTTTAATAGCAAATCCGGTCAATTTTTTATTGATGTTGAAATCCTTAAGTTTATGCGTACCCATCATAACCTGAGCCGCAATTTTAAGATAAGGGACTTGATATGCTTTAGCAATAAATGGAGTAGTTCTTGACGCACGAGGATTGGCTTCGATAACGTAAACCTTATCATTTTTAATAGCAAATTGAATATTGATAAGGCCTCTGATATTTAAAGCGAAAGATAATTTTCTGGCATAGTCCACCATTTGGCCAACAACATCCGGACTTAATGAATATGTAGGTAACACAGCCGCACTATCACCTGAGTGAATACCTGCTGGTTCGATATGCTCCATAATGCCCATAATGTGAACGTCTTCACCATCGCAGATAGCATCAATTTCGGCTTCTTTAGCTCTTTCTAAAAACTGATCAATTAGGACTTTGTTTTCAGGCATGTGTTTAAAGATACTCAGGACATGTTTTTCCAGCTCTTGATCATTGATGACTATACGCATGCGTTGACCACCAAGAACGTAAGATGGACGAATCAAAACAGGATATGATACCCGATTAGCAACTGCAAAAGCGTCTTCAACTACATTGGCAACGCCATAGTCAGGGTATGGAATTTCTAATTCTTTTAGTAAATCAGAAAATCGTCCGCGATCTTCAGCTAGGTCCATGTCATTAAAGCTGGTACCGATAATTTTGACACCCATTTTATGAAGCTTTTCCGCAAGTTTGAGTGCTGTCTGTCCGCCTAATTGTACGATGACACCTTCTGGTTTTTCCAGGTCGATGATTTCAACAATATGTTCCCAGAATACTGGTTCAAAATAAAGTTTATCAGCTATATCAAAATCCGTTGATACGGTTTCAGGATTACAATTGACCATGATTGCTTCATATCCGGCTTCTTTAATAGCCAGTAAGCCATGGACACAACAATAATCAAATTCGATTCCTTGTCCAATTCGGTTCGGACCTGAACCCAAAACGATTATCTTTTTTTTATCAGAAGGAATACTTTCGTTTTCGTGTTCAAATGTCGAATAAAAGTAAGGAGTCTGCGCTTCAAATTCTCCAGCACACGTATCTACCATTTTATATGATCGGCGAATGCCTCTTCTCAGTCTGTCTTTAGTTACCTCTTCTTCTTTTATTCTGAGCACCCAGGCAATTTGAACGTCAGAATATCCGACAGATTTTAATTCAAGTAGGAAGTTGTCCGGAATATCCTCCGGGACATTATACTGCATCAATTTTTCTTCATACTTGACCAATCTCTTGATTTGTTTGATAAACCAAGGATCAATTTTTGTCAATTTATATATTGTTTTTTCAGGCACACCTAAACGAAGTGCATCTTTAACCCGATATATTCTATCGTCGCTTACAGTCTCAAGTCTGCGAAGGATGTCTTCAGTTTGAATCCATTCTTTCATATCAGCACCTAGACCTGCACGATTATTTTCCTGACTTTGACATGCTTTTTGGAGTGCTTCTAGAAAGTTTCTGCCTATAGCCATAACTTCACCTACGGACTTCATCTGGAGTCCCAATGTATTGTCGGCGCCATAAAATTTTTCAAAATTCCATCGGGGCATTTTTACTATTACGTAATCTAGCGCAGGTTCAAAATAGGCTGATGTTGTTTTTGTTATCTGATTTTTTAATTCATCAAGTGTGTAGCCAATAGCTAATTTAGCAGCAATTTTTGCAATGGGATATCCTGTCGCTTTACTGGCTAAAGCGGACGATCTGGAAACGCGTGGATTAATTTCAACGGCGATGATTTCTTCCGTTTCAGGATTTAAGGCAAACTGAACGTTACAACCACCTGAAAAATGCCCTAATGAACGCATCATGATAATAGCATCGTCTCTCATTCGCTGGAAAGTTTTGTCAGAGAGTGTCATGGCTGGTGCTATGGTTATACTATCGCCGGTGTGAATGCCCATAGGGTCAATATTTTCAACCGTACAAATGACGATAACATTGTTAAGATCATCACGTAGCAATTCAAGCTCAAATTCTTTCCAACCTAATACTGCTTTCTCTACCAAAACTTCATGTGTTGGGGATGCTTCCAGACCTTTGCGAAGTGCTTCGTCAAAATCATCTTCTTTCATGACAAAACCACCTCCTGTTCCACCAAGGGTATAAGAAGGTCGAATCACTAGCGGAAAACCAATTTTTTGGGCGGCTTCCTTTCCTTCAAGAAATGAATTGGCAATAGCTGAGTCCGCTACTTTCATACCTAATTTCTGAACATGTTGTTTAAAAGCTTCCCGGTTTTCTGTCAGGTCAATAGCTTCTACACCTACACCGATCATTTCAACTCCGTATTTTTTCCAAACACCCATATTTTCAGCTTCTATTGCTAAATTTAAAGCTGTCTGACCGCCCATTGTTGGAAGGACGGCATCAATTTTATGCTTTTCTAATATGGTGATAATACTTTCGACCGTTAGAGGTAAGAGATAGATATTATCTGCTGTGACATTATCAGTCATGATTGTAGCAGGATTCGAATTGATGAGGGTTACTTCTATTCCTTCCTCTCTTAATGATCTTGAAGCTTGTGTCCCTGAATAATCAAATTCGCAAGCTTGTCCTATGACAATAGGTCCGCTACCGATAATCAGTACGGAATTGATATTTTTATTTTTTGGCATGTAAAGTGGAATATGTGATCGGGGCGCAAAGGTAAAGATTTATAAGTTTCTTATATCTAATAACTACTACAAATTAACATGAATATGTAAATATTTCTTAAAAATGAACACATTTGTACACTAACTACTGTAATATTGTAGCAAATTGTAAAAAATGAAGGATAAAAAAGTATTAATTACAGACAAAGTACATCCTTTGTTGGTAGATAAACTTTCGGAAATTGGATTTCACGTTGATTATGATACTTCCGTTAACAATGAAAAGTTAGAAGCGATTATTCATCAATACGAAGGTATAATCATAAACAGTAAAATTATCATGAATCCTTATCGTATTGATTTGGGCAATCACCTTAAGTTTATTGGTCGACTTGGTTCTGGTTTGGAGATTATTGACGTAGATTATGCAAAATCTAAAGGGATTAATGTGTATAATTCGCCGGAAGGCAATAGAAATGCAGTGGCCGAACATGAAATGGGTATGTTGCTGGCATTGTTTAATAATATTGTGCGTTCAGATCGGGAAGTAAGGAATTTTATTTGGAATAGAGAGCAAAATCGGGGTAGAGAACTCAAAGGAAAAACCATAGGCATAATCGGATTAGGAAACACCGGAGAAACTTTCGCTAAAAAATTGGTAAATTGGGACATACGTGTATTGTCATATGATAAATATCGGATTGATTATCCGCCAGCACTGGATTTTGTAGAAAGAACAGATATGGAAACGCTTCTTAAAGTATCGGATATTATCTCACTGCATTTACCCTTAACATCAGAAACGAGGCATTTAGTTAATGATAAATTTATTTTAGCTTGTAAGGATGGCGTCATTATAAGTAATACTTCACGCGGGCAGATAGTAGACACAAAAGAACTCATCAACTATCTTCGAAATGGTAAAATAAGTGGTGCTTGTATAGATGTGTATGAGAATGAAATTCCGTTAACGTTTTCTGAAGAAGAAAAAAATATTTATACAGAATTATATAGTTTTGACAATGTAATCTTGACACCGCACATAGCAGGGTGGACGAATGAATCTTTAGCATTGATAGCCAATGTTTTATTTGATAAGATTAAAGAAAATTATATAAGTTAAAATGTATCATAGAATACAATTTTTTATTAAAAGGCTAAAAAATTTTGAATATCGTTTATTTATTTCTTAACATTGCGGATAATTTAAGTATTTATTAACAAAGGTAAAAATTCAGTGTATGAATAGATTATTACTCTTGTTTGGCTTTATTTTAGTTAGTTGTGCTGGATTAGTGGCACAAACCACTATCGAAGGTAAGGTTAAAGATGTAGAAACTGGGGAGCCCATAGCGCTCGGTGCCGTATCATTATTTAGAAACGGTGTGTTAATTGTAGGTACAGAGACTGATTTGGACGGTAACTACTTTATTTCTGATGTTCAACCAGGAACATACGAAATGGAAGCGAGTTATGTTGGTTTTGCATCTCAGCGTCTTACCGGTATTGTTATCCAAGCGGGTAAAACCAACAGGATAAATTTTGCTATTTCTGATGATGCGCAGTTACTTGACTTAGGTGTCGAGATTAAGGCATATAAGGTACCACTTATTGAGATAGACAATACGACTCAAGGTACTACGGTTACAGCAGAGAAAATCAGGGCTTTACCTACAAAGCAGGTAAATGCGATTGCTGCGACTGCGGCTGGTATCTCTTCCCGTGACGGTGGGGATATTTCAGTTAGAGGATCTCGTTCTAATGAGACGGTTTACTTCCTAGACGGAGTAAGGGTTACAGGTAACTTGATTCCTCAATCTGAAATAGAACAATTACAGGTTGTAGTGGGTGGTATCGAAGCTAGATATGGTGATGTAACCGGTGGAATTATTTCTTTAACATCTAGAGGACCGTCAGATAAAGTGACAGGTAGTGTAGAAATTGAAAAGTCTTTAGATGGCTACGGATATAATCTATTTAGTGCAAACGTTTCTGGACCAATATTGAGAAACAGTAAAGGTCAATCAATATTAGGATATCGTTTTTCTGGTCAGTACAGAAATGTTGCTGACAATAGCCCTTCAGCAGTAGGCGTATGGCGTGCTCCTGAAAGCTTAATTAGAGAGTTAGAACAAAATCCTACGTATTCAATTGGAACTACTAGGTTCCCTTCACTTGAAACTAAAAGAACTTCAGATTTAGGATCTCCATTTAAGGCTAGACCTAATGATGAAAATATCGACCTTGACCTCACTGGTAGGTTAGATATTAAATTAGCAGATAACATAGACGTACAATTATCAGGTACATACAATGATAGAAAAGACAGATTTACTCCGGGATCTTCCGGTGTTTCTGGTTCAGGATCTTCTTGGGCTCTATTAAACTGGGTAAACAACCCTTATCAGTATTCTAATACGTATCGTGGTAATTTTAGATTGACTCATAAAATTGGTAGACAAAGTGGTGATATTGGTGATGATAAATCTACAAGCGGTATCAGAAACTTCTCTTATTCAGTAATTTTAGGTTATCAAAAAGCAACTGCTAGAAACGAAGACTTCAGACATGAAGACCGATTGTTTAACTATGGTTATTTTGGTAAAACAAATAGAACTTGGGATGCAGTATATGGATTTTTTGACGAGCCAAGAAATGTGAATTTTAATGGTGAAGACTTGGGACAGTTTTTTGCAGGTCATTTAGGTTACCGTGAAGTTGTCGGTGAATATACTCTTAATACAAGTATCAACCCAATTTTAGGTTCTTACAACGCTATTAACGGTGTAAACGTAAATGGATTGTTAGACCAGAATATTAACACAGCATGGAACAATTTATTTGCAAATGTGGGTCAGGTTTATAATAGTTTTGCTAAATCTGATAATGACAGATATTCTATAAACTTAACTACTGGTTTTGACTTGTTCCCTGGTGGTTCTGAAAAAGGAAGACATAATATTCAGTTCGGTTTCTTATACGAACAAAGTATCAATAGAAATTGGAATATAGCTCCTTTTGATTTATGGAACGTTGCAGACCTTCAGGCAAATGGTCACATCAATGGTGTGGATACTTCTAAAGTTATTAGAATGGAAGTACAGAATATACCTGGTGTTGGACCAATCGAGGTGCCAGTATACGAAACATTCCTTAACATCAATACTGATAACAAATTTTACAGATCTGTACGTAATATTACGAATAAGTCTGATCATGATTATGTTAACGTTTGGGAATTGGATCCAACAGAACTAACTTTAGATATGTTTTCAGCATCTGAGTTGATTAATAGACAAGGCTTAATTGATTATAGTGGATTTGATTACTTAGGTAATAAATTGGGTACAGATGTTCGTTTTGACGATTTCTTTACAAGCAGAGATGAAAACAACAGAAGAACATTCGTTGTAGCGCCTTTCCAACCTATCTATGGTGCGGTATTCTTACAAGATAAATTCTCTTACAAAGACATCATCTTCCGTCTTGGTGTAAGAATGGATTATTTTGATGCAAACACTAAGGTTATGAGAGACCCATATGCATTGTACGAAATTGAAACAGCAAAAGATTATTTTGACAGAAATGGTTTAGAAAAACCGGCTTCTGTAGGTGATGATTACAATGTGTATATTGAAAGTGAAGAGAATCCAACTGTTAAAGCGTTTAGAAAAGGTGATCAATGGTACCTTCCAAACGGTACTGCTGTATCAGGTGGTAACATCATTTATCAAGGAGGACTTGTTTATCCATCTTATGCTGGTATCAGTAAAGAAACTGGAAGACAAGAGCGTCAGTTAAATATACAAGCATCAGGTCCTGATGAATTAGGACGTGTTTATAAGTCTGAATACTCTTTTGTTGATTATAAGCCTCAGGTGAATTTTATGCCACGTTTAGCATTCTCATTCCCAATTTCTGATGATGCGGGTTTCTTTGCACATTATGACGTGTTATATCAGAGACCTCCATCAAACTCATTTGCATCTGCATTGGATTACTATTTCTGGGAAGACAATGCGCGTATTAATCCAAACGGAAGTCCTTTGAATAATCCAAATTTGAAACCTGTACGTACTGTTGATTACGAAGCGGGTTTCCAGCAAAAATTATCTGAAGTAATGGCATTTAAAATGTCTGCTTACTACAAGGAAATGAAGGATTTAATACAACAAAGAGTATTGGCTAACGTTGCATCCCCATTGAATGAATATAAAATTTTTGACAACCTTGACTTCGGTACTGTTAAAGGATTCTCATTTTCTTTGGATAGAAGAAGAACAAATAACTTAGAGTTATCTGCAACCTATACTTTACAGTTTGCAGACGGTTCTGGTAGTGATGCGAATTCATCAAATGGTATCAATAATAGAGGTCCTATCAGAAATCTTATTCCACTTTCATTTGATGAGCGTCACAGAATTACCGCAGTTATAGATTATAGATATGGTTCTGGTAAGGCTTACAACGGTCCTAGAATAGGTAACCTCAATATTTTAGAAGATTTCGGTATTAACATTACTTCTTTCTTAGTATCTGGTCAACCTTATACTAAAAATTCAGATCCTTCACAGTTTGGTGGCTCAGGATATGCTGGTTCAATAAATGGATCTAGATTACCATGGAACTTTACTACGGATTTGAATATCCAAAAAAGGTTCCCTATTACAATTAGTCAGGAATCAAATAAGAAGATGTGGTTTAATGCTTACTTTAGAGTTCAAAATTTATTTAATACAAAGAATATTGTCAATGTATATAGATACTCTAATGATGCAGAAAATGACGGTTTCTTAGAGTCTAGCTTTGGTCAAGATAGAATTCAAGGAATTATTGACACTAACAGAAATTTAGAAGCATTTTTAGATGCTTACGGATGGAGATTGTTAGCACCGGGTAATTTTACATTGCCTAGGAGAGTTTACTTGGGTGTAATTTTAGATTTTTAAAATAATAATTATATAACATTTAAATAATAAACAGATGAATATCAATAAAATATTCTTTTCAGCTGTCTTAATAATGTTGCTTGCTTTTTTTGACTTGAGTGCTAAAGAACCTGATAAACAAGGCGGTGCTACGGTAACTGCTGATAATATTGGTTGGCGTGCAGCTTGTACAAGACCAACTAAGCAGATTGAAATGGAGATCAATAATGTTAGAGCTAGGTTACTTACTAGTGGTAATTTATGGTACGATGCGAATTATATAGTACCAAAGCCAGCTCCAGGTCAATTGCCAGTTTCTGCATTATTTGCCGGTGGTGTTTGGATCGGTGGTGTTGACAGAGCAAAAAACATCAGAGTTTCTGCTGTTACCTATAGAAATGAAGGATTTGACTGGTTTACCGGTCCACTTGATTTAAATGGTGCAACAGAAAAGGAAGTGTGTGATAATTGGGATAGATTCTTTACGATGAACGGAACTTCTGCTTTAGCTCATGCTAACAGAGTTATCAAATCATTGGAAACTGGTGTAGGTATAGAATGTGATTCAGTTCCTGAAGATATTCTATATTGGCCTGGTCAAGGTAACCCACATTGGAGAAAAAAATATCCATTTGCACTTCCTGACCAACCGCTTGGTAGCTTTTGGGATCATGATGAAAATGGTATCTATGACCCGTGTGGTGGTGACTTTCCAATCATTGATATCAGAGGTTGTGAGCCTGAAGATGTTTTTGAAGCACGTGAATTGATTCCTGATCAAATGGTATTTTGGATTTATAATGACAATGGTGCTGCTCAAACTTTATCAGGACCTAACAGCATCCAAATGGAGGTGCAAGTACAAGCATTTGGCTATGCTACTAATGATGAAATCAATGACATGACATTCTATCGTTATAAATTAATAAATAAAGCGAAAGAAGATTTGATAGATTGTTATTTCTCTATGTGGGTTGACCCGGATTTAGGTTGTTATCAAGATGACTATATTGGTTGTGATGTAGAAAGATCACTCGCTTATGTTTATAATCAAGATGATATTGATGGTATTGGCGCGTCTGTAGCATGTTCTGGCACTGCAACATATGGAACTAAAATTCCTATGGTAGGAATTGACTATTTCCGTGGACCTCTTGGACCTAGAGTTTTTAAAAGAGATGATGACGGTAATTTGATTCTAGATGAAGATGGCAAAGCAATACTTCTGCAACCTGAACCATATACTGGTGCATTAGATACGTTGATAGAACTTGGAATGACATCCTTTACGTATGCCGAAAACGCAAGTATTGGTTCGCCAGCACCGAATACAACTGACCCACAAAGAGGTCGGGAGGACGGTTTCTATAACTATATTAGAGGATTATGGTCAGATGGTACACCAGTAACTTATGGAGGAACTGGTCTTAACCCTGGAAGTACAGATACGATTAAATATGTATTTCCATCACCTCCAAATGATAGAAGTCCAGATGCATGGTCTATGTGTTCTGTTAATATGCCATTTGGTGATAGAAGAACAATGCAGGCAACTGGTCCTCTTTTATTACAACCGGGTGCTCAAAATGAGTTGATTGTTGGGGTTGTCTTTGTACCAGATATTGCACATCCTTGTCCAGATCTTACTAGATTGAGAGCAGCAGATGATATAGCACAAGCATTATTTGATAACTGTTTTGATCTTACGGAAGGTCCGGATGCACCGGATTTGACAGCTGTTGAGTTGGATAGGGAATTGATTTTGATGTTATCAAATGAATCTTCATCTAATAACTATAACGAAGGTTATGAAGAGTTAGATCTTCAGGCACCAATGGATGTTGATAATACGTATAAATTTGAAGGTTACAGAATATTCCAATTAGCAAATGCTACGGTTACAGGACAAGAATTGTCAGATGTTAGTAAAGCTCGTGAAGTTGCTAAAGTAGATCTTAAAAATGGGATTAAAGAAATATATACTTGGACAGGTCAACCAAATCCTGTTGTTGAAAATGGTCCTATCGTTTGGACGCCGACAAGAACCGTTACAGGTTTAGACTCAGGTATTAGAAAGTCATTTAAAATTACTGAAGATCAATTTGCATCCTCAGATAAAAGACTCATTAACCATAAGCAGTATCACTTTCTAGTTTTAGCTTATGCTTATAACAATTGGAAAACGTTTGATATTGTAAATGGTGAAGGTCAAAAAAAGGCTTATTTGGAAGGAAGAAGAAATGTAAAAGCATATACATTAGTCCCTAGACCTATCGTTTATGAAGAACTTCAAGCTAAATATGGTGACGGCCCAATCGTAACGAGAATACAGGGCGAAGGTAACCCTGGTAAATTCTTAGAAATCGATCCATCCATCTATGATCTTATAATTAATAAGAATTTTGATGGCAGAATAACTTACAAAACTGGAGCAGGTCCAATTGAAGCTAAAGTGGTAGATCCTTTAAAAGTTAAGGATGGTAAGTATAGATTAGAGATTGTAGGAAACTTCCTAGCAAATAATCAGGGTACAGCTTGTGCTTTTGATCAGGAAGCTTATTGGCGACTTACCGATGTTAATAGAAATGAAGTTTTATTAGATAATAGAAAATTATCTGATATTAAAGAATATATTATTAATAATTTTGGTTTCTCTGTTACAATAGAAAATCTTGACGAGCCAGGTACTGCTAATACTACAGCAAATGGAGCAGTAGGTGCAAGATTAGAATATAAAAACCCTAATGAAAATCTTTGGTTTAATGCTATCCGTGATGGTGGTATATACAATCCAAATGCACCGGGTATTCGTTTTCTAGACTTTGTACGTACAAGTAGAACCGATCCTAACGGTAGTTTAGCCAAAATGGGTAATGGATTTTTTACACCTATTTTATCAACGAGATACGAAGATGATCCGGATTTACAGTTTTATGTTAGCCCAGGTCCTAAAGAGATTATGCGTTTTTCAACTGCAAGTAATGTTAACTCTTTAAGATATAGAGATTTAAATAACGTAGATATCGTATTTACCAGTGATAAATCAAAATGGAGTAAATGTGTTGTTGTTGAAACAACAGCTAATGATTTGATTGCAGCAGGTGCAGTAACAATAAATAATGCTAAAAATTTTGATTTAAGAAATTCACCATCTATTGATCAAAATGGTGCTCAACTTAATGATGGTACGGTTGGTTTTAGTTATTTCCCTGGTTATGCTATCGATGTGGAAACAGGTAAACGATTAAACATCTTTTTTGGAGAAAGTAGTTTGTTTTCTGGTGATAATGCTTCGGTACTTCAGGGTGGTGAACCAATTGGTGGTGATTTATTGTTCAACCCTTCTTCAGAAGTTGTTATAGAAGATTTCGTAGTAAGGAATCCAAATACGTCAGATATTGAGTTAATTTCAGATGTAAGAGCAATGGTAGTTGGTGGACACCATTATATATATGTGACAAGAATGGAGTATGATGGATGTGAATCAATCTATGATAGATTAAAATATGCAGCAAACGGTAATTCACCTTCTACGAATAATAAACATAAAGTATTATCTAGTGTAACTTGGACTGGTATTCCAATTCCTACTCAAATGACTTCTTTAGAAAATGGTCTAATTCCTAATGATTTAGCTGTTAAATTGAGAGTAAATAACGCTTATGGAATGTCAAAAAGGTATGATACAAATAACGAAAGAGCGTGTTTGACAGATGGAGATTTACCTATTTATGAGTTTGAATTTAAAGGAACTGAGGCACGTCAATTAGCAACTCAAGAGGAATATGAAGGAGCTTTATCAAATGTTAATGTGGTACCAAATCCATATTATGCGTATTCTTCTTATGAAACATCTCAGTTTACGAATGTGGTTAAAATCACAAACCTACCTGCAAAAGCTGTAGTTACAATATATAGTATCGATGGTAGTTTTATCAAACAGTATAATAGAGATGAGCGTGAGGCTATTTTGTCAGGTACAAATAGACCAACTTCTACTTCTCAGGTTTATCCTGATTTAGAATGGGATATGAAAAACTTTAAAGATATTCCAGTAGCAAGTGGTGTTTATTTGATACATATATCTGCCCCAGATTATGGCGAAGAACGTACTATTAAATGGTTTGGTATTAGCCGTAAGTTTGATCCAAGTGGATTGTAATAATATAATCAGTGAAGAGGAAGCCTTTATGCTTTCTCTTCATTTATGATAATTTAAACAAAAAAATAAAAATCAAAATCTTATGAGATATACATTTTACTCTGTATTAACAATATTGATTTTTTCTGTGAGTAGCTTGGTGGCAGGTAATCCTGATAGACAAGGACAGGCTGGTGCAGGGGAATTACTCATGAATCCATGGGGACGTAGTGCTGGTTTACACTCTATGAGTACATCATCCGTAACAGGCGTTGAAGCAATGCGTATTAATATTGCTGGATTAAGTCGTATAGAAAATATTCAAATTGGCATTACCAATAATATTCTGTACTCTGGTTCAGGTCTTCAACTTAATGCCGGTGGTATCGGTTTTAAAATGGGAAAAAGCGGTGCATTGGGTATCGAATTTTCTTCTTTAAACTTTGGTGATATTCCTGTTACTACAACCAATCAACCAGCAGGAACTGGAGGATTTTTTTCACCTAGTTTTTTTCAATTAGGACTTGGATATTCACTTACATATGCTAATAAAATTTCAGTAGGAGCTTTGGTACGTTATGTATCAGAAGGATTACAGGATGTTACCGCAACAGGTATAGCAATCGATGCTGGTGTTCAGTATGTTTCAGGTGAAAAGGATAATTTTAAATTAGGTATTTCATTGAAAAATATCGGTACACCAATGGCATTTGGTGGTGAAGGTTTGACTGTAAGAAGACCAAATCCATTTCCCGATGGTGGTGTACTATATGAAATAGCATATGATTCTAGAGGTGCAAGTTTTGAATTGCCTTCTTCACTTAATTTGGGAGTTTCTTATGACTTTTATGTAGGCGAGGAAGACTATATTCGTGGTTTAGCGAATTTTACATCTAATGCTTTTTCAAAAGATCAAATTGGCGTAGGGGCTGAATTTTCATTTAGAAATATATTTGCACTTAGAGGTGCTTATAAAGTAGATGTAGGTCAAGGTGATATTGAAACGCAAAGTTTATATACAGGATTTTCTGCTGGTGCTTCAGTTGAAGTTCCGATCACTGCTGATGGTGGTAACAGATTAGGTTTGGATTATGCTTATAGAACTACAAATCCATTTAGAGGTTCTCATAATTTTACACTTAGATTTGCATTCTAGGAAACTTTTATAGAGCTAATAACGTTCTTATATAAAGTTAAGATAAAATTTTATTTATTAGACGTTCTCACTTTATTAGAGTGAGGACGTCTCTTTTTATATTTATATTAAACCTTAAAATTTTTTACAATGTCTGTTTCTTATATGACCCAGGAAGGGTTTGAAAAGTTGAAGGCTGAGTTAGAGGAATTAAAGACTAAAGGCCGTGAAGAGGTAGCTAAAGCAATTGCAGAAGCACGTGAAAAAGGTGATTTGTCTGAGAATGCCGAATACGATGCTGCCAAGAATGCGCAGGGAATGCTCGAGCTGAAAATCAATGAATTGGAGAAAGTATTTGCGCAAGCTCGTATTATAGATGAAAGTCAATTAGATACATCTAAGGTGACCGTATTAAGTCATGTAACTATTGAAAATATTAAGACTAAGACAACCGTTACTTATCGTTTAGTTGCCGAAGCTGAAGCTGATTTGAAAGCTAAGAAGATTTCTGTAAAATCACCAATAGGTCAGGCCCTACTCGGAAATGCTGTTGGTGATGTTGTTGAAGTGGAAACTCCAGCAGGTAAAATTCAATTCAAAATCTTAGAAATATCATTATAAAAGATGGGTTCTATTTTTTCTAAAATAATTAACGATGAAATACCTGCTTATAAAATTGCAGAGGATGATAGATTTATAGCTATTTTAGATGCATTTCCTATTGTAAGGGGGCATGTACTCGTTATACCAAAACAGGAAATTGATTATATTTTTGATATTGATGATAGTGAGTTTGTTGATTTGCACCTTTTTGCAAAAAGGATTGCTGTTGCTGTCAAAAAAGCAATACCTTGCCAAAGAATCGGTGTTGCAGTAATTGGATTAGAAGTTCCGCATACGCATATTCATCTTGTACCAATTAATCAAATAAGTGATATGAATTTTTCAAATCCAAAATTAAAGTTATCATCTGAAGAAATGCATGCCATCGCCGAAGCGATTAAGTCCGAGCTGTAATTTCAACTGATTTATGTTTTCTATTTAAGAAAACAATCCCCGCGATTCCTATAATTACAAATAATATTGAGATGTATTGGGCTTGACTCAAGTTGAGTCCAAACATCTCATATCTTTCATTAACGCGAATCGTCTCTATAAAAAAACGTTCAACACCATTTATAATCATATAGGTAAAAAAGATTAGTCCTGGAATTCTAAACTTAAGTCTGTTAAACCATATAATAGCTAACGCTAATAGGCTAAAAAAAATCTCATAAAGTGGTGTTGGATATACTTTAGGATTTAGAATGTGGCAATATTTATAGCCACTACTGAGTTTACAGCTTTCTTCAATGGACATTCCCGTTGCTCTAGCCTGATTAAATACTTCAACATTACTATTAGCCATGAGCACTCCATCATTGTTTACATTGTTAGGATAATCATAAGACCATAACCAATCTGGCAGGAACCACCAAGAAGGTTGAGGTGCTGCTATAATTCCCCAATCTCCATCTCCTGATAATTGACAGCCGATTCGTCCAACCGCATAACCAAGGAGAATACCCATTCCACCAATGTCCATCATGTAAATTGGTTTTATTCCAAGTTTTTTAACATACCAACTTACTACGAAAAATGCTAGTATAATACCTCCAAATACATTTAAACCACTTCCCGAAAACAAGGCACTTATTGGATCCCTAAACAATCCTTCAATATCTTCAAATACTGAAAATAGTTTACTGCCGATTACACCAGATATCCCTGCTACAATAATGATATCATTCGTCTTAGATGAAGGCCAAAATTGAATAGTTTCTGTTTTAATCTTATCACTTGCTTTATTATTTTTATATAAGTAGTATCCTAATGTAATAAGTCCTAAAATAATTCCAATAACCCATTGTCCTTTTGATGAAAATACAATTGATGCCGGATCAGCCTTAAACTGGTCAAAATTTGCAATGATATAAGGAAGTTTCCCACCTATAAAAAGTGTGAATAGTGTATTTAATGCAATGTCTTGAAAAGATAGTTTTTCAGAAGTATTGGAAACAATATTTTGTGGTAAAATTTTCCCTTCCCTTTCAAGCCTTAACAATTCAGATTTTAAGAGAAAAGCTGTTGACATGAGCGCAACTACAAGCATAAACCCAAATGTCTTAAAAATTGAAATCCAATTATCAGCTTCTGTGCCAAACAAATCATGAAAGAAATATGAAAGATCGGGATACATATTATATTTTTAATTACAGCAAAATTATAAAAAAATACGATAATAATGTTTTCTAGCACGGTTTTTGAAAGATTTACCATTAAATATAATAAATTCAATTTATGAAGCGCATACTCCTATTAATAATGTTACTTGGTGGAAGTCTTAGTTTATATAGTCAATCGCCTGGTTTGTCCGTGCATACCGGACTTACAGCAATAAAATCATCAGATCATAATGTAACAGAAAAAGGTCAAATGCACTATGGATGGTTAGCCGGAGTTGATGCCAGATTAGTAGAGGGAAATTTATATTTTATAATCGGAGGACAATATATAAACACTAGCATATATTCATCAAAAAGCCCTGAATTTTTTAAAAACCGCGATTTTTCTATCCTAAGCGGTCGCTTTGGGTTAGGCTTTAATATAGTTAGATTTAGTAACGATTTTGTTTTACGAAGTAAGGTGCTCGGTTCAATCAACTTTGTTTCAAAATCACCTGAAAAAGGATTAGATATTGATGGTTACAGGGAGTTGAATAATTCATTTATGGGTGTAACTTCAGGTTTAGGTTGTACTTTAGGCATTTTTGATATTGACCTTGAATATCAATATGGTATTTTTAATGCATTTTATAAGCAACCGGATACTAAGTTTAATGGTATTACACTTACAGCTGGTGTATATTTTTAAAAGAAAGGATTCGTTTGTTTTTCTATACCTATTGTCGTAGGATTGCCATGACCAGATAATACGTCAGTGTTGTCAGGAAGTGTGAACAATTGCGTTTTTATGGAATGAATTAAAACGTCAAAATCTCCGCCCGGAAGATCAGTTCTTCCTATACTGTTTTGAAACAGTACATCTCCTGAAATTACGATCCCTTTTGCTTCATTATAAAATGATATACTTCCCGGAGAATGACCAGGTGTAAAAAGCACTTTTAATGACGTTTTACCGAATTTTACCACATCATCGTGATACAAAAAATGTGATATTTCTGGGGATGTTTCGTATGGCATCTGATATAACATAGCTACTGCGTTTGCACTAGATAGGACAATTTGTTCTTTTTCGTTGGCTATTAATGGTAGATTATATTTTTCATTTACAAATTTATTGCCCATAACATGATCGATATGGCAATGTGTATTTAAAAGTAAAACGGGAGTAAGTTGCTTTTCATTGATAAATTGCGTAAGTTCGCTTTGTTCTGCAATGTTACAACATCCCGGATCAATTATGGCACATTCTCCAGTTTCGTCATATAGAATGTAAGTATTTTCTTCGAAGTCATTAAAAACAAATCTGTCAATATTCATTTAAAAGTACGTTACGCTGTTCATTAATATATTTAGAACAAAGTGTGTGAATGATAGGTTTTGTAAAAAGTGGACTAAAATATAAGGATTATTTTATTTAAATAAATTTTGATATTCGTAAAAAGGGTTATATCTTTGCGACCGCATTCAATGGTCGGGTGGCCGAGTGGCTAGGCATAGGTCTGCAAAACCTCGTACAGCGGTTCGAATCCGCTTCCGACCTCGATAAGATCAG
This sequence comes from Portibacter sp., assembly GCA_040391315.1. Taxonomy (GTDB): domain Bacteria; phylum Bacteroidota; class Bacteroidia; order Chitinophagales; family Saprospiraceae; genus OLB9. Next base: position 84,206 of record JBEBYC010000007.1, on the reverse strand, counting down.
AGGCCGTATTATTTAAAATAGTGCGGCCTCTTTTATTTTAAATATTCGTTATATCCAAAGTATTAGTAATATGAATATTAATGAATCTACACCGGGTAGGGTTATAGGTTATGAAGAGATTACGAATGGTGTACTCGTAAGAACCGAAAACAAGGTGTCTTTCCAAGTGAGTTTTCTTAGTATTGATATTGTAAGAGTCAGATATTGTACAAGTGAAAGTTTTGAAGATCATTTTTCGTATGCTTTAAATAAAAGGTTTCAATGTGAAGATTTTACTTTACTCATTATTGATAATCAGCAGAATTTAATCATTAAATCAGAATCGGTCGTTGTAAATGTTCATAAAAGTGATAGCAAAATTATTTTTACTGAACTAAATGGAAATATAATATGTAGGGATGAGTGCGGTTTCCATTGGGAAGAACATCCTGTATATGGTGGTGATATTGTAAAAATGAGCAAGGTAATCCAGGAGGGCGAACATTTTTATGGTATGGGTGATAAGACGATGCATCTCAATCTAAGAGGTCGACGTGTGACAAACTGGGCTATGGATACCTATGGGTTTAAGAAAGAGGAAGATCCGATATATAAAGCGATTCCGTTTTATACAGCTATTCATTCTGGTCGAGGTTACGGTATTTTTTTTGATAATACTTTTAAATCAACTTTCGATTTTGGTTCTGAGCGTAGTGTGGTTACCAGCTTTTGGGCGGAAGGTGGAGAGATGAATTACTACTTTATCAATGGACCTGAGCTAACTGATGTGACAAGAAGATATACGATGTTAACCGGTACGCCTGAGATGCCACCACTTTGGGCATTGGGTTATCAACAATCAAAATGGAGTTATTATCCCGAAAGTAAGGTTAGAGAAATCACGATCAAAATGCGAAAAGAACGCATTCCATGTGATGTCATATATCTTGACATAGACTACATGAAAGACTTTAAATGTTTTACATGGGATTATGAAAAATTTCCAGACCCAAAGCAAATGGTTTCGGACTTGCTAAATGACGGGTTTAAAACAGTAGCCATTATCGATCCTGGCATAAAAATCGACCCTGAATATGATGTATATCAAGAAGGATTAGCTAATAATTACTTTTGTAGGCGTGCAGATGGTCCATATATGAAAGGTAAAGTATGGCCAGAACAGTGTTATTTTCCGGATTTTACAAATCCAAAAGTCCGAAAATGGTGGGCTGGTTTATATTACGATCTTATCGTTGAAAAAGGAATAAGTGGTATCTGGAATGATATGAATGAGCCTGCATTATTTGAAACAGAAGGCAAGACTTTTCCAAATGATGTGCGACATAATTTTGATGGTTATCCATGTAGCCATCGAAAAGCACATAATGTCTATGGCATGCTAATGGCAAAAGCGACCCATATGGGTGTCAAAAAATACAGAAATGGACTCAGGCCTTTTGTATTGACACGCTCCGCATATTCAGGCACTCAACGTTATGCCGCTTCATGGACAGGTGACAATATTGCATCATGGGAGCATCTTTGGATTGCAACAATGCAATGTCAGCGGATGGCTATTTCTGGATTCTCATTTGTAGGAGCTGATGTAGGTGGATTTATTGACCAGCCATCCTCTGAATTATATACAAGATGGGTACAATTGGCTACTTTTCAGCCATTTTTCCGAACACATAGTTCGGGAGATCATGGCAATCAAGAACCATGGTCATTTGGAAATGATACTTTGAATATTATACGTAAATTTATTGAACTTAGGTATAAATTGTTACCATATTTATACACAACATTTTATCAATACATTTCCGAATTTACACCTATGCTCAGACCGATTTCGTATTATGATCAGTATGACAGCGATACGCTTTATCGGGTGGATGAGTTTTTGTTAGGGGATCATTTATTGGTTTGCCCAATATTGGAACCTTCTGTTGAGAATAGATATGTTTATCTTCCCAAAGGAAGGTGGTATGATTACTGGAATGATACCTTATGGGAAGGTGGTGTGGAAATCAAAGCCGAAGCGCCTATTGACCGAATTCCGTTATTTATAAGAGAAGGTGCAGTCATTCCAATGGGCGAAGTATTGCAATACGTAGGCGAAAGAGATTATGAACAAATGACCCTTCATGTATATTATGGTGGAAATAATATTTCAAGCCTGCTTTATGAAGATAACGGTGACGGATATGAATACGAAAAAGGTATTTATAATAAAAAAAGATTTGTAACAAATTCCTCATCTGAATCATTTAAATTATCATTGAGAAATTCAGGCCATTTTGAGCCATCATATCATGCTTATAAGATTATATTGCATGGTTTGCCATTCGAAATGGGCCAAATATATATTAATGAAAAAAAGGTTGAAAGCCAGCCAATCTTTTCTGAAAATGGAACAATGATTGTAGTAGTAGAAAGCGCAATTTTTTTATCACTAGAAGTTAAGAAATAAAAGCTGAGTATTATACCAAAATTATCATACGAACGTTAAATGAATATGAAAAATCAATATCGATATATATTTATAATCCTTTTACTGATTTCAGGCCTTTCTTATGAGGCTACTGCTCAAAAGGGCTATGAATTAGGTGGATGGTTAGGTGCCAGTTATTATTTTGGTGACTTGAATACAAATTTCAGACTTAATAAGCCTGGTCTCGCTTTTGGAGTACTCGCCCGTAAAAACTTTAATCATCGACTTTCGTTTAGAACATCTTTAAATTTTGGTAGAGTTAGAGCGTACGATTCGGACTCTGAAAACAATTTTGAAAAGAATAGAAATTTGAGTTTTCGGTCTAATATTTTTGATTGGTCTAATGTTTTGGAATTTAATTTTTTTCATTATGAGCATGGACATCACACCTATAATAACACACCATATTTTTTTGGTGGAATTAACCTTTTTCATTTTAATCCAACTGCCGAGCTCAATGGCGAAAGATATGCTTTGCGAAAAATGGGAACAGAAGGGCAAACACTTGGTCAGGAATACAATACGATAAGCGGTGGCTTTGTCTTGGGAGGTGGTTATAAATTTGACATTAACAAGGATTTGAGCGTTAATGTTGAAATAAGCACCCGTTTTCTATTTACAGATTACCTTGACGATGTGAGTTCGGTCTTCCCAGACAAACAGGCACTTATTGACACTCGAGGTCCTATCGCTGCAGCGCTTTCAGACAGGTCATTGATAGATGGCTTAGGCGCTCAAGGACGTCAACGAGGTGATACAAAAGGAAAAGATAAATATGCTTTTGTTGGTGTTTCAATTGTAAGATATTTTGGTGGTATTGAATGTCCTGAAATTTCAAAAATACGTTAACATTTTTACAATAATCTACTCGGAATTTATCTTTTATACAGTTTTTTTGTTAAAGATTTTTCAAAATACATCAACTTTTTATATATTCTTTTTGTGTTATAATGCGGATAATTTTTTAAGAGTGGATTTCTAACTACTGTAAGAAGCAAAATTTGACCTGATTAAATGCTTTGTTTTAGGCATGGTTTTATCTAAAAATCTTTAACTAACAAATTTTGCAGTCACTTTTGCTCTTAAAGTTGATATCCATAAATATTTTTCATGAAGCTATCATAATTTATTCATAACTTTGCTCTAAGTTGGATATATAAATATTTGAATATGTCACAAAACATATAATCAAAGCATGTTACCCAACGGAATAACATATTAATTTAAAATTATCTTGCACATCGTGTAAAGAAATGAAATTGAAAATTTATAAAAATGAACAAGATACTAACTGCTTTTTTTGCTTGCATTTTATTCGTTTCTTGTAGTAAAGATGTTGATTTGTCCAATAGTCATTTAAAGCATGTGGATGGACTATCAGTATTTGAATCGGAAATAAACACCGGAGTTTCTATGGTGTTTTTTCATGCTACTTGGTGTTCAATTTGTAAAGCGCAACGTCCTGCTGTAGAAGAAGCCGCAATAAACGAAACGTTGCGTTTTGTAAAATTTATACAAGTAGATACAGATAATAATAATGAAATAACTCGAAAGTATGATGTCCCAGGTCAACCGGTAATTTTATTTATCAAAGATGGACAGGAAAAACAACGTTTAGCAGGTTCAGGGCATAGCCAACAAAAAATAGCAGATATTCTTCTTTCTTTATAACTAGGTTTTGAATTTATAATTTTGCATCAACAGATGCTAAAGCTGCCTCATCTATGTGGTTAAACATTGATGCAAGTTTAGCCCTTGCCAAATCACGAATTTCTTGATTTATATAGCAGGCAATCGTAACAAGTCCAAAAGAAATCACGCCTAGGTCGTCCGTAAAGCCTAGTACTGGAGTCAAATCCGGAATACTATCGATAGGAGAAAGCAAATAAGCAAACGCACCTAAAATAATACGCTTTGCCCATTTTGGAGTATTAGAAGATTTGTATGCAAATAGCATTAAAAATGCAGAATAGATGAGCTGTATGCCCATCAGTTGAATATGTTTACAGATGTAATTTGTTATGCGCTTTAACATCAGTTGTTTATATTTATCTATGCAATAACACATATCGTGTTTAATAAATTCAAAATAAACTGAAAATTTCAGGTTTTACTTAGCCCATGTATTGTATTTAAGGATGCAGAATAAAGCTCTGAATCCATCTTTCCAGTTTATTTTTTTTCCTTCAGCGTAGGTTCGGCCGTAATAAGAAATACCAACTTCATAGATTCTGACATTAGGAAATCTGGATACCTTTGCGGTTACTTCCGGTTCAAAACCGAATCTCTTTTCTTTTAAATTTATGCTTTTGATAATGTCCGATCGCCAAAGTTTATAACATGTTTCCATGTCAGTTAGATTTAGATTTGTCATTGCATTTGAGCAAAAAGTCAGAAATTTATTACCTATGGAATGCCAGAAAAATAAGATTCTGTGCGGCTTTCCGCCAATAAATCTCGAACCATAAACTACATCACCAAATCCATCAATAATCGGTTTTAATAATAGGTTGAACTCCTGAGGATCATATTCAAGATCTGCATCTTGAACTACAATATAATCGCCAGTTGCACATTTAATACCCGTATGGATAGCACCACCCTTACCTTGATTTTTATCATGCTTGAAATATTGAATATTTAAATCAGGATGTCCAGACATATATGTGGTGATCATTTCTTCTGTTTTGTCTTTAGAGCAATCATTGACAATAATAATTTCTTTTTCAAAATTATTGATTAATTGCACCTTTTGTACACTTTCGAGTATAGTGATGATGGTTTTTTCTTCGTTGTAAGCCGGAATTATTACAGATAATTTCAAAAGTTGATATTTGTATATTGTTAAAATGAAATTCAATTACCATAAAATAATAATCGAAAATTAAATGACAAAAATACTTAATTCTTTGAATTAGGTAGATAAAATCTATAAAAATGATAATATGAAATTTATTAATACATAGGTCTATGTGATTTGGTATTCAATTTATGAAGATAATTTTTGTTTGTTGGCCATTGAAATATAATAGCGTTTATTTCATGTGATTTTTTAATTTTAAGGATAAACTGGACCCCATTTTATATGTTTAAATTGAATAAGGAAGATAAGAAAAAATAACTATATTAAACTTCCGTTGTTTCTAAGATTATTTGTTGACATTATAGAAAAGGTAAATATGGAATTTCACAAATTGAAAATACATAAAATAGATCAGGTGACCCCAGATACAAAAGTTATTTATTTTGAGGTACCCAATCATCTTAAAGAAAAATATAATCATATTCCGGGACAATATGTAACGGTTAAATTGATGAGGAATGAAAAAGAAATACGACGTTCGTATTCTTTGTCCACAATGAGTAATGCAGCGTATCCTGGAATAGCAGTAAAAGAGGTAAAAAATGGTATTGCATCATCATATTTAAACCATAAGGTCAAAGTAGGTGATGATTTAGAATTGATGACACCTATGGGTAATTTTGTGGTGCAACCAAATCATGATGCTTCGAGAGGGCATTATTTTTTTGCAGCTGGAAGCGGGATAACACCGGTTATTTCTATGATTCATACTATTTTAGAAGAAGAGCCTAAGAGTCATTGTTATTTACTTTATGGAAGTCGCAATGAAGATAACATCATTTTCAAGGAAAATCTGGATGATTTGGCTCAAAAGTACGCTGGACAATTGGATATTGTTTATGCATTGAGCCAGCCAAAAGTAAAAAAGGAGGGTGGTGTTCTCGGATTGTTTGCTAAAAAAATCATTACATGGTCAGGATTAAAAGGGAGAATCAATGAAAAAATGTGTAATAATTTTTTGACTGATTTTTCGTCAAAATACAAAGAAAATTTTTACTATATCTGTGGTCCAGGTGATTTTATAGAGAAAATAAATAGCGTCCTTCTTAACCAGCAAATTGACAAAAAACATATTTTAAAGGAATACTTTAGCACTGCGTCATATGAAAAGACTTCTGAGTCAGGTGTGGCGTTGGGTACTGTCCACGTGATACTTAATGGGGAAGAACATACGATTTCTGTGCCACAAGGCAAATCTATTTTGGATGTGCTTATTGATGAAAAAAAGGATCCACCATACTCATGTACAAGTGGGACTTGCTCGACTTGTATGGCAAAAGTTTTAGATGGAAAAGCGTCTATGGATTTATGTTATGCACTAGAAGATGAAGAAGTAGAAGCAGGTTTTATACTTACGTGTCAGGCGCATCCACAGACAGATGTTGTAAAGATAACGTATGATTTATAATTTTTTTTGATTTTTTTTAATATCTGTAGCTTTCAGCAAAGAAACGTGCATTAAAATCCGACCTAAATTTGTCTGTTTGTGGCACAAAGAACCTGGTTATATAAAACACCTGATGGTATAGTCTTCGAAATTGGATTGTATCATGGTGATAAGTCTGGTCATTTGTTGTTGTATGTTGGGAATGAAATCATTAAAATTGATTTTGGTGTAAAGGAAGCCCGGGAATTTAGCTTTATGCTCGATGATGAGTTGTTTAAAATGGCTATTAGTTGCGGGGATGAATTTGATTATAAGTTATATAACGAAACAAGAAACGAAGAAATTCCATTAGTGGGTAAAGTAGTCAGAAATAAGCGGTATATACTGTTGATGGTTTTGGTGGTTTTTGGGGTGATTTTGGTGTTGACAGGTATTGTTTATTTTGTGATATAGTTTTTTTTCTTAAATTTTACAAAAAGCGGCTAGTATAAAGCATTTACTTGGTTAACAATCGTCTTTTTTAAAGATAATGAAAAATGCAAGATTTGGTCGTTTTTTTTTATAATTATCTATAAGCCCACTTGATAAATTCAAATAATGTGCGATAAAAAAAATTTTAGCATTCAAAAGTAAATATTTTGTAGTGATTTAAATATATTTTAATATTTTTGTAAAATATTTCTTAACAAATTCGAATTAATCTGATTTGGAATTGGGTAAGAATCGTATTGGAATTGGTCTTATTTAAAGAGATTTTTAAATTATTTCAGCAATGAATGATATAGGTCATTTGTGGTATTTACAAACTATTTCTAAATTGCACCGATTTTTGAATTATTATTAAAATGAAAGTAATTTTTTATTTGATTATCATAAGTTTAGTATTGGCTATTGGTTTTTTGATTGCCTTTTTTTGGGCTGTTAAGGATGGACAGTATGACGACGAATATACCCCGGGTATGCGGGTTTTATTAGAAGATGATATGGTAGAAAAAATAAAAAATAATTAAATATATCAAAATAATAAAATCAGGTTTATGGCACAGTTAGAAACATTTAGTTATGACAATAAAGTTGTTCGCAACTTTGCATATGCCTCGATTACGTTTGGTGTAATCGGGATGTTAGTGGGTATATTGGTTGCCTTGCAATTAGTATTTCCAGCATTAAATTTTGGTTTAGCGGAGACTTCATTTGGTCGTATCAGACCATTGCATACCAATGCGGTAATTTTTGCCTTCGTAGGTAATGGTATTTTTACAGGAGTATACTATTCACTACAAAGATTGCTTAAAACAAGGATGTATAGTGATGTATTATCAAATATACATTTTTGGGGTTGGCAATTGATCATCTTATCGGCAGCGATAACATTGCCTTTGGGATTGACAAGTAGTCACGAATATGCAGAATTAATATGGCCGATAGACTTAGCGATAGCGTTTGTTTGGATCGTGTTTGGTATTAATATGTTTGGTACTATATTGAAAAGAAGAGAGCAACATCTTTACGTAGCTATATGGTTTTATATTGCAACATGGATTACAGTAACCGTACTTCATGTATTTAATAACATTCAGATACCGGTAAGTATGTCGTATGCAGTCAATGCATTTGCGGGTGTTCAGGATGCATTGGTACAATGGTGGTATGGACATAATGCTGTAGCATTTTTCCTTACGACTCCTTATTTGGGATTAATGTATTACTTTTTGCCAAAAGCAGCAAATAGACCGGTGTTTTCATATAAATTGTCTATTATTCACTTTTGGGCATTGATATTCATCTATATATGGGCAGGACCACACCACTTATTATACACATCATTACCGGATTGGGCACAGTCATTGGGTACCGTATTTTCAATCATGTTGATTGCACCATCATGGGGTGGTATGTTAAATGGACTTTTGACATTAAGAGGTGCGTGGGATAAAGTTAGAACGGACCCAATTCTTAAGTTTTTTGTTGTGGCTGTAACAGCATATGGTATGGCCACGTTAGAAGGGCCGCTTTTATCAATTAAATCTTTAAATGCGATAACGCACTATACTGACTGGACCATAGCACACGTGCACATTGGAGCTTTGGGATGGAATGGTATGCTTACCTTTGGAATGCTTTATTGGTTACTACCAAGGATATATGGCACAAAGTTATATTCAGTAAAACTTGCTAATGCACATTTCTGGATAGGTACATTAGGAATATTGTTTTATGCAATTCCTTTATACTGGGCGGGTTGGACACAGTCTTTGATGTGGAAACAATTTACTCCTGATGGATTTTTGCAGTATGGCAACTTTCTAGAGACCGTAACGCAGATTTTACCTATGTATTTAATTAGAGCAATAGGTGGTACGATTTACTTTGTTGGTGTATTATTAATGATATACAACCTTAACAAAACAGTAAAAAGCGGAAAATTAATAGCAAATCAGGAAGCATCAGCACCTGCTTTAGAAAAGTATGTGGCATCAAAAGGCGAACATTGGCATAAGTGGATAGAAAGAAAGCCTATTCAAATGTTATTTTGGAGTACAGTAGCGATACTTATTGGTGGTATCATTGAGATAGTACCTATGATGATGGTTGATGAAAACGTTCCTAAGATTGCATCAGTAAAACCATATACACCTTTAGAGTTGGAGGGAAGAGATATTTATATACGTGAAGGTTGTGTAAACTGTCACTCACAAATGATTCGTCCATTCAGATCAGAGACAGAGCGTTATGGTGAATATTCCAAGTCTGGTGAATTTATTTATGACAGGCCATTCCTATGGGGAAGTAAACGTACTGGTCCAGATTTACATCGAGTTGGTGGTAAATATCCTGATAGCTGGCATTATAACCACATGCTAGATCCTACATCAATGTCACCAGGCTCAATAATGCCTCCGTATCCATGGTTGATTAAAGATGATTTGAATACAAGTTATACATCAGCTAAGATAAAAGTTTTACAATCATTAGGAACACCTTATCCAGAAGGATATGCTGATAAAGCAGTGGAAGATTTGAAAAATCAAGCTAAAAAGATCGCTGCAAATTTAGCAAAGGATAAAATTAGTCAAGAAAATCTTGAAAATAAAGAGATTATTGCAATGATTGCATATTTACAGCGATTGGGTACAGATATTAAAGCAAAATAAAACTGAGGTTTAAAAAATAATATAATATGGCAAAATATATTTTACAAGGAGCCGGAAGTATTAACTGGATGGCTATATTTGCACTTATTACGTTTGTATTTATTTTTGTGATGAGTGTAATACTCGTTTTTATTAAAAATAAAAGTGATCTTGAAAAGTTAGAGAATTTACCTCTAGAAGATGACGCTTAATGGATAGTTTGAATTTTATTTAGTTTAATAAATTAATTTATAAAAAATGATGAAGAAATTTAATTTAACCATCATAATGTATATAGTGGTTTTCAGTGGAATGTCTGTTGTTTATGGACAAGGGAATAGATCGGCATCAAATATTATGACATATTTTTATAATAATTTGCTTGTTTTCATGGCTTTAGCTGCTTTAATAGGAGTCCTTTCGGTTACTTTAAGGCTTATTTGGTCATTTATTGACGTTCAAAAAAAAAATCTAGCTACTAAATTTGATTCAGAAATTGAAGATAGTAGCTCAAAAAGTGGCGAAGAAAAATCATTTCTGAGTGAGTTATATGAAAAAGCTTGGAATATAGCACCCGTTTCTAAAGAAGCGGACATCGATCTTGGACATGATTTTGACGGCATTCGTGAATTAGATAATTCTCTACCGCCTTGGTGGTTGTATATGTTTTACGGTACAATTATATTTGCCGTGGCATATATTTGGTATTATAATGTATCGCATAAGGGCCCTAGTCAAATTCAGGAATATCAGATTGCTATGGAAGTAGCAGAGCTCCAAAAAGCACAGCAACTTTCTGCTCAAGGAAATATGATTGACGAAACGTCTGTAACCGTGCTTATGGAGCCGGCTGCTATCGAAGAAGGTAAGGAAATTTATGTTGCTAACTGTGCAGTTTGTCATGGTCATGCTGGTGAAGGTTTGGTTGGACCAAACTTCGTAGATAAGTATTGGGTTCATGGTGGAAGTATCAATGACATTTTTAGAACTATAAAATATGGAGTACCTGAAAAAGGTATGATAGCATGGAAAGACCAGTTAAGACCGGCAGCAATGCAAAAAGTAGCTAGTTATATTTTAACCTTTCAGGGCACTAACCCACCTAATCAAAAGGAAGCAGAAGGCGAGTTATATGAACCAAAGGTTGAAGTTGATCCAACATCCGATGAAGCAGTGACACCAGAAAACGAATAGGTTATTTACTTTCTCCTAACAATTAAATAATCTATTCTAAAGTATATTTACTAGAAAGTTGGAGCGTATCCAACTTTCTTAGTATTGGCGCTCTATTTAAGATAGATAACTCCAAAATAATTTATTGATTAATTTAAAAATTTAAATTAGATGGATGTAGATCAATTTTATCAAATGGATGAACATTTCAGGGATGAATTAGCTACTGTTGATAAAAGCGGCAAGCGTATCTGGATTTTTCCCAAAAAACCTTCAGGTAAATATACGAACTACCGGACATGGTTATCTTATCTCTATTTTCTAGTTCTGTTTGGACTTCCTTTTATTAAAGTAAATGGACAGCCTTTCGTTCTTTTTAATATTATAGACCGGGAATTCATAATTTTTGGGTTGCACTTTGGCCCTCAAGACTTTTATTTATTTGCAATTGCTATGCTAATAATGCTGGTCTTTATAATTCTATTTACGGTAATTTTTGGACGATTGTTTTGTGGATGGATTTGCCCACAAACGGTTTTTATGGAATTGCTATATCGTAAGATTGAATATGCTATAGAAGGTGATCACAATGCACAAAGAAAACTTGATAAGGCAGCTTGGGATACAGATAAAATCATAAAAAAAGTAGGTAAGCATATCATATTTTTTGGACTTGCTGTTTTAATTGCCAATACTTTTTTAGCCTATATAATTGGTATAGATGAGGTAATGAAAATTATTAAAGAACCAATAGCTGACCACGTTAGCGGTTTTACTGCAATGACTATATTCTCATTTGTGTTTTATATGGTATTTGCAAGATTACGTGAACAGGTGTGTACCACTATTTGTCCATACGGTAGATTGCAAGGTGTGATGTTAGACAACAGATCTTTGGTTGTTGCGTACGATTTTGTCAGAGGTGAACCAAGAGGTAAATTAAAAAAGTCAAAAGCAGCCAAACCCGAAACGATCGAATCATCAACCTCTACAGCAATCACTACCAGTGCTACTGTAGGTAATATCATTAGTACTACTCAAGAAAAACTAGGGGATTGTATAGACTGTCGTTTATGTGTACAGGTATGTCCTACAGGTATTGATATTCGAAATGGTACCCAATTGGAGTGTGTCAATTGTACTGCTTGTATGGATGCTTGTGATGATGTCATGGAAAAAATCGATAGGCCAAAAGGTTTAATTCGATTAGATAGTATTGAAGGTATTACTAAAGGGGAAAGAAATTTATTAAATACGAGAACAATTGCTTATTCCCTTGTACTTATAATTCTTATTGCAGTGGAAGTACTATTGTTTACAATGAGATCAGATGTTGATGTGTTGTTTTTACGTACTGGCGGTTTACTTGCACAAGAGAATACCGATGGAACAGTAAGTAATTTGTATAATTATCAACTGATAAATAAAACTTCAAAATCACTAAGCCTTGAATTTAAAATGCTAGATCCTGATACTGGAAATTTTGAAATCATCGGTGGTAAAAAACCTGAGGTTGACAAAAACAGTAATATTAAAGGAACAGTCTTTATTAAATTACCGGCTAATTCGCTTAAGAGTGGTAAAAATAACATAGTAATCGGAGTTTACGAAGATGGTAAGTTGATTAGAAAGGTTAAAACAACTTTCTTTGGACCTATAAAATGATGAATGAGAAAGTCGTAAAGCAATTAAGGCTTATGAATTTATAAAATGCCACTTGCCCATTTTGAGAAGAATCTTAATATGTAAGTATTCGTAATTTTCCTAATTGGATGTTGGCATTTTTTTAAATTCAATTCAAATGAATAATAGGTAGAATAGCCATACATTTTGCAAACTGAATCACTAAAAAATTGTTAAAGAGATAAAGCATTTTAATATGAAATTTAATTGGGGTACTGGGCTAGCTATTTTTATAACTTTATTTATTGGAGCGCTAATTTTTGTGTTGATCCAATCAACTAAATACACTGAAAGCTTAGTTATTGAAAATTACTATGAAGAGGATTTATCCTATCAGCAAATGATGGAAAAGAAGCAAAATACGGTTTCATTAACTGAAAAGGTTAAGTTAATATACAATCGCGAAGAAAAAAATATCTATTTATATTTTCCTGAAGACGCTGTCGGTTTGATAGATGGAAATGTTCTTTTGTATAATCCGCTTTCTGATAAATTGGATGTAAAATATGATTTCAATTTGGGTAGCGATATAGAGTATATAATATCCACTAAGGATTTACAAACTGGTAAAATAAAAGTAAAGATCGATTGGAATCGTGCGGGAAAGAGTTATTATCAGGAAGAAGAACTTATCATTTAATTCTTAACCATTGTACTGGATTGCTTTTTTACTGGGTTTTTTTGGCAGTTTGCATTGTATCGGCATGTGTGGGCCATTAGCTTTAGCTGTTCAAAAAGCTAAAGGACATCGAAGCTGGACGACTTTTGGATCTTCCATGCTTTATAACAGTGGTCGAACTATGGGTTATGTTATATTAGGCTTGATATTTGGAGTTATAGGCAGTATAGCTGCTTTTAGCGGTGCTCAGAGTGCATTGTCCATATTGCTGGGAGTAATCATGGTATTCGGCTTTTTATTCTCAATCAATCCGGATAATCTTATTGCAAAATCAACTTTCTTGAAGCAAGTGTATGGAAAAGTTACGAATGCATTGGGAAGCATTTTAAAGAAAAGTAAGCAAGTTCCGGTTTTTTATTTGGGTTTAATTAATGGGTTTTTACCTTGTGGCCTCGTATATCTTGCTATTGCTGGAGCAATTTCTTTGGGCAATATTTATGGCAGTATGGGATTCATGTTGTTTTTTGGTTTGGGCACATTTCCTGGTATGGTCGGTATAGTAGTTGCTTTTGAAACAGTCAGTCAACGATGGCGTTTATCATTAACAAAACTATACCCTTATATAAGTCTTGCATTGGGTGTGTATTTAATTTATAGAGGCTGGATGTCCAAGTTGCCATTGGAACTGAATTTCTTTGAGGCTATTAAAAATCCAATTTTGTGCCATTAATTAGTTACACTATAAAGGTTTTTTTAATAAGAAGGTGTACAAATTAAAACAGTATTCATTTCAAAATCGTTAGTGTATTTCATAATTTGAAAAAAAGTAATCCATGTTTTCGACCTCTTTAAAATCCCTTTCTTCCGATGTATATTTCCTTGTCTATAAAAAGTTTTCTACGTTGACTTATTCATTTTAATTAATTTTGCAACATGAATACAATACATAAGCTCGATATACGAAAACTAACTCCAGATCAGATCAAAGAGTTTATAGTTTCTAAAGGACAGCCTGCTTTTCGCGCTAAGCAAATTAATGAGTGGCTCTGGAAAAAAGGCGAAACATCTTTTGATCATATGACTAATTTATCTAAAGAGTTGCGTGAAATGTTGAAAGCGCATTTTGAGATTCGAGCTATTAATCTTGACAAAGCACAGCATAGTCTTGACGGGACAATCAAAAGTCGCTTTACATTACACGATGGCCATAAAATTGAGTCTGTACTTATCCCTGTTCCAGTAGACCAACGTTTTACGGCTTGTGTTTCAATCCAGGTAGGCTGTAGTTTAACCTGTAAATTTTGTGCAACTGGACAGATGGACCGCATTCGAAATTTAGATGCAGCCGAAGTTTTTGATCAGTATAATGAAGTTAATAAACAAAGTTTGGAAAGATACGGACATCCATTGACCAATGTTGTTTATATGGGCATGGGCGAACCATTGCTTAATTATAGTAATACGATGGAGAGTATCCGCTTGTTGACTAGTCCGGAAGGCCTTAATATTTCTCCAAAAAGAATTACGGTATCTACAGCTGGAATTGCTAAAATGATTCGTAGAATGGCTGATGAAGAAACCAAGGTAAATTTGGCTTTATCACTTCATGCCGCTGACGATAAAAAGCGTAATATGATAATGCCGATTAATGAACAAAATAATCTGGAAGTGTTGATGAATGCCCTTAAGTATTTTTATACGAAAACAGGTAATAAAATCAGTTATGAGTATATTGCATTTAAAAACTTTAATGATGGTATAGAAGATGCAAAAAACCTAGTCAAGCTATGTAAATCATTTCCTGTAAAGGTCAATATCATCGAATATAATCCTATCGATGGGCTTGATTTTATAAAGTCTGATGAGGATGCACTAAATAAATTTGCTTTATACCTGCGCAATCATGATGTCATGTGTACAATACGAAGAAGTAGAGGAAAAGATATAGATGCGGCTTGTGGGCAACTTGCAAATAAAGAATAGCTTTTTTTAAACTGTTTTATAATACAATATTGAAAGTTTAAAATAAAAAAGGCTTGTCAATTGTATATGACAAGCCTTTTTTTATGGTATATGAAAAAGATTAATATCTGTAATATTCCGGTTTAAATGGGCCTTCTACTGTTACACCGATATAATCAGCTTGTTCTTGATTAAGTGTTTCTAACTCTACACCGATTTTTTCAAGGTGAAGCCTAGCAACTTTCTCGTCTAATAGTTTAGGTAAGGTATAAACTTTGTTTTGATACTTATCTGCATTGTTCCAAAGTTCAATCTGGGCCAATGTCTGATTCGTAAAACTGTTTGACATTACAAATGACGGGTGACCGGTAGCACAACCTAAATTTACAAGACGTCCTTCAGCCAAAACGATGATATCTTTTCCATCAATATGGTATAAATCGACCTGTGGTTTAATCTGATTTTTAGTATGGCCATAATTTTTATTAAGCCATGCCATATCAATTTCATTATCGAAGTGTCCGATATTACATACAATAGTTTTATCGTTCATCTTTTTGAAGTGCTCAGCGCTTACTATGTCTTTATTACCTGTAGCAGTGACCACTATGCTAGCCTCTTCTAATGCGTTTTCAAGTTTTTTAACTGCAAATCCATCCATTGCAGCTTGTAAAGCACAAATTGGATCGATTTCAGTAACGATAACTCGACAACCTGCACCGCGAAGAGATGCAGCCGAACCTTTTCCTACATCACCATAACCAGCGACAACAGCTACTTTACCAGCCATCATTATATCGGTAGCTCTTCTGATAGAGTCAACCAATGATTCTTTACATCCATATTTGTTGTCAAACTTTGACTTCGTTACAGAGTCATTGACGTTAATCGCAGGAAGTAATAAAGTACCATTTTTTTCTCTTTCGTAAAGACGATGAACACCAGTTGTTGTCTCTTCGGACAATCCTTTGATACCACTTACTAACTCCGGATAACGGTCAAAAACCATATTCGTTAGGTCACCACCATCATCTAAAATCATATTAAGCGGCTGTCCGTCGCTAAAAGCAAAAAGTGTCTGCTCGATACACCAATCAAATTCCGCTTCATTCATTCCTTTCCATGCGAAAACGGGAATTCCAGCAGCTGCAATTGCTGCTGCAGCATGATCTTGAGTTGAGAAAATATTACAAGAAGACCAGCTTACTTCAGCACCTAAATCCTTAAGTGTTTCAATTAAAACTGCAGTTTGAATAGTCATATGAAGACATCCAGCGATTCTCGCACCAGCGAGTGGTTTTTGGCCTGCATATTCTTGTCTTAATGACATTAGTCCCGGCATTTCGGCTTCTGCCAATGTTATTTCTTTTCTTCCCCATTCAGCTAAAGAGATATCTTTAACTTTATAGTTGATGGTTGATTGCAAATTTGACATTTAATTAGATATTTATGTTTTTTATATTTGAGGACAAATATACGACTTCTTTTGCAAAACGACTGAAAATCATTCATTTTTAACCTTTTGAAAAGATATAGACAACTTAATGTAATATTATAACTTATAAGTATTTCTTATGCTGTTTGATACCACTACGTGTCAAAAGTTTGTCAAAGACTGACTTCCTGACCTGGCGATGGTATGTCAATCATACCCATATCATTGTCTATTAAAAATTGCTTAAAATTTGATTGAACATCCAATTCGCCATGAACTAAAAATATCTTTTTGACGTGTCCTTTTTGGTTGATAATAAAATTGAGCATTTCGTCGCGATCACCGTGTCCGGAAAATGAATCCATGATTTTAACATCTGCGCGAATTACTTTTTCTTCATCAAAAATCCGAATCGTCTTAGCGCCTGATCTGAGGATACCTCCGGGAGTTTCTGGTGTAGCATAGCCAACAATCAGAATCGTATTGTTTGGGTTTTCTACACTGTTAAACAAATGGTGTTTAGATCTGCCGGCATTCATCATGCCTGAAGCCGAAATAATGATACAAGGTTCTTTAGCATTGTTAAGCGCTTTGGAAGTTTCTACATCTTTGACATAAAATAAATTGTTAAATCCAAAAGGGTTAGGATCAGTATGGATGTATTTGGCAATGTCTTCATCAAAACATTCCGGATGTAAAAGAAATATATTTGTGACATTGATGGCTAAAGGACTATCTACATATACTTTAATGGGTGGTAAAAGCTTTTGATTCGCCATTTTATCCAGCATGTAAATAATCTCTTGCGTACGACCGAGACTAAAAGCAGGAATGAGTATTTTTCCCTTTTTGACAACACAAGCTTCATGAATAATTTTTAAAAATTCTTCTGACTGTTCAGGAGTTTTTTCATGTTGTCTATCTCCGTAAGTAGATTCACAAATCAGATAATCAACTTCTGGCATTGGCATTGGGTCGCATAAAATCGGCCTGTCAGGTCTTCCAATATCACCTGTAAAGCCCAATATGCTCTCTTTACCATTTTCATTGATTTTGAGAGTGATAGAAGCGCTTCCTAATATATGACCTGCATCTCTAAATAAAACCTGGACATCCGGATGAATGCTTATCCAATTGTCATAACCATGGCCTTCAAATTTAACCATAGCGGGACCTATGTCATCCGTAGTGTATAGTGGTTCTCTAAGCGGTTCTTTAATTTTTCGCTTTTTACGTATAATTTTTTCGTTGTACCATTCTACATCATTTTCCTGGATTTTTGCACTATCCATGAGCATGACTGCGGTAAGGCTTCGGGTAGCATGTGTTGCGTGAATGGGACCTTTATATCCGTCTTTAACTAATTTTGGGATGCGACCACAATGGTCTATATGAGCATGAGAAAGTATCATGCAGTCAATTTCTGATGGATTAAAATACCAATGATTATTCCATTCCCACGTTTTGTCTCCTCGTCCCTGAAACAATCCACAATCCAATAGAATTTTAAAACCATTGTCTAGTGTAATTAGGTGTGAACTTCCTGTTACGTATTGAGCGCCTCCACAAAATTTAATTTTCATAAAAATATTGTTGAATATAAGTAATGAGTCAACAAAGTAGGTAAAATTAATAATATAGAAGTGCCATAGCTTCATTTATTTTACCTTGGGCAATAAATTCTGAAGCTTTTCTTTCTTTCTCTTCAAAATTCAATGCGTATAATGCCTCGTCTATTTCTACATCGCTTTTACTTGGATAGCCATTGAGTGCTGCTAATGATCCAATTTCGTTGCCTGTTAGAATCTTTGAGTTTTTGATAGCCTCAGGAAGATTATCAAACCCGATAGGATTGGCTATAAAAGGTTGATAAATTTCCATAATAGCTGATCCACTAGCTCTTACATAATAATTTCTTCCAAGCCTGCCAACTAAATCCAGTTTGTGTGGATTTATACGGTCATTTTCTATAACATCTTCAGAAATAGAAATTAGCTGAACTTCACAAATAATAAGGTGTCCAGCGCCTCCATGGTCGCCAAGTTCGATTATATCATTTACTTTACATTCAAAATTTATAGGTGATTCTTTTACTCTGGAAGCTAATACTGTTTCAGCTTTCTCTTCAGTTAACCCGGTTTTTTCAAACTCATTAATATCACTTGGAAACTCTACAGATGCAAGCGTAGTCTGTCGAATTATAGGATAATTGACTACATTAATAACACACGCTTTGGTAGCTCGAATATTATGCAGGGTATCCTTAGTTGTGTTATTAGTGACTCTGCGATTTGAAGAAAATACCAAGATTGGTGGATTAGATGAAAATATATTAAAAAAGCTATATGGTGCTAGATTAGATATACCATTTTCATCTACGGTGCTTACAAAAGCAATAGGTCGTGGAGCAATGCTGCCCACTAAATATTGATGTAAAACATTGGTCGGTATATCACCGGGTATGATTCTTCTTTTCATGATTTGAATAATATAATTAGATGCAAAATTACTAATTTAAACTTTGTAATTAAGTAACCCAAGTTGGAAAATAAGCTACAAAATCGTTAAAATGCTACTTGTTCATACTTTTGCTATCCATATTGCCTTGTCCTGATTGCATATCTCCACCTTGTTTTAGGTCAGAATTTTTAACTTTTGATTGACGTTCTTTGAAGTTGACATTTCCAAATTTGTATCTAAAATTCAAACCAAAGGATCTAAATGGAATTCCAAAGGATGTCGATTGTTTGATCTCATCCGTTTCAATATTGGATTTAAAGAATTTATCGTTATTAAATGGCTCGATCATCGAGATACCGATACTCCAGTCTTTAAATTCTTTTCGTAAGCCTAAACCATAAATTGTAAATGCAGGATTGTCACCCTGAATTGTTCGTACTGGAGATCTGAAAAATCCAAAAAAATCAGCCTTGAAAGTACTGGTAATTTTCAATTCACCATTTAAAAATATATTGTATTCATAACTTTTTCGTTCGGCAGCCTCACCATTAATCAAGCCTTTAGCATTGTAAGTGGCAATATTACCACCGGTACGAAGTGTAAAGAGATTGATGGTTTTTGTAATAAAAGTATTAAAACCAATAGAATTATTGGTACCGATATTTTCAAATGTATTGACGGACAATTGATTGTCGTCTAGAATCAATATCTGTTCGATGATATCGTCCGTATGTTTGTAAAACAACGAAGAGAATGTAGAGAATCCTTTATATGTAAAGTTGTAACCAAGTTCGACTTGTTTTACAAGTTCAGGATTCAATAATGGATTTCCAATCGTTCTGTTTAAGAAGTCAGCGTTATTGTTAAATGGGTTTATATACTGTAAACTTGGTCTTTGAATCCTTTGGCTATAGCCTAATTTAAGGGTTCTAAACCCGGAAAATGTACGACTAATGGTTAGGTTTGGCAAGAAATTTTCGTATTTGATATCACTAAAATTCAGATTTGTATCGTTATCAAAACTACCTTCAATTTTCGTTTGCTCATATCTTAAACCTGTGATTACAGAATATTTTCTAGCTAATATAAAATTAAGTGATGCATAACCTGCAAATACATTCTGACCATAATCAAATCTTTCTGTTAAAGGCGTATATCCAGTATTGAGATCAAAAGCCTGAGAATTATAATCACTTATGATCGTTCGTAGGATTGTCTTGGCACCAGTTTCTAATTTCACAGCTTTAGTAAAAGGATGTTCGTAGTCCACTTGTATGGTAACTTCATGATTTACTCCTTCATTATTTAAATCAGTATTTCTATCTAACAGATTGAAAACATGGGTTTCCTCTAGGTTAAAGTCCTGATTGTTGTTTTGTTTACTATACTGAACGCCGAAGTTGATCTGCTGTCCGTCTCTATTGGCAAACTTATGGGTATAGTCCGTATTCCAGTCAAAGCCACCAAAGAAATTTTCGCCGTTGGTTGTTCTATTAAATGTATCTAAAAGTCCTTGTTGGCTGATTTTACCGATTAAGGAACCTTCATTATCAAAGCCAAACCCTCTGAAGTTAAAAGTACTATTGATGCTATTATATCCATTAAAGTCATAAAAAGCACTCAGCGATGCATTTCCACCTAATCGGGATGTTTTTTGAGTTCCGATTTGAGAGATAAAACCATTTGAAAGTTTATCTATACGTTCAAATTCAGTAGTACCTTTTGCAGGGATCGAATAAAAAACCGCACCACCGGAGCTTAGTCCAAATCTACCTTTGCCAGCATTAATATTTGCAAACAAGCTATTTTGTCTATTACCAACCGATGCGTTTACGCTTCCTGCCACTCCTTCAATATTTTGCTTTTTCGTGATTATATTGATGATACCTGCGCTACCTTCTGCGTCGTATTTTGCCGAAGGTGAAGTGATTACCTCAACACTTTTTATCTGATCAGCTGGAAACATTTTTAAAGCATCCGCCACATTACTAGAGAACATTCCTGAAGGCTTTCCATTGATGAGAATGCGTACATTTTGCGAACCGCGAAGTGAAACATTTCCATTTAAATCCACATTTAACATCGGTACTTTACGCAATACATCTGTAGCATCACCGCCGGCGATAGAAGCATCATTTTCAGCATTAAAAACTAATTTGTCCGCTTTGTTTTCAACTAACATTCGTTCTTCTACGATTTCTACTTCATTAAGTAAATTTACTGACGGCGAAAGGAAAATCTTGCCGATATTGAAATCTGGCGTTTTTAAAGTAGTTTCTACGGTAACAATTTTGTCGGGATAACCTACAAATGATATGTATAGGTCATAATTGCCCGTGTTTACATCATTAAATTTAAAAAAACCATTATCATCTGCTAAGACACCGTCAAGAGAAATGGTGCTTCCTTTCTTTTTAAGCGCTATACTCGAATAGCTCAAAGGCTCTGATGTTAGAGAGTCGATAACTTGTCCTTCAATCTTACCTTTGATGACAGGTCCTTTATTGCCACCACCCATAGGAAATTGTGCTTGAATGTTAAAAGAAAGAAGTAAAATAAGGGTAAAAATGTAAAATCTCATCTAATTTATTTTTTAATAATTTACAGTTGAATCAATTAATTTACAAAGGTCTGATAAAAGTTTCCCAATAGGTTAATTTATAGATTAAATTTAGTAAATATCAGATGAATGGCACAGACTTTGCAAAATATCAATAGAAAGTATGTAAAGTATAAATCTACATAATTTTAGCTATTTTTTTCAATAAATGTATCATCTTTGTACTTTTTAAGAGATTGTTTTATATGAGTGAACCCAATTTATTAGTTAATAGAACACAAGCGCATATATCACGTGCAGCAATACAACGACTATATGTTTCTATGCGTCACCTGATTCAAAGAGGAGGATATAAACCGCTTGGTGTATCTGGTGAATCAATGATTGAGGCCATGTTGTCGTTGAGACCTGAGATATATGGATTGATAGGGGACGAAGAGAAAGTAGAATTAGACGGACTTTTGTATATCTTCCAACGATTGCCCAAGGGTATAGAGCAGTGTCGTTATATAAAACTCATATCGAGAGAAGGGCTTAATCGTTCGCATTTTGAAAAACACGTTCCTTCAAGAAGAAAAAGAAATTGTTATCGGGTTGATGATGAACAGTATTTTATAGAGATGACACGTGGAGGTAGTGATATCTATGATATCTTGACGCACCTTACTTTCCTATATATAGAAGCAGAAAAAATCCGAAAAAACAGTCTGGATCTGCGAGGAAGAAAAGTGCGTTCTTGGATTATGCTTGAAAAATTAGTAGATGATCTTAGAAATGGTCGCGACTTTAATGTTGAAAGTGGCATTACATATCTCAATACGCTCTTAGGACGCACTTATGATCAGGTGCTGGAAGCATATAATAAATTTGAAAACTCAGAAGATGTAAATAATCTTTTTGAGATTGTTTATGATATGGGTAGAATTAGTATTGACGAATATCTGCAAAATCTGGATAGAGAAATTACGTTTAGTCCGGCACTTCGAGAAAGTTTGGGCCATCATGTATATGGTGAGCGATGGGCTAATAATATTAAACAAATCATGTGGGATAACGATTTGTATGGTCGTCCGATACATATTATTTCTGCTAATCTCCACAGTGTAATGAATAGTTTATATGCAAGAGCAGCGCTGGATGGTAAAGTGGAATATGTCAATTTAGAGCAATGTGCAGAGATGTTGAGTCAGTCCGAAAATCAAGAATTGCGCGATTTGGTACACGCTTATGCAAAAGAACATGGGATGTACGAAGTTTCAAATACTAAGGGTACGAATATTGGTGTTCAAATATTTGATACATTTAAAATAAATCCGGATCTTTTGCCGGAAGGCGTTGAATATTCTCAAAGGAAAAAAGAGGATAGTCCTTTGATAATCGTTATGGATTATGCTTTTGGCGAACAAGCATACGAGACGATGGATGAGCTTTTAAAGCCATTTACAGTCGATGAGAAACGCATACCAATGAATGTAGTCTCAATTAACATCATGGGTAAAGCCGGTATTTTAGAAGGTAAAAAAGGAGATATTATGATAGCTACTGCACATGTATTTGAAGGGTCAGCGGATAATTATCCATTTGACAATGCATTGTCCATCGAACATTTTGAGGGTAGTGGGCTTGGTGTTTATGAAGGTACCATGATAAGTGTACTTGGCACGTCACTTCAAAATAAAGATATACTTACCTATTTTCTTAAATCCTCTTGGCGTGCAATAGGACTAGAAATGGAAGGCGCTCATTATCAGAAGGCTATACAATCCGCATCAAAAATAAGAAAAAGCATTTCGGAAGATGTAATTTTGAGATACGCTTATTACGCTTCTGATAACCCTTTAGAAACGGGAAGTACGCTGGCTTCAGGAAGTCTAGGTTTAGATGGTGTGAAGCCTACATATTTAATTACCAAGCAAATGTTGATAGGTTGTTTAATTTAATTCATATAAAAATCTTTAAAAATGAAATTTAATTTACTTTTTATTGTATGTTTTTTTACACTTTCAGTCCAAAGTTTTGCGCAGGATAATATGCAGATGAAAGCAATTGAAATGCAGTTAGACAGTATTATTATGGATAGCACCGATTCTAATAAAATGCTGGAAGGGAAGTGTTGTCATAGGTCAGGTTATAAAAATATCCTTGCCGTTGGTGGAAAATATTATTTTAGTGCTTTGGGAAATACTAGAACACTTTTGGCAGACAATGGATTTTTAATTGATGAATATGCATTAGAATTTCAAGTTCGATTGTATAATTTGCCAAAAATTTTCTATTATCAACAATTAGGAACCTTAGATAGAGAAAAATATGCTTCTGTAATTGGTGTCGGGGTTAAGCAGGACATTAAATGGAATGTCGTGAAAAACTCTCCATTTATCTTTATGCCTTATATTGAATTAGGTGGAGGTTACTATAGAATGAATTTAGTTAAAGGTGTAAAAAATAATTCATTAACGTCAGTGCTCAATTCAAAAGTAGAAACGAATTATGCTGAAAACTTTGTATTGACAGGGGATGTCGGTATTAATTTAGGTGTCGGTATCAAATTAGATAAGTCAAGACTTAGCATTTTGGTGAATGGTGGATACCTTACAAATGTACCTTCAGAATGGAGACTAGCTGGATCACTGGCATTTAAAGAAAAAATGAATTTATCAAGCCCATATTTAGGTGCTACAATTCGCCTTGAAACTTTGTGATAATATTTTATAAGGGTTGATTGATCTATTAAAAGTGAAAATCTGGTGATTCTAGGATTTTCCTTTTAATAGATTATTCAACTGTATTTCAGAAACTAAATTGATTGGTAGTGATTTTTAATTGTTGATCAAAACACAAACCTAAATTGTGAACAACAAAAAAACCGACCAGCAAATTTCATCCATCTCTAGTTTTGCAAATATCGAGCTGAGTAGGTTGCGTTGCATTATATATATGTTCCAGTGTATGAAACTATACATTTTAAATGTATTTCGAAAATCTTATAAATCTAAAGCCCAATGGTAAATAGATTGATGATGAGGATCTTGGCATTTATGTCACAAAATATTGAGGAAGAAGATGTCAACAAAACATAAGCTATTGTTGTAAAGTCCAATATTTAGACTAACAATTTAATGTAAAGTCAGCATATAATTTTATAATACGTTATGATACTGATACTCCCGATAGCGGTCAAAAATGGTTTGTAAATCGATTGTTAGTATAAAAATATGGCTCAATATAAACATTCTAATTGAGTTTGTACTCAGCATGTAGTTTAAATTCAGGAATGATTACCTTAAAAGCTTCTTTGGTTTCGATATTAATAAAAGTATAAGTTCCGTACATTTTTCCAATGGGAGTCTGTAAGAGACACCACGAAGTATATTCAAAAGTTTCACCGGGTTGAAGTTCTGGTTGTTGGCCTACAACACCATCACCTTCAACTTCACGATTTTGCATATTAGAATCCAGTATATGCCAATGTCTAGATAAGAGTTTGACAGTATATGCACTTAGATTTGTAATCACCACATGGTAAGAAAATATGTTTTTGCCTAAAGAAGGATTGGATTCATTACTTTCATAATGAGGTATAATACTAATACTGATATTTTTAGTTACTTCGGTATAAATTTTATTTTGTTGGGTCATGCTTTAGGAATTCCGTAAATAAAAGTCTCAACGATATGGTCGGCTTCTGTCAGTGTAATATCTAATACATCATTAACAACTACCATGTCAAAACTGTTCTCATCTACCATTTCTCTTTTTACTTTTTCGATGCGCATTTTAAGGCTTTCCACTGATTCTGTATTACGGGAAGTCAATCGCTCGACTAAGACATCATAAGAGGGAGGGCGAACAAAAACGGCCATACATCTATCACCATATTGCGCTTTAATATTTTTTGCACCTTTGACATCAATGTCGAAGATGATATGTTTTCCCTCCTGCCAAATTCGTTCAACTTCGGATTTAAGTGTGCCATAAAATTGATTGGCATAGACTTCCTCCCATTCTACAAAAGCACCTTCATTGATTTTTTGTTTGAAGTCGGCTACACTCATAAAGTAGTAATCTTTTCCATCGATTTCGTATGCACGCTTCTCACGGGTAGCTGCTGAAATTGAAAAATCTAACTCTTTATATTTATCTAAAAGGTGTCTAACTACAGTTGTTTTGCCAGCACCTGATGGTGCAGTAAAAATAAACATCTTTCCCTTCACGGATTCACATAATTTTCAATGATTATAAAATATTGGCCAATTGCTCTTTTACTTTTTCGAGTTCGTCCTTCATCATGACTACACATTGTTGAACGTCAGAGTCATTGGCTTTAGCGCCGATGGTATTGATTTCGCGCCCCATTTCTTGGGCAATAAAGGACAGTTTGCGTCCTTTTTGACCTCCATGACCTTTCATTTCTTCTCTAAAATATGCACAATGCTGACCGAGACGGACTTTTTCTTCATTGATGTCCAATTTTTCAATATAATATAAAATTTCTTGTTCGTACCTATTTTGATCTACTTGATGATTTGCACCGAACTCTTCCATATTTTTACGCAAGCGCTCCTTGATGCGTTCTAAGCGTGGTGCCTCAAATGGTTCGATATCTTTAAGATGCAACTCGATGTTTTTGACGCGCTCCAAGAGGTCAGTTGCTAAAATTGCACCTTCATCCATTCTGAATTTTTTAATATTTTCTAAAGCCTCGTCAATAACACTATCCACTACTGACCATTCTTCATCATCAGCAAGGCCGTCATTCTGACCTAAAACATTAGGTATTCTAAGTATTGATTGTAAGATATCACCTTCTAAAATATTCAGTTCTTGTCTTAAAGCATTCAGCTCTTGATAGTACTTTCTAAATGCATCAGCATTAATAAATGCACTTTCCTCATTTGAAAATCCGTCTAAAGATATGGTAAGGTCAAACTTACCTCTTTCTAAGGTGTCTATAGTTTTTTTTCTTAGGTCTATCTCTCTATCACGATAAACACTAGGTATCTTACACCGTATTTCGGTAGATCTTGCATTGAGTGATTTAATTTCAACTCTGATTACTTTCCCTTTATATTCGGTACTAGCGTGACCAAAGCCCGTCATTGACATTATCATAAATCTGAAATTATATTATTAAGAATGCAAAGATAAACCCAAAAATACTATAAAAGAGATAGAAATTTCATATTTCTAATAAAATATTGTAAATGAACCACTTAAAAACAGTCATTTTTGAGCATAAAGATAAAAAAAGGTAAAAATAATTTTCATAATTATAATATTTTACGAACTTTGCGGCGCTTTATTTGAAAACGATATCAATTTTATATAAAAATTAAAAATTTGTAGTAATGCGAAAAGCAGATTTAGTCAATATTATTACTGAAAAAACCGGAGTTCCCAAGGTTGATGTGCTTGTGACTTTGGAAATGTTTTTTAAAGAAGTAAAGAATTCTTTGTCTGATGGAGAAAACGTATATGTCCGTGGTTTTGGTTCATTTGTAATTAAAAAAAGAGCAAAAAAAATAGGAAGACATATCAAGAAAAACAAATCAATAGAAATACCAGAGCATTTTATTCCGTCATTTAAACCAGCTAAAGTATTTGTAGATCAGGTTAAGACCAATGTAACATCATTACCTGAAGACGAAGGAGAAGAGGATTAATCCATTAATAAAATTTTATCACTACAAAACAATCTGAATGAATAAAAATCAATATATAGCAATCGGTGCAGCAGTTGTTTTGTTTTTGGTATTATTTTTGGGATTTGACACTGTTCCAGCTAAACAAAAAGATCTTGAAAAGTCAAGATCGCTATCATTTGAAACGACGAGTATTGCTAATTTGATGAATGAGGCAATGCCAAAGTTAGATAAAACGAATGCTTCTGTAATTGAAGCGATGAATCTGGAGCTTAATAAAGCAGAGCCAGATACGCTTAAGAAAATCGAAGTGTTAAAGTCTCTTTCAGGTACTTGGTACGAGTTAGGTTATCCTGCAATTGCAGGTTCTTATGCACAGGACATTGCAGAACTATTAAAAACAGAGGAAGCTTGGTCTATAGCAGGAACAACCTATGCGATATGTGTCAAAAATACTGATGAAGAGAAAGCAAAAGAATTTTGCTCAAAAAGAGCCATTAAAGCTTTTGAAAACGCCATATCACTTAATCCCGATGCGATAGAACCTAGAATTAACTTAGCAATATGCTATGTTGACAATCCGGAAAAAGATAATCCGATGCAGGGAATACTAATGCTTAGAGATTTGAATACACAATATCCTCAAAATGTATCCGTACTCAATCAATTAGGCAAATTAGCAATTCAAACAAATCAGATCGAAAGAGCGTTAGAAAGATTAGAGAAGGCCATTGAATTTGAGCCCGAAAATAAAAATACCATCTGCTTACTTGCCGATGCTTACCAGCAAGCTGGAAATCAGGTGAAAGCAGATGAATATCATAAAAAATGTGTTAATTAACCTTATTAAAAAAATTTGAATATGCCTTGTGGTAAAAAAAGAAAACGTCATAAGATTTCTACGCATAAGCGTAAAAAGAGATTAAGAAAAAACCGACATAAGAAGAAGAAATAATCGCTTTGATATCGTGATCGAGCCTGTTATATGGCATTATTTAGTGTAATGTCATGTAACAGGTTGTCGGAAATTAGTATCAATATCATAGCAATATTCAGGTAAAAGCAAAGCCAATAACTTCCCAGAATACCGACTGAAAATCAAATAGTAAAAACCCTGAAGATACGATAAATCGTAAATCCCTTTATATTAAGTAAATATTTAGGCTTTAGGTAAAAAAATAAAAAAGTAATCACATTTTGTAAAATCAAATAGATTACTATTGAAAATAAAAATTTTAAAAGCGAGGTATCATCCCCTTTTAATCTCCTTAACGAATATATATTTTGCTTTTACTCATCTACAATTGTCTTTGAAATTGCCTGACTAAATATCTGATCATTAACAGCAAAGCCTGATTTTTCCTATCTTCATTTTATTTTGTTCCGTCATATCAATGGTATTATATGCCAATTGATGTGC
The DNA here is from genome assembly GCA_040391315.1 of Portibacter sp. GTDB lineage: Bacteria > Bacteroidota > Bacteroidia > Chitinophagales > Saprospiraceae > OLB9. The sequence continues at coordinate 55,395 of JBEBYC010000007.1, read as the reverse complement.
GTTGTTTGTATGCAGGTGTTTATTGTTGTTTTTTAATATTGGATATTTGATTAGTTATACATGATTTCCTAAATCATATTAAAGTGAATTGGTTTTACCAAAAAAATGACACTTAAAAAATTGTGGACAAAGAATTAGTAATAAAATCATCGACTAGTGAAGTCGAAATTGCCTTGTTGGAAAATGGCAGGTTAGTCGAAATTCACAAACAAAAGACCAACGATAACTCGACTGTTGGGGATATATTTTTATCAAATCCCAAAAAATTGATGCCCAGTCTTAATGCCAGTTTTATGGATATCGGACATCGAAAAGATGCATTTTTGCATTATACGGATTTAGGACCACAAATAAAATCCCTCATAAAATATACCAAAACCGTGATGAACGGCCAGTACAATCAACCGTTATTGGACGGATTTGAACTTGAACCCGATAATCCAAAAATTGGAAAGGTAGATCAAGTATTTTCAAAAAATGACTTTACTTTAGTTCAGGTACTTAAAGAACCAATATCGACCAAAGGACCAAGGTTAAGTTGTGAATTAGCACTTGCTGGTAGATATCTTGTACTTACACCATTTTCAAATATTGTCGCTGTTTCCAAGAAAATTTCTTCATCCGATGAAAGAAAACGTTTGAAAGTTCTCGTAGAAAGTATCAAACCCAAAAACTTTGGAATTATCGTCAGAACTGCGGCTGAAGGCAAAAAAGTGGCTGACCTACATCATGATATCAAAGAATTAGAAGAAAAGTGGACTTCTATTTTTGAGCAGTTAAAGGTAAAAAATACACCGGATAAAGTTCTTAGTGAAATCGATAAAACATCGAGTATTCTTCGAGATATCCTTAATGACAACTTTAACAGAATCACTGTTGACAATAAAGAACTATATCAATCCATCAAGGATTATCTGAATAGTATAGAGCCAGACAAAGTCAAAATTTTACAATTGTATAAAGGCACAAGGCAAATTTTTGATCACTACGATATAAATCGTCAGATAAAAGCTTCCTTTGGCAAGACCTCTACAATGTCAAGTGGCGCCTATATTATCATAGAGCATACAGAAGCTATGCATGTGATAGATGTCAATAGCGGCCCTAAAATGATCAAACGAGATCAGGAAGAAGCAGCCATTGCCGTTAATCTCGAAGCTGCAGAAGAGATCGCTCGACAATTGCGCCTTAGAGATTTAGGTGGCTTGATTACGATAGATTTTATAGATATGCGCACTGCTGAAAATAGGACAAGCCTTTTTAACAAGATGAAAGACTTTATGTCTAGTGACAGAGCACAACATACGATTTTGCCTTTGAGTAAGTTTGGTTTGATGCAAATCACCAGACAACGTACAAGGCCGGAAGTTAATATTGATACATCTGAAGTTTGTTACACTTGCAACGGAACCGGCAAAGTGAATGCTTCTATTTTAGTCATTGACGATATCCAGCGTGATGTGGAGTACATCATACAGTCTATGCCTAAAAATAAAATCAAAGTTACCTGCAATCAATTTATCTATGCGTATTTAAAACAAGGATTGCCAAATATGCAGATGAAATGGTTTTTTAAGTATAAAAAATGGATTTCTTTGTCAGTGAATACCAATTATCATTTGAATGAGTATAAATTCTTTGATGAGTCTGATGACGAGATAAGATTCTAATTGCGGTTTTGTTTGAAGTATTAAGTTCACTTTAGAGTTTAAGGTTTAACTTTACCCTTGAAATGGGATTTAGTAAAAACAACATTACTGCGCTTACAAAATGCATCACTTCAGATGATGTGGTGATTGTAGCGCCTCTAAATTGGGGATTGGGACATGCGATACGATGTATTCCTATTATCAACTGGCTTAACGCCAATTGTAAAGAGGTTATCATTGCCTCAGATGGAACGGCATTAGATATACTGATTAGTGTATTTCCCAATCTTAAATATGAGGTTTTGCCTTCGTATCGTATCCGTTACCGTTATGAAAATATCATTTTCAATTTGCTTAGCGGCATGCCTTCAATTATTAAAGCAGTCATTGCTGAAAAAAGCGTTGCGCGTAGCATAGTAAAAAAGTACAAGGCCAATGTCATTTTGTCTGATAATAGACTTGGTTTTTACAATAGTCAAATTAAAAATCTTTACATGACCCATCAGGTCAATATTCTACACAGCAGACCACTAATTTCTTGGATTGGCACGCGTTTACATCAATTTTTTATTAATAAATATAATCACGTTATTATACCTGATTTTGATGATCAAAGAGCGCTTTGCCCGAAATTATCCCATGGATTTAATAAAAACGTTATTTGGATTGGCCCAATAAGCAGAATTAAAAAATTGAATTTGCAAGTAAACAATGATATCGTTATTATCTTGTCAGGTCCAGAGCCTCAAAGAACCATTTTAGAAGATAAATTGTTAAAACTAATGGCTCAATTGCAATCGTATTCGGTAGTTTTTGTGAGAGGAACAGATATTCCTATTAAAATTAATCGTGACAATTTTCAAAATTGTACTTTTCATGATATTGCAGGAAGTGCGGAAATTGAAAAACTGTTAAATAGGTCCAGATTGCTCATTGCAAGATCTGGATATACAACGATTATGGATGTTTATAATCTGAAAATTAAAGCGATTTGGATCCCTACACCCGGACAAACCGAACAGGAATATCTGGCACAAGTACATTTGAAGCCTAATAAATATTTAACCATTCGACAAGATAGTGTGGAAAATCTTGAAACATGTGTTAAACAATTGATTTAGCAGATCTTTTTTTTAATTTATATAATGATTTACCAAAACGAAAAAAATATCATACTCAGCGAATTATTCACTGAAGAAAGTATAGCACAATTAGTAAAACAATATGAGATGCCCTTTGAGGGTTTTTCATATATTAGACAACCATTACAGCCACGTCGTATGATAGGTAGATATCTTACCTATCTGGATGAAACAGAAAGTAAACCTGTATCTATCATGGTCAATATGCTCAAGGATCACCCCACGATAAGTTGTGATTGTTCAGAATTTACTAAAAATGGACAATGCATCCATGTAGCAAGAGTCATATATTCGATAAAAGACGCTCTAAAAAAAGAACAAGAGGCAAAAAGTATCACCCTTGCTCGAGAAAAAGCGCTAAAAGTTAAAAAAGCAAATGAGGCAGCAAATACATACGACAATTTATTAATTGATAATGCCGAAATAGCCAATTTTAAAGCGACAGAATTACCAAAAATTAATCAGGAAGACTTAGAAAATTATACAATTCCTAATGCCGCAGAGTTTGAATACATGCGCGTTAATAATATTCTGAATAAATTTGCAAGACCTTATTTCAATAATAAACCATTCAAAACTGGTAAAAAAGTAAAAAACGGATTTGATCTACTTTTTCAGTATTTAACGCTATCCTATTCTGTACAGTATAGAATAAACGAAGATGACGACTTACTTATAACTTGTGATTGTGGAAAAACAAATAGTAATGTCTTATGTGAACATGCTTTGGCTGCTACACAATATCTTATTAATGCAAGAGACAGATCGGTATTTAGTCCATATCTGAGCAGAATCAAAGAAAAGAATACTCTTTTGGCAGATTATGGGCTTACCCTTGAAGACCCGGAGGCGCAAAATTTTGAGTTTAAAACGGACTACAATAATAAACTCATACTTGTAAAAGCGCCAAAGCAATTTGCAAATAGTAGAATCATCAGTAAGTTTGGCGAAACATTTAATAACATTAGCCTTTACAATCCAAGTAACTTTAAAAGTGGAAACTATAAGATAGGTTTGTTATTGCAACTAAATACAGATGAGGAAATTAATTTTCCTATAAAAATAGGTGTTTATACGATCGAATACGATAATAAAAACAGCGAAAAACTAACCAAAATTAATATAGATCTTGAAGAGAATATCAATAAAATTTCGATTTTAAGTCCGGAAGATTTTGATGTGTTAATGCAGTTTAGTTATCTAAAATATAAAAACAAAATTTTTAACAATCATTATAACAATTCGTACAGCCAGTTAAATTCTTTTTTTGAATCTGAAAAACAAGCAACTTATCTGGATTACTTTTTTGATAAGCTCGAAGCACATTGGAGGTTTTTTACAGCATATCCGGAAATTAACATTTTATATAATAAAAAATTTGCAAAATCAAACCTTAAGCCAGTCAAATTTGAACCAGTTACGCTCAATGCATACTTAGTGATAGAATACACACCAAAATTTATACATATCAAGACTGTATTTAAAGACGATGAGGATCAAGTTGTTTTTGACGTTAATGATGAAAAACAATTGCATTTTGGTAGGCTCATTGAGGACAAAAATCATATATATCTGGTTAAAAAAAGTCCTATTACTGCTTTTTTAAAGTCGATGCCATCAGGAATAATTAGTATGTCAACTAAATTTGAAAATCGAATTTTTTCCGAGGTGCTGTTTCCACTTTCACAAAAACTTGGCATAAAGTTGCCGGAAAACATGGGTATTTACTTAAAGTCATATCCCATGACACCGACAATCCAGCTCAAAGAATTTAACAACAGTAATCTTATCGTCGAGCCTATATTTTATTACGATTCATTTAGATTTGACTTATTAAATAAAAGTGTTTCCTTTGTTGATGATGATGGGAAAAAAATATTGATAGAACGCAATTTTGATGAGGAAAAAAACTTTGTAGCGTACATCAAATCTTTGCATGCGCATTTCAATCAACAAAATTTCCAACCTTATTTTACATTACCTTTTGATCTTGTGATGAAAAATAACTGGTTTATACAGTTTACTAGAGAGATCATGAGCAAAGGGGTTAAAATATTGGGATTTAACGAGCTTAAAAAATTTAAATACAACACAAACAAGCCCTCGTGGGATATGAAAATATCCAGTGGAATAGACTGGTTTGATGTAAAAATAAAAGTAAGTTGGGGTGACCAAGAAGTAAACCTTCGCGATATTCGCAAAGCCATTCTCAATAATCAGGATTTTATTGTCTTAGATGATGGCAGTATTGGAGTTTTGCCAGAAGAGTGGATTGTAAAGTACAGTAAACTATTTAAATTTAGCTCTGAAGAAAAGGATGGAGTCAAAATATATAAGAAGCAGTTTAACATAGTAGAACTGCTCTTTAGTGAAATAAGTGAACAAGATATAATAGCGGAAATCAATGAGAAGAAACAAAAATTATTACATGTTGAGGACATTATAACGGCACCTGTTCCTAAAACTATAAAAGCGACATTGAGACCCTACCAAGAAACAGGATACCAATGGATGCAGGTATTGGATGAGATATCTTGGGGCGGCTGCCTAGCTGATGATATGGGTTTGGGTAAGACACTACAAACAATTACCTTCCTTGCCTACATTAAGCAAAAATATAATAATCCGACAAGCTTGATTGTATGTCCTACGTCGCTTATATATAACTGGGAGAGTGAATTGAATAAATTTTGCCCGGATCTTTCGTATTACTTGTATTATGGCAATGATAGAAGTATTGATACGGATGCGTTACAAAAATTTGATATTGTTATCACTTCATATGGGGTGATTAGAAATGACCTAGAAAAGTTGAATAAATGCTCATGGGAATATGTTATCTTAGATGAAAGCCAAGCTATTAAAAATCCTGAAGCACTTTCTACAAAAGCAGTCCAATTATTAAAAACGCGTAATAAATTTATCTTAAGTGGTACGCCTTTACAAAATAACACCTACGATATTTATGCTCAATTTAATTTTCTAAATCCTGGCATGATGGGTAATAAAGACTTCTTTAAGCAGGAATTTGCCAACCCTATAGATAAAAATGGAGATCCGGATGCAGGAATAATGCTTCGTAATCTAATAAAACCATTTATACTCAGACGTACAAAATCCGAAGTGGCAGTTGATCTTCCTGAAAAAACAGAGACCATTCTTTGGTGTCAAATGGAAAGTCGTCAAAAACAGCTTTATGACGAATATAAAGAATATTATCGTCAGTCCATCCTTCAAAAAATCGAATCCGATGGCATAGCTAAATCCAGTTTGTATATCCTTGAAGGCTTGTTAAGATTACGACAAATTTGTGACGATCCTAGACTCGTAAATGATGAACAACACCAGGCACATAAAGGAACAAAAATCAGAGAACTTATGCGCGAAATTGAAGAGAATACCGGTGAGCATAAGATGCTCATATTTTCGCAATTTACCTCTATGCTTGCCTTAATCCGCCAAGAACTCGACCAGAATAGTATAAAATATTGTTATCTCGACGGTAGTACGCCAGCACACGAAAGAAAGGATCAGGTTGAAACCTTTCAAAATAACGATGATATCAAAATATTTTTGATATCACTTAAAGCAGGTGGAGTCGGTCTCAACCTAACCGAGGCAGACTACGTTTATCTCGTAGATCCATGGTGGAATCCAGCAGTAGAACAGCAAGCAATCGACAGAACGCATCGTATAGGTCAAAAGAATAACATCTTTGCATATAAAATGATTTGTAAGGATTCCGTTGAAGAGAAAATTATTAAACTTCAGGAAAAAAAATTAGCCTTGTCCAAGGAAATAGTCCAAAATGACAATGCCTTTTTAAAGAAATTGAGTAAAGAGGATGTGCAATATTTGTTTAGCTAAATGCGATAAGTAATTTTTGGGCTAGTATTGTATAACAAAAACATGTACTGTTTTTTTTCATTTTAAATTTTACAAAGTCCTAATTCGAAATGAGATATTTTTTAGAATTTTATAAATTTTAATTGTTGTATTATTACACCATTATCGTCTAAGATGGATATAAAATATACCCCGTGAGGATGTGATGCAATGTCGAGAAAATTAATATTTTTCTTCGTTTCAATGACTTGACCGAAAGCATTCGTTATATGCACATTTGATAATTTAGAAAAATATAAAAACCCACTTGATGGATTGGGATATACAGTTATATAATGGTCATTAGTTATCGGTAAAGTACCGGTGGTACAAGTTTCGTTAAAAATCACGTTTGCATCATAAACATATGGATCATTTTCTTCAATATTTCCATTTGTCCAATGCATATTACTAAATTCAGAATCATCAACCTGAATACAATTTAAGTTAGGATTGTTATAAGCCCGTAAGTATTTTAAGTTCGTATTATGTCCATTTGCGATGTTTAGTATCGAAATTGGATTGTCTGTACATAATAACACTTCTAAAGCAATATTTTGGCTAAGATCCAGACTTGAAATTTGTGTACTTGAACAATTTAAAGCTTCTAAAGCAATATTTTGACTTAGGTTTAAACTTGTAAGTTGGTTTTCAAAGCAGTAAATTTCGGTTAAACGTGTATTATTAATAAAATCTAATTGCATAAATTGATTTGCCGGGCAAGATACAAAAACTAAACCCGAATTATTGCTTAAATCAAGCGAAGAGAGTTTGTTATTGCCACAAACCAAGACTTCTAAAGCAGCATTTTGGCTAAGATTTAAACTTGTAAGTTGATTTAAATAACACTCTAACGAAGTTAAAGCAGTATTGTTAGTAAGATCCAAACTCGTTAGTGAATTGTATCCACAATTCAAGTTTTCTAAAGTAGTATGCTGACTAAGGTTAAGAAATGTAAGTTTATTCCCAAAACAATTTAATGATGTAATAGCTGAAAAAGCCTCAATTCCTGTAAGGTCAGCTATATCCATTACAGAGCAATCAATGGTTCCAGTATAATTTTCAGCTTCACTTAATTGAATTTCATTATCTCCATTGGTATTAATATCTGTTTGGTTAAGCAAATAGGATTTAAAATTTGCATCTGGAATGTGTACAACTTGTGCAATAGCAGTAAAGCTTGATATAGATATTGCAAGGCTTAGTACGGTTTTAAACATCATTTATAAACTTTAATAATGAATGAATACGTTGGAAAATAAAAGATAGGTTTTTATGTCTGCATGAACAACTAACACATGTAGAAGCGTTTTAGATTATATGGAATGGTATAATTTTGGATTATAAACAATATTTGTCATTCAAAATACCGTTATATAAGTACCAAAAGATTAGCATTTGTATAAATTTTTGTTTCATAAAAATAATATCGGAAAGCTGTTACTCATGGTAATGGGTGGAATGATATTATTAATGACTATACTATACTCCAATTTTTTAGCCGGAAATCTGAAAGCAAAAGAGGAGAAGCATGTGTTTCTTTTTAAGCAGGCGCTGACCGAGTTTATCAGGCAGGATGTTGCCTCAGATTATTCCATGGATATCACATTTTTGCAGACGATTATAGAATCTTTTCCTTTACCTGTAATCTTTGAAGATGAATCCGGAATGCTAGAAGGGCAGAATTTCAATCCAAAAGACCAAGAAAATCCTGCTTTTTTGAAGAAAAAGAAAGATGAGTTCTTAGCTTCCAATGAAAAACCTATTGAAGGAATAGGATATGCCAAGTATATTTATTGGTTTAATTCCCCATTGTTGGGTTATATCAAGCTATTTCCATACGTTCAGGGATTGTTGGTCGGTTTGTATATTACAATAGGCTATGTAATGTTTAACGCTTCAAGGCGATCCGAACAAAACCGGGTTTGGGCAGGCATGGCCAAAGAAACAGCACATCAGTTGGGTACCCCGATCAGTGCGATCATCGGTTGGATTGAAGTACTAAAAGATACCTATAACGATAATCCAAATGATTTGGAAATTTTTGAAGAAATGCGAAAGGATGTTGACCGACTGGAGCTCGTTGCTGAGCGTTTTTCCAAAATAGGTTCAGAACCCGTTTTGACTGAAACGGATATATTTAATGAATTGGCCCAAGTGAAAGAATACTTTGTAAGAAGGTCGCCGAGCAGAGTGACCTTCGATTTTATACAACCGGATCATGTGATTACTGCTCATATCAACAAACATCTTTTTGCTTGGGTTATAGAAAATCTAATGCGCAATGCATTAGATGCTATGGATGGAAAAGGAAAAATCACCTGTAAACTCTATGAACAAAAAAATCAGGTTTATATAGAATTTAGTGATACGGGACATGGTATAAGTCAGCGTCAATTTAAAACGATATTTAAACCAGGATTTTCAACCAAAAAACGTGGTTGGGGTCTTGGCTTGTCATTGGTAAAAAGAATCGTTGTATCATACCATAAAGGAAAAATTTTTGTCAAATCTTCAAAACCATATGAAGAAACGACATTTTGTATTATCTTGCCAAAATAATTTGTTGAAGTAATCTCATTCGTTTTATATGAAACAAAAGGTATTAGTCACAGGAGGAACAGGTTATATTGGTAGCCATACAATTGTGAGTCTGATTGAACATGGTTTTGAAGTAGTAAGTGTCGATAGCGGCATCAATTCGGATACATACGCGTTGAAGGCTATAAAATCATTGACAAATGTTGAAGTCTTTAATTATAACATTGATTTATGTAATTATGAAGCGAGCGAACAAATTTTTAAGGACCATACGGATATTGCAGGAATAATTCATTTTGCAGCCTTGAAAGCTGTAGGAGAATCCGTAGAAAAGCCATTGTTATACTACAAAAACAATTTGGAGTCGTTGATCAATATATTATCATTGGCTATAAAATATCGTGTAAAAGGTTTTATTTTTAGTTCGAGCTGTACTGTATATGGCGATGTACACCAAAGTCCAATTGATGAAGCGACTCCATGGCAGGAGGCAGTTTCACCTTATGGAAGGACCAAGCAGATTGGTGAAGACATCATTAGAGATACGTTGAAAACGACTGAGCTAAAAGGTATTTTGCTGCGCTACTTCAATCCAGCAGGTGCACATCCAAGCGGTATTCTGGGTGAGTCACCTATCAATCAACCACAAAATCTCGTGCCTGTAATTACAGAAACTGCCATTGGCAGGCGCAATCAAATGACTGTTTTTGGTACAGATTATCCTACACGCGATGGTAGTTGTATACGGGATTATATTCATATCATGGATTTAGCAAGTGCACATACGTTAGCTTTGCAGTATATTTTTGAAGGTAAACTACAACAGTCTTGTGATGTGTTTAATGTTGGTATAGGTAATGGCCTGAGTGTACTCGAAATTATTAAAGCTTTTGAAAAAGAAACAGGCGAGAAACTTAATTACACTTTAGGAAGTAGAAGACCAGGGGACGTCATGGCCATATATTCTGATTATACCAAAGCGAAATCGCTTTTAGGTTGGGAACCGCATTTTACTGTCAAGGATATTATGTCAACAGCTTGGACATGGGAACAGTATCGCACTAAAAACCTGCTCTAATATCTTCATTTTTCATTTTGAAAGAATTGAAGTCTGACTTATTTTAATCTTAAATGGCATACAATAATCCAATTGCATTAATAGGATTGGGTGATGTACAATTTATTGCTATTCAGGGATTTAGTTGTGATGTATTTTGAAATTCCCAATTGACCAGTTTTAATGTTTTTGTGTCAAATGTTATGGATACATTAAGTAGCGCTTTAAAAGTTTTAAATTAAAAATCATATTATAAACTATTGATATGTATAATATTTTAATACTTTTGCACTTTAATTGAAAATTTAAAATTTTGTTGCTTTGATTTCATATCTCAACGGAGAAATAACTCATAAGACTCCGGCTTTTATTTATGTCGAATGTCATGGCGTCGGATATCATGTCAATATCAGTCTGAATACTTATTCAAAATTAGAGGGCTTAAGTAAAATCAAGATATACACCTACCTGAGTGTACGTGAGGACGATCAATCATTATATGGCTTTTTTGACGATGAGGAGCGCTCGATATTTATACTTCTGATTTCAGTTTCAGGGATAGGTGTTAATACTGCCAGAGTGATTTTGTCCTATATGAATCCGGATGAAATTCGTACGGCAATCCTAAATGATGATGCGCATGCTTTTAGTAAAGCCAAAGGAGTAGGACCCAAAACGGCAAAACGCATTATATTGGATTTGAAAGATAAAGTTGTCAAAGAAGCTGGTCAAGATCAGATTGTTTTAGTAAGTCCAAAAATTCAACCTATACAGCAAGAGGCGATTTCTGCATTGATAGCTTTAGGATTTCCAAAGGCAATTGTAGATAAGCATGTTAGACAAGTAGTAAGTAAACATCCTGAAATTACTCAGGTTGAAGCTTTAATTAAAATGGTTCTTAAACAGATGAGTTAAATAAAATTATTTTAATTAATTTGAAGGGATAAAATACGATTTTATTAGAATCGTCGTTATATCATAATGTTTTGTAGTGAAATAAGTAAAAATCGGATCTTTACGATAAAAAATATAGAGTAATCTTATGACTTTAAAAGCGCGTTTTTGGGTTGTTATTTTGATTATGGGATGGTTGATGCATTTGTTTGGAAATACTCCTTCCAGAAATCTCCCCAATCCAAATAATCAGGATGTATTAATAACAACAGGTTTAGATACCATTCCACTAATTGACCGTAAAGGTGATTTTATTACTGATAAAAAATACAATCCATTTGATATTACTACTAAAGAAATCGTTCAAAAGGTAGAATATGATCCGGATTTAGACCAATACATCATTTATGAAAAGATCGGTGATGAATATTACCGAACACCCACATATTTGACTTTTGATGAATATATGGACTACGTAGCTGCAGATCAGGAACGCCGGTATTTCAACACGTTAGGCGGGATTAAATCTGACAAAAAATCTAAGTCGGGTAAAATTGATCCCGTTGATAAGATCGATTTGGAAAATAGCTTGATTGACAGGCTTTTTGGTGGTACTGAAATCAATATTCAGCCACAAGGTAGGGTGGATTTAGATATAGGCTGGCTATATTCAAGAAGAAATGACCCGAGGCTACCGCTCAATAACCAAAAAGTGAGCCAGCCGGAATTTAAGACCAATATAAAAATGAATGTCAATGGTAAGATAGGAAAAAAACTTGACTTAGACTTTAACTATGACACACAATCGACGTTTGATTTCGATAGAAAAACGAAGCTTGCTTTTGATTCAGATGCTTTTTCTGAAGATGATATAATTAAGAAAATCGAAGCCGGTAATGTTAGTATGCCTTTAAGAGGAAATCTGATTCAAGGCGCTCAAAGTTTATTTGGTCTAAAAGCTGAAGTACAGTTTGCACGACTTCGACTTACGGGTTTATTGTCGCAGCAAAAATCAAAAAATAGTACTATTCGTATTGAAAACGGTGTATCAGAGCAACAATTTCAACTTACACCCAATAAATATGATGCGGACAGACACTTTTTCATTTCCCATTACAATAGGAATGTTTATGAAACCGTACTTTCGACTATCCCTTATATACGAACACCACATCAAATCGTACAAATCGAGGTGTGGATTTCGGATGACAGACCTGAATTTCAGGAAAATTCTAACATGATTGCAGCGATAGCCGATTTAGCTGAGCCTGATAGAAAACACGCTACTAATCCCAATTCAGCAACGGTTTATCTTGGTGGTGATCGTGATGATTTTGGCGAATTACTACCCGACAATAAGGTGAACAATATTTACGAAAAACTTCAAAATTCAAGAAATATTGTTGACATAGATAAGGTCACTAATGTATTGGAAGGGCCCGATTTTATGCTTAAGCGTACAAAAGACTTTGAAGTGTTCAGAGGTCGTAGATTGAATTCTTCTGAATACACTTACAATGCTAAATTAGGAACTTTATCTCTCAATGTAAGGTTAAGACCCAATCAGGTATTGGGTGTGGCATATAATTACTACTATACATCAAATCCAAATGCCGTATATCAGGTGGGTCAATTGTCTTTAAACTCAATAAACCCTGCAAATCAGGCAGACACAACCCGCGTAGAACCTCCAAAAGTACACTTTGTAAAGTTGCTAAAGTCAACCAATCAGATTATCAATACTCCTATGTGGGATTTGATGATGAAAAATGTGTATAATCTTAATACGAGTTCGCTGAACCCTTCAGATTTTGAATTTGATGTGTTTTATGAGGACGATTATACTGATGGATCGCTTAAAAGATACATGCCGGATCCTGTATTAATAAAAATTCCAATTCTAGAATTATTCAATTTAGATAATTTAAACAGATTTGGTGACCCGCAGCCGGACGGTTTTTTTGATTATATACCTGATGTTACCGTTATAGAAAGAACAGGTAGTGTTGTATTTCCAGTCTTAGAGCCTTTTGGAAGTCATCTCTCCGGTGAAAAGATTGGTAAGATTATGATTGACAAGTATAATCTGGATACAATCGGTTTGGAAAGTGCCTTGTCAAGATTTAGATATAATGAATTGTACAGTCAAATACAGGCAGTAACCGAACATACAGGATTGACCCAAAACAAGTTCCGTATGGTAGGAAAAGTAAAATCAGGAGGCTCAAATGGGGAATTCAGCTTGGGATTTTATATACCGCAAGGATCTGTTAGGGTATCAGCAGGTGGAAAACAGCTTGTTGAAGGATTAGACTACGAGATTGATTATTCATTAGGTAGATTGAGAATTATTAATCCTGCATATTTGTCTCAAGGAACACCCATTGATGTCCGGTTTGAGGACAATTCACTCTTTAGCCTTCAACAAAAAAACATGGTCGGTTTAAGGGCTGAATATCAATTTAATAAGAAAACTTCCTTGGGGGCTACTTATTTAAGGTTATCAGAAAGACCTGTAACTCAAAAAGTCAACATTGGAGACGACCCAATAAAAAACAGAATTTTTGGATTTGACTTTAACTATTCTGAAGAATTGCCATTCCTTACTAAATTAGTAGATAAATTACCATTTTATAGTACTTCTGAAAAATCAGTAATCAACTTTACAACTGAAGTTGCGGGGTTAAAACCTGGGCATGCTAAGGGTATCGATTTAAAATATGAGGATAATAATGGTAATGAAATATCCGAAGATCAAGGTATCGCTAACTTAGATGACTTTGAAGGTGCCGTTAATGGATTTAATCTTGGTGGATATAATGTCAATCAATGGTCTTTAGCTAGTACCCCTTCCCAATTGAGTATTGATGCAACAAAATTTAGAGAATCCGCATTAGTAAATAATCTCGCCACTAATGCTAACAGAGCGCTTTTAAACTGGAGTACATTGGATCTAGGTACGAATAGGACTAATTTCGATAATCAAAACCCATATACTCAGATTATTAATCAAAATCAACTGTTTAGCAACAGACAAGTTCAACCCGGACAGCAGCAACAGTTATTTACATTTGACATCAGCTTTTATCCTTCCGAAAGAGGACCATATAACTTTGAAAATAGGGATGGTCATCCAGGATACAGTAGTGGTTTTGATTTGATGGGTGATAAAATAGTGTTAAGGGATCCTACATCAAGATGGGGTGGAATTCAAAGATATTTCCCTAATTCAGATTTCGAATCTGCAAACTATGAAAGTATCGAATTTTGGATGTTAAACCCTTTTATGGATAGAGGTGATGGAAACAATCCAGTACCTAACGAATCGGGTAAAATGGTCTTTAATTTGGGTAGTGTATCAGAAGATATTATCAAAGATAATCTTTTGTTTTTTGAAAATGCACTTCCAACTTCACAACGAAGAGTTCCGGTGCTTAATACCGTTTATGGTCGTGCTACAGTTAGTATTCCTTTAGTAAATGGTTTCGATTTGCAAGAAGGTGCTTCACAGGACTTAGGATTTGATGGATTAAATAATGAACAGGAAGCTAATAAATATGAAACTTGGTTGATAGAGAATGGATTGGCTAATATTCCTGAAATAGCAAGTGACCCTTCTAATGATGACTTCAAATTTTTTAATGATCCAACTTTGAGTCAGCTACCTTCCCTCTTAGATAGGATGAAACGTTATAACGGGCCACAAGGTAATACGCCTTTTAATAATTCAAATTCACTCAATGCTACAACTTCCGTAAGGGGAAATAATAATCCTGACTCTGAAGATATAAACAACAATAAATCGCTTGATCAAACTGAAGCATTTTATGAATATGTACTTGATATAAGAAGATTGGACAATACCGATGAATTAGATACAAGCGCTGTTAGTCAATATCTACGCGAGACAAAAACAATTGTCGTCGGAGGAAAAAACCAAAAGTGGTATCGATTTCAAATACCTCTAAATTCTGGTAATAAAGTCGGTGAAATTAATGGGTTTAGAGGTATCCAGTTTATGAGAATGTATTTTACTGATTTTGAAACTCCAAAAACGTTCAGACTAGCCGAATTTCAGTTACAGCGTAGTATCTGGAGAAAACAGCTTCCAATCTGTGAAGTCGTTCAAGACGGTATTGATAAACTAGAATTTAGTATTGATGATATAGGTATTGAAGAAAATGCTGAAAAGCTTCCATTCAATTATATGACACCTAAGGGTACAGTTAGAACTAGATCGATTGGACAGTTGGCAACTACTTTTCAAGATGAACGTTCGATGGTGTTAAAGTTTAGGAATGTTCCAGAAACTTGTGAAGTTGGTATGACTAAGATTGCCAATGTAAATCTAGCTCTGTATAAGCGATTACAGATGATTGTACACGCAGAAAACTTATTAAATGTTATAGGTGATTCTATCAATGATGGGGATATTTCCTTGATTGTACGACTTGGAAAGGATTTTCCTGTGGACTCATCAAAGTTATATAC
This sequence comes from Portibacter sp., assembly GCA_040391315.1. Taxonomy (GTDB): domain Bacteria; phylum Bacteroidota; class Bacteroidia; order Chitinophagales; family Saprospiraceae; genus OLB9. The sequence continues at coordinate 39,736 of JBEBYC010000007.1, read as the reverse complement.
TACTGAGCGACGTAAAATGGTCAATAATTATTATGAATATGAATTGCCATTAACAATTTCAAAAAGTGTTCCAGGTCATACAGATCAATCAGTTAGTAATATATGGCCAGAAAGGAATTATATTAATATACCTTTGGATAGTTTGTTGGAATTGCGAAAGCTAAGGATTGCTAATGGTATTGTTGCTAGAGATTCAATCATAGAATCAGTCATCAATCCCGACAAAGGGGATGTAATAAGAATGGTAGGGAACCCGTCACTTGGTACGGTTAAGGTTATTCAGATTTCTGTTAAAAATCGTACTACTAGAAAGATAGTCAGTGGGGAAGTCTGGGTAAATGAATTACGGGTTACAGGATATAATGAAAATTTTGCATGGGCTGCTCAAAGTCGCCTTCAATTGCAAATAGCTGATTTAGGTGAACTTAACCTTGCCGGTGAATATTCAAGTAATGGATTCAGTGCATTGGATAAACGTCTACATGAAAGACAAAGAGAGGAAAAACTCCAATATGATGTAGCTATCAACTTAAATGCTGGAAAGCTTTTACCTAAGGAAGCACAACTTGTCGTACCACTTTATGCACAATATCAAAAGACGATATTAACACCCGAGTTTGATCCGATAGATCAAGATATCAGAGTAAAAGACAAATTAAGTTTAATAAGTGATGCACAAACCAGAGATTCTATTCAGTCATTGGCGAGAACGGAAGTTTCAATAAAAACATTTACCATTACTAATGCAAAGGTGATGGCAGGTGGCACTGGTAAACCTTGGTCACCATCAAATTTTGGTATTTCTTATGCCTTTACAGAAAACAAATTGTCTGACTTTCTAGTAAAAGAAGATAAGCAAGTATCTAGAGCACTCGGATTAGAATATGTTTTTAGTAGGAAGTCATCTTATATTGAACCATTGAAATTTATAAAGGTTAAATCTCTCAAAATACTTTCAGACTTTAACTTTAGTTTGTTACCTAGTAATTTCTCATTTAGTTCGAGGATGATCGATCAACTCAATAGAAGGACATTTAGACAACCATTATTGCCAATTTATGCATTTGATGATAATCGGTTTAACTGGGAAAGAAATTATGTCCTCGACTGGGATTTTACTAAGTCTATCCGATTTGGGTATAGAGCAAAGACGAATTCGATTGTTGACCAGTTGAGATACGTTGGTGTTGCCAATACACTCGATGAGCGTCAGTTAGTGGATGAGAAAGGTAGTCTTAGAGATGAAAATGGAAGACTTTATAAGGATATCGTCAACGAAATAGATGACCCTAATTATTACAGGAACAACAATCTTAAAACTTTGGGTCGTTCGAAAATGTATCAGCATGACCTATCTCTTAATTATCGTTTGCCATTTAGAAGTATTCCTATCTTAGATTGGATAACAGCAGGTGCAGATTATCGGGCAAGTTATGGCTGGGATGGTGGAAGTCTTATCACGATTGATGACGAAGGTACACTTCTTGGTAACTCTATCCGCAATGGACAAAATTCCAGTTTAAATGTTTCTTTGGATTTTAGTAAATTGTATAACAAGTCAAACTATCTGAAATCTATCGAAACCGGTAAGGGAGTACGAAAAACCAATGCGCAGACTCCACAACAACGACAGAGAAATGTCTCTACGAAAGACAGAAGAAATAATATGGATTTGGCTGAGCCTGATAAAAAAGTAGATGCTTCTGATAAAGAAAGTGATACTAAATCGACTGATAAAGATAAGGCTAAGAAGGATGATAAACCACGTGACCCAACGATTGTAGAGCGTATAATCTTGAGACCTTTAATGTTGGTAAGATCCATTAAGGTTAATTATAAAGATGATCGTTCAACACAAATACCTGGTTTTATGCCACAGTCAAAATTACTTGGGCAGAGTGAAGGTTTTTCTGCTCCGGGATGGGGTTTTATTGCAGGTATACAGCCTAATCTTGAAGGTCAGAACAACTGGCTTTTACGCAATCAAGAGTGGTTTAATCCTAGTAAAAAGTTCAATGAAGGATTAATTCAAACTAAAAGACATTCTATTGACGTGAAGACCTTAATAGAGCCGTTTAAAGACTTTAGCATTGATATTTCATTAAAGAAGAATTATCAGGAAACCCATAATGAAGTTTTCCGAAAAACGGAAAAAACAGGTGAAACGTTCCAGCAATTGGCATTGTATGATGTGGGTTCTTATGATGCGTCATTTTTTGCATTAAATACATTGTTTAAAGATAGTAGAGGATTGTATGAGTTGTTCAAATCAAATCGTGAGATTATAGCGAGAAGGTTGCCAAATATCGATAATCCGGGTGTTTATGACCAGGACCCACATTTTCCAGGAGGATATGGGCCTACGAATATCAATGTGACAGTTCCTGCATTCATAGCCACATATACAAATCAGAATCCGTATGAAGTAGAATTGGATCAGGTGTCTGTGTATAGTAAAAATACATTTATTCCACTGCCTAACTGGCAATTGAATTATGCGGGTTTAAGTAAAATACCTTCAATAAGAAAGTATTTTTCCAATATTACCGTTAAACATGGTTACGCTTCAACTATCAGGGTAAGCAGTTTTCAGACTTCACCTTTGTATAATGCACAGGATCCTTTTGGTGAATTGTCGCCAAACTCCAATTATTTTTCAAGGTTAGAAGTTCCAGCTGTTGCTATTCAGGAGCAATTTATTCCGGTATTGGGTATTAGTCTCAAAACCGTTAAGGATATGAAGATGGATTTTGACTTTAAGATGTCGAGAAGTCTGACAATAGATGTTGCTCAGCTAAGAGAGACAAAAGCCAAAGAAATAAGTTTGACAGCAGGGTATGTCATTAAGAATTTTAAAGCCTTTAAAAAGGATAAGAAGCAATCTAAAAAAAGTAAGAAGGCTGAAGAAGATACACCTCCAGCTAAAAAAGACAGTGGTTTGCTATCCAAATTGAGCAGAGATAAGGGTACAAGTGCTCAAGGCAAAGACTTGAAACTTAACCTTACTTATTCATTAAAAGATGATGTATCTGAAGTTTACGATTTACAAACTGGTGTCGATGGTCAGGCCAATAGAGGTCAAAAGACAGTGACTTTTAGCCCGACTGTAGAGTATGATGTGAATAAGAATTTATCCTTGAGATTCTTCTTTGATTATTCTAAAACAGTACCACGAACAACACTTTCTTTTCCGGTGACGACCATCAGATCCGGTGTTACTTTGAGGTTTAACATAAATTAATTGAAATATTGATTTTAGAAAACGAATTTGCTGGTATTTAATGCAATCATATGGTTGTAATTGGAAGGTGTGTATATTGAGTTAATGTTTGTATTTTGGGTGATATTATGTATCCATCCGGAACAATTTATACTATTATTTGACTTTAAATATTTTAAGGTGGTAAATTTATTAAACTGTACTAATATTAATAAACACACTAAGATGGTAAATAAAATTGATATAAGACATTTGTGTATATATTTATTATTATTGACTTTTACATGGAGTTGTTCTTCAAAAGAGGATAAATTATCATCTGATACTTTACCGACTTTGGATACGATAAGCACTGTAGTTGATCATCAAATAGAAAGGTCACTATATCCGGATGCTTCTTCACAGCCAATTATTGAAAAGCCTGACGAACCCGCCAAAACAAGTTTCCCAAAACGTAAAAAAACCATTGATAAGAAAACAGTTACTGCAATAAAACCTGAAAAAGCACCAGAAGTAGTAATTCCAGAGGAAATTGAAAGCAAAGAAGAACAAGTATTCATGCGTGCTGAGCAAATGCCTCGTTTTCCCGGATGTGAACGTAATAACTGGACAGAAGACGAGAAAGTAAGATGTTCGGAAAAAAAATTGTTGGAATATATCAAAGCTAATCTAAAATATCCACCTCAGGCTCTGAAAAATAATATCCAGGGTGAGGTTCTTATCAAGTTTGTTGTAGACAAAGATGGTAATATTGGTGATGCAGAACTTATCTCAGATCCCGGTTCAGGTATGGGTACAGCGGCCATGGATGTGATTTACAATATGAAAAAACTCAATCAAAAATGGATACCGGGATATCAACAAGGCAATCCAGTTTCTGTTTGGTTTGTATTACCTATTCGCTTTTCATTAGGTGAAATGAAGAGATAAATTAGACAACCCAATTTTTATTTCCACTTGATATTGCAGCCAGCACTTGGATATTGATTTGTTATAGGTGGTTCGCCGCGGAGCATTAACTCTAATGCCATTCTTAAATCTTTTCCATCAATTGGCTTGTCATTTGATGGGCGGGATTCATCAATTCTTCCGCGATAATACAATTTATCATCCTTGTCAAAAATATAAATATCAGGAGTACATGCTGCTTCATATGCCCGGGCTACGTCCTGAGATTCGTCAAATAAATATGGAAAAGGATACTGAAGCACTTTGGCGATTAATCTCATTTTATCAGGTGAGTCGTCTGTGTATTTACTGATATCATTACTACTGATCGCAACAAATCCAATATCCTTACTTTTATATGCATTTGCAATGCTTACAAGTTGATTGTTTATGTGAATTACGAATGGACAATGATTACAAATGAACATTACAACAGTACCATTTTTACCACGGATATCGTCATAAGTTACATTGTTTTCAGATGTTACATCAAAAAGATTAAATGACGGTGCAGTAGTACCCAATTTGAGCATATTTGATTCTGTTAAAGCCATAATTGTTTTTATTTTAGTGGCAAATATAATCTTTATGAAACAGATTTTATAACATACTTCAAATTTAAGTAACGGAATAATATAAAAAAAAGCCATTTGACTTGTATATCAAATGGCTTATATATATGTAACTATTTATTTTATTACAATTCAGAAATATGCTTCAAATCATAGATAATTTACTTTGAAATAGATATTTACTGAATCGTTATGTAAATGCTATTGTCCTTAGGGCTTATTCCATTGAACTTGCAGCCTCAGGCTTAGCAGTTACCATAATTTGCAAAAATACATTGTCATCAACAAATTTGTCACCGATTTCCTTAAAGATGTTTTTAGACATATAAACGATACCCCAGTCTGTTCTGTTGATTGCAAATTGATTTGTTGTGATAACCACATTTTCAGCAGTTACAGTGATATTTGCAGGAATTGTAATTTCTTTTGCTACACCTTTCAAAGTCAAATTACCTGTAACAATTGAATTTGCTGTTGGATCATCTGAAGGCGAAACGCTTACGATATCAAAAGTTCCCGTAGGGAATTTAGTTACATTAAAGAAGTCGTCAGCACTATCATCACCAGCAGTTCCTTTTAAGTGGTTTTCAAGATAGCTTTTTTCGTCGCCTTGTAAATCAAGACTTACGATTGAATTCATGTCAATTGTAAAGCTACCTGCTACAACCTGATTGTCTTTAACTGTTAATTTTCCTTCTTGAATGTTGATTGTTCCGTTGTGTGTTGCAGTTGGTTTTGATGCTTGCCAGTTGATTTTAGCATCTTCTGGTGTGACAATATAGCTTACTCCTGCTGCTGAAGCTGCATCTTGTGAAGCGTCTGCTGCGCTTTCAGCTTTCTCTTTACAAGAAAATACGGCAGTTGCCATTAACATAACTAATGCAAAATGAATGAATCCTTTCATGTTTTTTTTAATTTTAAATTAATAAATTAATAATTTTGAAATCACCCCTAATATCAGAGATAAAGCATAAATAACGGAATGCGTATTGGAATGTTTTTTAACATAAGATAATGTATCATAACAGACTGTTAATTAGGGCGGTTTATGCGTTTTTATGTAAGTTGAATGCCTTTAATACGAATTTTTTAGGAGCGATTTTACATTTAATCTTATAAGGTTTATTACCTTTGAAGCAGATAAAAGTTTAAACGATTTACAATATTATTGCCAAAATCCGCTTTATAATATTATATACAAGATAAATCGATTATGATTCTTAAAACCATATTTTATATCCCTTTATTTTTTTTGTTGTCAATTTCTTCGATTATTGCACAAAGTGATCTGGCAATCGGCGAATGGAAATCGCACTTATCTTATAAAAGCGGTATTTTAGTTACGCAAACTACAGACAAAATTGTTTATGCTGCACAAAGAGGAATTTTTACCTTAGATAAAGAAGATTTATCAGTCAAATTTCTTTCTAGAGAAAATGGACTTTCAGATGTGAATGTTTCAAACTTGTTTTTTGATCCATTCAATAATCAAGTTATCATCATTTATGACGATAATAATATAGATTTTTTAAAAAATACTGAGGTAATAAACATTCCGTTTATTCAGACAAATACAACAATTCTTGGAAGTAAAAATATTAATGATTTTACTGTGTCATCAGCGGATTTTGCTTTAATAGCAACGGACTTTGGCATATTAGGTTTTAACCCCAATACGTATGAATTTGTATTTACCACCTTTACTTCAGTTCGTGTAAATGCTGTTGCGACCTTGGATGGCTACCATTATGCTGCGACTGAAAAAGGGCTTTACAGGATTCCGGTTAGCGGATATAATATACCAGATTTTGGTCAATGGACTAAATTAGATACAGACAGTGGAATTCCGGTAAATACAGACATTACTTCTATGAAGGTTGTCCAGGATGTGTTATATCTCACTTCGATTAACCAGTTATATAAACTCAATAGTGATGGTCGATTTGAAATGATTTTTAGACCAGAAAGTGCAGAAGAAGACATTAAGTTTATTTCCGTTTCGGGTACGGATTTAGTCATAGGCATAGCTAAAAATGATGATGGTAAAGTTATGTTGCTAGACGATTCTGGTATTATGACCAATAATTATTACGGATGTGTATTCGAAATTCAGGATGCAGTATTGGATGAAAAGGGTAGAATTTGGTTTGCAAGTTTGCAGTCGCCTATCAAATATTTGGAAGGTATTCGATCAGACCAATGTAAAACCATTGATTTCACATCTCCTTACAGCAATGAAGCCTCGTGGTTAAAATTTAAAAAAAATAAAGTTTTTATCCCATCCAATGGAATCACCGAAGATTTTCAATATACATATACGTTAAATGGATATTATACATTAGAAAATAATAAGTGGACAAACTATAGTCCTTACAACTTTTCAGCACTAAATACGTATGGATTTAACCATTTAGTTGTACTAGCGCCACATCCTAGAAAAAACGAAATCTATCTAGGAAGCTTTTTCAATGGGTTGGTTTGGCACAATGAAGACACAGGAGAGACACAACACTGGAATAAAGACAACAGTATTTTGCAAAAAACATTAGGCGATGAATCACGTACCCGAATTGCAGGACTTGCCTTTGATGATAAGGAAAATCTATGGATTAGTAATTTTGGTGCAGAGCGCGCTCTTGCAGTACTGACTAAAGATAATGAATGGTACAATTTTAAATTGCCTGGTAGTGGCAATCTTCATGAAATCACCATTGATAAGCGAGGCAATAAATGGATCCCAGCTTATGGACCAGGAAATGGATTAGTCGTCTTTAACGAAGGTATTGATATCTCAAGAACAAACGATGATAAGGCACGAGCCATAAATAAGAGCAATAGTGAAATTGAAGGAAATAAAGTAAACTGTATTACTATGGATTTGGATGGCGCGATTTGGGTAGGTACAGATCAAGGGCCGGTTATTTTTGATTGTGGCGATCCTTTTAGTGAAAATTGCCGAGGTACGACCAGGAAGGTCGTGGTAGAAGGAATTCCTGCACCACTGCTCAGATATGAAGATGTGATTAGTATCGCAGTAGATGGCGCCAATAGAAAATGGTTTGGTACGCGTAATGGCATTTTTGTACAATCACCAGATGGTATAACGCAAATCGCAAAATATGATACTAGAACATCACCTTTGCTAAATAATCGAGTAGATCGACTTTCTTTTAATCCTGTCTCAGGCGAAATGTTTATTGTAACACCGGGCGGTATTCAAAGTGTTAAAACTGCTACAATAGGTGGTGGTAATAGCTTTGCTTCAGATGTGTATGCATACCCCAATCCGGTTACACCTGATTATCATGGACCTATTGCTATCAAAGGACTCATTCGCGATGCTAATGTCAAAATTACAGATGTAGAGGGCAGACTGGTATATGAAACCAAAGCACTCGGTGGCCAAGCCATTTGGGATGGTTATGATTACAATGGTAAAAGGGCTGCGACTGGTGTATATCTCGTTTTTAGTGCCAATGAGAACACATCCTTAGGGCCTGAAAGTATAGTGACAAAGATATTATTTATAAGATAAGTTAAAAATGTTGTCCGAAATTTAGAGCTGATTTTTTATTTGTTAGTCGAATGGGCAGTAAGTAAACCCCGACTTTAAAAATATTTGAGAAAGCTATCTATTTAGACACATCGGATCATTTTTCTTCGTAAATGGAGATTACTATTTATTTGAGTCAGGCATCAAGATTAACGTATTTAAAAGGTGTCCAAATAAAAACGTCTGCTCTTCGGCAAGAGCAGACGAATCAAAACAAAACGAAAAACCAACTTTTTTTAATCAATAAAACAACTATGAAAAAAAGAATCTTTATTACAAAAATTACTATATGTTTTTTCGCAATAGGATTGGAACATCTAATTCTTTTCCATGGCGATTTACTTTTATATTCAGTTTGTCACCGACTTTATTAAACTTGATTGTTTTTTCAATATCACTATAATCTTTTACTTTATTCCCATTGATAGCGATAATTACATCGCCCGGCAATAATCCACCAAGTTGAGCCGAACTACTTTTTTCTACAGCGTCAACATAAAATCCATGATTGTTTTTTAGGTTGAGATTAAATTCGGAAATAAGTTCGTCATTTACATCATAACCGCTAACACCGATATCAGTTCTTTCTACATTACCACCTGTTTCGATAATATTCTTAACTACTTTTTTAACAATTGTAGTAGGAATAGCAAATGAGTATCCGGCAAATACACCAGTTGGAGTAGCAATTGCAGTATTAATACCGATTAATTCGCCTTGAAGATTGACAAGGGCACCACCACTATTACCTGGATTTATTGCTGCATCTGTTTGAATAAACTCTTCAATGCGTTTTTTATTGGGAATGATATCAAGCGAGCGACCTTTAGCGCTTACAATGCCGGCTGTGACCGTTGAAGTCAGATAACCAAATGGATTGCCAACGGCTAGAACCCATTCGCCAACCTGTACTTTATCAGAGTCTCCAATTTTTATGGGTGTAAAGTTATTTGCTCCTTCAATCTTGATAACAGCGAGGTCAGTTAATTCATCAACTCCAATCTTTTTGGCTTTGTATTTTTTACCTTGATAATCAGTTACAGTAATATTATCAGCAAATCCGACCACGTGGTTGTTTGTGACAATATAACCATCCTGTGAAATAATCACACCAGAACCGGTACCATTTTTTGGAGCATAAAAATTACCTTCACCAAAAAAATCATTAAATCCAAAGAAGTCAAAAAATGAGTCGTTGTATTTTCTTTTCTTTGTTCTCTGTGCTACTTGATCAGCGCTTTCTTCTGCAAAAATATAAACTACAGAACCGGTAGATTTTTTAGCACTTTCAACAAAATCATTTGAAGTGGCACCAAATGATAAATTACTTTCATTTAATGAAACCAATCGGGCAGTATTACTTTGTTGTGTATTCAATGATTCCTTAGGATTAATCAAATAAATACCTGCTAATACAATTAAACCTCCAATAACTCCTGAAATTACTAATTGAAAATTTTGCTTCATTGATTATGTAATTTATAGCATTAACGTAGTTAAAAGTATAATGATTTTAGAATTTTAACCTTTTAACACAAACTTAACAGCGGTTATATATCTAGCATTAAAGTCTTTATTAACAGTCAAGTATATGTTGGTTAATCGATATTCAAAATTAATTTTTAAAAATTAAGTTATCTTTGCGTTACAAAATATAAGTTTGTAAGTCTAAACGAAATATATCCCTTAAAACGCATTAAATTATTGTAGACATTGATAGTAAATTTACTTAACCCCATCGTTACGCACACTTCAAAAAAAATGATGTGTGATGAAGAAGTGGTTGAACAATATTTATTGACTAAAAATATTCATTATTTTAATCTACTGTATGACAGATACACAAATAAGATATATGCTAAATGTGTAGCCATGTTAAAGGTTGAAGCGAAAGCTGAGGATGCCACTCAGGAGATTTTTATTAAGATATTGTTGAACTTATCTAAATTTACAGGTAAATCTAAATTTTCTACTTGGATATATTCCATTACGTATAATTACTGTATTGATGTTATTAGAAAAGAGGTGAAAGAAAATACAGTATTCGTAGAGGATCAGTTAAATATTGAAATAGCAGATGATAATTGCATCGAAAATGAAATGCTTGAAATGAATGTGCATAGGCTACGGGAAGTATTAAAGCTCATGCAGGTAGAGGATAAAAGTATTTTGTTGATGAAATATCAGGATGATATGTCAATTAAAGAAATCTGTGATGTAATCAACAAATCTGAAAGCGCTGTAAAAATGAAAATATTAAGGGCTAAAGAACGTTTTTTAAAAATTTACCGGATGGAATTCAAGACGTCTATACAAATGGTTTAAAGTCAAAAAAATGAGTAAGAATAGTTTTAAAGAGCTTGAAAGCTTGATAATTAATGATCGAGGTACCCATAGTGAAGTTACTAAGCAAAATGTACAATCAAATATTATTTTCATTAAATTTTTAGGTGATATATTTGAATTGTACGGACCAAATGTAGTCAAAGTTTTACAATCCATAAGTCATGTAAATAATAATTCCGTTAAGCAGAATGATACAAATTCATCAACAAATAATACTTTTGACTTATGATATCCTTAATTTTTAGTACTGACACACGTCAGGCGCTTTCTGAGATGTTTTTGGGCTTGATTGCAGCGCTTCCAAAGTTGACTTTGGCATTAATTTTATTACTTACGGGTATCATAATCGCTAATGTAATAAGTATAATTGTTAAAAAGTCACTTAACCGCTTAAATCTGGATAGATTTACGGACAAACTAAATCAAATAGATTTTTTCTATAAAAACAACATTCGAATTAAGTTGAGCAATATCGCAGCGATCGTTGTAAAATACTTAATTTTATTGGTTGTAATTATGACCGTTGTAGGTGTTCTGGATATGCCTGTTTTAGCTCAGCTCATTCAGGATATTATTAAATGGTTGCCAAATCTAATAGCTGCATTTATAGTAATGATAGGTGGATTATTAATCGGAGTTTCCTTACAAAATGTAGTTATATCCACATGTAAATCGCTGGGCATACCATCAGCCAATATGATTGGTTCCTTTGTTTTCTATTTTGTTTTTATTAATGTAGTTATCGTAGCATTAAGTCAGGCACAGATAAATACTGCTTTTTTTGCACAAAATATTTCTATAATTATAGCGGGAATTGTGCTTGCATTTTCAATCGGATATGGATTAGCCTCAAAGGATTTAGCAGCCAGTTTTCTCGCATCTTATTATACCAAAGAAAAATTAAATATAGGTGATAAAGTTAAGATCAACAAAGTGGAAGGTTATATAATAGATGTCGATAAATCATCGATAACACTGAGAGATGAAAACAAAGATGTCATCATCCCATTAAACAAAGTATTGTTAAATAACATTGAGATATATCGTAAATAATTTTTTTAATTTTTAAATTCATTTATTATGAAGCATATTTATACTTTATTTATCCTATTGCTTGTAGGAAATGTAAGCATATATGGACAGGGCAATTTAGAAGAGCTTAAAGCTCAAAAAGCTGCTTTAGAGACTAAATCTGCACCACTTATCAAAGAGGCTGAAGAAATCAAAGCACAAATCGATGCATTAAATAAGAAAATAGCAGAATTTCCGGGCTGGTACAAAGGAGCCAGCGGAATTTTAGGTGCAAATTTCTTAGGTAGAGGAGATTGGTTTGCTGCTGGAGACCTAAGAAATTCAAAGGCTACAGCAATTTCAGGAACATTCACCGGTTTTATCAACAGATTGGATGATAAGTTTTTTTGGCGAAATGCTGCAGGACTAAACCTAGGTTGGCAAAAATTGAGATTAGGAACAGAAGCAGATGAACCAAAATTTGAGCCAGTTGCAGATGTGTTAAACATCAACTCCTTGTTTGGATATAAACTAAGTTCAAAATTGGCGACATCTGCTTTGGGAGAATATAGAACATCTGTAATTAAAAACTTTAACGATCCAGGATATTTGGACCTAGGGGTCGGGCTTACGTATACTCCTATCAACAATATGGTTATTGTGTTTCACCCATTAAACTATAACTTCATTTTTACTAAAGAAGAAAATTTGTTTACTCCTTCTTTGGGTTGTAAAATTGTAGGGGATTATACAACCCAGATAACAAATGGCCTAAACTGGCGTACAAACCTAACTGGATTTTTATCTTATAAAAGCAATGACCCATCATTACATAATGGAACATGGACAAACTGGTTTGGATTTAATATATGGAAAGGAATCGGTGTAGGCGCTGAAATAGGTCTCAGATACAGCGAGCAGGAAGTTAATAAGCTACAAAATTATTATACGATAGGATTGAGTTATAATCTATAGGATTAATATCCAACTTATGGAAATCAAGTGGGTAAATTGTACTAAAACAATTTACCCATTTTTTTGTATTACAATACCCATTGCATCAAAATTGCACATAAGATAGCACCAAATGTACCTATAATATATCCAAAAATAGCCAGAAGTACTCCAACACCGGTTAATGATGTATGGAAATTTGATGCAATGATTGGAGCTGATGCCGCACCACCGATATTGGCCATGCTCCCTACGGCAATAAAAAAGTAAGGAGCTTTAATTATATAAGCTGTTAAAAATAAAATACTGATATGAACCAGCATCCAAATTGCCGCTACAACAAGTAAACCCGGATACTGTAAAACTGAAAATAAATCCATTTTCATTCCTATCGAAGCAACTAAAATATAGATAAAAATACTACCGATATTACTAGCACCAATTCCTTCATAGTCTTTGAATTTTGTATTTGATAAGGAAATACCAATGATGGTAGCGGCCGTGACCATCCAGAAAAAGGAATCGTTAAATGTACTCAGATAATCCGATTTTGTAAAAGCGTGACCAAAAGAATTCGATATTAAAGTAGGAACCGTTTTGCCGATAATTTGCGAAAGCGCAACACCGCCAAAAGTGACTCCTAATAAGATGATAAAATCATTAAGATTGGGCATTCGGGCGATGGATTGTGTATAACTTGAGATGCTTTTTTTTACTTTTTCGATAGAACTGGTATCCGCTTTTAAAAATTTATCGATAAAGGATTGCTTAGAAATTCCAAATAGTAAAATGGTCATCCAAATATTCGCTATTACAATATCTACCAGTAAAATGCCACCATATTTTTGTGGGTTAAATTTGTAGATTTCAAACATTGCCGTTTGGTTAACGCTACCTCCAATCCAACTTCCGGCAATAGCTGATAATCCCCGCCATATAGCATCATACCCTTCGCCGCCTACGGTGTCAGGAGAAAATATGGAAACGATATAAACAGCAATCGGTCCGCCAATAATTACACCTAATGTGCCGGCAAGAAACATTATAAGCGCTTTGTTACCAAGAGAAAATAAAGATTTTAAATCTATGCTAGAAGTTAAAAGTATCAAAGCCGCCGGTAATAGAACTTGTATTGATACACTATAAATACCGGTTTTTTGAGTTATGGGTTGACCGTTGTCATCAAGGATGAAATTATGATTAGCATCTGTTAAATGCCATTCTGGGCTTATAATATTAAAGAAAACCAATATTGATGGCAATATATAACACAATAGTAAACCAGGCAACCAAGTGTGAAACTTTTTCCAAAAAGGGGCATTAGATGAGGACGTATAAAATATTAATCCAAGTGTCAGCATTATGATACCAAAGACAATATAATCATCTGTAAAAAGAGGTGGACTTTTGAAAGCTAAAGCCATATTTTCAAAATTTAATCAGCAAAACTAAAACAATAATTGATTAATTAAACGTTATTAATCTAAGATTCTATTTTTAAACGAATCGTAATAAGTGTGGGGTTGATGCAGAGTAACTACCATATAGGCTTGATTACCAATAGATTTTAAAATTTTGGTAGAATAATTTTGAATTTATTCAAAAATTTGTATTATCTTTGCATCCGTTTTAAAGTAAGGATACTTTATTATTTTACATTTTAATTATGAGTAAAAAGAAAGTTCTTTTTGTAACACAAGAATTAAATCCATTTACAGAATTATCTGTCATTTCTGATTTAACTCGCAGAATTACTCATTTTGCTACAAATGATGAATTTGAGTTTAGGATTTTAATGCCAAAATTTGGAATAATAAATGAAAGACGGCATAGGTTACATGAAGTAGTTAGATTATCGGGAATGAATATCATCGTAGATGATGAGGATTATCCATTGATTATTAAGGTGGCATCATTACCTGGTGCGAGATTACAGGTTTATTTTTTGGATAACGAAGAGTTTTTTAAGAGAAAGGCTGTTTTTACAGATGAAGCAGAAGTTCCATTTGAAGATAACCAAGAAAGATTGGTTTTTTTCTGTAAAGGAGTCTTAGAGACTGTAAAAAAATTTGGTTGGTCGCCTGATATTGTACATTTGCATGGACAAATAACCAGTCTTATTCCTTTTTATATGAAACATGCATATAAAAATGACCCTGTATTTAATAGTGCTAAAGTAATTTATTCTTTATATAAAAATGAATTGAGTGATACATTTGATTCGAAGTTTACAGAGATAGCCGCTATCAATGATTTAGAATCTGAAGATTTAGATTTCTTTAAACACAATGACATCATAGATCTGGACTTTGGCGGTGTAAAGTATGCTGATGGTATCATTTCGGGATGTGATTTGACAGATGAGATTGTAAAACAATTTGGTGAAATGTTTTCAAAGCCAATCCTGATGAGTGGTGTGGAAACAGATGAAGCAGCTATGGCATCCGTAGAATTTTATAAAACATTACTTGAGGACAATAACAACCAATAAAAGATGAAGTTGACATCGTTTGTTTCTTTGAAAATCTTTATGTTATTCATAATGATAAGCCTATTACTAAATGGATGTCAAGATCCAATATTGGTAGGTGGAGATTTACTGGATGACGAAAAAATTAATGTAGATGTCATCAATGATTTTGATATCACGACAACTACTGTTGCAGGTATTCCGGTAATTACAAAATCTACCAGAAGTAAGTTTTTTAGGTTAGGTGAGATTAACGACGAAGTTTATGGCCGTACATTAGCAGAGATGTATCTAAAATTTGGTTTTAGCGGATCAATTGTCCCATCGTATATAACGGATACCGTTTCAAGATTCGATTCTTTAGTTTTAGTTTTAAAATATGATTCTTTGGCTTCTTATGCGGGTGCGTCGGGTTTACAAACTGTTCGAATGTATCAATTGGAAGAAGCGTACAAAAGTGCGGATACTTTTTATTCAGATACGAAGTTGAATTATATTCCGATTCCGATATTTGAAAAAAATATAAACATAAACCCAAAAGATTCAATATCCGTTGTAGTGCATGCAACTGGGAAGGTTGTACGTCAGGCGCCTCAGATGCGTTTGCGATTGGATGATGCTTTAGGCAAGTCGATTTTTGACAATAAAGATATCATAAAGGACTCTTTGTTCAGAGACTTTTTTAAAGGCATTTACATCACGTCCAAATCAGCCGATAACAATTCATTTTTGTATGGTTTTGACCTTTCATCAACTGCAATAAGCCCTACAAATCTTTACAACAAGCTCATAATGTATTATACGGTTTCTGATACGATTAAAAAAACATATGAATTTATCATTGATAATGCAGTGATCAACAGATATGATCATGATTATACCGGAAGTGTTGCTGAGCGATTTATAAATCAGCCCGAAACAGGAGATTCGTTGACTTTTACAGAGGGTATTGGAGGAGTTAAAACCGGTATCAAATTTAACGATCTTGATAAAGCAAAAGGCTTACTTATCAATAAAGCGGAGTTGGAATTCTTTATTGCAGACATTCCAGTTTCGAATAAATATAAAAAGCCTACGCAGTTGGTCGCATTGGTTAAAAATCAAAACGGAAGATATGAGTTTATAAGTGATATTTCAAATGGACTTGTCATTGAAAACGTTTTCCCTGCATTTGGTGGGTTTTTAGAAAGAACTACGAATGGTCATAGGTATAGAATGAATGTCACAAACTATGTAAAACGAGCTATACTGGACTCGAATTTTAACGATACGATTTATATTTCTGTTTTAGGAGAGTCTGAAAATCCTGATAGATCTGTATTCTATGGGGCAGGACACAGCATGTTCCCTGTTAAGTTGAATGTTTATTATACTAAAAACTAAAAAGTTATTATGTGTGGAATCGTAGCATATATAGGACAGAAACAGTCATATCCCATCATATTAGAGGGATTAAAAAGACTAGAATACAGAGGCTATGACAGTGCAGGTGTATCTATTCTAAATCACGATATTACGACCGTAAAGAAAAAAGGTAAAGTCTCAGAATTAGAGACTGCTGCTAAATTAGTAAAACTTGAAGGTACAGTTGGTATCGGTCATACGAGATGGGCTACTCACGGTAAGCCAGATGATATTAATGCCCACCCACACGTTTCTAATAATGGAAGATTATCGTTGATACACAATGGTATCATTGAAAATTACCTTACTTTAAAAAAAGCACTTGAAGATATTGGCCACACTTTTCAAAGTGAAACGGATACAGAGGTTTTAGTGCATTTGATAGAAGCATATCAAACGAAAGAAAACCTAAATTTAGCGGAAGCCGTTCGTAGAGCGCTTGAAAAAGCTGTTGGTGCGTATGCTATAGTAGTCATTGACAGAGAAAATCCAGATATTCTCGTAGGTGCTAGGAAATCCAGCCCGTTGGTTTTGGGCATTGGTGAAGATGAATTCTTTTTAGCTTCCGATGCATCTCCGATTATTAAATATACCAATAAAGTAATCTATCTAAACGATGAAGAAATTGTAACGGTTTCAAAAGATGGTTCTTACGAAATTAAAAACCTTTACAATGAAGTTCAATACCATAAGGTGCAGGAGCTTGATTTGAAATTGGAAGAACTTGAAAAGGAGGGTTTTGAGCATTTTATGCTTAAAGAAATCTATCAGCAACCGATTACGATTCACGAGAGTATGCGCGGCCGTATCAATGCTGAAGACGGTTGGGTAATCGTAGGTGGTATGCAGCAGTATATGAACCGTATCATGAATGCTAAGCGCATCATTTTTGCTGCATGTGGTACTTCATGGCATTCGGCGCTCGTAGCTGAGTATTTGTTTGAAGAGTTGGCAGGAATTCCGGTAGAAGTAGAATATGCTTCTGAATTTAGATACAGAAAACCCATTATCAACCAAGATGATGTCGTAGTCGTTATTTCTCAATCGGGCGAAACAGCGGATACACTAGCTGCATTGGAATTGGCCAAAGAAAAAGGTGCACTCGTTTATGGTATTGTAAATGTGGTAGGTTCTTCTATCGCGCGTAATACGCATTGTGGGTCGTACACGCACGCTGGACCAGAAATAGGAGTTGCCTCAACTAAAGCATTTACGAGTCAACTGGCCGTATTAACACTAATGGCTTTAAACCTAGGATTTAAACGTGGTCAGATTCCAGAGAGCCAATATCGTCAGTTGTTATATGCAATGGAAGATATTCCAAACAAAGTTAAAAAAGTATTGGATCAGGATGCGAAAGTAAAGTTTATAGCCAGTGAAATTAAAGATTTCAATAATGCGCTATACTTAGGTAGAGGTTATAACTTCCCGGTAGCACTTGAAGGCGCTTTGAAACTAAAAGAAATATCTTATGTGCATGCAGAGGGTTATCCAGCAGCTGAAATGAAACACGGGCCTATTGCACTCATTGACGAGAAAATGCCTGTTGTCGTTATTGCAACCAATAAATCAGCTTACGATAAAGTAGCAAGTAACATTCAGGAGGTGAAGGCGAGAAAAGGTACAGTTATCTCTATTGTAACCGAGGGTGATACTAAGATTAAGGAAATGTCTGATTATAGTATTGAAATTCCCGATACAGAAGAACCATTGACCCCTTTATTATCCGTAATTCCATTACAGCTCCTTGCTTATCATGTGGCTGTAATGCGCGGTTGTAATGTAGATCAGCCTAGAAATCTTGCAAAATCAGTTACTGTAGAATAATCATCAAGATATATTAATACATGAAATTATTAAGCTTAGAATATAATTCAACAAGAGAAAAATTAATCTTTTTAGAATATGGTCGCTCTATTCAGAAGTTAATAGCTTACGCCAAATCCATTGAAAATAGAGAAGAAAGACAACGTGTCGTTGAAGAAATTGTTGATCTTATCAATCAGCTCAATCCCCAAACGAGAAATTTGCTTGAGTATAGACAAAAGTTGTGGCGACATGTTTTAAAAATGGCAAATTATGATATCGATATAGATATTCCAGAAGGGGTTGATATATCCAAAGATAATTTAGAAAATAAACCTGCAAAGGTACCTTATCCACAACATGAATTTAATTGGCGTCACTATGGCCATAATATCAGAGTGATGATAAATAAGGCACTTACTATGGAAGATGGGCCAGTAAAACAAGGGTTTGTTGAGACGATTCTCTCTTATATGAAATTGTCTTACCGCACTTGGAATAAAGAACACTTTGTTAGTGATGATATTATAATTTCGGATTTAGGCGTCCTTTCAAAAAATCAATTATCTGTTCAGGATGATCATACGATATATGTTGTTACAAAAGGCTACACTCCTAATAACAATATGAATTCATATAAATCAGGAAAAAATAAAAAGGGAGGAAGTAACAATACTAATAAAAATAATATGAACCGTAATAAACTAGGAAATAATAAGCAAAAGAAAAAAGTATAACAGCTTTTTTAGATCTTAATTATCTTCTTTTAAAATTAATATCATCATAGTGTAATTCGATATATGGATCTATAGGGTATTAATGTTTGTATTATCACCTATATTCATGCAAATAATAAAAATAATTTTCGTTTCTTTTTATTGCCTTTGTATTCATGTTTTACACGGTCAGAATGATTGTACTTTGAAAAGTAATATTTTCACCAGGCAAAGTCAATTAGATAGCTTTTTAATTTTAAATCCTACTTGTACAATTGCGGATACGGTTGTGATAGAGGGTGAAGATATTTCAAATTTACACGCACTACAAAATCTTCAAAAAGTCTATAGTTTACAAATTATAAAGACAAATATTAACAATCTAGAAGGTTTAGAAAATTTAAGTCGATGCCATAGTATTGAAGTATTAGATAACAAGATGCTTAGCAGTTTGTCGGTATTACAAGCATTGCAATATGCAAATTGGGTGTCTATAGTGTTAAATGAAAATTTAAAAAATTTGATTGGACTGTCGGGTGATTCACTTAACAATATAACGATTTCAGGAAATAACAAAATTCAGGATTTAACAGGTTTAGATTCTAAATATTGCTCGGCTCTTATCGTTTTAAGTACATCTTCCCTTATCTCGTTAAATGGCCATAATCTGGATAATTTAAGCAAATTAATATTAGCTTATAATTCAAATCTTAGCTCATTACAGTCATTAAATAATTTACAAAAGCTTAAACGGCTCGAATTCTGGAATAACATCAGTTTGTCGGAATGTTCTACAAGCTTTATTTGCCAAAAGTTGCAAGAATCCGATTTTATCCTTACGAATGTATATGGAAATGAAACGGGTTGTAATTCGGTGGATCAGATAAAAAATGGATGTATATCAAGTGTCCATACTACGTCAAACGAAATGATAAAAATCTACCCCAATCCGTTTTCTGATATTGTCAATTTGGAAGGTTTGAATGAAAATCGAACGCAATATATCATTTACAATATTGCCATGCAAATCGTAAAAGCTGGATATACAACGGGTATAATCAACACAAATGATCTTGATTGTGGTTTCTATATGATGAAATTATTCAACGGAAATCATCAAGAAATAATAAATAACATTAAACTAGTCAAGCTGTAATGTTGATATAGAATATTATATCACTTGTCGAAATTTGAAATTTTGTTAGTCAATTAAGTAGGTTTAAAAATTTTTTTGTTGTCGAACAATGACTACCTTTACACTACAATTATATTTATAAACTTAAAGAAAAATGAGGATTAAAATGGTATTACTCATAAGTACTTTGATGGTAAGTGCTTGTAAACAAAACAATAACGTATCGCAAGATATAGCTCTTGAGCAAGCAGCTAATGACGAATTTCAATATAATGCTGAGTCATTTGCAGATTTACAAATATTGCGATACCAAATACCAGGTTGGGATCAGTTGACAGCCCAACAAAAAGAATTTATCTACTATCTTTCAGAAGCATCGTTGGCCGGAAGGGATATTATCTGGGATCAAAGAGGTAAATATAACCTGACGATACGCAAAGTTTTAGAGGCGGTTTATACGACGTATCAAGGGGATAAAAACAGTGAAGATTGGCATAAATTCAAGACATGGGCTGGTCAAGTATGGTTTAGTAATGGTATATATCACCACTATGGCAATGAAAAGCTCATACCTGCATTTAGTGAACAATATTTTAATGATATCCTTAAAAACAGTGATGATGCATTGTTACCTTTAGAAAGTGGGGAGACCGTCGATGGTTTATTAACAAGGTTGAAACCTATCATTTTTGATAAAAATTTTGCACCTAAAATGGCCGATTTTAGTTCGGGAATAGACCATGTAAAAGCATCCTCAAACAACTTTTATGAGGGCGTAACACAAGCTGAAGTAGAAGCATTTTACGCTACTTTTCCAAAGAGCGACCGCGAACCTGAATGGGGATTGAATAGTAAAATTGTAAAGGAGAATGGCAAAGTTGTAGAAAAGGTATGGAAATCCGGTGGAATGTACGGCGCCGCTATAGATAAAATGATTTATTGGATAGAACGCGCTATTCCATTGTCAGAAAATGAGCAGCAAAAACGAGCATTAGAACTGTTAGTAGCATATTATAAAACGGGAGATTTGCACAAATGGGACGAATATGCTATCGCATGGACACAAAATACCAATACTGTTGTAGATTTTACAAATGGTTTTATAGAAGTGTATGGTGATGCTATCGGCAAAAAAGGAAGCTTTGAATCGATCGTTTCCATTAAAGATTTTGAATCGTCAAAGCGAATAGAAGCTATTGCAAAAGAAGCTCAGTGGTTTGAAGACAATGCTCCATTGATTGAATCTCATAAGAAAAAAAATGTGAAAGGTATCAATGCTAAAGTTATCAACGTAGTAATGGAAGCTGGTGATGCAGCGCCTAGTACACCAATTGGTATCAATCTTCCAAATTCTGACTGGTTAAGAAAAGAATATGGTTCTAAATCCGTTTCTTTAGGTAATATTGTTAGTGCGTATAATAACAGTGCTGGTAGTGGCATGACTGACGAATTTGCGGTTAACGACGAAGTGAAAGCCAGAATTAAAAAGTATGGTAACCTTGCATCGGATTTACATACGGATATGCATGAGTGTATCGGACATGCATCCGGCCAGATAAATCCCGGAGTAGGTACACCGGATAAAACCCTTAAAAACTATGCGTCAACGTTAGAAGAGGCGCGTGCTGACCTTGTCGCATTGTATTATATCACCGATCAAAAACTTGTAGAGATCGGAGTTATGCCAACCATCGAAGTGGGTAAAGCGGAATTTGATGGTTATATGATGAATGGACTAATATCACAATTGGTCCGTATAAAACCTGGTGATAATATCGAAGAAGCTCATATGCGTAATCGTGCATTGGTGGCAAGGTGGGCATTAGAAAAAGGTCAAGAAGATAAGGTCGTAGAGATGATACAGCGCGAAGGCAAAACCTATGTTCAGATCAATGATTATGACAAACTTAGATGGTTGTTTGGCGAATTATTAAGAGAAATCCAACGCATTAAATCTGAAGGTGATTATGAAGCTGGCAAAAATTTAGTAGAGCAATATGGCGTTAAAGTCGATGCTAAACTTCACCAAGAAGTTTTAGCACGCTATGCAACATTAAATATCAAACCATATAAAGGATTTATCCAACCGATATTGACACCTATAGAAAAGGATGGGAAAATCATAGAAGTTAAAATAGAAACGCCAATGTCATTTTACGATCAGATGATTGCATATGGCAAGAAATACGCATTTTTACCAGTAATGAACTAAGTAAAACTGCATATAGGTTTCTGGATTACAGATTTGGAAACCTGTTTTTTTATCTGGTTCTAAGTTGCTGGAGATACTCTCTTACCCCTGAAAATGAAACGGTTTTATCATTAAAGTAATCTATTGATGCGCTTATTTCATCGTCATTTGCATTGAGTTGGTTGAGAATGTTCACGATGTGCATTTTCATATGACCTTTTTGAATGCCAGTAGTGATTAAAGACTTCAATGCAGCAAAGTTTTGAGCAAGGCCTACCGACGCAACGATACGCATAAGATTCTCTGCAGATGGATTACCCAATATTTCAAGAGATTTTTTAGCTAATGGATGTAATGTCGTCAAGCCACCAATTGTACCAATGGCTAAAGGAACCTCTAACCAAAATCTAAAAACACCGTCATTGACTTCACAGTTGCTCAGGCTTTTGTACTGACCATCTCGCGCTGCAAATGTATGTCCTGCTGCTTCAACGGCTCTAAAATCATTTCCTGTAGCAATAATGACGGCATCGATACCATTATAAATACCTTTGTTATGTGTCGTAGCTCTATAAGGGTCGATTTGGGCTATTCTGACGGCCATCCTAAATTTTTCGGCAAGTTTCTCTGCCATCATACCATTGTCAAAAGTTCCTAATTCATTGACTTTGCAACTGACCTCTGCACGTACAGTACATTCGGGTGTGTTGTTGGACAATATAGACATTATGATATCAATATCACGATAATTATCAGGGATGTTAACATGGTTTAAAAAAAAAGTTTCTAAAGTAGATGCAAAATTTTCAAGTACAGAGTTGATGAAATTGGCACCCATCGAATCCCTAGTATCGAAATGTACACGAATTTGATATAGGTCAGTTTCCAATTTGTTGAAGTCCAGTAATTCAATTTTAAGAATGCCACCACCTCTTTTTTTCATATTTTGAAGGATGTTATGAGCACCTTCAAGCAGATTGTTTTGAATGTCTTCAAAAATATTGAAGATAAATGTACTTTCACCTGACCATTTAAAATGGATTTGACCTACTTTTACTGTACCTAGAATCGTCGTTTTAAAACCGCCTCTATCCATCCAATATTTGGCAGCTGAAGCCGCCGCTGCTACGACCGAACTTTCTTCGGTGACCATAGGAATGCAGTACGTTTTTCCGTCAATCAGAAAATTTGGCGCCAGGCCATAGGGTAAAAAGTAATTACTTACTGTATTTTCACTAAAACCATCCAATACCTTTTGAATTTGCTCGTCGCAAATCCAGAATTTTTTAAGCACGTCATCAGTTTCACTGTACGTCGGTGCATAATTATTATTTAACCAAGTAATTTTTTCGTCTTTACTTAACTTTGAAAATCCTGTTATACGCTTTGACATCTTTGCGTTTATGTTTTTTATTAATTACTTTTTTGGTTTTAAATATGCTTTAGCCAAAGACAATCCTTCGATTTGTTTGGTTACATAATCTTGCAATTGGTTGTAATCCTCCATGGCATATTTTAAAAATCCGGATGCTTGTCCGTAAATAGCTGGTAAAACGGACCTTTCGATAAGGAAGTAACCATCTAAAAAATTGGTTATACCTCCGGAGATAATAATCTGTTTTGTCAGACATTTGCTACCAAGTTCATTTGAGATTTTATTGGTTAATAAGGTCATTTCCAAGGGTGTGTGGCCGATGTTTACCAATGATTGATAATGCTCTGCGGTCTCAGGGCTAGACCTTAGTATCTCCATTAGGGCAAAGTTTGTGCCGCCACTTGCAGCAAAATCCAAAGCAGCTAATGGCATCTCCAATAGGGCCTGAATACTGCGTGGGCCCATTCCTTGGCCAACTTCCTTAACGATGATTTTTATATCTAATTTTTCAAGAACATCTTGAATCGTATGTATCGGTGCACGTTTAAAATGGTCGCCTTCAGGTTGTAGCCATTCTTGCAAGGGGTTGACATGAATAATCAATCCATCTGCATCCAATTTATCAATTAATTGAGTTATTTTGTATGCATTTCCAGCCTCGATGAGGTTTTCAACTTGAGCAATGCCTAGATTAGCATAAAATGGCTGATTGTCAAGATATTTGCGTATTTTAAAATCGGCCAGAAATTCGTCGCTATATAAAAGCTGCCGGCAAGAACCTAAGCCCATACCGAGTTTAAACTCTCCACAGGCCTTCGCCAAATTAATATTGATGATACCTGCTTTTTCTGTTCCTCCCGTCATGCTTGATATCCAAAGAGGTGCAGCCATAAATTTATTGTCAAAAGTGGTTGCAATATTGTCCGTTTTAGAAGGATGTCCTTCAAGCATTGGTTCGTAGTCAAATCGCTGATCGGTCAAACCTGAAATACTACGTGCCTTAAATGCCAATTCGATATGGTCATTTTTGCGGGAAGCAGCATGTAATTCGTCACCATCTGTGTTATTATTTTCAGGCTTTTCCATACAAACATTCATATTTATAAAAAAAATACGCTCAAAAGTAATAATTATAAGGTTATTATGTCCATTTTTGCACTATAAACATATTCCCCTCTGATATATTTCTGTCATTGATATTGAAATAATAGTGTTTAATTTTGCTAAAAATGAGATATATATTAAGTGGAGTAATTGTTATGAGTCTATCTTTTTTGGGAATAGGGCAGGTGACTGTTGCAACAGAAAAGCTTTGTAGTCAAGCCGCTATTTATTTTAATTCCAAAAAATATGAACTAGCATATACTGCATATAGCGCATGTCTTGATGCAGATCCAAAAAATGCCAAATCTTGGTATTATCTGGGTAATTCTGCTTTCAATTTAAAAAAATATGACGAAGCTATTTTTGCATACGACAATGCTATAAGGATTAACCCAAACTATTTTCAAGCGATGTTACACAAAGGTTATACACAGCTTTTGCAAGAAAAATGGAATGCCAGTATCCTAACATTGACCGCATTGATACAAAAAGATAACACTCAAGTAAAAGCTTTCCAATATCGTGGCAATGCATGGATGAAATCAGGACGATATCAGGAAGCAATCCATGATTTTAATCTGGTTATTAGCCAAACCGAACCAAATTATTCCAATTATTTTAACCGAGGTCTATGCAAGGCTAAATTGGGCGAAAAATATGCCGCACTTAGTGATTTTAGAGCGGCTAGTGATATAAATCCAAAGGAAGTGTTGCCGATCATTGAACGAGTTAATATAATGATGGAACTGCAAATGTGGCCTGAAGCCATTAGTGATGCGACACTTGCTTTATCCAAAACTCCGTCTAATACTGAATTGTATTTTTGCAGAGGTTATGCCAAATTGATGTCTAATGACCTGAATGGTGCCGATATTGACTTTAGTATCTGCCTGCAATTTGATCCAAATCACATGATGGCTCTAAAGAATAAGTCAATAGCTACGGTTAATTTAAAGAAATATGACGAGGCAATCCTTGATTTGACCAATCTTATAAAAAAAGACAGCAAAAACCCCAATTTATTTTTACAGCGAGGCAACTGCTTTTTAGCAACGCAAAATTTTGAACTCGCACTTTCAGATTACAATCATGCCATCCAGATCAAAAAGGATTTTGGCGAAGCCTACTTTAATAGAGCTAATATATATAGTAAAATTCAAAATTTAAAACAAGCTTGTAAAGACATCAAATACGCTGCAGAGATTGGATTTGAACCAGCTAATGCATATATTTCGTTTTTGTGTAAATAGGATATGGGGCTAGTATAAATGATGTCTTTTGTCTAGAAGATGATCCTTTCTTTTGCCAAAATTCATTATATCAATATAATATTCAAACATTTTTGTTTAAATATCGGTTAGTGAGTCCTTACTTCGGATTAAATGTCAGTCAGTTTTTTTTTATTATTTTTGGAATGGTTGATAGTTGCATAATGTTAATCTGCTACATTCGATGCGAAAAGTTGAAAAGAATGGTGTATTCGTGCAAATTAAAACGTTTTAAATTTTTAACCACACGATATAGAATAATATCTGACAAATACACTTATTCTCCAAAAGCCATGGCGTGGTCAAGTGTTTCTGATCTAAATCCACTTTCGACAAGATGTTCAAGTACTTTAGGTAAGACAAAAGTAAGTTTTTCTTGAGCTTTAAGGCTGTCGTGAAATACGATGACCGATCCAGGTTTATAGAAATTGATGACATTGTCTAGACATTTTTCAGCTGTAATACTAGGATCAAAATCACCACTGAGGATATCCCACATGACCACTGTTTTTGACAGATTTAGGATGGCGAATTGAGATTTTTTGATTTTCCCGTAAGGAGGTCTGAAAAAATCTGTTTTAAATAAAACGTCACACTTACGGATATTGTCGAGATACGTTTCATTGTCTGTCAGCCAACCATTGAGATGATTAAATGTATGACAGCCTACAGTGTGTCCTTCCTCAATAATCTGATCGTAAAGCAGTGGGTATTTTCTAACATTGTCGCCAACACAAAAAAAAGTCGCTTTAAAATCATACTTACGCAATTGATCCAGCACCCATGGTGTAACTTCTGGGATAGGGCCATCGTCAAATGTCAAAAACACTTCTTTTTGATCGGTGTCGACTTCCCAGAGAAAATCATTGAATAAGGATTTGACGAATGTCGGTGTTTTAACTAAGTACATAATTTATGCTGTTCAATTTCGCTATTAAGATTAACTTTGCCGATTATTTCGAAATAAAGCATGACGAATAATACCAAAAGTATACCTTATAAATCAGTATAACGGCTATTTGTTGAAGATCGCTGTTTCGTAAAATAATATTTTGATTTTTATTAACAAACTAACAATATTAAAATAATATTTGGTATGACAAATGTCAGAGTTCGGTTTGCACCAAGTCCAACAGGTGCATTGCACATTGGAGGTATTCGTACCGCATTGTATAACTACCTTTTTGCAAAAAAAAACAAGGGTACTTTTATACTTAGGATTGAAGATACTGACCAAGCAAGATATGTTGAAGGTGCAGAAAAATACATTTTGGACGCCCTTGAATGGTTTGGCCTTATACCTGAAGAAGGCCCTCAAATAGGTGGGAATTACGGTCCTTATCGCCAGTCAGAGCGAAAGCCGTTATACAGACAATACGCAGAAGAACTCATTGAAAAAGGTCATGCTTACTACGCATTCGATACTCCAGAAGAATTAGATACATTGAGAAAACAAGATCCAGAGTTTAAATACGGTGTAAAATCGAGAAATCGTCTTAAAAACAGCCTTACGTTGTCAGCAGAGCAAGTTGAAAAATATCTTGATGCAGGTGAGCACGTTACGATACGCTTGAAAATACCACAAGATGAAATGATTGAATTTGATGATCATATCCGTGGCCATGTAAGTTTTAATAGCAATGAACTTGACGATAAGGTCATCCTCAAGGGGGATGGCATGCCAACGTATCACTTAGCAAATATAGTTGATGACCATTTAATGGAGATCACCCATGTTATCCGAGGTGAAGAATGGCTTAGCAGTACGCCTCATCATGTGATTATGTATAGATCATTTGGCTGGAAGGCACCCGATTTTGCACATCTTCCATTAATATTAAAACCAACAGGGCAAGGCAAACTCAGTAAAAGAGATGGTGCTAAGTTTGGATTTCCTGTATTTCCTCTTTCTTGGAAAGGAGAAAACGAAGCGGATAGCTTTATTGGATTTAGAGAAGATGGATATTTACCTGAAAGTATCCGCAATTTTTTAGCACTATTGGGATGGAGTCCGGGTGATGATCAGGAATTATTAACGATAGATGAAATGATTTCGTTATTTAGTCTGGATAAAATTGTAAAATCAGGCGCACGCTTTGATATAGATAAGGCACTTTGGTTTAATCAACAATATATCATTAAAGCAGATCATCAAAGACTAGCAGCACTTATACAGCCACTTGTTGTAAAAGAAGGATTTGACGTAAGTTCTGCATACTTGAGTGAAGTATGTAGATTGATGAAGGAACGCGTTCATAGGACACATGAGATAGTTACAAGCGGTCGCTTTTTCTTTGTAGCACCTCAAGTATATGATGATGTCACAATTAGCAAAAAGTATAAACCTGAAAACAAACAGCATTTACTTAATATTGCTGAAAAGATTGCTTCGTCTAGTACAGTAGAAATTGAAAGTACTTTTAAAGGATATGTTCAGGAAAATAATCTTAATTTGGGTGAATTTATGCCATTAATCCGTATTGCGGTAAGCGGTGGAATGCAGGGACCGGATTTGATTGAAACCATGATGCTTTTAGGTGGTTCCGAATCTTCAACCAGATTGCGCAAAGCCGTTGATCATTTTGAGCAAATAGTGAATTAAAAATAGATAAAAAATTGATTTTGGTCATCTTTGGCTGAATATTTGTATAATATATTTAATTTAGCGCAGTTTTTTTAATCTGTTTTTTAATTTTTGTGTTATTTAGTTAATTAACAATTATTTGTAAAAGCATTCATCATAGACATATCAACAGCATCGAATGGATTTATTAAAAGAAAAATTTTATCAAAAGTCACAGGCCGTTAAGGCACAAATAAAAGATTTAGTTAAGAATCACGGATCTACTAAGGTAGATGAAATCACCGTAGATCAGCTTATCGGTGGAATGCGTAGTTTAAAAGCTATGCTATGGGATACCTCATCGCTCGATCCTGAAGAGGGCATTCGATTTAGAGGCTATAATATACCACAATTGAGAGAATTACTTCCTCGAGTACCTGGAGGAAAAGAACCACTTCCTGAAGGACTTTTTTGGCTAATGATGACAGGCGAACTTCCTACAGAAGAAAATGTGCGTTGGCTTTCCGCCGAATGGGCAAAAAGAAGTGAAGTTGCAACTCATGTTTTCGATACGCTAAAAGCATTACCTGAGGGTACACACCCAATGACGCAATTTAGTATAGCAATATTGGCATTACAAAATGACAGTATCTTTGCTAAACGCTACGAGGAAGGCTTGAATAAAAATGATTACTGGGATGCAATGTATGAAGATACAATGAATCTGATAGCCCGCTTGCCAAAAGTTGCTGCATTCATTTACCGGCATACTTATTTTAATGACAATATCATTGAGGCAGATCCTAATTTGGACTGGGCCGGTAATTTTGCGAGAATGTTGGGCTATGACAACAGAGATTTCTTAGCTTTAATGCGTTTATACTTGACGATTCACGCGGATCACGAAGGCGGAAATGCTTCTGCACATACAATGCACTTAGTAGGGTCTACATTAAGCGACGTTTATTATTCATTTAGTGGTGCAATGAATGCTTTAGCTGGGCCATTACACGGATTGGCAAATCAAGAAGTAATCAAGTGGATCTTCGAAATGGTTGACGAACTCGGTACAAATCGACCTTCTAAAGATCAAATCAGACAGTATATATTAGATACCCTTAATGAAGGTAAGGTCGTACCTGGATATGGTCACGCTGTACTTAGAAAACCGGATCCGCGCTTTATAGCTCAGATGCGTTTTGCTCAAGATAACATCACGGATGATCCGATTGTACAAATCGTTTGGGATCTTTACGAGATTGTACCTGAAGTATTGTCCGGTTTAGGTAAGGTAAAAAATCCATGGCCAAACGTAGATGCGCATTCCGGCTCATTGCTCGTACATTATGGTATGACTCAATACAATTATTATACAGTGTTATTTGGGGTTTCTCGTGCATTAGGTGTAGCCGCAGGATTGTGCTGGGATAGAGCCTTGGGCTTACCATTGGAAAGACCAAAATCCGTTACTACAGAATGGCTTACGAAATTTATATCAAATAATTAATTATCAAATTTATAAACATTTTTTTAAAATGAATATACCAGAAAATTTAAAATATTCGAAAGAACATGAATGGATACGTGTAGAAGGTGATGAAGCGTATATTGGAATCACTGATTTTGCACAATCAGAACTTGGAGAACTCGTTTATATTGAGCTGGATACTGTAGGTCAAATTGTAGAGAAAGATGAAGTCTTTGGAACAGTTGAAGCAGTAAAAACAACCTCAGAATTGTTTATACCGGTAACTGGTGAGGTGCTTGAGTTTAACCCTATGCTTGACGAATCCGATGGAGATAACCCAGGTTTAATAAATTCTGACCCTTATGGCGATGGTTGGATTATCAAAGTAAAGCTAACTGATAAGCGTCAATTGGATGAACTTTTGGACGCAGCAGCATATGCTGAATTGATAGGATAAAAATATTGATTTTTTCATTTCTTACGCAAGGAATACTTTCTGAATTAGAAAGTGCTCCTTGTTTTTTTTATAATATATCATTAAATGGTTTTGTATTTTGAATAGAATTTTACGATAGTATAAAACTTTAGTTTATAGTATTATAGTGAGATTTAAATCTTAACCACGAAAATTGGAAAGTAACGAATTCACGCCAATAACGATAGGGTTGTTTTTTAAGGTATTTTACATACCCATCCCATCAAACTCGCCATTATCCCCCTTTCCATTCTTTTTGTCTTTACTTGAATTTAATCTGTAATTAATTGTCGCCATGATTGGAGCGCGTCGCCATTGCATGCTAGCATGTTGATAGTATTCATCTGAAAAAAGTTCGACATTTCGTCTTCGTGTATTGAACAAGTCACGGGCAGATAAAGTAATTGTAGCATTGTTATTAAGGAAATCTTTGCTAAAAGCAACATCAATCAGGTACATTTCTTTTTGTCTTCCTTGTGCAATATCTATCGGCGCTCTGTAATTCATGCGAAGCTGAAATTCTGCGTTTTGCCAAAATGAAAATTTTGATCCAATCCGTCCAAACCAGCTATAATTATCTGTACTGAAATTTTGGTCTCCATATTTTCCATTTAATTTGGCTCTGAAAACATTGGCATTTCCCTCTAAACGCAACCATTTGAGTGGATTATATGAAAATAAAAACTCTAATCCTGTATTGTCATTTGTTGCGAGATTTATCGGCAAGGTAAGCGTTGTACCATCTTGATTAAACTCCGTGATACGTTGAATAACATCAGTTGAATGTTTCCAGTAGATATTCGTACCGATATTTCCATTGGTAAAATACTTGATGTGTCCGACTTCGTAGCTGTCCGTGTATTCAGGGCTCAATAATGGGTTTCCGGTAGATATGTTTCTATTATCTGAAAAAGAGTAAAAGGGAATCAAATTCCAAAAGTGTGGTCGTTGAATACGTCTTGAATAACTAAATTGTACTTGATTTTGACCTTCAAATTCGTAGTTGATGTGTCCGCTAGGGAATAATTGAAAATATTCACGAGGAGTTTTCTGATTTGTTTCTACGAGTTCGGTTGTATAATCCGTATATTCTGCGCGTATTCCGACCTGATAAGAAAATTTATTGATTTTTGAACCAAAGATGGTATATGCTGCTAGTACATTTTCGTCATATTTAAATTGATTTGAAAAATTGGGTAATTTTTGCCACATATCATCAATAAAGTCTTCAACTAAGTAATTGCTAGTTATTTTTCTCAATTGTGTGCGCATGCCGACTTCAAATTTGCCGTCTTTATTTATCGGATGTACGTAATCCAAGGTTATAATCGTATTTTTTTCTTTCTCGTCATTTTCAGCACGTTGTGTTTGAGCATTACCATCAAAATGGCCTAGGTAATAGTCCCCTTGTATATAATCGGACGCTTCGTCTTCTTGATAACTGCTAAATTGAACAGAAGCATTAAGTTCTTTGCCTTCCTGCTTGAATTTTTTAGTATAATTAAGTGAATATTCTAAAGAAGGGCTTGTTTCCTTTTCTTTTTCTAGGCGTTCTGTATATCTATCTTTTGGAATGTTTGAAATACCAGTGGCTTCTCCTGGAAGGAAAAGATAGTCGTAATATCTGACTGTGGTTGAATTGTTGCTTGAGTATGTTCTATAGGAAATTGAGCCACTCAGGGTTTGGTTTTTGGTAAGAGAAAAATCCATTCCAGCGCGAAAGCTATTAGAAAGCCTATCTCTGACTACGTCTCGTTTAGTATAAGTAGCTGAAGTAGTATCTTTATTGAATAACGCTAAGTAATTAAAACCATCTGAAGGTCTGTTGCCAAAGTTTAACCCATAGTTTAAGAAGAAGTTTGTTCTCCCTTTTCGGTAATTGATATTTGCAACGACGCCATAATTTTCAGGCCAGCCTCCTGAAAGTTCAAAATTGCCGTTGATACCAGCATTTGTATTTTTTTTCAGAATAATATTTATAATCCCAGACATACTTTCTGCTTCATATCTGGCTGATGGATTAGTGATAATTTCTATGCGTTCAATCATATTTGCCTGAAGAGATTTAAGTATGTTACCACCACCGGATGTATTCATTCCACCCGGTTTACCATCGATGAGTATTTTGACGTTGCCATTGCCTCGTAGACTTACATTGCCATCAACATCGACGGTGACAGAAGGCACATTGTCTAATACATCTACAGCTGTACCACCTCTGTTGGATAAGTCCTGACCTACATTAAATACTTTTTTATCAAGGGCAAAAGTACTTTCGCTTTTCTTACCGGTAATCTGTACAGCATTGAGTGTCTCAGTATTGTTACCAATGGAAATATTGCCAAGGTTAATATATGGACTATTTGAATGCACTATTATATTCCCAATTGTTTTTGGGAGATAAGCGATTAATTCAGCTAATAAGTAAAAATTGCCCGGCTTGACTTCAATAGAAAAATGTCCCATTTCATCCGTAATAGCACCACTAACAATGGTACTGTCATGGATATTAAAAATAGACACAGCTACAAATTCTAAGGGTTCATTGGTATTCTGATCTGTAATATTTCCTTCTACTTTAAATGCATTGTCGGAAGACTGACCAAAAGAACAAAAAACTGACGCGATTAGAATCAGCACTAAACTTAGCGGTTTCATCTATATAAATTATTGAATTTGAATAATGACAATATTATGAATATTTTGTTTATGAGTATTTCATCCCTGCCATTGGTTTAAGTATAATTTAACTAAAATATAGAGGAAGTACCTCGCTTAGCTAAGCAAATTAACTTTTTTAACAGGAAGTAAAAAGGGCAAAAACGTAAGGTTCGTTAAAGATGTTGATGGATGAAATGTAAAGAATTTAAATTAAAAAACGCAACCATCTGATGATTAGATAATTGCGTTTATATTTTGTGGTCCCACAAGGACTTGAACCTTGGACCACCTGATTATGAGTCAGGTGCTCTAACCGACTGAGCTATAGGACCTGCTTTTATAAGCGAGTGCAAAATTAGTAATAATTATGATTTTTACAATAATTTGAAAAAAAAATAATGAAAATATCTGATTTTTAAAGAATCAGATATAGTCACCCCAGATTAAAATCTATGGATTGATGGTATAACGACCGGAATTGAGTTAATGTATTATACTATAAAAGTGTGTCATATCAAAAATGTGTACATAATCGACTGGTCATTTCTATATCATTAAGCTGGATGAATGTTTAAAAAGATATTAAAAAAAAATGTCGTTTCTGGTATTTTATTGAATCATGAAATGTATTTTCAAGTGAAGAATATTAAATAAAAAAATGGCTGTTCAAAATAGAGTCGATTTGAGTCTTTTATGCAAAGATTAGAAATAGATGTAAAAATCTGCTTGTAAATGAAAAAAAAAGACTAGCACATTTAACGAAAATAAGTCATGTGTTAACAAGTGTTGATTAATGTATTAATTAACATTTAAAAAGTACATATCTATATAAATGGTTGATAATCAAATATATGAATAAAAAAATTATTTGAGGGAAAAACTAAAAAATGTTGAAAAAAAGTTTTTTTAAAAAGGTTGCAGAGATTGAAATATGTCTATATTTACACCGTAATTTAATCCCAGACTCAACACACGTATGGAAAACAAGGTAAAACGAGACACAACTTTAATCAATCTTGTATCAGAATTTGAGAGCAGATTTGAACAGGGTGATATAAGGTTTTTGAATGAAAAGGTTTTAATACAATTGGTAGAATATTACGAGGATGAATATCTTTTTGATAAAGCTATCGAAGTTGTTAGTATCGCCATTGAGCAATATAAATATAGATCTGATTTTTATATTATCAAAGCACGTATGCTAGTGAATCTTGGGAAATTCAAAGAGGCACTGGAAATTTTAGACGTTGCAGATAACATTGCTCCATATGAACGAGAGATTAAAATGTTAAAAGTCAGGATTTATGCACAAACGAAGGATTTTGACAAAGCACATAGTATAATAGAAGCAGCTAAAAAAGGTGCGACGAAGAGTGACATTGTAGATATATTGGTTAGCGAGTCTTTCATACATGAAAACATGAAAGATTATAATGCTATGTATGACACGATGGCTGAAGCAGTCATGCTCGATTGTAAAAGTCAGGAAGCGATGGAGCGAATTTGGATTAGTGCTGAGTTATCCAGAAGATATGAAGATAGTGTAAAACTACATCTTGAAATCATAGAAAACGATCCATATAATTACCAAGCATGGTATAATCTAGGTCATGGTTATATCTGTACATGGGAATACGAAAAAGCTGTAGAAGCTTTGGAATACTCTTATATAATAAATCCGGAATTCGAGAGTGCTTATTTAGATTGTGCAGATACTTGCAGACAGATTAAAGACTTCGGAAAAGCTTTAGACATTTATAATGAAGCATACCAAAAGTTTGGACCGAATCATGAGCTTATGGTAAATATTGCACAATGTAATATTTCGCTTAAGCGAATAAATGTAGCTAAACAATGGCTACTGAAAGCCATCAAATTAGATGGGTATAATGATGAGGCTTTCTTCCTTTTGGGGGAATGCTATGCTAGTGATCAAACTTGGTATAATGCGATAAATGCATATCATAAAGCAATCCAACTTGAAGACAGACGTGAAGAGTACTATTTAGGACTTGCCAAAGCGTATGTTGCGGTAGAGGATTATAATAAAGCGACACTCAATTTTCAATTAGCAACACAAACGGGACCAGAGGAGACACTATATTGGCGTGCATATTGCAGTTTTTTAATAAAATTAGGTCTGATTGAAGAAGCCGAGCAAGTATTAGATGAAGCTGAAGATTATACATATGGAGCTGATTTAGTATATTGTAGAGCGGCTATTCATTATTTGGAAAAAGACAAAGAAACCTGTATGTCTTTGATGGAAGATGCACTTTTAGAAGATCATGCGATGCATACTATTTTATTTGATTTAGTACCTGAAATTCACATTGACAAAGATATCTTGTCTATGATACAATATTACGCGTAGTAATATTTTGTATCTTACGAAAAAAAATTACTCCTTTTAATAACCAAGACTGAAGAGCATACCTCTCTATGGAGTAGGTTGCTCTTTTTTATTTTTGATAAGGTAAGTTTTAATGGTTTTTAGATAACTATTCTATCTAAAAAATAAAAAAGGCCATTTCTCGAATTGAAAAATGACCTTTGTTAAGTTTATTAAATGGCTTTTTATTTAACGTCGAAAGCTTCTTTGACGATTTGTTCCTGCTGATGATCGTGGATTTTCTTAAATCCTGTAGCAGGTGAAGCGCTAGATTTTCTAGAAATAAGGTTTATCGGATCTTTTCTGAAATAATCCATGAGATAAGACCACGCACCCATATTGGCCGGTTCTTCCTGTACCCAGAAAAGCTCCGCTTTACCATATTGATTAATAATGTTTCTTATTTCTGCTTCAGGAAGTGGATATAATTGTTCTACGCGAACGATTGCAACGTCTTTGACATTATTTTTACGTCTGAAATCCAATAAATCGTAGTAAATTTTTCCACTACAGAAAAGTACTCTTTTAGCTTTTTTTACATCTGAATCCGGAATGACTTCCAAAAATTTAGTATCGCCGACCATGTCCGTTATATTGCTGACACATTCAGGATGTCTAAGCAAAGATTTTGGCGACATGTGTACCAATGGTTTTCTGTAAGGCATCGCTAATTGTCTTCTGATCATATGGAAATAATTGGCCGGGGTAGTGGTATTACAAACGATCATGTTGAAGTCAGCACACAATTGTAGAAATCGCTCTATTCTTGCACTGGAGTGTTCAGGTCCTTGACCTTCCATACCATGTGGGAGCAACATGACTACACCGCTCATTCTTTGCCATTTACTTTCACCTGCACTTATAAATTGGTCTACAATCGTTTGGGCACCATTATAAAAGTCACCAAACTGTGCTTCCCAAATCGCCAAATGGTCTGGAGATGCAAGAGAGTATCCATATTCAAAACCTAATACGGCAAATTCTGAGAGCAGCGAGTTGTATATAAAATATTGGCCAGTAGCCCCTTCTAACGTGTTTAATCTATTGTATTGTGCGTCGGTTTGTTCGTCAAAGAAAACAGCGTGTCTGTGAGAGAATGTACCTCTTTTGACGTCCTGGCCACTCATACGTACATTACTACCATCTAGCATTATGGAAGCATAGGCTGATAATTCACCCAATGCCCAATCGACCTGATTTTTATTTAATAATTCCTGCTTGGATTTTTGCAAACGTTTTATTTTAGAATTGACGTTGAAATGCTCAGGATACTGCATAAGGTGATTTAAGATTTTGTCTAAATCCGCTTGCTTAATACCAGTCACAGGTGTAACCATGTCAGCCACATCTATGGTTTTTTTTAGTTTTTGCCATTGCAATTCTGGTTCCTGATATTGATAAGGTAATTCATTTTGTTTTACCATGTCAAGCCTTTCTTGAAGTTGGTTCCAGAAACTTTTTTCAAGTTGCTCACCAAAATCTTTAGTAACATCCCCTCTTTCGATGAGTTTACTTATATAAATTTCTCTTGGATTTGGATGGTTATCGATCAACTTATACATCTGAGGTTGGGTAAACTTAGGATCATCGCCTTCATTGTGGCCATGTCTTCGGTAACAAACCATATCAATAAATACATCACTATGGAATTTTTGACGATACTCTACAGCAAGTTCGGCTGCAAAAACAACCGCTTCTGGATCATCACCATTGACATGGAAGACCGGTGCCTGAATCATATTAGCAGCAGCCGTTGCATAGGTAGATGAACGCGCATCATCAAAATTAGTAGTAAATCCGATTTGGTTATTAATGACAAAATGTATTGTACCTCCCGTATAATATCCCGGTAATTGAGACATTTGCGTGGTTTCATATACGACACCTTGGCCAGCGGCAGCGCTGTCACCATGGATAAGAATAGGCATGATTCTATTGTAATCTCCACTATATAAAACGTCCGCTTTAGCACGCGTAAAACCTTCCATTACA
Organism: Portibacter sp.; assembly: GCA_040391315.1. GTDB lineage: Bacteria > Bacteroidota > Bacteroidia > Chitinophagales > Saprospiraceae > OLB9. Next base: position 2,112 of record JBEBYC010000007.1, on the reverse strand, counting down.
GGATTTACAGCTTCTAAGTGAGAAGGGTTAGGGACAAGTTTAAGGTGAATGGTTTTGCCTGATGGATGGGTGATTTGAGACGAAAATCCGAGATGGTATTTTACGTCACCATCACCGAAACTCTGATCTAGGATTGCAGTGCCTTCAAATTCATTAAATATCTGATCATAAGTTTTGCCCAAGATATTGGAAAGAATATTAAGTCTGCCCCGATGCGCCATTGCCATGACAACTTCTTCAACAGTGTCATTTGTTGCCATTTTAATTATTGCATCAAGTGCTACAATGGTTGTTTCACCACCTTCAAGAGAAAAACGCTTTTGTCCAACGTATTTTGTATGCAAGAATTTTTCAAAAATAACTGCACCGTTAAGTTTGTTGAGAATGTTTAATTTTTGCTCATGGGAAATGCCATAACTGCCATCACTTGCTCTATTCTCGATTTTGTTTCTGAGCCACAATCTTTTTTCCCTGTCTAAGACGTGGTTATATTCAAAACCGATATTGCCGCTATAAATCTCATGTAATTTGTTGAGGATTTGTTGAAGCGTAGCATTTTTGAGCCCAATTTCTTCACCGGCCCAAAATACTTTATCTAAATCGGATGGCTCTAAATTGTAGTCAGCCAAATCTAAATGCGGTTTTCTGTCTTTACGGTTTTTAATCGGATTAGTAGTGGATAACAGATGTCCACGGTCTCTGTAACCATGGATAATTGCCATAACACCAAATTCTTTTGTTGAAATGCCTTCGGTGATGTAACCGCCATCAGCAGACCCCGATCCATTTAAATTAAAATCAAAACCATCAAAAAATATCCGCCAACCTTCATCAACGGATTCCGGGTCCTGCTTATATTGCTTATACATGGATTCTATATATGCAGGATGTGCGTTAAACACATATGAATAATCCTTCATTTTAAATTTATAAACTTTTTATAATTTGAATAATTCAATTAAGCCTCAAAAGTATCAAATAAGTTAATGAGATATAACATAACGACACTATTTAAGTTTTTATTTACAATAATAATTCAATATAGTGCCAATTTTTTAAAAAAATGGAGAAAAGGTGATTATTTTTGTCATTAATGTTTTTTCATTTGAATATAAAGATATACCTTTGCAGTCCGATTTGAAAAAGTGTATTAAAAATAATAAAATTTATGGCACACCATAAGTCATCAAAAAAGAGAATTAGACAAGATATTAAGATAAGACTTCGTAATAGATATTACAAAAAGTCTGCACGTACCTCTATTGCAAAATTGAGAGCAATGACTGATAAAACAGAAGCAGCTACATTTTTGCCTAAGGTAATTAGTATGGTAGATAAACTTGCAAAGAAAAACACTTGGCATAAAAATAAAGCTTCTAATTTGAAGTCTAAGTTGACAAGATACGTCAATAGTCTATAAGTTTTTTTAAAAGTTTTCATGATAATAGATGAGGTGAGCTTCTTAGGAAGTGTCACCTTTTTTACTTTGTAGTCATATGAAAAAATATTAAATAAGTTTGAAATATTTCTACATGCTTCAAAATATACAACTGTAAGCAGATTTCTTTCTCACTAAAATAAAATTACCAAACTAAGTGCCATATGTATTTTTAAAAAGATACAAGAAATATGCGATTCTGTTTTCAATTAGCTTATACGGATCCCTTTTTCTAAAGTTCGATTATATCCTGTTAAGTATATAATTTGAGTAACTAACACTTTATAGAAGTATACCCCTAATACTAAATAATATTAAATGTACTAAATGCTATAACATATAGGTTCGTCAGCTCATTTCTAAGTTTTTATCTTGTGGTTCCATTTTAAGTTTGATTTAAAGTAAAAACTGGATACAAATATATATTATGTTTATAGCTTTAAATTATTTACAAATCGGATTTTGTTTGTAGATCATCTTTGAAAAATCAACAGATACAAAGGAAGTAAATGGTTTAAAAATACGAATTATATATTAAAGCTATAATAATAGTGAAGATACGGAGTAAAAAGTCAAAATATTAAAAATGCATTTATTTTGAGCTAAACGTAGTTAATGGTATTGTATAATTTAAAGCGTTGATAATAGCGATAGAAACATATAATGTATTTTAA
>JBEBYC010000006.1:0-150689 GCA_040391315.1 Portibacter sp. | reverse complement strand
TAATCATCATAACATCCGTATGGACCACCTTCTAAAAACATATCTGCATTTAATGAAACTTGACAATTCTCATCTGCTGAGATGTATAAGAAGTCATTACATACTAAAGTCTTAGATGGATTTGGATATTTATTTAATGTAATATCAAAACAACACTGATCTAAAACATTTCCATCTTTGTCAATTAATTCAAAACAGTTTGTTGTTGTTCCTATAGGGAACTCAGAACCTGAAGGTAAACCTTCTGTTTGCTCGATTGTAATACCAGGTACTTCAGAATACCCATAAATTACTTGGTACAATGAAATCCAGCTATAACCTAAAGTTCCGTAGCTTTGAGGAGTATTACCTTGCTCACATGTAATATAAGAGTTTGCTGATTCGCTTGTATAAGTAGCTGCAATTACAAATAAGTTACTACCTGCTGGTTTCTCTTGCTCAACCACATAATTTGTACCAGCAGGGATCAATACCGGTGCAGGGAAATTATAATTTGTTATAGTCTGGCCACCTGGTACGTTGAAATAAGGTGATTGATACAATAAAGTCATTGCACCTCTGTCAAGTGTAGTACCACCCATAGGGCCTGTATAAGCAAATATATTGATACGTTGCTGACCAGTAGACCAACTAGCTACATCAATACCTGTTAAATAAAAATCAGTAGGTCTCGATGTATATGCACGTGAATGTTTTGCATCTTGTAAGAAACAATCTAATGCATCATCAACAAATGTAGGGAATGAAGTCAATTGTGAAATTGATTCAATCGGACCTTGTGATGCCTGAGCACATTCGTTACCAATAGTGGTAACTAAATAGTTGATTGTAGCAGTACAAGCACCACCAGGTAATGTATACGTCTGGTCATTGCTACATACTAATAAACAACCGATACCACCACCTGTATCAGGATTTTCAGCTGATAATACTCTGAATGTGTAATCTTCAGCCTCACCATATTGTTGTGATCCTAAAGTACCACAAGCTGTAGGAGTACCTGCTAACCAGTTGTTAACTACTCTAATTCTATAATCACCAGCAGGAGTTCCAGCAGGAATATTGATAGTTCCTGTAAAATCGCCAGAAATATAACCACCAGACATTTTAATAGTCTCAGAACCTGGTTCGAAACATTTATTGTTATTCCAATCTATCCAAAAACCATATCCGTGTGAAGAACCAGAATTTACAGGTCTAACAGAAAAATTAACAGGTGTTCCTTCATACTGAGAAACGACCATTGTTGCGGAATAATCTGTATATTGTCCACTACCAGTATTGTTATTAACATTTAAAATACCACCTGTAGTCGTTACATTTGCGATACCATAAGATGTATTTGTTGAAGTTACAGCACAATATACTGTAGGTTGAGTACAACTAGTACAACCTACAATTGAAGTAATACAACCTGCAGAAGTTAAACCACAAGCTGCATCAGAATTATAGTGGATATAAACATTCCCACTCGCTGTTGCTGTGAAATTAACTGAATTAAAGCCTTCGCCTAATACTGCACCACCAACACTACCTGATCTAACAGATAAATATACAGGAATTGTACCAGTTGCTCCTATTACATAAGAAGATCCAGCTACAATACCTGTTACGGTTGAGTACTCACCTACAAAATTACATGTAGAAATTGTATTAAAAACACAACCAACTGTAGGCGCATTAATTGATGCATACGCGGTACTGTTGATACATGCTAAAGGAGCTAAAGCAGCATCTGTTGCATCTGTAATTGCTATTGAATTTTCAGCTACAATTGATTCATTAGATGCTGGTGTATATAAACGCATAGCTGCAATACTGACAACACTAAATGCCAGTAATACTGCCAAAACCTTCATAGCACCAACATACGTTGATTTTGTATCTTTGTTAAACATACTTTAAAATTTTGAGTTTTGGTTAAAAAAATTATTTAGACAGTAAGTTGCGGTAAAATGATTCAACTTCTTGTAAAATATCAAGGTCACCCCTTAACTTATACGCATTCAAGTTGATATCAGTTGCCTTTAACAATGCATCTTTAACTGGAACGTTTGCATTGAGGCTTTGTAACAAAAGTTTGCCGTATTCGACCTTTAAATTACGAACTTTTGTTGGTCTGTCTAAAGAAGCGTAATGTTCAGTAGCTGCAACAGCGACTCCACTACCTTTCTTACCGTTGATGGATGCAGACACCGGAATGTTTTGGTTGATAACTTTCAGAACTTCATTCGATGCATCTTTCGATGTCATGTAATTTTGTGCAGAAAGCGTCATACCAAAAAACATCAATAGCACCACAGCCAAAGAAGATAAATAATTACATCTTTTCATGAGATTGAGTTTTGGTTTTAAAAAAAATTAAAAAATTATAAATATAATAAATTAGCCACATTAATAGTAGGAATCTAAATTCTAAATTCTATCTTCTATTTCGTCTTAAAAATAAAATTTTAACAATTCCTATTAACTTAGCAAATATACCTAAACCAGAACGATTTGAATATATTTTAACCAAATCTTTTCTTATCTAAGATGCAATCAAATACAGATTTTAATTGAATGAGATTTTTTTAACTGTAAGGGTTTTCTGTATTTTATTGAATCTCAGCGTGATATATGCCAAGTAGCATAGATTATCCTTTGATTGACCTATTTTTTCAACGCAAAGTTATAATATTATTACTAATCTGCATCACATTCTATAAAATATTTTACATTTTTTTTAATATATAATAAAATAACATAATATATATTATATAATAAATTATTTAAATGTGTCTGGTTTTAAATGTTTTTAACTGGGAATTTTATGCGCTTTCCTAATTTGAGCAATACAGTATCAATAGTTTTAAAATCCATTACCTCTTTGCCCACGTATATACATATACAATCTAAGGAAACCGATGACTGATTTAAATAAAATTGCGCATGATTTTGGAGGGATGCACGAATCCTACGTTTTACTTTATTGCGATCGACTGCTTTGCGCAAAAAACGCTTTCCTGCCCAAATACTTACAGACATTTCTGTGGGGAACTTTGGCTCTATATTTTCAATCCAAATCAATTTAATTGGAAAGATAAAAACAGACTTACCCTCCTTAAATACTCGCTGAATGCGATTTTGACCTTTTAGCCTTTTTAATGATGACATCTATAATCGATTACTGCAAACATTCAATAAAATGGCTGGCAGTATATAATAAAAAAACATAAATCAAAGATAGCCCTTTATCAATATAATTTTGTGTTTTTTTTTCAAATAGTTTTTAATGCTAAGATATCAGCGAATACGTGATATTAATAATTCCTAAAAATAAATAAGATTCTAAATAACCTTATGGATATTCAGAATCTTACAATATTATTAAGAAGAAGATCTTATTTTATTTTCTTCTCGTCTGAAACTGTCAGTTTGTAACGGCCTCTTGCTCTTCTTTTAGCAAGTACACGTCTTCCGTTTTTAGTAGCCATCCTGGCTCTGAAACCGTGCTTATTTACTCTCTTTCTTTTAGATGGTTGATACGTGCGCTTCATGATCTATATATAAGTGTATAATTTAAAAAAATAATCTAATTTGCCACCAAAAATTTTACTTCTGGCAAAAGAGCCACAAAAGTATAAAGATTAAGTATAATTACAAAATAAAATGTTCAAAAAGGTTATTGACTTTTGTACATTTAAAATAAAATTAGCTTCTAGCTATTCATAGACACGATAAATTCATCGTTGCTTATCGTTCCTGTCATATGTTTTTTAATAAACTCCATTGCTTCATCTGGCTTCATGTCTGCTAAATGATTCCTAAGTATAAACAATTTTGGTAGTACACTTTCTGGCAATAACAATTCCTCTCTTCGCGTACTTGACTTTGTAATGTCAATTGCTGGATACATGCGTTTATTTGCAAGCGATCTGTCCAACTGCAATTCCATGTTACCGGTACCTTTAAATTCTTCAAAGATAACTTCGTCCATTTTTGAACCCGTATCAATTAGCGCAGTCGCTAAAATCGTCAGGGACCCACCGCCTTCAATATTTCTTGCTGCACCAAAAAATTTCTTAGGTCTATGTAATGCATTGGCTTCAACACCTCCCGAAAGCACTCGACCACTTGTAGGTGCAACTGTATTATAAGCTCTTGCTAATCTCGTTATTGAATCCAGTAAAACCACCACATCGTGCCCACTTTCTACCAAACGTTTTGCTTTTTCTAAAACGATTCCTGCTACTCGAACGTGGTTTTCAGCCGGTTCGTCGAAGGTACTTGCAATAACTTCCGCATTAACACTTCTTCTCATATCTGTTACCTCTTCCGGTCTTTCATCTATAAGTAACACGATAAGATAACACTCCGGATGATTCCCTGCAATGGCATTCGCAATATCCTTTAACAAAAATGTTTTACCTGTTTTTGGTTGTGCTACGATGAGACCACGTTGTCCTTTTCCTATCGGAGTAAACAAATCTATCATCCTATTGCCATAATCCTTACCGGCTGGATGGGTTGTAAGTTTAAATTTCTCATTTGGAAATAAAGGTGTCAAATAATCAAATGGTACACGCTCTTTTAACTTCATTGGCTCCATACCATTTATGCTGTGTACCTTTAATAACGCAAAGTACTTTTCGCCTTCTTTTGGAGGTCGGATAGAACCTAAAACAGTATCCCCTGTTTTCAAACCAAATAGTTTTATTTGAGATGGTGATACGTAGATATCATCTGGTGAAGATAAATAATTATAGTCCGAAGATCTTAAAAATCCATATCCTTCAGACATCAATTCTAAAATACCTTCACTATCAATCACTCCATCTAAATCAGGGATAAACTTGGGTTCAACAGGCTTCACCTCTTTTACTTGCGCAGAAGACACCTCCTGAGATGGATTTCCTTCTGAAGGTACATTTAATTTTTGCTTATTTTTATCACCTCCATTATTATCATGCTTATTTGTATTATGTCTCCTTTGCTGATGTACAGGTTTGTTTACCACATCTGAAGTTGTAGGTGCATCATTATTTTGATCTACTGGCTTATTCGGACTTTCAGGTATCAACTCGTTTGAATTTGTTTCCAAAGGCTCAACTAATTTTCCAGAAGTAAGCATATCTTTTTCACCCGTTTTTATCATTCTTTTTCGACCTTTTTTAACATTGTCAGTTGCGCTGGAAACTAAAGTCGAATCAATTTCATTTGCCGAAGTTTCATGTTTGTCATCCTGCTCCATGATTTCAGCATCCTCCTTTATTAATATGGCACTTGAATGACGTCTGGTTTGTGGTTTATTTTTTTTCTCAGCATTATCCCGGTCCTGTGTTCCCATAGCAGTATTGGATTTGTCTTGTATGGCCTGATAATCAAGGATTTTATATATAAGGTCTTGTTTGCTAAGTTTTTTTACATTGTCCAAGCCCAAATTCGCTGCCAATTCTTTTAGTTGTGGCACCAACATGTCATTTAACTGTAGTATATCGTACATAAAATGTTCTTAACTAAAAAATATTTATAAATTGAAATATAAGAAATGAATCAGCCACTAAAAACTGATTAATAATTAAAGATGAAAAATAGAAAAAATAAAATCCAACGAGGAAAGTATTATTGCAATTTATTTTTGATGGTGCAAAAATAATAATTATTTTGACATCCAAAATATTATCTTTGCAAAAAAAATTGAAAATATATTCATTTTCGTGTGTATATTGAATAAAAATTTATAAAAATGTTAGAAATAAGCCTTATCAGGGAGCAAAAAGAGTATGTCTTAACAGCTTTAAAGAAAAAAAATGTAAATGAAAGTCAGCTTGCTTTAATCGATAAAATCATCGTGGCAGACGATCGCCGCAAGGCCGTTCAAACTGAACTCGATCAATATTTAGCTCATTCCAACCTACTTGCCAAAGAAATCGGACTATTATTCAAAAGTGGCGAACAAGAAAAGGCAAACCAACTCAAAGCAGAAGTGGTTGCTCTAAAAGAAACTTCAAAATCATTAGAAACCACGCTTAAAGACATTAAAGAAGCGATTGAAGATATGTTAATCCAACTTCCTAACCTTCCGCATGCGTCTGTACCTTTTGGCTCTAAAGCTGAAGATAACGAAGTTTATAAATCCTGGGATGCGCCTATGCCCGATCTTTGGTCTGGGGCTCAACCACACTGGGAACTCGCAGAGAAATATAATCTAATAAGTTTTAAAGATGGCGTTACGCTTACTGGTGCCGGATTTCCGGTGTATAAAGGCAAAGGTGCTAGATTACAACGTGCATTGATCAATTTCTTTTTAGATGAAGCCGCAGAAGCTGGCTATCATGAGGTACAACCACCAATCTTAGTAAATAAAGACTCAGCAAAAGCCACTGGCCAACTCCCTGACAAAGAAGGACAAATGTACTATTGCGAAAATGATGACTTATATCTCATACCAACAGCAGAGGTACCGTTGACAAATCTATACCGCGATACTATACTTAATCAGACAGACTTTCCTATAAAAATGGCTGGATATACACCTTGCTTTAGACGGGAAGCCGGTTCTTATGGTGCTGATGTAAAAGGCCTCAACAGGCTTCATCAGTTTGACAAAGTCGAAATTGTAAGGGTAGAACACCCCAAAAATTCTTATGAATCCTTGATGACAATGATAACTCATGTTGAAGGTTTACTTGAAAAATTAGAGTTACCGTATCGCATCTTGCGCCTATGCGGTGGCGATATGAGTTTTCACTCAGCGCTAACTTTTGACTTTGAAACCTGGTCAGCGGCTCAAAAACGATGGTTAGAAGTAAGTTCGGTTTCTAATTTTGAAACCTTCCAGTCAAATAGATTGAAACTCAGATTTAAAGATGATGACAATAAAACAAAATTAGCGCACACTTTAAATGGAAGTGCACTTGCATTGCCAAGAATCGTAGCAACTTTGTTGGAAAATCATCAAACTGCAGCGGGCATTCGAATTCCTAAAGCGTTAATCCCATATACTGGGTTTGAAATCATCAATTAACATATTGAATATTGAATATATATAATAAGATATTTTTCATATTATAGAATAAAAAGTAATCCATATTTGAAACTTTTTTCAAATTGTCAGGGTTATAAATGCAATTTTTTAAACCAATAGATAAAAAAATTAAATAGATATGGTTGGAATGGGATATTTTATCGTTTTAGGTGTATTTACAGTAATCGGAATGGTTATTAGTAGTCGGCTGAAATCCAAATTTGAGCATTATTCCAGAGTGCCTGTTCATAATGGAAAGTCAGGAAAAGAAGTTGCTGAAGATATGCTTCGCTATTATGGCATACATGATGTTCAAGTCGTTCAGGGTCAAGGTTATTTATCAGACCACTATAATCCGAGTAATAAAACCGTGAATTTATCTCCAGAAGTATATAACGGACGTTCGGTAGCATCTGCATCAGTAAGTGCACACGAAGTGGGACACGCTGTTCAACATGCAACAGCATATAGCATGTTGACATTAAGGTCTAAATTAGTACCTTTGATTCAATTTAGTTCTTCAATACAGCAGTTTCTATTTATGGGCGTAATCTTAGGCATAGGTAGCACATTAGGAAATACCGTAATGTTAATTTTAGTAGGTACATTTGGTATGACTGCGTTATTTAGCGTAGTTACACTTCCTGTTGAATTTGATGCATCTAACAGAGCATTGGCTTGGCTTGATGAATCCGGATATATGCAAGGCAAAGAGCATGATGGGGCAAAAGATGCTTTATGGTGGGCAGCAATGACATATGTAGCTTCTGCATTAGGTGCTTTGGTAATGTTTTTATACTTTTTATTAAGATTAATGGGTAATAACAATGATTAATTAAGAAAATCGACGTTATTTTACCCTTCAAAAAAACAATAATTTATGATAGAAGAAATAGATATTCAAATTCAACAAGCAACAGAAAACTTTGACAAAGCTTTGGAACATTTAGCTTTTGAGCTTAATAAAATCAGAGCTGGAAAAGCTTCACCTGCAATAGTTAGTGGCATAATGGTTGAATATTATGGCAGCCCTACTCCATTAGCTCAGGTTGCAAATGTCAGTACTCAAGATGCCCGTACCATTAGCATTCAACCGTGGGAGAAAAAAATGTTGGCATTAATCGAAAAAGCGATTTTTGAAGCTAATTTGGGCATTACTCCAATGAATGATGGTGAGGTGGTAAGACTTATAATCCCACCAATGAGTGAAGAACGAAGAATATCTATGGTCAAACAAGCTAAAGCAGCTGGTGAAGATTCCAAGATTGCTATCCGAACACATAGACATAAAGTCATTGATTTTGTTAAAAAGAAAGTTAAAGAAGGTCTGTCTGAAGATATAGGTAAAAAGAAAGAAGAAGAAATTCAAAAAACTGTAGATAGTTATATTGCTAAGATAGATAAATCAATCGAAGCAAAAGAAAAAGATATTATGACAGTTTAATCCAAATTTGATTTTCTAAGTTTCATAAATTTTTAATTGATTACAAACTGTATGGATGTGAATCCATACAGTTTTTTTTTGAAACAACAATCTTTACAACAAAAATCGACCTTTTCAAACTATTTAAGTGCTATTTTTAAAAAAAAAAACCTAACATTACCAACCAAATGACTATTTTTGCAACTTCAAGTCAATATGGCAAGTAAAACAAAAAATCAAAAGATCTTTGAAGACGAGCTTTTCATACATATGGAAGCCTTGAAGACCTTTGCTTTTCACCTTACGTATAATGAGGACGATGCTGACGATCTCGTTCAAGAAACGTATATGAAAGCACATAAATTCTTAAATAATTACGTAGAGGGAACTAATGCAAAAGCATGGTTGTTTAAAATTTTAAAGAACTCTTATATTAACGAATATAGGAAGAAAGTAAGACAGCCAGCTCAGGTCAATTTGGATGATGTAGCCAGTCTTAAATCAGGTGATGCTTCCAAAAACCAAACATTTGAAGATCTTAGGACAGAGATTTTTGATCAATCATTGGGTGATGAGGTAACACTAGCTTTGATGTCCCTACCTGAAGAATTCAGAGAAGTGATTCTCATGTGCGATATTGAAAATTTTTCCTACGAAGAAATAGCCAAAACCATAGATTTACCGATAGGTACTGTTCGTTCGAGATTATTTAGAGCAAGAAACATGCTTAAAGAAAAGCTTAAAAAATATGCTTTAGATTTAGGATATAAGGATATGCGGGGACCTGACAAGTTAAAATCAAAAGAAGATTAATTGTGCAGTTACCATCAATTTTAAAGAATAAAAATTTATTTATAATATAACAGAAATGTAAAATGAGAAATTTAGACTCATCTGAAACTTTATGTCACATGATTGATTTGTTTTTGGACAATCAGCTACCTCAAGATGAAAAAACAAACCTAATAGAAATCATGAATAGCAATCCTCAAGTCCAGAAAATTATGGATGAAGAAGTGAGTTTCAGGGATTTCATTAAAAACAATGTAAAAAGACCCAACGTTTCAGAATCCCTTAAACAGAGTCTCTGCGAAAAATTCAAATAAGCTGGAATACGAACATTTTAGGTTTGTATCTCAATTTTCCATAGATACTTTCTATAAAAAAGATGCATATCTTGCTTAGAATGTAGCTTTTATTTGTGCGCGCCCAACATGTACAATCGGGGTTGTGGCCGCTTTCCTACCCTCATAATTAAATGTCAAATCGATATTATTAGCAATTCTTTTTGTATAAACAGCATTCCACAGCACATTTTTACCATTTTTAAGCCCATCGAGTATATCGTATTCTAGAGGTGAATTTGTATCGCCAGTAAATTGTATCCATACAAAACTCATAGACACATCCATACTAAATTTAGAAGCTTTTCGCCATGTCATTTCCCCGGTAAAATTATTGATATACGCTTTATCCTTCGTAAGAATCCGTTGTCTTCGGTCTTGGTATGCATATCGAGCGATTACACGGGTATTGGCATCCGGCCTGAAATTAAATTCTGGATTAAACTTGGTCGTGACAATATCTAAATCCCTATCTTGAAATACAATCGAGCTATAGGTTTTTTGTGATTTTTCCAATATAAAATATATATCTGCTTTTTCCATTAGATTATACCTAGATCTAAAATAATACTCTTTAAGTCCTCTATCTTCCTGCCCACTTATTTGCAGGGTTCGATTTTGATTATTCCTCATTCCAAGTTGAAGATCATATTTTACTTGTCCCCGATTAAAAAACAAGGTGTTACTCACCAATGAATTATAACTTACCAAAGTAGAGTCTCCCAATCCAAAATTAAAAAATGAAGCAAAGCTTCCTGCAGTATTTTCGATTTGCTTTTTGGTAATCCGGATATTTGAAGCTAAAGCAAAACGCGAAGCCAGCTTATAGAATGAACTAAACGATTTACCAACCACTGGCTTTTTAAATTTTACCGGATCGATGTTTAAACTTTGATTTAATTCAATATTATTTGTTCGAATAAACTCATTATTAGGTAAGGATAACCGAATATAACTACGACTGGGATTTGTAGGGTCGTATCTAAAATCCTGAAAGCTACTCAGATTTGGATTTGCATCATTTCCAATAAAGACATAATCGCCCTGGCCGGGTTCAACTTTTTGAAAAACGTATTCCACTTTTGGCTCCTGTCCCGAATTCGTATTATAAGAAGAAACTGAACGGATACCATTGTTAAACAAACTAAACATGTAGTCAATCTTCCCTAGTATCGATTTTTTATCCTTTTCTGTGGGTAGTAGTACCGGATCGTCAACAGTCAGCTGTCTTCCAATAATACTCCATTGCAAATCAGATGCTTCACCTGCAAGCCATTTACTGGATAATTCAATTTCGTGCGCTGTGGATGCACCTGACAGCACATTATCATTAGCTAAGTAATCTTTTCGAATTGAATATGCCAATTTAGCACCAATATCATTGGAAAAATCATTGTCAATATACCATTTAAAATGATTAAAGGCTGCACTACCTTTTTTTAAAGTATCTACTAGAATACTTTTAAGGACATTGTTTTCACCATCATATACAAAGCCCACTTTCCATGCACCTTTGTCACTTAATTTATAGGATGCTGCTAAATTGGGACGGACAAAAGTCGTTTGCTGATCTGATACTTCAGAGTTTGATGTCAAATAATCTGCAAAAGCTCGAAAATTCCACCGTTTTTTGTCTATTTGCATCAGTGCATTGTGCTTATTTCCCAGATAAATTTTGCTTTTTTCATATAGATTAAAGCCATACTGAAAACGAACACCATTTTTATTATTGATTTCTAGCGAGCTGTTTACCAAGTTTTCATCACCTTTACCACTTAGCAATGGCAAGTTCCAGTCACGAGAAAATTCAGTCGCTCTGTATGGATTCAAGGCATTAAAATTTTGCCCGACAAATTCATGCTGCACTATCGTTTTCAACCTCCAATTTCCCGAGGTATCCAATCTGAAATTATCCTTATACGATATCACCGTTGCTATTCCCGTATTATCTCTTTTGTCCAGACTTGATATTCTATTTAAATCGACATTGCTTAATGAAATTTCACCAAAGACAGCTGTTTGTTTCCTTAACTGAAGGTTACCGTTTAAGGTAATCATTTGCCTTTGTTCGGGAGGTACCAGCTGTACAATAGGGAGATAAGTTCCCTTATTTTTGCCAACGTAAGTATAAATACGACCATTTTTATTAGCTTTAGTATCGATAATATATTCACCTTTGCCTTGTCCGACTTCTGTAAATACAACCGCATATTGTGCACTATCTCTATTTGTTGTAAAATACAATATCAAATTCGATGGGTCTAATGGATCTGGAATTCCTGCATATAATATCCTGGATGGGTCATTCTTTTCTTCGGCAGTCACTGTTCGTATACTCTGGCGCACAGATTTATTCAGATCATCCCCACTATTTCTCAAAATCATTAAATCAATTGAATCCAATTGTAAATCACCAGTCCCTTGTTTACTGTCTTGTTCTGAATAAATATTTAAATTTACATTCCATTTTTTACTTTTAAACGAAGACTGCGTTGCATACAATGATCTAAGGTACGAAATGTCCGTGTATTCAAACTCGACGATAACCCTGGCATCTCTCGTTATCACCCTTGAAGGTGAAAATGTGATTTCAGCACGATTATAATCAATTACATAGTCATAATCATATCCACGCACCAATAACACCCCATTATAAAAAACCTTCTCAGTACCTGCCAATACAATGATAAAACGTTCGTTATTATTTCCTTGAAGTCGGTATGGACCTTGATTACTTTCTGTAGTGGGTAGCGTCTGTCTTGCAAACTTACCTCTAGAAATTGCAAAACTACCTCTATTAAATATCTCAATACCTTTTTCAGATTGATAGGTAGTAGCTAGACTGATCCCTTTTAGTTTTTTAAAATAATTCATAAAATGGCTGTTTGGTTTGCGCAATTCATAATCACCCGCAATGACGGAGGTTTTATCCTTGGATACTTGAATAAATACTTTGTCAAATTCCTGCAACTGCTGTGTATTTCCCTGAGCTTGTATAGGCAGGTTGTCATCGGATATGGCAGCTACAATCTTTAATCCATTGCCCAAGTCTCCAACCATCTGCATATCAAAATTGGAATTCAAAACTAAGCTCTGACTGTTGCCAATGGACAATCCTCGTGAAAAACTACCCCTATAATCCAAACCTTTAGAATCAATTAGTGGATTTTTATTGGCATCCGGGCGATATTCAAATCCCGAACCAATCAAAATATCCCTAAAATTTAACTGTGTGGTATCAATTACATACACCGGCTTTTCTATATCAAACCCAAATGTTCTGAATTGTACTTTTAGCGTATCGCCTTTATATTGCCGACAAATTGCATCTTCCCATATTAAGCTATTGTTGCTAACCTTAAAACCCTTAATAGTGTCCTGACCAGACGTAACAACCACACTAGACGGTAAAATGGTGTAGGGGGATAGTTGCAGGTCACAAGTATCTAATCCGAAACGTTTTGTTTGTAACGATTGAGGCTTCACCTGAGCTATCGACAAGACTACAGGCGCTAAGCAAAACAACCAAAATGTACACCATTTTTTGAGCGTCATATCTATATTATACGCAAAATTATAGGTTTATATTATGATAAGGTTAGTTTTAGTAGAAAGGCAAATATAGTGTTTCTTTGCTGATACATTTATGTAAATGAAATCACTTAATACAACCTGATAATAATAAAGAATACTTCAATGAATCAAATTGCACTTTGCAATCAATACACATTTAATAATGCATGATGTTTTTGTTTGTGACATTGAAACTATCTCATGATAACTAACTTACCGAAACCTTCTTTAAAGTATTTGTCAATGGCTTTGTTACTGAAATTATCGTATTTACTTCCATCTCTATCTAAAACATTGACTTTATAAAGATATACGCCATTTGCTAATTTTTCACCATATTCATCGGTACCATCCCACCGATAGGTTGTTCTATTAACGCCTATATGTATCGGACCTAACTCATCCCTGCGGATTTCTCTAACAACTTTTCCTGTTACGGTATAAATAGCAATTGATATATTTTCAGGGACAGTTTCGCCAGTAAGGGTAAATATAAATTGCGTCGAGCTTGAAAATGGATTCGGATAATTAAGGAAATTGCTGACTGTTTTGGCAGTTATCACTTTAAAGGAAATTCTGCGTGGGTGAATACCGGACAAATTTCCTGCAACATCCCTGCCCTGTAATGTCATGGTATATTCCCCATCTTTAAAGGTCGGTTTGAAATAGAGTTTTGCTGTTTTTGAAGTAGCCGTTGCTGGCTCGAATCGAACATCCGGACTATGCACTTCCACCATATAAAATTCATTGTATCCAGTATCAATTTTTATTTCGAAAGATTCAGGATCCGTAATCATTAAAAAATCGTTTTCGTCAAACAACGTCACACAAATTTCAGGTGAAGAAGATACGAGATCGCCATCCATAATCTGAATTCCATCAAAAGCAACTTGTAAAATTGGATTTTCATCATCACCCTTAATAGCAAATTGCTGTGTAAGAATATTATTAAAATAATTGAGTTCGGGTTGATGACGATCCGGATTGATCTCAATGGTTAACTTAATTTCAGAAGTCTTACCACTGCCAATATCAAAAGTGATATAATCATCAATGGTCATACCCGATTTAAGTGGCGACAGCATTTTATAACGCGATATGGATTTGTTTTCGTTATCAATATAAGTATATCTAATGCGGATACTGTCCATATCTGTAAAGTTGACATTGACAACTTGATAATGGATTTGAATTGCATCGCCTTGTACAAGGGTATGTTTATTCGGATCTGGTTCATTCTTTACAAATTGAATAGCAGCATCAGGAAGTGGTTCATATCCTATCCGCCAGTAGTTCAATTGCGGTGCTTGAATAGTAGCATCATTCCTATTTGTCAATTTTAATTGCAACAAATCGACCGCTTCAGCATCAATCAATTGACTATAATATCCATCCAATGCTACAGAATCTTGTTTAATCGCTACATCATCATTGATGCTATAAGTTGTCAAATTGGATTTTTGTACCGAATCCAACGGAATATTGATTTTTAATTCCCCCCAATTTGTCGCTCTCCCGATAGGCACGGAAGTCACATTTCCAACCGAACGAAATTTACTAACTACCACTGAGCTTTGAATGATATCTTTTTTGGATGTTCCGATAACTTCTGCCAGTACTTTCCTATCTTTTTCTAGTTGAAAAATATAAGGAACAGTATCTGTAAGTAATTTTCTTATTTGTTTTGCACCTAATGATTCTAATACATTAAAGATATTTTTTCCAGTCGCAATAGAATCCTTTTCCCAGCCATTGAAATTGTAAGCAGAGTTTTCATTTTTTAAAATCGAAAAAACATGCAGATAGTAATATGGCTTTAATTCTGATTCGATAAATTGAATGATATTTTCTCTATCCGCTTGAGTGTCCGTTTTGAAAAAAAATCCTTTAAGTTTTCCGCCGGTAGGATTTATACTTCCATATTTTGGTTTTACAGGATTAAAAAATCCATCTATAGAATCCCTTCGATCACCTATAACAAATCCAAGTCCGGAATCCATAAAATTCCATGGAGTCACAGATCCATATCTTACATTATTATAGGTATATCCCGGCCTATCAACAGCATCCCAAAGCCTGTTTTTGATTTGTACAGAATAATTTTCTTTCCCAAACTCAAACTTACGACGTGTTTCCTCATTGAGTTCCAATTGTTCAAATTCATTACTTGCAAACTGAAAATAATGGCTTTGATTCCATCCTTCAGCTTCTTGAGGGAGAAAGGCAAAAGACGCTTGAGACCATCGATAACCTTCTTCTTCTGTACTTTCAGGGCTTATTCTCCAATAATATACTCTATCCGCTTCTAGTGCCAATTTTGGCTTGTATTCGATTGTACCACCCGAAGAAGTAACGATTCCTTTTTCTAATACTGGGCTATTAAAATATGCTGTTGTATCGATTTGAAATATATAATTTGTAACTGCAATGGGTACTGTATTTGTCGAAGCTTTAAGCACAAAATGCTCATTTGTATTTATCATCGCGAAGTCAGGCGGATAGACCACACTGGCAAAGTTACCTATTACATAATATTCAAAACCACGACCATCATTGAGTGCATTATTGGATTTTGCTATCGGAGATGGAAGTTCATTGAATTTCTTTTCAGGATCTATTTGCAAATAAATGGTGTTTTTTCCCAAAGTTTTTGTACCGAAGTTTTTTAGAGGAATAGATATATTACGCCGATTGTCCACTTGATCTACTTTTAAAAAAATCGTATCCCCAAAAGTACCATCCGGAAATTGATGATAGCATACTATATCAATCGTGTCACCTGTATATCTTCCTAAATTAATCAAGTCAACTTTAACTTCATACGTTTTTGCATTGCCTTGAACGATTGCCGGTTCGGTTTTTACGGTAGTAGGATCAAAAGTATAATCCGGTCCATCAAAGAGATGAAATTTAATCGCAGGATCCCCGTGATATGTAATCTGAGCATAGAGGATTAATTCTGTCCCAGAAGCATTCCTTTTATTTTTAGCAAGATTTCGGACGATTGTTCCGTAAGGGACGTGCTTTGAATTGTTAAATAAATCCTTCATAAAATCATACCCATAATTACTCAAAGACGGAATATAAGCAGTACCTGTTGATGCTAAAAATGCGATACTTCCTCTGCCTTTTTCTAATACAAAGGATTCGCTAAGACCCACGTCATCCGAATGCAAATTACCAGCATAACACCCCAAAGCATTCAGAAACGGATATCTTCCAAAATTGGTAAAATTCTTAGGATTGTCAATTGGAAAATCCCAAGTTTTAGCGGATGAATGGCCAAAAAAGTTAACTAAGCTCACGCCTTGATTAAAAAACTGGTTGATTTCCTCAGCAGTTTCATACTGAACGGCATCTGTAGAATGTTTAAAATAATTGTGTACCTCTCCGCCATAGATAGTATCTTTAATAATATCAGCCATTCTGTTCAGGCCTGCTTTTATTAGATCTTGTTCGCCGAAATTACCGCCACCCCCTAATTGAAGAACACGTTTAAGCCAGTATTTCTCTTCAATACTTTGACCGAGTGTATTAACGGCATCGTATTGTTTAACTTTTTCGAGATAATTTTTAATGTCATCAGGTTTTCGGACCGCCAACCTCCCAATAGAAAAATACGGGTCCGGAAAGTTATCTTCAGAAAACAACATATTGTCTGAGCCTATATATCCGTAAGTAGGGATAAAAAATGTTTTATGTAGCCTATTTTTGATATCATTAGGAGTTCGCATGATATTATACTCGACGCTTTTGCCTATAATATACACAAATTCAAGGTTTGCCCAATGGTCGTGTAAGTATTTACTCATCTGCTTAACACTATAAAAATGTCTGTCTATTCCATAGCCAAAATGGTCGTAAATCCACTGTATATCGACTATTTTTGTTTTATAGCCTCCACCTACGCTACTGCTTCTATAATCAGCATATTCTTGAACATAATCAATTCCATTATTTCTCAATATATTATTTGTAATGATAAGGTACTCAATGCCTTCATCATTAATAACTTCCGGTGTAAAAAGACTCAATACGGATACCTGTTTTTTAGCAGATTCTGAGGTTATGATATATTTCGTTTTTACATCAATCGGATTTAGTAAAACCTGGACTTGATTGTTAACTATTGAAGTAGTGTATTTTGTATTGTGCATCAAGTCAAAAACCTCAACCAATTGATTATCGTGCTTAAAATTATCAATTTTGAGGAATCTGCGACCGGGATTTATTGGCATTTCAAAGAAAAACAAATTATTATTGAGGAAGTCAAATTGTCTGGCATAGGTGAGTGATGCATTTGCGAGCCTATGTCTGTCTGTCGAACTTCCAATATTTTTAATATTAAGGATGTTACTACCGGTTTTTAATGCGTTGTTATCAATTTCATACGTAAGTTGTAATGTAGCTCTTGCACCATTATTTCGCGTGTCTAACAATTCGTTATTAAAGCGTATTTCTAATCTGGCAACTTGATTATTATTACCAATTCTACAATTAATCATTGGTTTTGGCCCATCGAGATAAGGTTTCGTAACATTAAATGTGTGGTTCGAATTGGCAACAAGGGCACCACCAAAACCTTCAGATGGTTCAAAAAATGAAGATCTCACTTCAAATTCAATATTTTTAAAAAATGAATTACTATAAACGATCTTTTCATTATGGATATAGAATGGGGTCGGGTCTAAAAGAATATTGCTATAATCTGGTTCGATTAAATTATATCTTTTATTAAGCTGATTGGGTTCTAAGGTTAAAAAATAAACATTTGTGTCTGTAACTAAACTGTATTCAGGATTAAATAAATCTTTTTGCCAGTCTTTGTATAGTAAGGAATCCATGCCGATCCGGTTCTTTTCACCATAAAATTCGATATAAGCATTTTTTCCAAAATCGATATTACTAACATGGATTGCACATTCTTTTCCATAATTAATAAGCTTAAAATCTCGACCATCCACTTGACTTTGAAGAAAGCCGTATGCTTCCATTTGCTCATATGTCAATTTATAAATCCCGTCTTCACTTACTTTTAGCTTTAAGTATTTTTTGCCCGTATCAATCCACTCATTGCCGTATTTCTTTTGAGCAGCTACATTTGCTAACAGCCCAAAAATGCATAAAAAAACAAAAACGATTCGGATCACAATTTTCATATTACATATATTATACAACTATTTTCAACTGATTATCTTCAAATTATCAGCAAAAATAAAAAACATTAATTACAAATCGTGCATATGTTTTGGTTTTTAGTCTTCCGTAAGATGTTTTTAATTGCAATTATCTTAAATTTTCAAAAAAAAATTAAAAACTTAAGATTCTATAATCAATTTAAAACCTACACCGTGGATATTATCCAATTTTACTTTTGGATCCTCTGCCAAATATTTTCTAAGTCGAGAGATGAACACGTCCATACTTCTTCCAAGAAAGTAATTATCTTCACCCCAGAGTTTCTCAAGAATAACACTTCTTTTGACAACATTATTTTTGTGATCGAGCAACATCTTTAGGAGGTCGGCTTCCTTTTGTGTCAGATTGCGCGGTTTATCATTCAGACTTAGGGTTAGGTTCCTATAGTCAAAATCATATTTACCGATTTTATAAAGGTCATTAATAGAAACGGTTACATACTTTCTACGAAGAAACACTTCAATTTTGAGGATTAATTCTTCTATTGAAAACGGTTTAGTAATATAATCATCCGCTCCGAGTTTAAGGCCTTGAATTCGATCCTCTTTCATTGATTTTGCCGTTAAAAACAAAATAGGTATGTTGGGATCAGCGCTTCGAATTTTAGCCGCAACGGCAAAACCGTCCATTTTGGGCAACATAACATCTAAAATACACAAGTCATAAGTAGCGTTGTAAAATTCAGTTACAGCACTTTCACCATTCATACAATGCGTTACATCATAACCATGTAATTCAAGATTATCTTTCGTTACGAAACTTAACGTTTCGTCATCTTCTACGTATAATATTTTTGCTTTTTCGTTCATGATTCTTGATATTTAGGTATTGTTATTATAAAATTTGAACCTTTATTGACTTCAGATTCAACACGTAATTTCCAACCATGTGATATACAGATATTGTTTACATAAAACAAACCGAGTCCAAAGCCTTTTACATTATGTATATCGCCGGTTGATACTCTATAAAATTTTTCAAAAATTTTCTTTTGGCTTTCTTTATCTATACCCACTCCATTGTCTTTGATGCTAAGCAGTACATTAAGTGGATTATCTTTAAGGGAGATATGTACGATAGGATCTTCCCCACTGTATTTTATAGCATTGTCTATCATATTGGCAATGACATTGATGAAATGAAGTTTGTCGGCTAATATAAACACCTTATTGTCTGTTCCATTAAAAGTAATATTGTCATGTTTCAATTTTAGCGATTCATTACTTATAACGTTTTGTAAGGTATCATTTATTTCAAAAACTTCTTTTTTTAAATCAATCCTGTCATTTTCAAGATGTGCGACATTGAGCACTTTTTCTACTTGATTATTGAGCCGGATATTTTGATCTTTTATAATCTGAATGTAACGTTGCAAACGTGTATCTGATTTGATATATTGGTCATTGGCCAAAAAATCAGCTGCTATTTTAATTGAAGAAAGTGGTGTCTTAAACTCGTGCGTCATATTGTTTATAAAATCTTTTTGTAACTCTGACAGGCGTTTTTGCTCCATGATAATCCACATACTATACAAAAAGAATATAATAGCCAATACAGATAAAACCGTCAATGTTAATGTCATGTTTCGGTTTGCCAATAAAAAACTTTCCCGTTTAGGAAACCTAACAACAAAATAATAAATAAGATCATTAAATTTTCTCAGACCGGGTTCTAATTTATTATCTTTATCTGGCAATAGTTCATTGCTACAATAATTGCCATAAACGAGTTCGTCTGAGGTACAATCATAAACAGCGTATTCAAAATCAATATTGAGTGATTGTTTGTGCATTTCCTGCAAAAGATACTGTTCGAGTAAACCCGCATCAATTTCAGAATTGATATTGACAGCATAGTAATTAGACGACTTCCTTTGAATGAGGTTTTCTTTTGGTAAAATCGTTTTATTAAATTTTGCCATTCTCTCAGCAACATTACGCAGGACGATATTGACAGTCTGGTCAAATTCTTTATCTTTGATATCCCATGTTTTTAGCAACCAATATGATTGTACAAAGATGATCCCAATAATGGACAAACCACCTAAAACAATAAGCCGCCTTATCATATTATTTGCCATAAGATAACTTTATACAGGTCAAAGATAATAACTTAATAGTTAAAATAGATAATTCTTAAATTAATTCATATTTTTGGCCTTTAGATGAATTACAATATAACATATTATTTCAAAATATTACTATCTGTTGTCCTATTTTCAACGGTGGGTTTTACACTTTGTGCACAGCAGAGAACAAATCCTTTTGAAATAAAACCTCGGTTGAGCCAAGTCAAAATTCAGCCCGAACCGACACAAAATTACAATACGACTGTTGGTGATTCAATTGCGACAAACACCCTTGAAAATGAACCTGTTCAATCATTAATCAGCAATGAAAATGTACTGCTTAATCCTTTTGATGTTGACCACGTGCCGATTAGAAAATCAGCCATCACACAAAGGGCAGAAAAGCTACATATTCAAGCCAACAAAACCGAACATTCTAATTCGTTTTTGATTTGGTTTTTACTTTTTACATGCGTCATTATAGCTATCGTTATCAATCTCAAATCAAAAATTATAGGCTATATTTACCGGTCAATATTTAATGAAAACATTCTCAAATTATTTCAACGGGAAGAACAACGCGGTATTAGCATTTACTTACTACTTTTATATCTGTCATTTTTGATAAACATATCTATACTCACTTACCTCATAAACAACGCATTTGGAGGACAAAGAGGGATTATTATCTATATGATTATCTTAGGTATTTTTACGGCCATTTACATGATTAAACATATTGCAATCTACCTATTAGGTAAGATTTTCATAGTTTCAAAATCTACAGATTTGTATGGCTTTACTATAATGGTTTTCAATCAGGCTTTAGGAATTTTTTTAATTCCGCTAAATTTTATAATTGCATTTTCATCACCTGAAATTTCAAATATTTCAATTTGGTTTGTGATAGGTTTAATCATAATTTTGTTGATTTTGCGCACATTAAGAGGGCTAATTATCGTTTATGAATACTTTCATGATAGTTTATTTCAAATAATTGTGTATCTTTGCGCTTTCGAAATTGCACCTGTGTTGATTTTAGTCAAAATGGCAATGAATTATTCATAACAGTTGCGGCTTCGAAATGATCATGCACAATAGAGTTTGATTTGTGCTGTATCTCAATTAATGTTGTTAATTATATCGATTAGTTTTTTGAAATTGAGCATTGAATCAATTCAAATTATATTGAAAATATGACGAGTATAAGTAAGGCTTCATCGGAAACGCCAAATTATGAAGAGAAATATTTGCCGGTTAAGTCCATTTTGATTTCGCAGCAAAAACCTGAAGACAAATCGCCATATTACGATTTGGAACAAAAGTGGGGATTAAAAATTGACTGGTGTCCATTTATCAAAGTGGAACCTGTTTCTGAAAAAGAATTCAGAAAAAACAGAATCAATTTAAGTGATTTTCCATGTGTGATCTTCCCCAGTAGAGGTGCAATTGACAACTTTTTTAGGCTGGCAACGGAGACTCGTGTTAAAATATCACCTAACACCCTTTATTTTTGCTTGACAGAGGCGATTGCCAATTATCTTCAAAAATTCATTCTATACAGAAAGAGAAAAGTTTTTGTCGGTACAAGACAAGCTGAAGATTTGGCAAATTATTTTAACAAGCACAAGACGAAAAAATTCCTTTTGCTGACGTCTAATCTAGGATCTCCTGAGATTGCAAAATACCTAACTAAAATTGGTGTCGACTTTTCCCAAATCGCTGTACAAAAAACCGTGTCGGCAGATTTATCTGAGTTGAGCGATGTTTTTTATGACATTTTAATCTTCTTTAGTCCACAAGGTATTGAATCCCTTTTTGAGAATTTTCCTGATTTCAAACAAAATAATACTAGAATTGCCGTTTTTGGTAGTGCCACCGAAAAAGCAGCTTTAGATCATGGCCTTTATGTAAACATAAAAGCAGAATCTAATCTGGGAGGCTCATCCATGTCGCTTGCGCTGGAAAATTATATAATGAAGGCTAACAACCCATCAAAATAGCCTAAATTTATCAATTTGCCGTAAAAAATAATGGACATTGCCTTTATTCATGATTTGGAACACAAACTAAAAGATGATTTACCCGGTGTGGAAGCTCAAAACCGGATGGCTCCGCTTTCAAATATAACGAAAAGGCATCCGATACCAGAAAATCATACCATTGGTTGTGTAATGGCGCTCTTGTATCCAAAAGACAGAAAGAGCTATATCGCATTAATTGAGCGAACAAACCACAAACCCGATGACAAACACGCCGGCCAAATATCTTTTCCTGGAGGAAAATTGGAAGATAGTGATTTCTCATATGAAGACTGTGCACTTCGTGAAACGTACGAAGAAATCGGTGTACCACCAGAAAGTGTTGGTGTTTTAGGCGCTTTAACCCCTTTATATGTACCCATATCCGGTTTTGTAATCCATCCTTTTATTGGTTTTACAGCCGAATATCCTCGATTTAATCTACAATCTTCAGAAGTACAATCGCTTATTGAATTGCCTGTCGAAAACATGCTAAAATCTAAATTTAAAGGCAGAATAGATATGGTAGTCAGAGGTACACTTCTTAAAGAAGTCCCTTATTATGATGCCGGTGGTAAAAAAGTATGGGGTGCAACCGCTATGATTATGAGCGAACTTGAACATATTATCAACGAACTATAGTTTTACCTACGGGCATTTGATAAAATTCAATAAAAACAACAAAATACCATTTATAAATCGGCTTTCCGAATCGGACAAATAAAAAAAGCGTTTGATTATACCACCAAACGCTTTTTTAAAACACTATTTAAATATTCGAACTATTATCCTACAAATTTCCTTACCAGATCCGCAGCTTCTTGCAATTCAATCGCTCCGTGAACTTGAAGGCCACTATTGTCGATGATTTCTTTACCAAGATCTGCATTTGTTCCTTGAAGACGTACAATAATCGGAACTGGGATGTTTCCAATGTTTTTATAGGCATCAACGACACCTTGTGCTACGCGGTCGCATCTCACAATACCACCAAATATATTTATTAAAATCGCCTTTACATGGCTATCTCTAAGAATAAGTCTAAAAGCTTGTTCTACCCTTGCAGCATCCGCAGTACCACCTACGTCGAGGAAGTTAGCAGGAGATCCACCAGAAAGTTTGATGATGTCCATTGTCGCCATTGCAAGGCCGGCACCATTCACCATACAACCTACATTACCGTCTAATTTTACGTAATTGAGGCCATAACTTTTTGCTTCTACTTCAGTAGGATCCTCTTCGCCTAAGTCTCGTAGCGCTTCCAAATCCGGGTGTCTGAAAAGTGCGTTTTCATCAAGTGTAACTTTAGCATCTACAGCGACGATTCTGTCATCACCTGTTTTCAAACATGGGTTAATCTCAAATAATGATGCATCAGAACCAATAAATGCATTGTATAAATTACCTATAAAAGCAAGAAAATTTTTATATGCTGTACCGGAAAGTCCTAGATTAAAAGCGATATTTCTTTTTTGAAAATCTCTTAATCCTACATGCGGATCAATATATTCTTTAAATACTAAATGAGGAGTTTGTTCAGCTACTTCTTCAATATTCATACCACCCTCGGTAGAGTAAATAATGACATTGCGCTTTTGACCTCTGTCCATCAGGATTGACACATATAATTCTTTATTTGCATCAAAATCCGGTGCGTAGCTATCTTCGGCAATAAATATTTTTCTAACTAATTTACCTTCGCCTTCCATTCCACCCGGTGTCTGAGGAGTTTTGAGCATCATGCCCAAGATGTTGCCAGCGTGTTGCTTGAGATCGTCAAGATTTTTTGCAAGTTTTACACCACCACCTTTTCCACGTCCTCCGGCATGAATTTGCGCTTTTACTACGCAAAATTCCGTCCCGGTTTCTGCTTTTAGTTGCTCATAACCTGCGACTGCCTCCTCGACCGTGCTGGCTATTTTCCCTCTTTGGACAGCAACACCATATTTAGTTAATAATTCTTTACCCTGATATTCGTGTAAGTTCATAATGATCAATTTTTCGATTGCGCAAAAGTAGAGTTAAAATTAGCTTTTTGCAAATATTACGTATAGAAAGCAATTTATTTTTTTAATTTTTATTAACTATTTGGGCAGATTTGCTATTTGAATCAATAACTATCATAAAATAGTGCATCACTTTACTTGTTTATGAATCATAAATTTTGTTATCACAAGGAAGTTAACGTTTGTAAATTTAATAACAGGTTTCCTTCCATGTTTCTATTTTGTTGGATTCGTTAAACTACTATTAAAAAAATAATTTTGAGATACTTTTTCATTCGTATTTACAGTCTAATAAATATTAGTATTTTTGCTCAAAATCATATAAAACGATACCCATGAGAAGATTTGTTTACATACTCGTAATGCTGGTTTGCTTGTCTGCCTGTAGTTCTGTCTCTAAAATGATCGAAAAAGGCGATTATGACAGAGCATTTAATTACACTGTCAACAAGTTGGTTGGCGAGAAGAAGAAAAAAACCGAATATGTCAAAGCACTCGAAAAAGCTTATGACAAATTAAATACCAATTCACTCAATGAAATCTATCGACTCAATGCCAATAACAGATCGGAAAACTGGCCTAGAGTTTTAGAACTTTATAAATCTATGGACAATCGCCAAAGAAAGTTAGATCCCCTACTCCCATTGACAAGTGTAGAGGGTTATGTTGCTTATTTCGACATGAAGGGTTATAGAAATGAAATTTTCGAAGCGGAAGACAAAACTTGCGAATATTATTATAGTAATGCATTGTCCCTCATAGATCGATCTGAAAAAACTGGAGATAAAATAGCCGCAAAAAACGCACTTGCTGAGTTGCAAAAGATTGATAAGATACGTAAAAATTATCGAGACATTCAGCTATTAATGGACAAAGCTTATGCACTAGGTATAACAAAGGTTAGTATTCGTATTTTTAACGAATTACGGGATTTTCACAGTGACAATATCGAACGTAGCCTTAATGATATGTCTTTAGCTGCCTTAGATAAAACCTGGATAGATTATGGGTATAATATCCAAAGTAATAAGACTGACTATATCGTTGAAGTCGAACTCATAGATATTTTTTTTACACCTGAGCGCGAGCGCATGCATACATACAGCGAATCCAAAGAAGTACTTGTAAGCAAAGATAAGGTTAAAGACAACGACAGTACGTATGTCGAAAAACAGGTTTACGAAAAAGTAAAAGCTGATATCACTGAAATCTTTAGAGAAAAACAATCCGAGTTGCGAGGCAATATCAGAGTAGTCGATGCACGTACCAATAAAATACTTAAAACCACCCCTATCAATGTATTCCACGATTTTAAAGGATATAGCTGTACTTATTTAGGTGACAAAAGAGCCATCACGAATGAAACGAATAAAAAGCTTGACAATTTTCTCGAACCATTCCCCACAGACTTCTTTATGTCGGATAATCTTGCAGCTGCTTTTAAGGATGCAGTCATCCGGGAATTAAAACAATTCAAATTTTAGCTATAATTTAATGTCGTCTATGTAGGATTGAATATCTATATGTTGACACAAGATGTAAGCACATTATCAATAAAAAGTATTTGACGTTAACTATAAATGTCTTGTTTTTACCACTTTTATGGTTTCCTCATTTAAAATAAAAGAATGAAAATTTAACAAATATTTTTAACCATCCATTCTATACATATAAAACAATTGGAGTATCTTTGGATTTCTAATTCAAAAAGTTCATATGCACATGAAGTATATTTCAAAAGGATTAATCATCATTTTTGCTTTTTTTTCAATGACCACTACCGTAAGTTCGTGCAAGGTCAAAGAAGGCTGTGGATTAGAAGAAAAATACAATAATCCGGATATGGAAAGCACCAAGCGTGGCAAATCCAATTTATTTTCTAAATCCCAGCAAAAAAAGATGAAGGCAAAAAAGTAATGTCTTAAACATTTTAAAATAAAAGACATTCTATTCATTATAAATCCGAAATAATTCTTAAACCTTAATCCTAATCTTCGGTTAGAATATCTTTTTTGTTGATACACTTAAAAACATATCCTGGCGGAAAATTAGCAGCTACATATTTTGTTTCGACAGAACCAAAAATCTGTTTATACAAATCTATAATGCCTTTACTGTAATGCAGCTGAACAAATAATCCTTGGTTTTTGAGTACTTGATGGCTTGCTTTTAGAATGCTACGTCTAAGATCTTCGGGTAATATCAAAAAGGGTATTGCAGAAATGATATGATCGGCTTCCGAATAGTTGTATTTTTGAAGATGTTCGCTCATACTCTGTGCATCGTCATTGATCAGTATCATGCGTGGGTCTTCAATTTTTTTAATGATAGCACATAATTCCGGATTGATTTCAAATACAAAAAGGAGAGCATCAGGTGCCATCTTGGCAAGGATGTGACGTGTAATAACACCATTTCCTGCCCCTAATTCTACAATAACCTTGTCCTGACTCGGCTCTATAAATCCGGTCATCTGTCTACACATTGTCTCGCTACTCGGTATAACAGTCCCCATCTCTTTAAAATGGCGTAGGGTCTGCCATAGATATTTTAATTTATTCAATTAATATTCAAATTATAAAAATACAGTGCAATAATACTACAATTTTAGCAACTTTATTGTATTACAAATGCATTATTATAAAGAATTTATTTTTTAACAATATATAAAAACCCATCATTATCGATGATTAAACAATATCTTTGCACATTATAAATCGTATATTCATGAAGGTAATTATTTTGTTTGCTGGATCCTTATTGTTTAGCTGCTTCATTTTTGGACAATCGCCTTCAATTCTTAGAGGTGATCTAGCATATCATACCTACGATAGAGCTGAAATATTAAGATGGGCTGATACGACGATGATTAATAGTGTTAACAACTACGACAGAAAACACACAATCGAATTTTTTAAGAAAGCATGGAAAAATGAGGAGTTAACATACAAAGACCAATATGATCTTTTACATGTTTTTTCTGATAATTATGAATTTTTGGACGAAGGGAGTAAATTCAAAAATTCAGTCAATAAGATTTTTGATATTTTTAGCTCAGGCGATGATGTCGACAAAGCCCCAAAAAATGTGGACAAATTGTATTTTAAGCAGGATCCAATTTTAAAGTACTTCTATAAAACATCGGCTAATTTTCTTCAATTAGAAGTACCTTCATTTCAAGTATATATCAACCCAATTGTTGAAGTTAACTATTTTAAACAAGTTGACAATGACCGACCTGTTTTTCAAAATTCAAGAGGCTTTGAATTGAGAGGCTATATCGATGAAAAAGTGTATTTTTATACAAAACTTGTTGATAATCAGCGCAACTATTTTTCATTTACTGAAGATCGAATTCAAAAATTTGCTGCAATTCCTGGTCAGGGATTCTGGAAGCCATATGCGTCATCTGTCATCAAAAGTCTTCGAGGATATGACTACTTTTATGCTCAAGGTTATGTCGGTTTTAAACCGGTAAAAAGTATCAATGTATCGCTCGGACACGGAAGCAATTTTATAGGAAACGGTATTCGTTCATTATTACTTTCTGATTATAGCCATAATTATTTTTATTTAAAATTGAATACCCGGATCTGGAAACTTCATTATCAGAATATTTTTGCAGAACTGGCCCCAATAAGTAGTATTGTCAACCCAGGCAACTACCTGCTGCCAAAAAAATATACAGCTATGCACTATTTGTCCTACCAACCTACTAAAAACTTGGAATTGGGCTTGTTTGAGACAGTTATTTTCTCTCGGGCAAATCATTTTGAATTTCAGTATTTGAATCCAATCATTCTATACCGCGCAGTAGAACACTTTTTAGACAGTCCGGATAATGTTATGTTGGGTCTAAATGGAAAATGGAATCCTATAAAAGGACTCTCTTTATACGGCCAGTTTGTTTTAGACGAATTTAAACTGTCAGAGGTTAAAAAACAGTCCGGATGGTGGGCTAATAAATTTGGGGCTCAAGTCGGTATAAAATACATCAATGCATTGGGAGTGGATCATTTGGATTTGCAATTCGAGTACAATGCGGTACGTCCATATACCTACGCGCATAGGGATAGCCTTCCCGGATTTCCAACTTATTCAATTGCAAATTATAGCCATTTCAACCAGCCATTAGCGCATCCGCTTGGAGCAAATTTCAAAGAAATGATTTGTATCGCCCGATACAAGCCTGCAAATCGTTTATACCTGCAATTTAAAGGATTAATAGCATTATATGGTGAGGACAAACCCGGTGAAAATTGGGGAGGAAATATTTTGCTTCCCAACAAATCCAGACAGTTGAACGAGGGTAATTATATCGGGCAAGGCATAAAAAACAAAGTAGCTGCCGTAGGACTTGATGCGAGTTATGAAGTGTTTCACAACTATTTTATTGATTTTAATGCAATGTGGCGTCAAGCAACAACAGATGTTAAAGTAGCCCAACATTACATTGGTGGCGGTATACGTATAAACACGGCCAAAATAGGATATGATTACTAATCGTATACATCGCTTCGTTTTATAAATACACCCGTTATGTTGTTATAATCTGTACTTCAAAGGCTTTTTAAAGATAATATTTTAATTTCAAGTGTTGTTTATTTACCTTTGTGTTATTATAATTGGATGTGCTTTGAGTTAAGCATTTTTAAACATCATGTCCAATCATTAATTAATTTTTTTTAATGAAATCGAATTTATAATCATTATTAAAAATCGACTTCAAAATAATAAAGGTATAAAAGCACATTGGATATAGAAATAAGCATAGTTTTCCGGCAAGGTAATGTAAAATGTAAAAGAGAAATTGAAGATTGTAATTTTATTAAAACTATACACCAGACCGGGTGATTCTTGCGTTTAAAAGGATGATATTTTACTAAAACAGGACAATATGAAGTATATACATGTACAAATAAAGCAAATAATAAAGATTAAATATATACTTCTTTTGCTGGTTTGTCTGGTTTCAGGGTTGGCTAATAGCCAAAATATAAATGAAACCTTGGTCAAGTCCGAAATCGAAAAACGAGGCTATGACGCTGAACGATTCAGGCAAGAGATGATTAAAAAAGGTGTAAATCCTGAAGCCGTCGATCCAGATAATCCTCAGGATGTAACCAGAGCTAAAAAGGCTGCAGAAGAAGTCATGGCTATGCTGGATGCTGAAAAAAGAAATCAAAACAACTCCGATGCAAAACAGCAAACATCCAATTTGATAGAAGTACGTCCTCAATCCCTTATTGACGACACACGAAATGTGGATAATCCAGCAAATCTATCAACCCAAGCAAAAGATATTCAAAAAGCCGTTAAAGATGGCGCTACAATAGAAGAAGCCGTTGCCGAAAAAATCCAAGAAGACAGTAAAGACAATCTACCTAAAGCAACAACATACGGGCAACAAATATTTAGAGATAAGTCTTTGCGTCTTTTCCGTACTGCTGAAGATTCTAAACCTTCAAAATCCTATGTTTTAGGCGCTGGTGATAAGGTAGCCGTATCGATTTGGGGACCTACACAGGAAAATTTCTCTATGGAGATACAAAAAGACGGATATATTCAGCCGACCAATCTCCCGCGTTACTACCTTGCAGGACTTACTGTCAAACAGGCTGAAGACCTGATGTATGGAACGCTAAGGAAGTACTATTATTTTAATCGTGAAAACTATGAACTCACGGTGTCTACCGCAAGAACTTTAAATGTAAACATTGTTGGTGAGGTTTTTAATAGTGGTACATTCAACATTTCAGCTGTAAATACGGCTTTTAATGCATTGGTAGCTGCTGGTGGGCCAAACAATATAGGTAGCGTGCGTAAAATCCAGATATTGCGCAAAGGACAAAAACCGATAACAATGGATGTGTACAAATACCTTCAAGATCCAAGCGTAATTCAAGATTACCATTTGGCTGAGAATGATTACATATACGTACCAGTCGCTGAAAAAATAGTAGAAATCAAAGGCGCAATCAACCGTCCTTATAAATACGAATTACTAGAAAGTGAATCGCTAGCTGACCTCATCCGTTATGCAGGAGGATTGAAGGCAGACGCTTTAAAAACCAATATTCAGATTAAGCGAATTGACTACGATTCTGTACGTGTAATAGACGTCAACTGGCTTGAACTGGAAATGAAAAAACAACGTTTCACCTTGTTTAATGGGGACGAAATAATCATCAACCAGATCAATACACAAGTCAAAAATGAAGTTAAAATTTCCGGTGCTGTTGACAATCCGGGTACTTATGCCCTCGCTGACAAGACCACACTGGCTGACTTAATTAAAAAAGCAAAACTGGCAGATAACGCCATTACAGATATAGCATATCTCAAAAGATTCAATGATGATTTCAAAACGATCAGGTACGAATTTGTCAACATCAATGAGGCGCTTGCAAATGTCAATAGTGCTTCCAATATTGTATTGCGAAAAGGTGATGAACTCATTATTTCATCTAAAGCAAACTTTACAGATAAATTTAGTGTACATATCAGTGGTGCCGTTCGACAACCAGGTGTTTTTGATTTGGATATAACCCAAAATCTAAAAGTATCCGATTTAGTCTTTTTTGCAGGCGGACTTAAAGAAGATGCCATTGATGAATTTGCTTATATTTTCAGAAGCAAAAATGATGGTGAACAAGGTGTTGAATACATAAACGTACAATTGGCGAAAGCATTACAAAATCTTGAATCACCCGAAAATCTAGAATTAACCCCTAATGACAAACTCGTCGTTTATAGCAAAAATTACTATGCGGATAAGACATTTATTTACTTGTCCGGCGCAGTAAGAAAACCTGGTGAATATATCTACGATCAGAGTTTAGGCTTAAAAGATGTATTGTTACTCGCCGGTGGATTAAAAAGAGAGGCCGCTTTGGACAGAATAGACATATACAGGCTCGAATTTCAGCAAAATAAACCTTCCAGAGTATTAAGAGCCACCTTACACGTTGACGACAATATGGATTTGCTCAATGGAGCAGACGATTTTAACTTACAGCCATTTGACCAAATCGTAGTACGATCCATCCCTGAATTTGAAATGCAAAGAAACATTACTATCTCAGGTGAAGTCAAATATCCCGGTTCGTATGCGCTACTTAGTAAAAATACACGATTGGCCTCTGTAATTCAAGATGCCGGCGGAGTTACTGCTGAAGCTTTTATGGAAGGCGCTACTTTATACCGAGTCAAAAATGGCGAAGGTTATATCATCATTAATTTAGAAAAAGCGCTTAATAAACCTAAAAAATCACATGAAAATGTCATTTTGCAGGATGGCGACCAAATCGTAATTCCAAAAACTAGCAATATTGTAACCATAGAAGGAGCCACTAAAACCAATGAAGTATATCCTGAAAGGATCCTTGCACAGGGAAAAATCATGATACCTTATCAAAAAGGTAAAACCGCAAAGTATTATGTGGATGAATATGCTGGAGGCTTATCTGAAAATGCGTCAAAAAACAACATCACTGTATTGGATGCATCCGGAAAACTCACTAAAACCAAGAATTTTCTATTCTTTAAAATCTATCCTAAAGTAGGACCCGGAGCTAAAATCAATGTAGGTACTAAACCCGTTAAGCCTGAAAAGGAAAAAGATAAAGAAAAGGAAGACGTTAAATGGGGAGAAATTTTAGCAAATTCAATAGCGCAGGCAACAGCCATTTTGTCTTTGATTTTATTGATACAAAATGTAAATTAATACGTATAATTGTCGTATCTTTGGGCGAATTTTATACGGTTTTTTGCGGTTATAATGATGATAACAAGTACTTACACGCAAAGCATTGAAGATTTTTTCAAAAAAAATTTAACACTAATTATTGGTGTTGAATACGTGTATTATTTACGATTATCTTCAAACACTGCGTCGTTGAATTATTATTTAAAAACAGCATCACAAAATGTAGTAATTACTTACCTAAAAAATCTTTAAAGAATTAGAGATTACAGCCGATGATATCAACCAAAACATACAAAGACGAAGCAATCAATCACTTAGAAAACCATCAAAAAAGATGGTTTGCTATACGTACGAAGTATAAATGCGAGAAATTCGTTACCGGGTTATTGGCAAAAAAACAAATTGAGTCCTACGTACCATTGCAAACAGTCATCAAACGTTACAATAGTAAAGTTAAAAAGTACGAGATTCCTTTGATTAACAATTATGTTTTTGTCCATATTGTATCCAAAGACTATATCCCTACTTTAGAGACAGAATATGTTTTTCAATTTATCAAGCAAGGCAACAATCTCATTTCTATTCCTGAAGAAGAAATCACCATTCTCAAAATGATCGTAGGCGATGTTAAAGATGTAAATCTTGTCCATTCAGAAAAATTATCTGTGGGTGAGGATGTAGAAGTTGTAGCCGGCAGACTTGCAGGATTAACGGGTAAAATTGTTTCCAAATTAGGAAAGAAGCGTTTTGTTATCGAACTAAAAAATATAGGTTTCCAGTTTCAAGTCCAGATCGATATGGCGCTGCTGAGACCGACAAATTATATAAGCGCAGTCGTTTAGCTGCTTAAAATAGGACAAAAATAGGTTAATAGTGATAATTCAATTTAGACTTATCAACGGCGAAGCCATTTTTAAAACTGAATTCAATCACAATCAAATATACATATTTTGCTGATTATCTGCGCTGTATATATTATGCAAAAATAATAATTAATAGATTAATCGGAAATACATAAGATGCAATTACAAATGGTGGATGTCAGATCACAGTATCTGAAAATAAAAGACGAAGTAGATAGTGGTATTCAAGAGGTTTTAAACACAACCGCATTTATCAATGGACCACAGGTGAAAACTTTTGCTGAGCGCTTAGCGCAATACTTAAATGTAAAGCACGTCATCCCTTGTGCAAATGGTACAGATGCTTTACAAATTGCGATGATGGCTGCCGGTCTTAAGCCGGGTGATGAAGTTATCGTACCAGCATTTACATATGTAGCAACTGCTGAAGTCATTGCGCTTTTAGGTTTAGTACCGGTCATGGTGGACGTAGAACCCGACACGTTTAATGTATGTATCGATAGTATACGAGCAGCAATCACCCCATATACGAAGGCCATTGTTCCTGTACATTTATACGGTCAATCTGCTAATATGGAAGCTATCATGGACATCGCTAAAACCTATCAATTATGTGTGATAGAGGATAATGCACAAGCCATAGGTGCAGATTATACATTTAGTGACGGTCGCGTTGCTAAAACTGGTACCATCGGACATATAGGTTGCACCTCTTTTTATCCTTCTAAAAATCTCGGTTGCTATGGTGATGGTGGAGCTATTTTTACGAATGATGATGCGTTAGCATCCTTAATTCAAAAGATTGCTAATCACGGTCAAAGCGTTAGATACTATCATGATGTCGTAGGTTGCAACAGCCGATTGGATACGATTCAAGCTGTAGTCTTATTAGCAAAGTTACCGCACTTGGATACGTATTGCAATGCTAGACGGGCGGTGGCCGATTACTATGATCAGGCATTTGCGGAAATTGAGGAAATCTCGACACCTTTTAGGGCGGCATTTACGTCGCATGTCTTCCATCAATATACACTACAAATCAGAAACGGTAAAAGAGATGCACTCAAACAATGGCTGGATGACCAGAAAATACCAAACATGATTTACTATCCAGTGCCATTATACAAACAAGAAGCATTTAATAAACATATATTTGAAGATTTTACGTTAGAAAATACGGAGCGTTTGTGCGATACAGTGATTTCATTGCCTATTCATACGGAGATGAATGAAGAACAAATGGTCTATATTGTTGAAAAAGTAAAAGCATTTTTCATATAATGCACATCCAAACTTTTTCTAAAGAAAAACTAAACTTATCAAAATGAATATAGCGGTTGTCGGTACAGGATATGTTGGTCTCGTTACCGGTACATGCTTTGCTGAATCGGGCAATAATGTTACCTGTATAGATATAAATGCTGCTAAAATTGCACAATTAAAAAACGGACAAATTCCAATTTATGAACAAGGTTTGGAAGCATTAATTGAGCGCAATATCAAGCAGGGGAGACTGTCCTTTTCTACAGATTTAGCTTCCGGAATTTATGAGGCACAAATAATATTTTTAGCATTGCCTACACCATCCAATGCCGAGGGTGCTGCCGACTTATCAGCAGTGCTAAAAGTCGCTGTCGACTTATCAAAACTCATAAACACCTATACTGTGATCGTCAATAAAAGTACTGTACCAGTAGGTACCGTTGATAAGGTACGTGCGATTATGATTGACCATTTAAATGCAAATTTAATTGATGTCGTATCCAATCCAGAGTTTTTACGGGAAGGAGTTGCCGTTGAAGATTTTATGAAACCGGACAGAATTATCATAGGGACAACTTCTGAAAAAGCTGAAAAGCTCATGCGACAATTGTACGAACCATTTGTCAGTCAGGACAATCCTATCATCATAATGGATGAGCGAAGTGCCGAAATGACTAAATATGCTGCAAACGCATACCTAGCAATGCGGATTAGTTTTATGAATGAAGTGGCCAATCTCTGTGAGATATTAGGCGCTAACGTTGATTTGGTCAGACAGGGAATAGGCAGTGATACGCGCATAGGCAATCAATTTTTATTTCCCGGTGTTGGATATGGAGGCTCCTGTTTTCCTAAAGATGTCCGAGCACTTGCTTCAACGGCTAAAGAACATCAATATGATTTCAAATTGCTCAACTCTGTCATGCAGGTCAACAATTTACAGAAAGAAATCCTTGCTACTAAATTGATCACCTATTTTAATGGTGACTTAAAGGGTAAAACGATTGCCATCTGGGGATTGGCTTTTAAGCCCAATACCGATGATATCAGAGAAGCACCCGCTCTTACAATCGTAGCAAGATTAGTAAATAAAGGTGCAACAGTCAAGGTCTTCGACCCAAAAGCTATGCCCAATTTTAAACAAGCATTTGGGGATGCCATACAATATTGCAAAAATGAATACGATGCTTTACAAGGTGCTGACGCATTGGCTATTATTACGGAATGGAATGTTTTTCGAAAGGCTGATTTTGACAAAATGAAGGCTTTAATGAACACTCCGGTTATATTTGATGGTCGCAATATTTACGATGTACCAACCGTTAGCGCATTGGGGTTTTATTACTACAGCATCGGGCGAAGTTGACATACTTATACTGCTTAGGATGTTGCTTAAAGCTTACATTTGAATTTATTGAGGATATAATACGTACATAATTCAAAATTATTCAACAAATGAATATACTAATAACAGGAGGCGCTGGTTTTATAGGCTCACATGTCGTACGAAGATTTGTAAATCGCTATCCGGAATATAAAATTATAAATCTGGATGTATTGACCTACGCAGGAAACTTAGAGAATCTAAAGGATCTCGAAAGTAAGTCAAATTATACCTTTGTCAAAGGCGATATAGGAGACAATGCTTTAGTAAGTGCAATTTTTGACACGTATAAAATCACGAAAGTTATCCATCTTGCTGCCGAATCTCATGTAGACAGATCGATTAAAGATCCCTTCATTTTTTTAAAAACGAATATCCTTGGGACAGCAAATTTATTGCAAGTAGCTAAAGAAAAATGGAAGAACCAATTAGACGACAAATTGTTTTATCATATTAGTACCGATGAAGTTTACGGCACACTAGCAATAGATGGCGGATATTTTACGGAAACAACGCCCTATGACCCACGTTCACCTTACTCAGCTTCGAAAGCTTCGTCTGACCATTTAGTTCGTGCTTTTTATCATACCTATCACCTTCCGATCGTCATTTCAAATTGTAGCAACAACTATGGTCCCAATCATTTTCCTGAAAAACTCATACCGCTTATCCTGAATAATATCCTGCATCAACAGCCATTGCCGATTTATGGAACGGGTGAAAATGTCCGGGACTGGCTCTATGTAGAAGACCATGCTAGTGCCATTGATACGATACTCCATCGTGGTATTGTAGGCGATACGTACAATATCGGCGGGCATAATGAATGGAAAAATATCGATATCGTCCGATATCTCTGTGATGCAATGGATCGGAAACTCGGCAGAACCATTGGTAGCAGCCAATCATTGATTACCTTTGTAAAAGACAGAGCCGGTCACGACCTGAGATATGCCATAGACGCATCAAAAATTGAAAGAGAACTCGGTTGGAAACCAGCAGAAACTTTTGAAACAGGCATCGAAAAGACCATCGATTGGTATCTAAATAATCAGGAATGGCTTGAACATGTGACTTCCAATGCGTATCTAGATTATTATCAAAAAATGTATGGAAATACCGGACAATAAAAAAAGGTTAATTTTTTGAAATAATACAAATTTACGAAATATGACAGACTTATCTTCATCCCAAAAAAATCCATCTGGACAGCGACCTGATGAAGAACTCACTCTAAGGGAAGTGCTTTTAATGCTTCGCGAATATTGGAGTGAAATATGGGGCAAAAAATGGTGGATTCTGCTCGTCGTATTGATTATGGCCGGCATATTTGGTTACAAATCAACGAAGGTTACGCCTGTTTACAATGCCAACCTTACTTACTTATTGAATGATAACAGTGGAAGCAGTTCTTTATCCGGACTATTGGGTTCATTTGGAATAGGTGGTGAAGATAAAGCGAATTTAAATCGCGTCATAGAACTATCGAAATCCCGCAATATCATCCAAAAGGTCATGTTTACCAAGATTAAATTGGGGGCTTTGGACAATCCAGAGGACTATTTAGCCAATCACCTGATTGCACTGCATCAATATGACGAATTATGGTCAAATGATAAAATCGATTTTCGCGGGTTTAGATTTTCTTCAGATGATATAGAAAATTTTGACCGAAAGTCTCTAAACGCAGTAAAAAGGCTTTATAGCAGAATCGTCGGTTCGGCTTCTATTAAAGATCCGATCTTTACAAATACTTTTGAGAAAAGCACAGGTATCATGACCATCTCATCCAAAACGGTTAATGAAACATTATCCATCGCGATGAGTAAACTTATATTTGAGGAATTGAGGTCTTTTTACTTGCTTAATGTAACCAAAGTCGGACAAAACACGATAGCGTTTACAAAAGAAAAATCGGATTCTATTTACTATAAAATGCAAGCCAAAGAGTATCAACTTGCACGGTTCAACGATTCGCACAGAAACGTTACAGACCCCAATTTATTAACGCAACGCAGACTTATAGAAACCGAACTGTTAAAACTCAAAACCTTGTACGCCGAGGTTACTAAAAATCAAGAATTGGCAGATTTCAAATTTAACGCAGGTATGCCGGAAATTATGATTATCGATGCGCCAATAGAACCGCTAAGCCTTGTTGCGCCCAATATTATCATTGAATTACTCAAAGGCATGCTATTTGGTGGATTTTTAATGGTTACCTTTTTTGTAGGCCGGAAAATTGTACTCGACGCTTTAAAAGTCGATTAGCGTTACACTATGCAATCCTTATATATGTCGGCATTTGTTCCACCACCAGCATTGACAAATGAAATACGTAGGGTTCAACATGCTTTCACAAGTAAATATGGCTCAGCAGCGGCACTTAAACCACCGGTACATATCACTTTTAGTCCACCGGTAAATTTAGATGAGGTAGCCTTAAAGATTTATCGGAGTCAACTCAAATTTATTGCAGACAAGAGTACACCATTTGAAATCGTATTGGATGGATTTGACTTTTTTAGTAGAAATCGGGTTGTTTTCATACGCATTGTAGAAAATATGTCGTTAATTAAAATGCATGAGATGTTTCAAATGGCTTTAACAGCAGAAAAATCCGCTTATCATCCACATATTACGATAGGTTATCGAAAGATCGAAGCGCCAACATTTAAAATGATTATGGATGATTATCAGCATCAGCGTTTTAACGGCAAATTTGAAGTAAATCAACTCCATTTGTGGAAATACGAAGGCGGTCAATGGAAGACCATAGAAACCATGCCATTTAATGGTTCGGTTTTAATGACATAGAAAAAAAAACACCCAGAAATATGCATTATTTTGCACATGAATCCACCTATATAGACGAAGGTTGTGCCATTGGTAAAGGCACTAAAATCTGGCATTTTAGCCATATTATGTCTGGATGTAGTATTGGAGAAAATTGTAATATAGGTCAGAATGTGGTCATTTCACCGGGAGTCGTATTGGGAAACAATGTAAAAATCCAGAACAATGTGTCTGTTTACACGGGCGTTACCTGTGATGATGATGTATTTTTAGGGCCGTCTTGTGTATTCACCAATGTACTAAACCCTAGAAGTGCTATAAATCGCAAAGATGCCTTTCTCAAAACCCATGTAGGAAAAGGTGCTACCATCGGCGCCAATGCGACCATTATTTGTGGGCACGATATCGGCAAATATGCGTTTATAGGTGCAGGAGCCGTCGTCACAAAATCGATCCCGGATTATGCGCTTTGCGTAGGGAATCCAGCAAAACAAATCGGCTGGATGAGTACATGCGGACACCAACTTTCCTTTGACGAACAGGGATATGCAACCTGTCCTGAAAGTAAGGCGAAATATCAGCTTCTTGATGGCAGCGTTTATAAAATGAATACTGAATAATACAAAATGAAACCATTTGCTTTAATAGGTGCAGCCGGTTACATTGCGCCGCGACACATGAAAGCCATAAAAGAAACAGGCAACGATCTGGTCGCAGCCATGGATATCAATGATTCGGTCGGGATAATAGACAATTACTTCCCGAAAGCTGCTTTTTTTACCGAATTTGAACGTTTTGACCGGCATTTGGAAAAAATAAAAAGAGCAGGGAACAAGGTTGATTACATCAGTATTTGTAGCCCTAATTACTTACATGATGCACATATACGGTTTGGCCTCAGATACGGCGCAGATGTCATTTGCGAAAAACCCATCGTTTTAAATCCATGGAATATTGATGCCCTCGAAGCGTTAGAACAAGAATTTGGCAACAACATCTATAATATCCTACAACTTCGTTTACATCCCAGTATCCTAGCACTTAAAGATAAGGTCGCAAAGGCACCAAGTTATAAAATTTTTGATTTAGATCTGACGTATATCACGGCCCGGGGCAACTGGTATTATACTTCCTGGAAAGGCGATAATGAAAAATCCGGAGGTATAGCGACAAATATTGGTGTGCATTTTTTTGATATGTTACACTGGATATTTGGCGAGGTAAATCAAAACATTGTCCATATCCATACACATGATCGGGCTGCCGGATACTTAGTCTTTGACAAAGCGCGTGTCAGATGGTTTTTAAGTATCCATGCCGATACGATACCTGCAGCTGTACGCAATCAGGGTAAAACAACGTATCGATCTGTCCATATTGAAGGGGAAGCATTCGAATTTTCAGATGGATTTACAAATTTACATACTGAGAGTTACCAGCATATCCTACGCGGCGAAGGCTTCCGTATCGTGGAGGCGCGCACAGCCATCGAAATTGTCCACCAGATTAGAACATCAACACCTTTGGGACTTACTGGGGACTATCATCCTTTTTGCAAACTACCGATCAGTAAGCATCCATTTGAAAACAATCATAAATATTAAATCGTGAAAGGAATCATACTCGCAGGCGGTTCAGGTACACGCTTATACCCGATTACTAAGGCTATCAGTAAGCAATTAATGCCGATATACGACAAGCCGATGATTTATTATCCGCTTTCTGTGCTTATGCTGGCTGGTATCCGGGAAATCTTGATTATCACTACTCCCGAAGATCAGGCCGGATTTGTAAGGCTGCTTGGAGATGGCAATGACTTGGGTTGTCGCTTTGAATATGCCGTACAAGCTGTACCTAATGGTTTAGCGCAAGCTTTTGTAATCGGTGCTGATTTTATTGGTAATGATACTTCTAGTCTAGTGCTAGGTGACAATATTTTTTATGGTTCAGGATTTTCTAAGCTCTTGCAGGAAAGCGCTTCATTAACTGCAGGTGCAAAAGTTTTTGCCTATAAAGTCCATGACCCTTCCAGATATGGTGTCGTTGCATTTGATGAAAATAAAAAAGCATTGTCTATAGAAGAAAAACCACAACAGCCAAAATCTGATTTTGCTGTTCCCGGCTTATATTTTTATGACCATCAAGTGGTAGATATCGCTAAAAACATCCAACCATCGACACGTGGAGAGTACGAAATCACCTCTGTCAATCAATACTACCTTGCAAAAGAACAACTTTCTGTCGGCATTATGGATAGAGGAACAGCATGGCTAGATACGGGCACATTTGATTCGCTACACGATGCATCCGAATTTGTCAGGGTGATCGAAAAAAGGCAGGGTTATAAAATCGGATGTATTGAAGAGGTCGCCTGGCGCATGGGGTTTATTGATGCTGCACAGTTAGAAAAACTAGCCGCACCTTTACAAAAAAGCGGTTACGGTGACTATTTGTTGTCTTTGGTTAGAAATGGTTAATCGGTTGTCTTTTGCAAATTAAAGCGGTTGATAGGCAACAAAAATTATACATCAAGTTAGAAATTAGGCGCAATTGAAAATTAGGATATTTTAGATATCAAACAGTTTACAAAAATAAAATTTTAGATGTTAGAAGCATTATTAAATAAAGAAAAACAGATTTCAGTCACTGGGCTTGGATATGTCGGGCTACCATTGGCATTGGAATTAGCACGTTACTTTAAAGTAATCGGATTGGATATCAATCAAGAACGCATCGAAATGATGCAGCAACACATAGACCCAAGCAGGGAATTGGAAAGTTCGGCTTTTGAAGGTTGCGACATTACCTTTACGAGTAACCCCGAAGAACTTAAAAATGCTCATTTTCATATTATCGCCGTGCCCACTGATATTGATGACCATCAGGTACCCAATCTAAAGCCGATTTTAGGTGCTTCTGCCAGCGTAGGACGCTCCCTAAAAAAAGGGGATATCGTCGTCTATGAATCGACCGTATATCCGGGTTGTACGGAAGAGGATTGTGTTCCCGTACTAGAAAACGAAAGCGGTCTGAAAGCCGTCCTAGATTTTAAGTATGGATATAGTCCCGAGCGCATCGTGCCAGGTGATAAAGAGATGACCCTAACCAAAATTCTCAAAATTGTATCCGGCTGTGATACTGCATCTTTAAATACCATTGAAGCGGTTTATAATACCATCATCAAAGCCGGTACCTACCGCGCTTCATCCGTGAAAGTAGCTGAAGCCGCTAAAGTCATCGAAAATACACAGCGGGACATCAATATATCGCTGATGAATGAACTTGCCATCATTTTTGATAGAATCGGTATCGACACCAATGAAGTCATCGAAGCTGCTGGCACTAAATGGAACTTCCATAAATATAGACCGGGTCTCGTAGGTGGTCATTGTATAGGCGTCGATCCGTTTTATCTGATGCACAAAGCCAAACAAGTAGGCCATGATCCGCAAGTCATCGCCGCAG
Source organism: Portibacter sp. (assembly GCA_040391315.1). Taxonomy (GTDB): domain Bacteria; phylum Bacteroidota; class Bacteroidia; order Chitinophagales; family Saprospiraceae; genus OLB9. The sequence continues at coordinate 108,787 of JBEBYC010000006.1, read as the reverse complement.
GTAGAAGGGTTAATGATTATATTCCGCATTTTATCGCCAAAAGAGTCGTGCAAACCTTACTCGAACACGGTAAAAACCCACGCGAAAGTAAAGTGCTCGTTTTGGGTATCACTTTTAAAGAAAACGTAGCCGATATCCGAAATACTAAAGTCGTTGACATGATTAAAGAATTGATGGAGTATTCGGTTAACGTTCACGTTGTCGATCCTTTCGCTTCTGCTAATGAAGTCGCACACGAATATAGAATTTCCATGATTGATCAACCAATTGGGTTATACGATGCCATTATTATCGCTGTAGGTCACCGAAATTTCCGCGAAATGACCGAAACTGATTTTCGCAATTTAGCAAATGGAGAATTAATGCTTTTTGATATTAAAGGTATAATTCCTACCATCGATGCTGAATATTATTGGAAATTATAATTAATTTGTGCAACTTTGTTATCGAGATCTTTGATTGGTCACATGGTGTAGCTTGGTATCGTTAAAGTATCAGTCTTCCGATGGCGATTTTTTAAAGATGCTGATAGCTTTATTGTTACTTTTTTCAATCGAAATGTTGCCCGTACCAACTTTGACAAGGATATTAGTACGGTTTTTATCGCATCATTATAACCTTGATTAAATGAATATAAAATATAAAATACTCATAACCGGTGGCGCAGGATTTATTGGTTCAAATCTGGTTGAATATTTTCTAACTAAAGATCATCAGGTTGTTTGTTTAGATAATTTCGCTACTGGATTCAAGCACAATATCGAACCCTTTTTGAGCAATCCCAACTTTACGATGATCGAAGGGGACATCCGAAATTTGAATACGTGTAAGGAAGCAGTCAAAGGCTGTGATTATGTACTCCATGAGGCTGCACTCGGTTCCGTACCTAGATCCATCAACGACCCCATCAATACCAATTCGGTCAATATCGATGGTTTTTTGAATATGCTGGTCGCTGCACGGGACGAAAAAGTAAAACGCTTCGTATTTGCTGCAAGCTCTTCAACTTATGGTGACTCTAAGGAAATGCCCAAAATCGAAGACAATATTGGCAAGCCGCTTTCACCCTATGCGGTTACCAAATATGTAAACGAACTCTACGCCGATGTTTTTGCTAAAACCTATGGTCTCGAATACATCGGTCTGCGGTATTTTAATGTCTTTGGGAGACGACAAGATCCCAATGGTGCATATGCGGCGGTCATTCCGTTGTTTGTCAAGCAACTGATGCAATATCAATCGCCTACCATCAACGGTACTGGTGATTTCTCACGTGATTTTACCTATATCGACAACGTCATACATATGAATGAACTGGCGTTATTTACCCAAAATCCGGAGGCCGTCAACCAAATTTATAATACTGCTGTCGGCGACCGAACCACACTAAATGTCCTAGTACAGTCTCTGAAAGACAATCTATGTACATTCGATAGCAGCATTCGTACTATCGAACCGATACATGGCCCTAACAGAACAGGTGATATTCCCCATTCATTGGCTTCGATCGAAAAAGCACAGCGATTACTAGGTTATGAGCCAAAATATAAACTCCGGGAAGGTTTGCGTGAAGCCGTAGCGTGGTATTGGGAAAATATATCGTGATTTTTTTAAAACTTGTTTTTTAAAATCCACAAAAAGAATAATTACTTCCATAACAACGCTTTATTTTTTGAATTTGATTATACAATCACTCAAATAGGTCTAAATGGTCAATAGATCAAAAACAATCTACCTATTAAAGTTAATACATCATTATAAATGCAGAATGCAGCAATCATAGAGCTTCCTAAAATAATCGATAAACGGGGCAATTTGTCATTTTTTGAATATCCAAGTCATTTGCCTTTTGAGATAGCGCGTACATATTGGATATACGACGTACCAGGAGGACAAACGAGAGGTGGTCATGCTTTCAAGACACAACAGGAATTTATAATTGCCTTATCGGGTAGTTTTGATGTCGTCCTTTATGACGGAAATCACGAACAGCGATTCCATCTAAATCGCTCTTATTATGGACTATTTGTTCCTAGAATGTACTGGAGATATATGGATAATTTTTCTACCAATTCATTGGCTTTGATTGTTTCAGACAAAGAATATGACCAATTTGATTATATTAGAGATATTAATGAATATAGAAACTTTTTAAATGGAAAATAAATATAATATATGGGATTGTAAAGTTGTTGAAATCCCTATCGTACATATGGAAACAGGAAGTATTTCTGTTTTAGAAAATAATAAAAATATTCCTTTTACTATAAAGCGCATTTACTATCTATATGATATTCCAATGAATAGTGAAAGAGGTGGTCATGCGCATTATAAGTTAGAACAATATGTAGTAGCTGCAAGTGGTTCTTTTACTTTTTTGCTTGAGGATGGTCGTGAAAAAAAAGAAGTATTTTTAAATCATCCCAACAAAGCTTTACATATAAAACCTGGCATTTGGCGAAGTATGAAAGATTTTTCTAGTGGAAGTATTTGTCTTGTTTTAGCATCCCAAAATTATGACGAAAACGATTATATAAGAGATTATCATGAATTTTTAAAATATAGAGATGAAATTTAATAATAGAAATGTTTTTATCAGCGAAAATGCAATTATTGGTAAGCACGTTAAAATTGGTGATAATACTGTTATTTATGATAATGTTGAAATAGGTGATAATAGTATTATTGCAAATGATTGCATCATAGGAGAACCATTGAATGATTATTATTTTCACGAACAATATACCAATCCCAAAACTATTATTGGAAAAGAAGCGCTAATACGAAGTCATACTATCATTTATGCTGATTCTGTTTTTGGGGATAATTTTTCAACAGGTCATAGGGTAACTATCAGAGAAAAATCAAAATTTGGAAATAATTGTAGGTTAGGAACAGTAACGGATATTCAAGGCCATGTAGAATTTGGGGACAATTGTTGGTTACACAGTAATGTTCATATTGGGCAACAATCAAAAATTGGAAATTTTGTTTTTATTTACCCTTATGTAGTACTTACCAATGATCCAACTCCACCTTCAAATATATGTATTGGAGCTACTATAGGGGATTTTTCTCAAATCGCAGTTGGAAGTGTATTATTACCTAATACAGTTATTGGAAAACATTGCTTAGTTGGAGCACAGTCATTAGTCGGAGGAAATTTTGAAGATTATTCATTAATAATAGGAAATCCAGGAAAAAGAATTAAAGATGTAAGAGCATTGGTTTCAAAAGAGACAGGAAAATCTCATTATCCTTGGCCATATAATTTTAATAGAAATATGCCATGGGAAAAAGAAGGGTTTGATCTATGGAAAATTAATAATGGTTACGAAAATGATTAAATTCTTAGATCTACAAAAAATCAACTTGCAATATAGCCAAGAAATTGAAGAAAGGATGATCAATACCTTTCGCTCCGGTTGGTATTTATTAGGCAATGAAGTTAAAAATTTTGAACACAATCTAGCTAAGTATATCGGTACATCTCATGTAATCGGTGTAGCCAATGGACTAGATGCATTGCGACTGATATTTAAAGCTTACATCGAACTTGGCATAATGCAAAAAGGAGATGAAGTTATCGTTCCTGCCAATACGTATATAGCGACCATGCTTGCATTGACAGATAATGAATTGGTACCAATCTTAATTGAACCCGACATTGAAACATACAACATTGATATTACTAAAATTGAAAACAAAATAACCACAAAAACTAAAGCGATTTTAGTTGTTCACCTTTACGGCCAAACGTGTTGGAGCTATGAATTGGAAAGTATAGCTAAAAAATACAATTTAAAGATTGTCGAGGACAATGCACAAGCCATAGGTGCTGAATGGTACGACATAAAAACAGGAAACCTAGGAGATGCTGCCGGTTTTAGTTTTTATCCCGGTAAAAATTTAGGTGCTTTAGGTGACGGTGGTGCTGTATCGACTAGAGATGAAACATTGGCTGAGACGATACGCGCATTGGCCAATTATGGTTCCCAAAAAAAGTATGTCAATATCTACCGTGGTTTAAATTCGCGTCTTGACGAAATACAGGCTGCTGTATTAGATATAAAACTAAAATATTTAGACGACGAAAACCACAAAAGAAGAATTGTTGCCAACAAATACATCCATGGTATAACAAACAACAAAATCATACTTCCCAAAAACAATAGGGAAGAAAAAATCACCAAAGACAAAGCACACGTATGGCATTTATTTGTCATCAGAACAAATGAGCGCAATCGCTTGCAAACCTATCTAACGGATCAAGGCATACAAACATTAATACATTATCCAATTCCACCTCATCAACAACAAGCATATAAAGCATGGAATAATCTTTCCTTTCCAATAACCGAACAGATTCATCAGCATGTACTAAGTTTACCGTTGAGTCCTGTAATGACAGATATAGAGGTCGAAAAAATCATAGATGTTATAAATAAGTTTTGAAGAAAATCGAAAACGAAACGATTCATTCAGCACAATCTTCATATCGAAAGATTATGAAAGCCACTTCTATTTTTGGTGGTGTTCAAATCATTCAGATTATCATTACAATTATTCGTTCAAAAGTGATAGCAATACTACTTGGGCCATTAGGAATGGGTATCAATGGACTTTTGACATCGACTTTGAGTATGATTGCTTCCTTTACCAATTTTGGACTTGGCACTAGTGCTGTTAAAGATATCGCAGCAGCCAACGCTTCTCAAAACACCTATAGAATAAGGAAAACCGTTACCGTTTTTAGACGCATGGTATGGTTTACTGGACTTCTTGGTTCGATCGTAACCCTATTACTCTCATCTTGGCTTAGTAAACTTGCATTTGGCAATACCGATTATACGTATGCATTTGCTTTAATATCAATTACCCTTTTAATAAATCAGTTAAGTGAAGGACAAAAAGTAATACTGAGAGGGATGCGAAAGATAGCCTATATGGCAAAAGCCAGTCTATATGGTAGTATCATAGGACTATTTACGACCCTGCCCTTGTATTATTTATGGGGAATTAATGGCATTGTTCCAGGTATAATCATTACTGCGCTTACTTCACTTTGTATTAGTTGGTATTTTGCTAATAAGATAAAGATCGAAAAAATAAGGATTAATAAAATCCGTACTTATGCAGAAGCTAAGGGAATGATGTCACTTGGCTTTATGATCAGCATGAGTGGATTGATTACCTTAGGAGCTTCGTACATCTTTAAAATATATATAAGTCAAATCGGCGGTGTAGATCAAGTAGGATTATATACAGCAGGTTTTGCCATTGTCAATGGATATGTAGGCATGGTTTTTACTGCGATGAGTACAGATTATTATCCAAGACTCGCTGAAGTTGCTGAGGACAATCAGCAAAGTAAACAGGTCATTAATCAACAAGCTGAAATAGCGATATTAATATTATCACCAATAATTCTAACCTTTATTGTTTTTATAAATTGGGTAGTTATTCTTTTATATTCATCGCAATTTACACCCATTAACAATATGATTTTATATGCAATATTGGGTATTTTTTTCAAGGCTGCTTCGTGGGCAATTGCATATATTTTTTTGGCTAAGGGCTCAAGCAAACTCTTTTTCATTAATGAATTGATAACCAATATATACCTTCTCGTATTTAATATTGTCGGATATAAATATTTAGGGATGACAGGGATTGGTATATCCTTTTTACTTGCCTACATGATATATTTGCTACAAGTATATGTAATTTCAAGATACAAATATCAATTTAGTTTAAATTTCGATTTTTATAAGATTTTCATTCCACAATTGCTACTTGCCATAAGTTGCCTTTTAATCATAAAAAACATTAATCAACCCTATTCATATATTATAGGTTTTGGATTTATCATCAATTCAGCATGGTTATCATATAAAGGTCTTGATCGTAGAATAGGGATTAATAGTTTATTTGCACGCTTTAAGAAATAGGTAATTAAATGTTAGAAAATAAAAATCCGCTCGTTTCCATCATTGTCATTACATACAACTCTGGTAAATATGTGATAGAAACATTAGAGAGTGCAAAAAATCAAACTTATAAAAATATTGAACTAATCGTATCTGATGACAAATCTAATGACGATACAGTTCAAATTTGTAATGATTGGATAGAAAAAAATAAAACACATTTTAATAATGTACAATTAATAGAAACAGATAAAAATACAGGAATTCCAGGTAATTGTAATCGAGGTATAAAAGCTGCCTCAGGTGATTGGATAAAATTATTAGCGGGTGATGATGCATTAACTGAAAATTGTATAGAAAATTTTGTAAAATTTCACAAAAAAGAACCTAATGCGCGAATAATGTTTTCAAATGTTGATAGATATAATAATTCATTTGATTTAGAAAACAAATTACCGCTATATCAAACGAAAGCACTTAAAATAAGTCAATACGAAACCACTGCGTATGAGCAATTTCAAATATTATTACGCGTAAACAAAGTTTGGGCGAATAGTTTATTTATTGCTAAGTCCATATTTGAAGAATATGGACTATATGATGCATCACTTAGATTTTGGGAGGATAGACCATTTTTATTAAAGGTTACCAATCAAGGAGTAAAACTTTACTATGTTGATATCATAAGTTGTAAATATAGAAAACATACTGAATCCGTTCAAAAATTGAAAAAGGACGCACATATATTTTCACCTTATATTATTGAAAAAGAAACTTATTATTATAAAAATTACATCAAACACCTTACTTTTATAGAAAAGGTTTGTAAAAAAATATTGATAGGAAGAATATTAATCATGAACAAACTAGGTTTTAATAAGAAAAATATTATATCAATATGCTTTTTAAAATTAACATCCTTTCCTTGGAGTTTAATTATTAAAAATAGGAACAGAAAATATATTTAATACCAGTCGACTATAATTGCAAAGAATAATGCACACCAATATTATAGCTCTATTTGCAAATAACACGACCAAAGCAATGATTAATGTTCGAATATTTACATTTAAATTTCTAACAATCTGACTGTATGGCCACTTGGCCCAAAGAAAACAAATCAGATATAGCCATCAAATTTGTATTGTTCTGGCTATCACCATTTTTTGCTGCCATCTATTCATTGAAGACTTTGAATAGGTGGTCGTCTTATGTGGTGTTTTTCCTATTTGCCGTTTTCTTTGGGATGGCGTTTACTGTTCCTGCTGGTAAATCAACTGATTTTAAGATTGACGGAGCCTTTTATAGGCAGGATTTTGAACATTATAGAAAAATGTCTCAAACTGAGTTTAATTACTTATTGGACATGTACATGACTTTTCAGGGAAGATCATTAGCAGCAAGCAAAGATTTTCTTTATGATTACATCTCTTTTTATATTTCAAGGATTACCGACAACTACCATGTGATGTTCATGGTTTTTGCTATGATTTTCGCTTGGTTTTCGTTGAGGTCCTTTCGCTTTTTTACAAAAGAGATTAACTTCAAAATAGGCATCGTCGTTTTACTGCTTACCTTTTTTTTTATGTTCAACCAAATCTTCAACATCAATGGACTTCGGTTTTGGACGGCTGCTTGGATGGGTGTGTACAGTGTATTTCAACTTTTTGTCAATCAAAACAAGCGATATCTCTTATTGCTGGCCTTTATTCCGGTCTTGCATGTTTCGTACTTGTTTTTCATATTGATCGTGCTCATCGCCTGGCTATTTAAGCGATTTGAAAAAATATGGATTGTGCTCTTTTTTGTCAGTTTTTTGTTTGCAGGCGTTTCGGTCGAGTTATTAAATAGCAATCTGGATTTACTGCCTTCCATCATTCGAAACAAAGCTGCTGGATATGCTTCGGCAGAATATATTGAACAAAGAAATGCTGGTTCAGGATTTTATTGGGTAACGCAGCTTTCTGAATTTATGACAAGACTTTATATCGGTATTATGCTGTATTTATTTATTAAAAACAGGCAGCTCATTACCGAAAACCTCAAGACGAAGCGCATCTATCTATTCTTATTGGTGTATATGACGATGGTCAATTTTGTGATGCCGATCCCTTCACTAGGTAATCGATTTATCGTTTTAGCTTACCCGATCATGGCTTATATCTGGTTAGTAAATTTCAAAAATGTAAAATACCGATGGTTTTTATACCTGATACCTTTTGTATTTTGGTTCCAAATATATCGAGTATGCTTTATACTATATCCACAAGTGACGGATTGGAGTTTTTATGTGTCCAGTCCATTTATATTGGTTTATAAATATTTGATACACGTACAATATTGAAAAGTATTGCATTAATCGCACGGACGATATTTCCTAGTCAGTCTCCCAGATCTTCTAGGTCAACCAATCTAGCCATTGCCCTTTCGGAAAATGGTTTTCAGGTAAATATATACTGTTTGAAAGGCACTTACGATTATTCGAAATTTGAAAACAAATACAATATCAAAGTACACAACTTGGGCAATTCCCGGATGGGTAACGGCAATAGTGATACCGGCATAAAGAGTAAAACATTGCTTTTTAGAGTATTCAATAAACTCTTTGGTCAAACCTTATTGTTTCCTGAGATCGAATTACTTTTTATGATATTTAAAAAACGCAATCAAATACTTAAAAACGATTATTTCATTTCGATTGCAGCTCCTTTTTCTATCCATTTTGGGATGAATTTAATCCATCAAAAAGAAAAAATATGGATATCGGATTGTGGCGATCCTTTTATGGGAAATCCGCACAAAAAATATCCTTTTTATTTAAAATATCTCGAAAATAGCTGGGCTAAAAATACCCACTATATCACTATACCGACCCAAAAAGCGATTCCAGCATATCCTGCAAAATATAAAGAAAAATTGATCGTCATCCCTCAAGGATTTCCAATAACCGAAAATTTGGATAAAAATTATCATAAAAATAAGATACCCACTTTTTGCTATAGTGGCACTATTTATACAGACCATCGCAATCCTTCAGATTTTTTAAACTTCCTTACGACGTTAACGATTGATTATAAATTTATAGTTTATACAAAAAACACTGATTTTTTCCATGCTTTTAAAGAAAAGCTGGGTGATAAATTGGTTATTTTAAACTATATCCGGCGAGAAGATTTACTGGTAGAATTATCAAAAATGGATTTTTTGGTTAATTTTAAAAACGAATCTAGTATTCAAATGCCCAGTAAATTGATTGATTATTATATGAGCAATCGACCAATATTGGAAGTATCCAATACAATGTCAGCAGCAGAAAAAACAGCAACAATAGAATATTTAGATTATAAATTTCCTGATTTTAACTACGATTTATCGCCATTTGATATAAGAAACATCGCTAATAAATTTATTAATTTACTGAATCAAAAGAATGGATAAAATTTGCTTAACCACATTCGTTTACGGAAAGAAATATCAGGCATATATTCCTTTTTTATTATATTCCTGCCATAAGGCCTATCCAAATTATGATTTTATCATTTTTGTTTATGGAACATTAGATGAAGACATCGCAAGACAGATTAATTATTTACATATAAGTAGTAAGGTCATCATTAAAGAAAATGCCTTTGCTGATTTTCAAAACATGGATCCTTTAATTAGTAAAACCCTAAGGTGGTTGTTGTGGGATGATGCGTTTAATGATTATGACTTCCTTTATACGGTAGATATTGACATGCTATATATCAAAGAACCGATTTCCCTTTTAGAACAACACAAGCAACACGCTGCGTTTTTAGGTCTCCCCTTCAGCAACATAAAAAGAACGATAAAGTACTCATGTTTGAAGCCCTCAATTTTTGCTACGATGGTCAAAAGATTGGGTATTAAACATGCTATTTTAAATTTTGCTTTCAATAGAAGCGAAGAAAGATTGTCAGGGCTACACTTTGTAAATATTAAAGCATACTATGCCTTATTGACCGCTGAAAAAAGACAAAAACACCTCTTGGATCTCAAGAAAGGCAAGTATTTAAAAGGAGTTGGTTATCCTAATAATGAAATCTATTTATACAAATTGGTTGAATCGCTCGGTCTTGACTTGACAGGTTTGGGCAGTCAATCTGATCCGGTCACATCCCTAGACCCAAATTACCCAAACAAAAAAGAATTCAGACCGCATCACGGTATTCATTTAGGGATTTTCAGGAGTGCCGACTTGGTTTTAAGTTCTGGTCCAATATTAAATAGTCCGATTTACAATTATTATATTGATATTTATGAAAGTGAAATCCTTCAAGATCCTGTTTTTAATGAATTGTTGAAGGTATCGCCTGAATATATAAAAAGTAAGTTTGATCTAATGCATCAATATTATAAAATAGAACGTAGTTAATACCTTGAAAATCCTATGTTTTATAGACTCTTTGGGTTCGGGTGGTGCTCAACGCCAACTCGTCGAGCTTGGCAAAGGCTTTAAAGCACGCGGTCATGAAGTGCTCTTTTTGACCTATCATGATATTACTTTTTTCAAACCCGATTTGGAAGCGGCCCATATTCCGGTTAAAACAGTTCTTGAACCTAATTATCTCAAACGGATTTTTAAAATTAGAAAGGTTATCCGTCAAGAAAAACCGAATGTGGTTTTATCATTTTTAGAATCGTCTAATTTTATGGCTACTTTAGCAGGATTTCCTAATAGAAAGTGGAAATTAATAGTTGGGGAACGTAGTGCAAATCCTGAAATTTTAACCTCTAAAAAACTCCGTTTTTATAGGAAGTTTCATTTTTTTACAGATTACGTCGTTAGCAATTCTCATAAAAATTTAGAATTAGTAAGAAAAATAATTCCAACCATAAAAAATGAAAAACTGAAAGTTATCTACAATTCTGTAAATATTCCAGCAATGAATTATTTTTCAGTTTCAAATCAAGATAAAACGCATATTGTAATTGCCGCAAGTTATAGAACCGTCAAAAATTTAGATGGATTAATTGAAGCAGTTTATTTATTGTCAGCGCATTATCAATCAAAATTGAAGATTGAATGGTTTGGGGCTATTTCTATGGATAGAAAGTATTATGATATAAATAAACAAAAGATTAAAAAATTAAAATTAGAGCACATCATACAATTAAATGATAAAACAAATCAAGTAGCTGAAAAAATTAAAATGTCTGATTTTGTAGGCTTGTTTAGCCATTACGAAGGTTTTCCTAATGCTATTTGTGAAGCAATGGCAATGGGCAAACCTGTTATAGTATCCAAAGTGTCAGATATTCCATTATTTATCAAGGAAGGTATCAACGGTTTTTTATGTGATAGCCGAAGTGCAGAATCTATTAAAAACGCTCTAATAAAAGCTATTGATTCTGATGCTCAGCAAAGATTGGAAATGGGAGAAAATAATTACTGTATTGCAAGTGGAAAATTTAATAAAGACGTTATTGTTGAACAATATTTAAACTTGTTTATTGGTGGATAGAAAAAAGATACTATTTATTGGTTCATTTAAACTGCCTAAAAACGGACATTATGGAGGTGTCTATTTTGCATCTACCACTTTAAGGGATGGATTGAAAAAAGAAGGTTTTCAGATTGTGGAAATGGATACTACTTTAAAGGATATTTCTGAATCAAGAGTATATAAGAGACTTCCAGATATTATTGTCAGGCAAATTAAATTTCTATTAACTATATTTTTTAATCTTAAAGCTAAATACTTATTTGTTTTTCTAAGTGGAGGTGCGTCTTACATAGATAAATTTTTACCTATTCTGTTTTCCAAACTTACTTTTAAGAAGATTATTATATTTCCCCGATCAGGTCATTTAGTTAATGATTATAAGAAAATAAAGTATAAACCCTTTATAAAAGGAGTTTTAAAATTATCAGACAAAATTATATGCCAGAGTGCTTTTTGGAAATCATACTTTAGTGATTTGAAAGTAAATCAACTAAAGTTGACAATTATTGAAAATTGGGTGGATGACAATAAAATAAGAAAATACAAATATTTATCTTATCCTAATTACAATGGAAATTCAGGAGCATTGTTTAAAATCGTTTTTGTTTCCCGGATTGAAAAAGCAAAAGGGATAGACAAGATCATATCTTTAGTAAAAAAATTAAAAAATGATATGAATTTATCTGTCCATATTTATGGGGCTGGGAGTTATGAAAAGGAGCTTATAGACAATATAAAAAAGAACAACTTAGGAGAAAATCTAAAGTTTTGTGGATGGTTGCATAAGGAAAATATGCAAGAAATCATAAATTCTTATCATTTAGCAGTATTCCCATCTCATATTGAGGGGTATCCTAATGCATTACTTGATTATATATTTTCAAAAGTGCCTGTTGTCGCATCCAATATCCCTATGGTACGAGCTGTAGGAGGGGCAATGATAAACTATTATGAAGCTAATGATACTGGTGATTTAGTTGATAAAGTTAAAATAGTAGCAACTGATTATAAGCAAGCTATTCAAAATGCTGAAGAATTATATGAAAGTAAATGCATTCAAAATGCTCTTTCTGCTTCTATGGATAAATTGACTCAAATCCTTTGATAAATAAAAGTATTCCAGACAATTGTACTGTGACCGATATTCCAATGAGGATTATTCAAATAGAAAGGTCTAAAAAATATTGTGAACTATATTTAAAGGATTAGTTTAAATGTCCTTTTTTCTCTATTTTCATACACTTCGACACGCTAAACTTATGTAGTTGTGGTATCAGTGAAGTGCATTTGGAGAGCAGGAGGAAAAGGGGCTCACCTGTATTTGTAATTCCAGTTTCAAAAGGAGTTGTATTGAAAGAGTTTAATTTAAAAACTGGGGTATTATAGATTTTGAAGTTATGATAATAGATAAGCCTATTTTGACCGAAAGAGGGAAGTTTAAAAGGTTGGTTACCAGTTTAAAATAAAATTTAACATTATAGATACTATAAATATGATTAGAATTATTGGTTTTTTAAAGACTATATTTTTATTGTGCGTTTTAGTCTTATCGCTGGGAGCTACGACCTTGGGTGCTCAAAATTTAGCACTTAATAAACCATATACAGTATCGGAGATCCCTAATTATCCTTATAGTGCACCTTCGACAGATAAAACGTCTTTGACTGATGGTATCAAAACAAATAAAGGAACGTTCTGGTCTCAGAAAACAACCGTTGGATGGAATAAAAAGCCAAGTGTAAGGATTGATTTGGATATGAAGCAAGTTCAACCTATTGGGTCTATTACATTTGGAACGGCAGGCGGTCAATCCGAAGTTTACTTTCCTCAAAATATTTATGTTTTTATCAGCGAAGATGGTAAAAAATACGAATACGCAGGCGATATGATGTCCGCACCCAATCTTCCGGACACAACCTATACCGGATATCGAAAAGCTACCTTTGAGCTTAACGCTATCAATAGAAAGGCGCGCTATATCATCTTAGAAGCTATTCCCAGAAATAATTATCTTTTTTGTGACGAAATCGAAGTAATCAAGGGCAGTAAAATTGAAAAAAACAGGAGTGAAATTAAATTTGATATTGCCGATTATAACAAAGCCAGAGATTGTATTAAAACGGAGGAACATCAAAGAAAAAACTTATCTAAGGTTTTAGACTCTATGCCTGAGGACATTAAAAAATCCATGGAGATAAAAAGCACAGACGTGACCACGCAGTCACCAGTTATATTGCGAGAAAAAATAGGTAAAGGATTAGGCAGCTATCTCAATAAGCGATTTAAATCATCGTGGACGATAGAATCCGTAAATCCATGGATGGATTTCAACCCATTTTACCAACCAATTTCGCCTAAGAATGCTTTGGATTATCAGTTTCATTTACCATTGGAAGGTGTACAGTATGGAGCTTTTGCATTGACAAATACCGAAACTAAACCGCTAGAATTGAGCATTCAACTTCAAAAAAACAACCAACCTGGTGTTGAAATAACGCTATTTGAGGTGAGACAAGTCTCGGTCAAAGAAGGCGATATGGTATCGGATCCAATACTTCCCTTGGGAAACCAATTAAAAATCGAACCTGGAATCACCAAAACCGTATTTTTTAAAATTTCCGGAGTTAAAATAGGTGATTTTACACATAAGTTATCCGTCAGCGGCAAAAACAAAACCGTAGCCATCCACATAAACGCGCAAGTTGTACAACTGAAAAACATTGATAAAAAATCATCATTATCTGCTAATGTCTGGGCGTATTTTAACAGGCCGATTTTACAGCAAAGACCTACAATTATAAGCAATGATTTGCGCCAACACCATGTGAATACCATAGTAGTTCCTACCGCGATGCTACCACTCATCAACAACAATGACTATTCTAAAACAACGAATTACTTAGCGATGGCAGGGAAATTTGATAAAGTATTATTGTACAATTCATATGTTTGGGCAGATCGAAAAAATGGATATAAAGGTGGGCAATTTATGTCCTCAGAATGGAAGCAATACTTCATCAAATGGTATGCAGGCATTCAGCAAGCACTTAAAAAGCTAGGGTATTCCGAAGAGCAAATTTATTTTTATCCTTATGATGAAATTAGGGATGCAAATGAAATAAAGGATTTTATTAAACTCATACAATGGGCAAAACAAGCGGTAAAAGGCATTCAGTTTTATGCAACCTTATCGTATGAAGATCCGATACAGCAAATGACACCGCTTCTAGATATCGTACAGCTGCACCATGAAAAAGATCGGATGATTACATTGCCAAAGCACCATGCAGAAATCTGGACCTACTCCGGAAGTGCGCCATTAAGAGCAAAATCACCTTATACCTATTTTAGATTGATGGCTTGGGAGGCGTTCGCCAATGGATATAAAGGCATCGGATTCTGGAATTATTCAACTAATGATAAGGATTATCCCGTCGATAGGCTTTTACTCAATCCAGCAACGGATTATTCCGTCATTTATACAGGTGAAGGAGACCGCATAATCTCCACTCGACGATGGGAAGCCTTTAGGCTAGGCATAGAAGACAGCGATATCTTGATGGCCTACAGCAAAAAATACGGAATCCAAAAAGCTAAGGAAATTGCTCAAGAGGTACTGGCCAATCCATCAGATTTAAATCGGGCAGATTTCTATCGAACGAAGATGTTGCGCGAACTTTAATGCAAATCCTTACTTCAATTCAAAGCAATTAGCCGAGATATCAAAACGCTAATAAAATATTTGCATACCCTACGCTATATGAAACTAAAACAGATTTGGTTTCAATTGTGGTATCGTATGTCGTCTAGATTTTGGCCGCATAAATGGGTAAAGCATGTTCCTAATGGAGTAGCCGTTCATGGTTCGTATTCATTACCACAAAAAACTAGCTATCTTGACGAAAACACATTTAGATTTCTCAATATTACGCATCATTTCGAGCACATCGACTGGAATTGTACCCATTATGGAAAATTGTGGACGTATCACCTCAATTACTTTGATTTCATCAATCAGAAAAACATAGCGTCAAAAACATGTCATCGACTCATGCAGGATTACATCTCCCAAAATGAAACCTTAAAAGACGGTTTAGAGCCCTACCCTACTTCGCTCCGTATCATCAATTGGGTGAAGTTTCTCAGTTGCAAACCAACTGATGTACAAGATAAAGCTGGGTATCAAAGCGAAAAGCTGCAATTTGACAATGCACAGTTACACATTCACCTTTACAATGACTGTCGCAGACTATCACAATCCTTGGAATATCATATATTAGGCAATCATCTGTTGGAAAATGGTTTTGGGCTTTTATTTGGAGCTTATTATTTTAATGATCAAGACCTTTATGCGAAAGCAAAGGCGATTATAGCAAGTGAATTGAGCGAACAGATCCTAAACGATGGTGCACACTATGAATTGTCGCCAATGTATCATCAGATAATTTTATTTAGGGTATTGGACAGTTTTAACCTCGTATCATCAAATCAATGGCAACATCAAGAATTGAAGCCAATACTTGAAAGCACCGCTCAAAAGATGTTATCTTGGCTTAAGCAAATGACTTTTAATAATGGTCAACAAGCCCGGGTCAATGATACGGCTTATGGTGGAGCGCCAGAAGCACATCAATTGATCAATTATGCTACAAAATTAGGTATTTTGCCGGCTAATCTTGAGCTTTCGGACTCAGGCTATAGGATGTTTCGCAATGAAAAATTTGAAATGTTGTGTGATGTAGGACAAATTGCCCCAGATTATCAACCTGGACATGCACACGCTGATAATTTGAATTTTATAGTGCATTATGCCAGAATACCCATTATAGTCGATACTGGAATTTCGACATATGAAAAGAATGCGCGACGGCAATTAGAGCGCGGTACTGCATCGCACAATACACTCATTGTAAATGACACGAATTCTTCTGATGTTTGGCATGGATTCAGGGTAGGCAAAAGAGCGAAGACAACGATATTGAAGGAAAACAAAAATGTTGTTATCGCCAGTCATAACGGCTATAGACAATGGAATTTGGAAATCCACAGAAAATTTGAAACGGTAGATGCCCAACTTGTGATTACCGATAATGTCCTAGGCCATATATCCAACCACAAAGTAAACGGCGCACTCCATTTCCATCCTGATGTAAAGATTTATCTAGACAAAAACTATATTCATGTCCATGATAAGTTAACAATAAACATCGAAGGTGCAACAAATATTCATGTAGCATCCTATCAGTATGCTCAAGGGTTCAATGACTTGGTTGATGCACTAAAAGTAGTATATACGCTAGCAAATGACAAAGTCATCATTTCAATTAATTCAAATTAAGCGCATTTCATGAAAAATACCAATAGGATAAAATTTTTGATTTTGGAATTCAAAAAATCGGATATTAGCCATTTATGAAAATCCTATTTTTATCAGATAATTTTCCGCCAGAAGTCAATGCACCGGCAAACCGAACCTATGAACATTGTAAAGAATGGGTAAAGCAAGGCGAGGAAGTCACGGTCATCACTTGTGTACCCAATTTTCCAAAAGGGAAAGTTTTCAATGGTTACAAAAACAAACTGTATCAAACAGAATGGATCGATGGCATCAAAGTGATACGCGTATGGTCTTTTATATCCGCAAATAAGGGAAAGGTCAAAAGGATCCTTGATTATGTTAGCTATGGGGTCATGTCATTTTTTGCTGGACTTTTTTGCAAAACAGATATAATCATAGCGACTTCGCCCCAGATTTTTACAGCACTTTCAGGAAGATGGCTATCCTTGATAAAAAGGAAGCCATGGATTATGGAAGTCAGGGATATATGGCCAGAATCTATCGTTGCAGTTGGGGCCATGAAAAAAAGTATCGTAATTCGACTTTTTGAATGGTTGGAAAAAAGGCTATATAAAAGTGCCGATAAAGTTGTCGTTGTAACCGATTCATTTAAAAGCGATTTAATAAAAAAGGGCATCGACAACGACAAAGTCTATGTTATTAAAAACGGTGCTGACCTTTCTACTTTCTACCCACAAGAGAAAAATCAGACCATCTTAAAGCAATTAGGCCTTGAAAATAAATTTATCATCGGCTACCTCGGTACACATGGCATGGCACACCGGTTGGATTTTATATTAAACGCTGCAAGCAAAATTTCCGATCCGAGTATTCAATTTCTATTTATCGGTAATGGTGCAGAAAAGGAAAATTTGGTGCAACACAACCTTGAATTGAAAAACATAAATGTCCTCATGCATCCTTCCGTAACTAAATGTCAGGTACAAGATTACATTAGCATATTGGATGTTGCATTGGTCAACTTAAAGAAATCCGACACTTTCAAGCAAGTGATTCCGTCAAAGATATTTGAAAATGTATCCATGGGCAAACCGATTTTATTGGGTGTTGATGGCGAATCACGTACTATGATAGAAAATTATCAAGCAGGTGTATTTTTCGAACCTGAAAATATGTATGACTTTATCACCAAAGTTGAATGGATTAAAAACAACCTTACGGAATATAAACAAGGTTGCAGTAACCTGGCTAAAGATTACAATCGCAAACATCTCGCACATGAAATGTTGAACATTATCCGAAATGAAAAATAATCGTAAAAAATCTTCGAAAAAAATGTATAAAATACAAAATTAAGTAGCATGTCTTACTTGCGTTGAATTTAAAGTTTTTGACATCGCATAAAATGGAACTTTAAATATATGCACGTTGTTTTAGACAGATAATGAAGACAATAACAAATTTATTCTTAATTTTACGCTTTAAAAGCAAAAAATTACTTGCTTTATGAAGGATAAAATGCAACGACTAAGTCAAATAAAAAAGCAAATCATTAAGCTTGGCTTACATATCGTTGATGAAGATTTCGTTCGTCCTTGGGGCGGATTTTTTAGGATTGCAGATAGCGATATCAAGCAATTCATTTTACAATTTTTCCCTGAAATGCAGGATCAGTTGGCTCAGGATATTCATCCACTTAGCCCTAAAATTCTCTGTATACAACCGCTTAAGCAAATGTCTTGGCAGTACCACAATAGAAGATCCGAGATTTGGAAACTCTTAGATGGTAAAGCCGCCTATAAAATAAGCAAAAATGACAGTGAAGGGGAATTGAATATCATGAAAACATGTGAAGCGATTATCATAGAGCAAGGAATGCGTCACCGCCTAATCGGCCTCAACGAATGGGGAATCATCGCCGAAATATGGCAGCACATCGATGCAAATCAACCTTCCAATGAAGTAGATATCATACGGCTTCAGGACGATTATGGTCGTTTAGACTAAAAGACAAGCACGCTAAACATTTTGATTTTTTTAAGTATAACCCTGAATAGTAAGTTAATAATCTCATTGTAGGCAAATTTCAATTGCCTGACTAACTAGTAATATGAAACATAGATATATCGCCATTATGGCCGGTGGTATCGGTAGCAGGTTTTGGCCAGCAAGTACCGTTGACCGACCTAAGCAGTTTTTAGATATCTTGGGCGTAGGAAAATCCCTACTTCAAATGACTTTCGAACGTGCTCTCCGCCTTGTAAATGCGCAACATATAATCGTGATGACCAACCAACGGTATAAACATCTCGTTGTAGAGCAACTACCCGAATTGCCTGAAAATAATATCCTCTGTGAGCCCAGTATGAACAATACAGCTCCTTGTATAGCATATACGGCATTGAGGTTGAAAGCCATAGATCCTCAAGCTGTTTTTGCCGTGCTGCCATCCGACCATGTAATTCTAAAAGAAAACTCTTATTTGCAGATATTGGACACCGCTTTTAATGTAGCCGCTGCTAATGATATACTGATGACTTTAGGGATATCGCCTACTAGGCCGGATATTGGTTATGGATATATTCAGTACGAAACGAATAGTGCTATTCAAGGCGTTGCTAAGGTATTGTCATTTAAAGAAAAACCCGAATTACAAACCGCTGAGTTGTACCTTGCATCCGGCAACTATCTATGGAATGCAGGCATGTTTGTGTGGAGTGTAGAGGCGATAATTAAAGCATTTGAACGCTATTCGCCGGGGATTTTAGAGATTCTATCAGAAGATGTGACCTGTTTTAATACAGAAAATGAGCAGGAATATGTCAATAGATTGTACCCGCTTACACAAAATATTTCGATTGATTATGCCATTCTGGAACGTGCAGATAATGTATGTACGATACCGGCGGACATTGGCTGGAGTGATCTCGGCACATGGAATAGCCTTCATGCATATCTTGCCAATAATGATGATAAAGTAGTCATCGGTAAAAATGTATATCTGGATAATTGTAAAAATATCATCGTTCGTTCCAATAACAATAAGCAAGTTGTCATCAAAGGTTTGGAGGACTTTATCGTCGTCGATGAAGATGATGCCTTACTTATATTTCCTAAATCAGCGGAACAAGAGATTAAGTCGGTCGTCAATAAATTACATCTGGACAAATGATCATTTTATGCTTTAGGCCAAGAAATATATCAATAAATCAACCTTAAAAGGAAAATCAAGCTTTCTATACTATCCTACCAAAATGATTAACCATCAGGTAATGTTAACTTATACATATAAAGGCATATTTTACAAATCGCACTATATTTTCACTTTTGATGCCTACAGTTAATAAAGGAAAATCCATCGTTCTTGTGACAAATTCAACTTGGAATATCTTTAATTTCAGGCAAACCCTGATTAAAAAATTCCTTGACCAAGGTTTTGAAGTGTCCGTTATTGCACCTGTAGATGAATATATCCATTACAAGGAAAAGTATCCGGATGTCCGGCATTACAACCTAAGGTTTATGGATAGAGACGGTATGAATCCCTTTAAAGATATATTATTGATATTTGAATTGATCATAAGGTACCGGAAAATTTCGCCTGATGTTGTCATTCATTTTACCAATAAACCAAATATCTATGGCGCGATTGCATCGTGGATAGCAAAGGTCAAAAGTATAGGAGTCGTGACTGGCTTAGGCTATGCTTTTATAAATAATGGCTTTGCCGGAAATGTGATGTCATGGCTGTATCGTCGCACAGGAAAATTCCATAAAAAAATTATTTTTGAAAATATGGATGACAGATTGCTCTTTATTAAAATGAATATTATTAATGAGCAGTCTTCCGTCTCGATTAAAGGATGTGGTGTTGATACCCAGTATTTTAAGCCTGAAGTGGATCAGTCGCCAGATGATAAAATAGTATTTACCTTTATCGGCCGATTGTTGTACGATAAAGGCATCCGCGAATTTGTGGCTGCTGCTAGAGTAATCAGGAAATCGAATCCTAATATAGAATTCTGGGTAGTCGGTGAGCTGGACACCGGTAATCCGTCAACTGTAAATCGTGATGAATTGGTAGAATGGGTGGATGAAGGCATCATCTACTATCATGGGTTTTTGAAAGATATACACCCCGTAATAGCCAAAAGTGATTGCATCGTCCTACCATCATATAGAGAAGGCCTACCTAGAACCATCATCGAAGCCATGTCGATGGGCAAACCGGTGATAACAACGGATACCGCAGGATGCAGAGAGACCGTTGATGATGGCATCAACGGATATTTAGTTATAGTAAAAAGCGTAGATAGCCTTGTACAAGCTATCAATAGGATGAGTCAACAAAGTGAAGCTGCACGTACTGAGATGGGAAAAAAAGGCCGCGAAAAAGCAGTGTCAGAATTTGACCACCAAATCATTGCCGATAAAATATATGAAGTTGTAATTCAAACATGCTACACTAAGCGCGTATAAACTTAATCCAACTGTAAAGCTCGCGCCTAATACTAATGTGGTAATGTCGTACTGCACGTTGGGATGTAATGACCGTAGATCTTTTGATATCTTACACCTATTAGCATATAAAAAGCTACCGAAAGGTTTATCTATCGCATGCATTGCAAGCACCATCAGCCCATAGGAGAGTTCCAAATAAAACGCTTTAAAAATAATCCTGTATAAATTCGGGTGAAGAAACCAAAATACTTACATTACCTGACATATTACTATCCGCCTATCCCATCGATAGCTTCGAAGCGGAACTTCTACTTATTTGATACATGCTCAAAAAGGTATTCAAAATCCATACTTTATGTGTCAAGTAATATAAAATATTTTGAATCGACCGATTGTCGAAAAAACCCTAAAAAAAACCAATATATCCTTACTTTAGATTATCGCAGTCTAGTACATTGGTTTAAACCGTCAAAATCTAAGGGAAATTTTCACTTTGACGAAACTAAAAAGCAAAACAGGATCGTCCGCTTACTCATTAAGCTCAATGAAACCATGCCTTTTAGTTTTTTCTTGGGTGAAGGTGGATTAGTGTATATTATTAATGGCATATGTCGTATCTCTAAGGGTGTAAGTCAATCCGGCCACCATACCCTATTTACTGCATTTCGTCCGGCATCTAATGTATTAATAGGTTATATTGTCAAGCGATTACGACCCGATATATATTGGTTGGTCAGTATGCATGATTTTCCGATATTAACTAAACGACCCAATACATTTTTTCCTTCATTTCAACACAAAATTTGGAAAAGACTTTTGAAACGGGCCGATAAAGTAGTCAGTGTCTCAAACGGCGTTTCTAAGGCTTTAAGCCAATTCAATATTGAAGCCGTCACTTTATTGAATGGTATTGAAATAAGGACACCGTCATCCGCATCGAATCAAAAATTTACAATTGCTTTTACCGGATCAGTTTACAAAGATTTGCTTGATCCGTCTATTCTATTTGAAGCCATAAATGATTTAATCAAGGACGGAATTATAGATTTTAATCTATTTCAAATCACCTATGCAGGAAAAGACAGCCGGTATTGGCAAGAAAAAGCAGCTATTTGGTCATATATTCAGCCATGCTTAGATACTCGATATTATGTTGAATCGGAGGTTGCCTTAGCCATTCAGCAAAATGCCAATATCAATTACCTTATGACCTGGAATGATGATAAGATTCATGGTATTTTGTCTGGTAAATTTTTTGAATATTTAGGTGCGCTAAATCCCATTGTTGTTGTAGTTGAAGGCAGAAAAGACCCTGAATTTGAGCAGTTAGCCGACACATTGAAATTCGGTAGGGTGTTTTATTCTTCTGAAAGCAATTTTAAATCTGATTTAAAGAAGCACATTCAGGAACTTTACAATTTATGGCTTTCAGGCCAATATCAACAAGTTTATAACGATGCAACGATTTTGAAACCGTATTCATGGGAAAATAACGTGGCTCGATTTTTTGAGGACACCAATCAAGGTGAATGAGACATTACTTGTTTCTGTTATCCTTTCTTGATTTAACCCGATATATAAGATCCCAAAATATATTTTTTGTACGGTAGATACTGTAAAAAGGAGTCATTTGTCCGCCAAACCCAGAAAACAAATCAAAAAGTGATTCCATACTACTGCCTTCAAAATCAAATTTATTGACATATTCGGCTGCAGCTAAGATAGCGTGATAGATCACTAAAGGAATCGCACCACTTTGTCTCAATACTGGATCAGAGCCGAGCATCATAAGGTATGCTGTATCCTTGTCGATAATAATATACGCACTGGCATGAAGTCGGTTATCATTGTCCGTGACCGAAAGTATCAACCGATATGCGTGCTGTAGAACCGCCTTGTCCAAATCCGCAAAAAACGGATGAGACCAGATAAGAGGCAACCCTTTTTTTGTCATGATATTATTTACCTGATTATACACCAATTTGGTATCATCCGTGAATGAAACATTTAGCGTAGCCGATGCTTTGTTGATTTTATTTCTGACATTCGTTGCGGTATCGTTGAGCGACCAGGATTTGAGATCGTTGATAATAAAAGTATAACGGGTGGTTTGCTCGAATGCTTTCCAATAAAAAGGCAACCAATTTTTATACGAGTGCCAAAATGATTGTCTGTACAATACTACATCTTTAGGAATCGCTTCCAATAACTTTGAGATAATCCGACTTTCTTTTTGAATTTTGTATGTGTATTTTGAAGCATTAGAAGGTGCAATCCAAATTCCCCCGAAAGGAGTTAATGGTGGCATGATTATAAAGGGTCGGCCATACCGTTTTACTGTATAAAAAACGAGCGCACCTTCGATTTGACCTTTATCGGAAGTAGCCATAATCGCATCCCACTGCCCATGAATACAAACACAATCCAGATACCAAGGTCTGAAAAAAACGGGCATATTTTCTTGCATTGCTGCCCAATCTGTATATTTGCCTTTATCGAGCGTAACCATATTATTAGCCACAAAAGTAATTCTATTTTTTAAAAATAAAAATGCATACGTCCGAGACACATACGATTCTTTACTGTTATGCTGGCCATTCTGTCTTTGGCAAAAGAGATATCGCATGGATGTCAAAGTTATATAACGTCAAAATTGCACATTTTGAGATAAAGTCGGGTATGTTTTCAAAGTGGATGCACTTCTTAGCATACAACATCCGGGTATTCTGGCAGATATGGGAAGCTGATACTGTCGTTATTAATTTTGGGTCTTGGCATTCGGTAATGCCGGTAGCGTTGGCTAAGATTCAAAATAAAGTTTCTATTATATCGTTGGGTGGTTTTGATGCTGCTTGCATTCCTTCAATATCATATGGTGTATTTTATCGCAATAACCTTTTACAGAAAGTAATGCGATGGACGTACCAACAAGCGACCTATATTTGCCCAGTAAGCGACGCTTTGGTTTATCATACTAATAAATATGCCGATCCATCTAAAGCTGGTTATAAAACTGGCATTTTAAACTTTATGCCTAAATTAAAACCAAAAATAAGGGTCGTTCCACCTTTAATAGATTATGATTTTTGGCAGCCTGGACATGAAAAAAGAAACAACGAAATACTTGCTTTAGCATATGTTTACCAACCGCAGACTTATCAGTTAAAAGGCTTTGACTTGATCGTTGATTGTGCCAAAACAATGCCTGAGTATCGGTTTACTTTTGCTGGTTTTTCTCCAGAAATGATCCAACATTATCAATCAGAATTGCCCGACAATATTACGCTGCTTTCATTTCAATCTAGGGAAGAAACCAGAAAGCTATTTCAACAATTTTCTGTATTTTTACTTCCTTCCATGTCAGAAGGCATGCCCAATACGCTTTGTGAAGCTATGTTGTGCGGCTGTACACCTGTCGTTTCGGATGTAAGTATAATGGGGACTTTAGTTGAAGATGAAAACTTAGTAGTGCCATACAAAGACAAAAATTTATTGGCTAAGGCAATTATTTACGCCCTGCGCTATCAAAAACATCCAGACGCAATTAAGAATCAAATTCACGCATATTTTAAAGATAAGGACAGAAAAAAAATGTTGATGCAACTCATTAATCAATCATGAAAAAGCCTTTTTTTTCTATTATAATCCCTACGTTTAATCGGGCACATCTCATTCAAATACCTATTAAAAGTATCCTTAATCAAACGTTTGAAGATTGGGAATTGATTATCATCGATGACGGTAGTACGGATAATACACAGGAAATCGTCACTGGATTTAATGATTCCCGCATACGCTATTTTTGGCAGGAAAATCAAAAAGAAAGTGCTGCAAGAAATCATGGTATAGTACGCGCTCAAGGCGAATGGATTTGTTTTCAAGATAGTGACGATGCTTATTTACCTGATCATTTAGCGGTATTGTACGATGGTATAAAAAACAATCCGGAATATAAATGTATAAAAACCGGGCTTATTATCTATCAAGACGGTAAAGAAATTCACCGAACAGATATAAAACCATCATTTAAATATGATACTTTTCCGTATGAAGCATTCACAACTGGATGCTATCATCGGTTGGTTTTTGATACGATAAAATTTGATGAAAGGTTTTTTGCCGGTGAAGACCTACA
Organism: Portibacter sp.; assembly: GCA_040391315.1. Taxonomy (GTDB): domain Bacteria; phylum Bacteroidota; class Bacteroidia; order Chitinophagales; family Saprospiraceae; genus OLB9. The sequence continues at coordinate 83,494 of JBEBYC010000006.1, read as the reverse complement.
TTTTATCCTACAAGTGGGTTTAAAACATGCTATTAAAATACTACCTACATGGACAGGCATCACGTATTACAACCCTGAAAATAGTGGCCGAATGGGTAAAAATTACGAAAGTAGAATAAAAAATCATCGGGCTTGTTTAAGAGACGTGCTTATCTGGAATCAAACCTTAATACAGCCCTTTTTAATTAGAGCACGGTGTCTGAATGAAATGCAATTGTTCAGTGGGCATTTGAAATATAACAGATATAAATTACTTGAGGCAATCCTGTCGAATATTGCTGTAATTTTTAAATACCCAATGGCATATTTACGCTTGAGCTTCGAAATCTTGACGAAAAACAAACTTTAAAAAACTAAACGAATACTTCATCTTACTCGCCTATCTAACCATTATTTTCCTTCTAGGGTCATAAGTAGGGTTAGTCGTAGAAATCAACCTCAAAATCATCCATAAAAGAAGGAAGATCTTACCCACCTTTTTCCATGGCCAATTGCCACGGGTTATCCACAAATAATCATATTCCAAAAAATCCTTAAAGCATTTTACGATTCGTTCTTTAGGCATTCTGTGTGATACTGACAGATGAAAATGCTTTTTTGCCTTTAATCTTCGGTAATAAACCGCTTCTGTAAAATTTCGCGTAGTATTATGTGCATGTCGATAATAAACGGCTACAGGTCTTTGGTAGTCACCTGTCAAGACCTTACAACGGATCAACATCCTAAGTATCAAATCCGAGTCCTGCGCTTGTTTTAGACTTTCGTCAAAATAACCTATAGTATCAAACACAGACTTTTTGATTGTCATGCCTATGATGCTAAAGTGCTTTTTTAAGTTTCCTGTTTGGAAAATATCTATGACTTCAAAAGAGGGTTCCCAACCGATGCGTTGTTTGTCTTCAAAATGTGTTTGCAACGCCGAATAAGTCTGATGATCTGAGGTCACTACTTTGATGGAATGCGCTATGGCATCTATATCCGGATGCGCTTTAAACAAGGCTTCGTCGTATTTAAATCTATCCGGTAAAAAGTAATCGTCAGCACCTAATATGGCGATATAAACATATGTCGTCTGATATAATCCTGTGTTAATAGCACCTCCTGCTCCTTTGATGCCTGTATTAGTAAAAACCCGGATTTTTTCATTTTCGCGTTCCCACCTCCTACATATTTCCATGCTTTTGTCTGTAGAGTGGTCATCGACTAAGATGATTTCAGCAACTTCCGATTGGTTTAAAACCGATTGAATACATCTGTCTAAATAAAGTGCTTCGTTATAAACCGGAATGACTACTGAGACTTCCATATGTATTTGTAGTTATAAAAAATCATACTTTTTTCCATTTTTGCTCAACCAATACTGTATTTAAACCCGGTGATGGAATTTCCCCAGTTTCAAAAAAGAAACCATGTACCACATGTATCGTACCAGCTTCTTTCATCCAGTTATAGGTTAAACTGCCCTTGGTGAGTATGAGATTATAGGTATAATAACCAGGACTTAAAGGAAATTTATCAATGCTGCAAATTATTCGGTTTTCACCAATATCCAAATCCAATTTTAGTCCATGAACATTACTGCTAAAGCCGGTCATAGGACTACCTTGAATATTTCTGAATAACAATCCAGCTAATACATTTTCTAATTTCTTGCCGGTATTGTTTTGAATTTCAATTAAAACATGAACAGGCTGACCAGTTTCAAACTGAGACAAAGGACGATATGCCTTATCTAAAAAAGTACAATTGTTAAATTCAACATCTTCAGATTGATTTCTTTCCTTGTCAAATAATTTCCATTGCTGATTCAATATATTTTCATGGTATAAATGAATCATTTCATCTGTTGGGCCTATACTTTGCTGAATGCCTTTGTCAATAAGAAGGCTTTTAGTGGTGAGTTGTTTGACTTGCGAAAGATTGTGACTTACAAATACTATGGATCTTCCCTGACCTTTGCTGATTGAATCCATTTTACCAATACATTTCTTTTGGAATTCAGCATCACCTACAGTCAAGATTTCATCAATGAGTAAAATTTCGGCATCGAGATGTGCAGCGACAGAAAACGCAAGTCTCAGTTGCATGCCACTTGAAAAATGCTTAATCGGAGTATCGATAAAATCAGCAACACTTGAAAAATCAACAATTTCGTCAAATTTACTTTTGATTTCCGCATAATGCATCCCGAGAATACTCCCGTTAAAAAATATGTTTTCACGACCTGTTAATTCGGGATGAAAGCCTGTCCCTACCTCTAACAAACTGGCCACGCGACCACGTAGTGTTACTTCCCCTTTTGTAGGTGGTGTAATCCTAGAAAGGATCTTAAGTAGTGTAGATTTTCCTGCGCCATTGCGACCTATTATCCCTACCGATTCACCCGGTGCAACCGAAAAATTAATATCCTGCAAAGCCCAAAAAGTCTCCTGTTTATATCCGCGAAACAACTCCGGAAGTTGTATGAAAGTGTCGCGAATACTTTTGTATTTTCGATCCGCACCTATATTGTACGCTTTCCAAACTCCTTGTATGTCGATAGTGGGTTTCAAGTGATGATTCTTTTTATACTATATCTGCAAAATATGCCTCGGTTTTCCTAAAAACAAAAAGGCCCGAGATTGCAATGATGAGTAAAATAAAAGGCATTGTCCACGAAATACTGCTAAGATTAAGATAGCCGGATTCGAGTGTATTTCTCACTGCACTTATTGCATGGTGCAAGGGATTGAGCGCTAAAACGACCCTTAAAAATGAAGTATTCAAACTTTCGTTGTCAAACATCACCGGAGTTATAAAAAACAGACTTTGAACAAAAAAAGGCAGTGCGTATCTGACATCGCGGTATTTAACATTAATCGCTGACAATAGCGTACCGATGCCAAAAGCCAATACAACCGTGATGAGATAAGCATACCCAAAACTTACTATCAAAGGTAATACTTCAAAATCAAGTTGCATTTTCAAACTGTAATAAAGACCAAAGACAATTAAAATCAACAGGCTAATGACAAAGTCAAATGAAGCAGTCAAGATAGCAGATAGAGGTATAATCAGTCTGGGAAAGTATATTTTTTTAATGATATTAGCGTTTCCCACCATGCTATTAGCTGCGCCGGTAATGGATTGATTAAAGAGATTCCATATCAACAAACCGCATAGATAGTATAAAGGTGCTGGTATAGCTCCGGTATACAAACCAAGACCTTTGGAAAATATCAGCACAAATATTAACATCATTGCTAAAGGCTGTAAAACTGTCCAAATCACACCTAAAAATGCTTGTTTATACCTGACTTTGACCTCTTTCCATGCAAAGAAATACAATAATTCCCGATACTGCCAGATTTCTTTCCAACCTGTAGTTAAACTATTTAAAGGTTTTATGACAATTTCCTTGTACAAAATTTGCAATTGTAAAGTGCAAAGATAAGGAACTATGACATTTATTTCTTAGTTTTCTTGGAAGGTATAAATTTACCAGTATTGATTTTTTCTGGATTGTTCTTAATGAAAGATGACCATCCATTATGTTTTTTAAGACCTGCGAGGATGCTCGTACTTTGATTATAATGGCAAACAGCAACACCAAGTGCGTCAGTTGCATCAAGATGTTTGCTACTGATTTTGATTTTAAGAATGGACTCGAGCATAGCCGCTACTTGTTCTTTGGATGCATTACCGTTACCAGTGATGGATTGCTTCACCTTTTTAGGAGCGTATTCCTGTATTTTTAATCCCATAGTCATAGCAGCAGCCATAGCGACTCCCTGAGCCCGTCCCAATTTGAGCATTGACTGGACATTTTTACCATAAAAAGGGGCTTCTATCGCTAAATGTTCTGGAAGATACGTTTCAATAATCTCCTGCAACTGCAAGAAAATTTCCTTGAGTTTTTCATGGTGATCTTCAAATTTTTCAAGATGAAACACACCAAAGTTGAGTATTTTTAACGAACTACCCTGGACTTCTAACACGGCATAACCCAGAATATTAGTACCGGGATCGACCCCCAATATTTTATAAGAAGTTTTTTTTGATGATGGTGTGACCGCCATGAAAATAATTAAAATTTAATCCGCAAATTTACGCAATTATCAAAGCTATCCTATAGAATTAACAGATTTGAAAAAAATGATTGATTAAGATACCAAGTAATAAAAAACTTCAAAAAAAGTGGATACAAAGCAGAATACATTCAAAATTATACGTTAATAATTCAAACAGTTTACTAATTTACAATTATATCACCTTCTAAAATTTTCAATATTATGCAAAATGTAACATGATTTCACGCGTCAACCTCATTTTTTCCCATTTTTACCTTAAAAATTACTATTTAGGCTTTTGTAAATCACAGGATTATCGTACCTTTGCAGCCCGAAATAAAAATTTCGTCGTAATCGTATTATTTTTTAATTAAACACTTCAAAAAATTATGAATCAGTATGAAGTAAATTTCATCATCGATCCCGTACTGTCAGGTGATGAAATCAAATCGACAGCGAGTACTTATGAGTCTATGTTAAAGGACTTGGGATGCTCGATAGTACATGTTAACGAAATAGGTTTAAAACAATTAGCTTATCCTATCAACAAAAAGTCATCAGGTATCTATTATTGTATTGAATTTTCAACACCATCTGGGTCAGTAATTTCTAAAGTTGAGCTTGCATTGAGAAGGGACGAGCGCATCATGAGATTTTTAACTGTCAAACTAGACAAATATGGTGTTAAGTATAACGAAGATAGGAAGTCAGGAAAGATCAGTAGCTATAAGAAAAAGGTATCAAATAAAAAACCTTTTGAAGGAACCGCACCTGCACCAAATGACGCTGCTTTAGTAGACGTTGTAGAACCTGCTCATGTGCCTCAAGTTATAGGTAGTAGTGAAGAAGAATAATTGATTAAATCTTAAAAATTAAAAAAAATGGCATCAAGAGACGATATAAAATTCTTAAGTAATCCAAGCATAGGGCAGAAAAAAAAGAAATACTGTCGCTTTAGAAAATATGGTATTAAATATATTGATTACAAAGATTCAGAATTCTTACTTCAGTTTGTAAACGAGCAAGGTAAATTACTTCCAAGAAGAATTACCGGTAACTCTTTGAAGTATCAAAAATTAGTAGCTGTAGCAGTTAAAAGAGCAAGACACCTTGCAATCTTACCATACGTTACTGACTTATTAAAATAATCTTTAAAAATTAATTTAGAAATGGATGTAATTCTTTTAAAAGATATAGAAAGACTGGGTGACAAACACGATATCGTAAGTGTAAAACCCGGATATGGACGTAATTATTTATTTCCACAAGGTTTAGCTGTTAATGCGAATGCTGTAAATCGTAAGAAAAGAGACGAAATTATAGCAGAAGAAGATGCTAAAGAAGCAGCAAGATTAGATGAATACAAAGTAATTGCGGCAAAATTAGAAGGTAAAGTAGTTAAAATCGGTGTTAAAGCCGGTACTACTGGAAAGATCTTTGGTAGTGTCACTAATGTTCAATTAGTTCATGCGATCAAAGACCAATTTGATATCGAAATTGAGCGTAAGAAGATTGTTCTTCCAGAAGAAGTTAAAGAGTTAGGTACTTATACGGCTACTTTAAACTTACATAAAGAATTGACTTCAAAAGTTGATTTCGAATTGATAGAAGAATAAACAATACTTGTTTAGAAATATAAAAGCGTTCTAATTTCTGTTTCAGAATAGGGACGCTTTTTTTATATCAATGTGTAAGCCGCACATAATTTAGTTAAGCATAATCGAAGTGTATTGCTTATTTTAATAAATTTTTATTATTGAGCATCATGTAATTATCTACTACTTTTAGCGCTACACTTTCGGGAAATACTTTATTAAAAACATCATCGTGATATTTCATCGCCGCTTCCGCATCTTTTTGGCGCATGCCAAGATGATTAAATAATAAAATGCCATTGTCCGTAAGGTTGGATGCTATACTTTCTAAAAACTCATGAGAAAGAAAGATTTTTGGAATTTTATCATCAATAAATATATCTACACATATCATATCGTATCTGTATTCGCATTGCTGTACAAAATTCCATGCATCTGTATTGATAAGCTGTACTTCTGATTGAAGCTCGTCCAATACATATTTTGACGCTAAATAGATAACGGTTTCATCAATTTCAACACCGGTATAGCTATATCGCTTATTAAATTTTTTTTCCAGCATATAGGGAATACTTCCTAGTCCAAATCCGAGGATTAACACATCTTTGATATGGGCATCCAACCTTAACTGATTATACGTTTCTGTAAAGTTATCGTACTTGTCGCCATAAGAATAAATCGCATTTGGCGTACAAAGCTGGTATCTGCCTTTACTAAGATAAACATGCATTGATTCGTTGTAATCTGAAGACATTGACTCAATGTGTACATCCGAAATATAGCTCCATAATGCCTTTAGTAAGGGTGGCTTCATATTGATTAATGTGTTGTTTCTGAAATTTTGTCTAAGACATTTAGGATGATTTCCGCACCATCTCGTATTTGATCCGGAGTGATAATCAATGGTGGTGCAATTCTAAATGAACAGTTATTAAATAGAAAATAATCAGTCAGCAAGCCCTGTTTCATTAATGTTTCTATGACAAGTGACAACATCGAAGCATTGGTAAGCTCTACCGCCATCATAAGCCCGGAAGACCTGACTTCCTTAATCGCCGGATGAACTAGCAAAGTGTGCAAAAGCTGCTCTTTTTGACGAATTTCTTGGATATAGTCCGTAGATAATAAGGTTTTAAGTGTTGCCAAAGCTGCGACTACCGTCACAGGATGTCCACCGAAGGTCGTAATATGCCCTAAAACTGGATTTTTAGCTAATTCAGACATGAGTGCTCTGTTAGCAACAACACCGCCTATTGGCATACCACCACCCATACCTTTTGCAATTAGTAAAATATCCGGAATCAGGTCGTATTTTTGATGTGCAAACAAGTAACCTGTTCGACCAAATCCCGTTTGTATCTCATCTAAGATCAGTAGTGTCCCTGTTTCATTGCACCGAAACCTAACCTTTTTGAGAAAATCATTCGTTGGTGGAATGATACCATTTTCTGCTTGTACAGGTTCTATAATCACACAAGCTGTTTTAGAAGTTATTAGCGTTAAATCAGCTTCTTCGTTAAAACGAATGTGATTAACTTCCGGTATACCTGGAGCATAGTGACGCGTAAATTCATAATCACTACGTAAACTCTCTGCTGCAATTGTACTACCATGATAGGCATTGCGACAAGAAATAATTTCTCTTCTTCCGGTAGCTTTTCTCGCTAATTTCAGAGCTGTTTCCACAGCTTCAGTACCACTATTCACATAATAGATACAGTCAAGTCCGTTATTCAGCACTTCGCTCAAAAGTTGTGCGTATGCTACTTGCGGGCTTTGGATATGTTCGCCATAAACCATCGTATGCATATAGGTCGCTGCCTGATTTTGAACAGCCTGAACCACTGCAGGATGGCAATGTCCTAAAACACTAACCGATATACCTGAATCAAAATCTAAATATCGCTTACTTTGATGATCATAGATATACATCCCCTCGGCACGACTAACTTCCAAGCCAAAAGGTGTTGGGCTCGTCTGTGCAACATGTTGCAGGAATAACCGCCGATACGAAGACATAATTTAGAAGTTTAGATGACAAATATATAAAAAAATATAAGAATGCTATAATAATTTACTTTTTGTGCAAAGAACAATATATGTAAAAAAAGGAAATTAAATCTAAAGGATTTTATAACTCACTTAAATGTGTTGAATAACAATACATTGGGTATTTTACAATATAAAATAAGTAAATACTAACCTTTAAGGTAAAAAATCGAAAAGTATAATGCATTTTCTACTCGTTTCCCATTCCTATTATATTTATAAACACGAACTCATTATATTTGCCTAAAATTTTCAAAAATGCCCTTTCATAATGATCGTGAATTAATCGAGGCAATTCGAAAAAAAGATAATGCAGCTATGAAGTACCTCTATAAAAAACATACTGGTGCGATAAAGCGATTTGTAAAACAACACGGGGGTGAGGAAACAGAAGCTGAGGATATAGTTCAAGATGTAATTATTATACTTTTTGAAAAAATTGTTTCTGGATATTTTACTTTAAATCCGGGTGTCAGGTTGAGTACATATATGGTCGCTGTCGGAAAAAATCTGTATTATAAAAAATGTAGAGAAAAAGGTAAATATGTTGTAGACTTAGAGAATCTACCACCATTGGAGGATACGATGGATATCGACAGCATTATTAACACCCCGGATCAAAATGAAACCATAGTAAATCAAGCATTACAAGCCCTCCAGGATATATGCAAAGAAATCTTGATTAAGTTTTATTATGAAAAAAAGTCGATGCGCAAAATTGCTGCATCATTGGGTACAATATCGGAAGAAAATGTGCGTAAACACAAGTACAGATGTTTAGGACATTTGAGAAAAATGATCACCAACAAAATTTATTTCCATGGATAAGGAGACATTTTTAGATTTGATGGATAAATATATTGACGGTGAATTAACTGATACCGAAAAGTATAATTTTGAGCAGATGATAGAAGAAAACTTAGACATGAAAAATGAATATCAAATACATCGGGCTATACGCGAAGGGATCCAAAGAGAAGGTCGTGAAAAATTAAAACTTCAACTTCAGGAAATAAAAAATGAAGTTAAGAAGGAGGAAGAAAGAAACGTTTTCATTTTCAAAATATTGAAATATGCTGCAGTTTTGACAGCAGGAATCCTAAGTGTGTTATTTCTTATAAAGCCCGATTTCATATACAAGGATAGTATAAACACACAAGTTGATAGAATCTACGTTGGACAATTCAATGTCAAAATCCTGCCTTTAGAAGGTAAATTAGGGGCTTCTATAGGACAAAAAAAGGAAATCGTACTCATATCTGACGCTTCAAACCTATATTATGACCTAAATGACACTATATATATTTTCACACGACTTACAAAACATCAGTTGTTTGCACCAGATGCATTAAAGATCCACATCAATCAAGTTAGTGCACTATCCATAAAAACGAATTCGGGAGAATACATATTTCCATTAAAAAAGTAAATCGTGAAAAAAAGTTGTTTCCTTATATTCATGATATTCCTTTATTGGAATGGTTTTGGTCAGGGCTTAATATTTGATGAAGATGAATTTAACCAGTCTGAGCATTTTGATGGGGAAAGAGCCGCAATTATCCTAGAAGCTTTTTCTCTCAAAAAGTACACACCTTATGTTTTTGAGCAGCAATATTCAACTTGTGTTGCATATGCTACGGCTACAGCTTTGACGATGATGCACGCCATCAGCAATAAAGAAACCAATAAAGCGCATATTTCATTAACAGCAATATCTCCACATTGGATATACTTTAGAAATAAGGACAAATCGGATATATCCTGTTATGAAGGACTAAATATCGAGAAAACCATGAATGATGTGCTAAATCATGGTGCGCTTAATTTGTTTTATGTAGAATATAGTGATTATTACCCATTTAGTGAAAAACATCTTTGCAAATATAATCCGTCAAACTACAAAAGCAATTTGGAAAAAGCAAAGAAAAACAAACCGGACAAATACGTACGAATAAAATATGTAGAAGATATTAAGTATATGATATATAAAAAAATTCCTGTGGTAATAGGTATGTATGTGCCCGAAAGTTTTGAGACTGCTAAAGGAAAAACACTATGGACACCTAAACCGGATGAATCCCAATTAGATGGTTATGGTCATTCGGTCGTTGTAGTCGGATATGATAATAATAAATACGGAGGGGCCTTTGAAATCCTCAATAGTTGGGGCGAAAACTGGGGCGACAATGGATATATATGGATAAGATACAACGATTTTAAAAAATATTTTATAGGAGGATATGCACTTTATAAAGCATACAATATCGAAAAAGAACCCTTGCCTTTAATTATTAAAAAATTGGGGAAACGCTTAAATATGGACAATAAAGATTCCGACCTGAATACTGAAAACAAAAAATCAAATGCTGCAAATCCATGGCAAATGCTGCTAAAATAATATATAATGTGCTAGTACAAGGTTAACTGATCTAATGATCTACATATCTTATATAAAAACAATTATTTTGTATTATACATATATTCAAAAGATTTAAAAAACATTAAAAATGAATCCGTTTTTTAAATACATACTATAAAAATCCACTAAATTTGAAAATTATCTATTTATTAAGATACTTAACTTTCAATTAACAACGTTATGAGTGTAATTACTAATATCAAAGCATAAAAATTGCACAATTTCCTCCTTACTCGATCGTAGTTGTAAATTGATACGTACTTTAAAAGCTTGCTATTTTTAACACCTTAAAAAATATATTAATAAAAACTTACAAAATTTTGGAGACATTTTAGCCCAACTGGTATAAATGAAAATAAACAATTTATTTTATAATTTCGAAATAATAAATCTCTATGAAATCTTTAACATTTTTAGTAGTTTTTTTACTTGTATCCGTTTTCACTTTTGCTCAAACCAATACCTGGGTCGATGGACATTTTAAACAAAATGGCACCTGGGTAGATGGACACTACAGACAAACCGCAAATCAAACCAATCATGATAATTGGAGTACGCAAGGTCAGTACAACCCTTTCAATGGGACTCAGGGAACACGCCCTAAAGATAATTCAAGAGAAGCATATAACTATGGACAAGGAAAAACCATCTTTGAAGGCCCAAGAGGCGGACAATATTACTACAATGAATATGGAAGAAAGGTCTATGTTCCTAAGAGATAGAGCTATAACAATTGAAAGAAACTTACTTTTTTAATATTAATTCAAAATCCAAATGTATTTACTTATGAAAATTAGATTTTTAATGGTGTTATGTAACATTTTTGCTCAAATTTCATTTAAAAATGGCGATAGCACTGACCCTCTAACTTTTAATTTTATAAAAAACGACAACTGCCAATTTAGTAAAGTAGCATTCAACATTTCCAACGACAATAGAAAAAAAGAGCTACTATAAAGAAAACAAATGTGTTTACTACAACTAATGGCTAAACGACAACCTACTCCGGATTTAGTTGACCTTCACCCTCTAATTTATGTACTAAACTATAAGCTACAAACGATTTTTAAACTTTTATAAAATTAAATAATATTAAACACTTAATCATCATATTTGGCGCGATCACCTATTTTTTGTCTCCATCTGCTTTTAATCCTTTTTATGAACAAAGCACTAGTGCTTATTCGTATATTGAAAATGCTAAAGTTCAGGAAGACCAGATCAATACAAAAGGATATATACCCGACAATAACCCGGTTACTTGGGATGAAGATCCAAACAATTATCCCTTATCTAGATCTCAAACCTATCGGAATATTGACAATAAAACAGTACAGTCGCCTACGCATTACAAAAACATACCTGTAGGGGCGTGTGCTGTATGCAAAGATGGTTCATATTCCTTTAGTAAGCATCGTAGAGGGACTTGCAGTCGCCATGGCGGTGTAGCTAAATGGATAAAAAAGCCTTATAATTAAATCGTTTTACATACAAATGCAAACGATGCAAAGCTGATTATCATGCTATTGTGTCGTTTGTTTTTTGTTGTTTTATCAAAATTAATTGATTAACCGATATAATCTAAACCGTATACAATCAAAAGCGACTTCTTCAAAATCGACCATAGCCATAAAAAATGTCCAAATAAGTAATTTATTTTAATGTAATACGCATTAATTCTAATTTTAAGAACATTTAAGCTATGAATTTACCTAAATAAACACGTCTAATCACTTCCAACAAATCGTATCTCTACCCTATTATCTATTAATGCGCTTCCAGCCAATTTTTTCCTAAACCGAGTTCAACAACCAACGGAACAGCGAGTATAAAAGCATTTTCCATTTCGGATTTTATCATCGGCTGGATTTTTTCTAATTCGGTATTATGTACATCAAATACCAATTCGTCATGCACTTGTAGAAGCATTTTACTTTTAAAATTTTCTTTTTCCAAACGTTTATGTATATTAATCATCGCAATTTTGATAATATCAGCAGCACTTCCTTGAATAGGTGCGTTTACCGCATTTCGTTCTGCTCCACTACGAACAACAGCATTGGCTGAATTGATATCTTTAAGATAACGACGTCTGCCAGTAATCGTTTCAACATAACCGTTGTGTCTGGCAAATTCAATTTGCTTTTGGATATATGCCTTAAGGGTTGGATACGTTTTATAATAAGCATCAATCAAAGCGGCACTTTCGCTTCGGGATAAATTGGTTTGATTAGAAAGACCGGTCGCAGAAACACCGTAAATAATCCCAAAATTCACAGTTTTTGCTTGACTTCGCTGTTCTTTAGTAACTAGATCAGATGGAATGTTAAAAACTTTTGCCGCTGTACTACGGTGAATATCTTCTTGGTTTTGGAAAGCTTTGATCATTGTCTCTTCACCTGAAAGCGCCGCTATAATACGAAGTTCGATTTGCGAATAATCGGCAGACAGTAGCGTATAATTTTCATCTCGAGCAATGAATGCTTTGCGTATTTCCCGACCTCTTTCAGTACGAATCGGAATATTTTGCAAATTAGGATTATTTGAACTCAACCTGCCTGTAGCAGCTACGGCTTGCATATAATCTGTATGTACGCGCTTCGTTTTTTTATCAACCTGCTTTGGCAGCGCATCAATATAAGTATTTTGCAATTTTATCATTTGGCGCCATTCCAAAATATCTCTGACGATTGGATGATCTTTAGCCAAAATACTTAATACTTCCTCACCTGTAGCATATTGGCCTGTTTTAGTTTTCTTTATTTTGTCGCCACCAATTTTTAATTTATCGAATAAAATTTCTCCGATTTGTTTAGGGGAAGCCAAGTTAAATTGCTCACCGACCGTTTCATATATTTTTTGTTCAAATTCGATAATTTCCTTCTGCATATCAGCAGATAGCGTATTTAGAAAATCAACATCTAGGCGAATGCCTTCGCGCTCCATATCTGCCAGTACCTGTATCAAAGGAATTTCGATTTCATCAAATATTTTTTTAGTCCCTACTTTTTCTAATATGGGTTGGAAGTGGTTTTTGAGTTGCAAGGTAATATCAGCATCTTCCGTAGCATACTCTTTAATTTCTTCCAGATTTACATCGCGCATAGAAAGTTGATTTTTCCCTTTTTTACCTATTAAAGTTTCGATAGATTTTGGCGAATATTTCAAATACGTTTCTGAAAGTACATCCATATTATGGCGCATATCAGGATTGATAAGATAATGGGCAATCATCGTATCAAAAAGTTTCCCTTTGACCGAAATGCCGTAATTAGCCAATATTTTCATGTCGTACTTCATGTTTTGTCCGATTTTTTCGATTTTTTCATTTTCAAAAAAATGACGGAATTTTTCAATCAAAGATTGCGCTTCATCTTGATTTTCCGGAAACGGAACATAAAAACCTCTCCCTTTTTCCCAAGAAAACGACATACCTACTAATTCGGCATTCAATGTATCAATACCCGTGGTTTCGGTATCAAAACACACTGAATTCTGAGTATTCAGATTTTGCAGTAATATATTAACCGCAGCATCACCCTGCACGATTTGATAATAATGTTCGGTAGTTTCAAGCGAAGCATAATAGCCATGAGCCGTTTCAACTTCTTCAGGCTCATCAGAAAAACCAAATAATTCCATTTGGTTGTCAGGTATTTTTTTGACAGTCGATTTTTTAACCGGACTTTGGATTTGGTCAATACTATTTCCATTGGTATCGATTTCGTCATATTCTTTTCCTGTTCCAAACCATTTGTCAAATTGTGCTTTCATTTGACGAAATTCCAATTCTTGAAAAATGGCATCCGTTTTTTCCACATCGGGTTTGGTTACTTCAAAATCATCGGCATCAAAAGTAACTGGACAATCCAGAAGGATTCTCGCCAGTTTTTTTGACAAAATACCCAGTGCTTTATTGGCTTCAATTTTATCTTTCAATGCACCTTTCAATTTATCGGTATTAGCCAATAAATTTTCCATTGATCCAAATTCAGCCAAGAGTTTTTTGGCAGTTTTTTCGCCTACTCCTGGAAAACCGGGAATATTATCCACTGCATCACCCATCATACCCAGGTAATCTATCACTTGTAGCGGATCTTCGACTTGGAATTTGTCTTTTACTTCGTTAATTCCCCAAATTTCGATGTCGTTGCCCAATCGAGCCGGCCGATACATGAAAATATTTTCGGAAACTAACTGTGCAAAATCTTTATCTGGTGTAACCATAAACACTTCAAAACCTTCTTTTTCTGCTTGTTTTGCCAACGTTCCGATTAAATCATCCGCTTCAAAACCAGCTTTTTCGATAATCGGAATATGCATTGCTTCTAAAAGCTGATGAATATATGGTACGGCAATTTTTATAGCTTCTGGGGTTTCATCGCGATTGGCTTTGTAATCAGGAAACATTTCCAATCGGTAATCGCTACCGCCTTTATCAAACGCAACTGCCAAATAATCAGGCTTTTCACGCTTAATCACATCCATCAAAGTATTCATAAATCCTATAATAGCGGAAGTATCCATTCCTTTGGAATTTATCCTTGGATTTTTGATAAAAGCATAATAGCCACGAAAAATCAAAGCATATGCATCTAGCAGAAAAAGGCGTTTTTTTGTTGACATAATTGTATAATTTGGATGTACAAAGGTATTAAAATAAAACAAAAAAGGGATGCACCTTGCGATGCATCCCAATGGAATTAATTTAAGCAAATTGTTAATTACTCGAGTCCGATCATTTTTTTAGTTGAGATGTAATTACCACTTTCAACCTGATAAATCATCACACCAGTTGATGTAAGATCTTTCTTGTTGATTGTGAATGCATTAACACCCTTACCAAAAGATCCGGTTTTAGTATAAATCATCTGACCGTTCACGTCAAAGATTTTCAAAGTAGCATTAGCTGCTTCTGGCAAGCTAAATGTAATCTGAGTTTTTTCAGTGAATGGGTTAGGTTCGTTTTGATAAAGTACAAATTCTGAAGCATCATCGTTAGCAAATCTTAGGGATAATTTGCCAGTATTTAATGCATCACCTGTATATACTTCTGCTTGTGTAGCTGCTGAATTCAAGCTAATCATTTCAGCAATATTACCATCTACATTAGCCATAAATTGAATAGAAATCAATTCATCACCAGAAATTGCTTCTATATCGTTCCAGCTAATTGTGTATCTAGAATCGCTCAATTTAGCTATATTTTCAGTGCTTAGTTTTTGGCTACCTACATAGATATCCCGAAGATCGGCATTCTTAACATCTAATGTAAACTGCATACCATAAACTTTATCCACATTTGCACTTAAATTTACGATAGCTAATTGACCTGCATGTACATACTCGTCTTGAGCTACTAATTCTACGGTGCTTCTTGTTTCAATATTTCCTTCCTGAGCATTTGCAATTGCGGTACCATTAACATCACCAATCTTAACAGCGATAAAGTTTTGATTTTTCATCTCTGAAGACAAGTTACTTATGTTAATACGCTCATTGAATGGGAATGGATTCGCCGAATTTGCAAACGGTGCTTTACTGTTTATAAATCTCCAGCTTTCATTTTTAGGTAATTCATTGTATAAACCTAGAATTAATTTTCTTAATTCTGTCATGTCCGAAGCTGTAATTCTTGAGTCATTATTTATATCCGCTGCTATAATGTAGTATGGATTAGATATCTTTTCAAGATCAAGAATGTGGCGTTGAATGTATACTAAGTCTAATGTACTTACTCCATTCAAATAATCTTCATTCTTCTTACCTGATACATTATAGTCATAGTGAATTTCTGCATCTTGGAATTTATATCCAGACATAGAAGACATAACAGTTTTAAGCTTTTCAGGTCTTCCGTTGTCTAATGACATTTCTACATTTGTAACAACATTACCAGTAGGATTTAACAATGAACCAGAAACGGTCGTTGTAAATGTGCCACCACAAGCTCCTTGATTATCAGCAAGATTTAACCTTACTACACAGAATTCAAAATTTCCTGCTTCATCCCAAACTGTCATTTTAATATCTACAAATGGTAAGTCATCACAATCAAACACTTGTCCAGAGCTTTTGCTTGCAGGTATCCATTTTTGAGCATTACCTTCTAAATATTCTCTTTCAGTTGCATCTTGTCCATTACCTTTAAAGTAGTGAATCTGATTAATTTTTGACGCTACAGGATATGCTTCGTCAAATGTGTACTTAAGGTTTTCTTTTGATGAACAGTTGTCGAAAGAACCTAAATTGAAGTCAGCAGCCCACAATTCTACTTGACCATTTTGCATCAAAGCAGAACTAATGTGTAAACAATAAGGCGTTGGTTTCTTTTTATCAACTACTTTAAAGTTTTGAGTACAAGTCGTTACGTTTCCACAACCATCTACTACTTTCCAAGTAACTTTATGCGTTCCTGAAGCAGCAGAAAGATCAACTGGAAGTTTAACTTTTACTTCACCACCTTGACCTGTAGGTGATACATATATATCCTTGATACCATTAAAGTTCGTATCATCAAAAGTAACATCCGTAGATGGCAAGAATGAAGAGTATTCATAATCATTTACTCCATCACCATATAAGTCAACAAATACAATCCACTTCAACCAGTTAGATGCACACTGACCCTGATCTGTAGCTGTCATTGTCAAAGTTAAACCTCTGATTTCACAAAGATTACCATCTCTGTCTTCATCTGAATTGTCATTCACTTCAAATACTAAGTCATCACATCCACCCAAGACTGGTTTTTCTTCATCGATAACTTTAACAACTTGAGTATGTGTAAAGTATCCTTGTGTATATTGATCATTCGGATCGTATTCACACCAGTTAAGTACTGTCCATTTGTTTAATATCTTCATACAAGCATTACCTTCAAAGTAGAATGTATCACTCTTTAAGCTTAAACCGATCAAATCACAAGGTCCACTTGTCCATGTTGGCTTACCAATTACCGCTAAATCAGCGCAATTAGTAGTAACATCCTTAGGCCAAACGATATCATCTTCCGTTAATATATCATCAAATCCACCTACATAAATGGTCTGAACACAGCTAATATTTCTATTACCTTTAACATTCCATGTACGTTCGATTCTACCAATATTACAATTGCTCAAGAAAGTTCTGTCAGTATAAACAACATCAATATTATTACAATTTGAATAAGCTCTTGCTGTTCCAGTTAATGTAAGATCGTGTGCATCATCATCACAGTGGATATAAGCAGTCGGAGGACAAATAATGGTTGGTGGTATTTTATCTTCAACACGTACTTCAACCCATGTTTCGTTATAATTATCACCAGCTGTACCAAATTTACCATCCATATCACCATCATCCCATACTCTTAACCAAACTTTTACGATACCGTAAGGCACTGCACCTTCAAAGTTTGTAAGGTCATCACAACAGAATTTAACGTAAGCTCCTTCATCTGGATCGTAATTAGAATTATTAAGTATTGAAGAACCGTCAAATGTGTGTCCATCATTATTATATGTAAAATTACCTGAGTATCCACAACCATCTTTTGGTTTAGAATCGTCTTTTTCTCTTCTAATTTCTAAATGCACAGGTGTACAACTGTCATAAGAACCATTATCTACTGAATTTGCAAATAATTTAGCTATACCACCATTCTGCCCATCAGAAGTCAAAGAAATAACGATATGTTGTTTAGCAATAGCTATTGGTGGAGTTTTATCCACAACGAAAACTTGCATAATCACTTCTCTTTCATTACCACAGCAGTCAGATGCTATATAAGAGAAGCTATTGCTTCCTTTTGGTACTCTTGTCGCTAAAAACTGGCCACTCGGTACATCATATATAACTTTAACGCCTGTAGGACCAACTACACGGTAGGTAGGATTGGCATCACAATTGTCTGTTAATGATTTAGGCTTAGGCAATAATATGTTTGCTTCACATGACCAAACATCAACACTTACCGTTGTATCATCAACTGCAATTAAAGGCGCGATTTCATCCGTAGCAACGACCATCTGAGAAAGCGTCTTTAAGCTACTCGTACACCAATCAAGAATGGTCCATGTTCTAACTACTTTCTTACTATTACTGCAAGCTTGATCACAAACTGGTATAACAACATCAGATTTTGTAGCTAATATATTACATGTTTTTCCATTAACCGGAACTCCATGAATAGTAGGATATGCATATTTAATAGCTTCTTTGTCAGCAGCGATACGTGCAGCAGCTTGAGCAGCAGCATTGGTAGGATAAGTACCAGGTACTTGAGATAAATAAGACGGTAAATAAGAATCATATAATTTCACTCTGTAGTACTCATAAATACCATTTTCAGAAACATCGGCTTTACAAGTTAACTCTGCAACATTATACGGTGAATTTAACGTAACATCATCTAAAACAGCCGGTGCAAAACGGTATTCGGAAACACAACTAGAAATATTATTATACGCATCTTTAAATATCCACGTACGATAAATAGTTTTTCCACCACAACCATTTTGTCCATGAACGACTACTCTGTCAGAAAATTCAGTTGTTACGCTAGAACAACCATCCACAGCCGTAGATTTAGGAAAATCAAGTGTTCCATTAAAAAATGATTCTTCATCAACACATGAAAATTCACATGCCGGATTCGTATTGCCTTCCGGGCAAGCACATGTTATTGTAGGAGCAATTTTATCTTCCACAGTAATTGTACCCCAGCATGAGTTACCATTACGATTTGTAATCGTAATATTAAATAAACCAGGACTTGTAACTATTGGAGCTATAGAGCCATTATTAATAACACTATTACTTCCAATTGTAATAGTAAAAGGAGGCTCATACAACAATATGTTACCTTCTAACATCATATCAGGAGTAACGTATGCACGACATTCACCATTTAATGAAACTAGTAAATTGTCGTCACAGACCATTTGTGCTTGGCTATTGCCATTCGTACTTAAAGTAAATAAAAAGAGAAGACTCAACAGTGATTGATATAAAACCGGAATCCTCCCAAAACGGGTAAGTAAATCTTGTTTTACCATGGGTAAAAAGTTTTTGGTTATTAAATAAATGAGTTCAGTGCCTGCAATGCTCAGGCGTGGATCAGATTTAAGTAAGATTTACTTTGTGTGGGAATGACGCAAAGGTAAGCACACATCAATCAGTCAGCATAAAAATCGGTGGGGTAATTTTTGAATATTTTTTTTAATCATGTTTTATATATCAACTTATTGCAATCTTAAAATATACCTATTTCATACATTCTCAGCAAAATAACAAAAACATAAAAATTTACTATAACATGTATAAACGTATAAAAAAAATGAACAGATGGTATATGTACTTTTTAACAATAGCTATATCTAAATGTGTTTTTTTTAATGAATACTTAACAATTTTATGTATTATACATCATAATAAAACCTAAACTTCTGTCCTAATTTATTAGGAATTATCGATACTCAACTCTATATATATTAGAATTTAATAAACGACGTGATGTAAACATCAATATTAAATGGAGAAAAATCACGTACAAAAATCATCAACACGAATGGTACAAAGATAGAAAACTGCACAAAAGGAAGACCAAGCTTTACTTCGATGATGCAGCGATAGATAATAGGTAAACCTTTATTATAATTACGATTAAGAAACCAACTACGCATACAATGCCGATTTTGGCAAGGTAGATACCAGAGTTGTGCCATAGAAAAGCGTATTTGAAGTAATGGAAGGATATACTTAACAGAAACTATCACATAAATTTACCTTTCAAAAAAGCGTATAAAACTTAGATATAATTTAATTTTTGACTTTGGAAATTATGATGATTTCGGTGTAAACATGATTATTTAGAATGTAACACAACGACCACAGCCTATAAACAATGGCCTTGCAAAATCTAGAATTAACTGCCCATATAGGGATACATTATCACCTCATTTTTATTTTAAAATTATATAAATTCAATGGTTTATTGTTAAAAATAGGCAAAGTAGTTCCATCCTATTTATAAATTTACGTACTGCATCGTGTAAGCATTAAATACCATGATAATAAACAACGAACAATTAAATAAACAAACTTGCACTAAGATCGCCATGCCATTTCAAACCCTAATCCTATGGTAAAATACCTCAGAATCGATTGATTTTACAATACTTATATGCTTTTAATGCACTTAAAAATTGATTTTTTATTATCAAAACCTAAAAAATAGGAAATTAATCCATTTTTATCCTCTAAAAAGCCTAATGTATTTTGGAAATACTTGTAAATAAGTTACCTTTGTGCCTCTTTTTACAAAAATGTTGTAGAAAGACTTTTTTCATTTACAAATATTAGACATTAAAATCTTAAAAAGACACTATGGCTTTAATAGGAAAGATACGTAAAAACATGTGGTTGGTAATTCTACTTTTAGCAATTGCCTTAGCAGGATTTATCATCATGGATATGACCTCTGCCAGTACAGGTGGAGGGTTTGGTTCTAGAACGACCATTGGTGAAGTTAATGGGACAAAAATAGATTATCTAGACTTCCAGCGGACTGAAGACGCATTATATAATAATAGTGGCGAAGTATATAGCAGAAGGAATTCTATTTGGAATTACTATGTTGATGAAGTAATTCTAAAAGACATTACAAATGCTAATGGAATTGCTGTAGGCGGAGACGAACTTAACGAATTAGAATTTGGCAACAATCTAAGCCCGATGATTCAATCTTTTTTCAGAGACCCTTCTACTGGCCAAGTTGATAGAAACCAATTAAACGAAGTAAAAAATGCTATTGAATCAGGAACCGTTAGTAATCCGGAATTTGCTTATAGATTTAATGAATTAAGAAAGCAGGTTATTAAAACGCAAAAAGAAACTAAACTCAATAACCTAATTGCAAAGTCACTTTATACCCCTACTTGGTATGCTGAGACAATGGAAAAAATCAACAATGAAAAAGCAACATTTGAGTATGTAAAAATACCATTTGAAGTTATAAATGACAGTGAAATAACCGTTACTGACGAAGATTACGCTGCTTATATTAAAGAACATGCGACTAAATACACAAATAAAGAAGAAGTTAGAAACCTTGTTTATTGGTCAAAAAATGTAGTACCTACACAAGAAGACTCAACTGCTTTATTTAATAGTATGGTACAAACAGCAGAAAATTTCAAAAATGCACCTAATGATTCTTTGTTTGTTTCAAGCAATAATGGAAACATGGATCCATTTTACTCTAAAGCAGACAATTTACCTGAATCAATCAAAGACAAAATCACGGGTCTTTCATCCGGAGATGTTTATGGGCCATTCATTGAAAATGGTCAATATAATATCGTAAAATTGATAGGTAAAAGAGTAGAAGCAGACTCTGCTAAAGCATCACATATCCTAAGAACTGTGAATAATGGTAATCCGACAGAACTTGCTGTGGCAAACAAATACATAGATAGTATCAAAACAGCTATTCAAGCAGGTAGTATTTCATTTGCAGATGCTGCTACCGCAAATAGTCAAGATCCAGGTTCAGCTAGTAAAGGTGGAGATTTAGGAACATTTGCACCTGGTATGATGGTTCCTGAATTCAATGATGCCGTATTTACTGGTAAAAATGGTGGCATGTATGTCGTAACAACCCAATTTGGTGTTCACCTAATAAAAGTTGATAAATTGATTTTCAAAAATAATGAAATGAAATATAGATTAGCTTACATCAGTGAACCAATTATACCTTCAGAAGAAACACAACAAAAAATTGAAGACGAGATGTTGGCTAAATTAGAGCAAATCAAATCTATTGGGGATTTAGAAAAAGTAGCAGGTAGTGATTTGCTATATGCAGGTAATTTAAAAGCAAATGACTATACTTTTGGAAATTTGGGAACAAGTCAGGTTACAAGAGATATCGTAAAATGGGCTTTTGAAAAAGGTGTTAAGCCAGGTCAGGTGTCTCCTACGCTTTATACAATAAATGACGAAGTTAATTATGTAACCAAAAATCAGGTTATCGTCGCATTAAAGTCTATTGACAAACCAGGTATCGCTTCAGTAGATGCATTGAAGGCTTCAATAGATCCTTTTGTAAAAAATCTTAAAAAAGGAGAAAAGATAATATCCAGGATTTCTGGAACAGACCTTGCTTCTATCGCTTCAACTTTTGAACAGGAAGTAAGCAATGCTACAGATTTAACATTTGGCGCACCGGCATTACCTGATGGAAGCCAAGAGCCTAAAGCAATCGGTAAAATATTTGCTGCTGCTTCTGGTGCTATTGTTGAACCGGTTATCGGCAACTCTGGTGTTATAATAGCTAAAGTAGCATCAAAAACACCAGCTTTAACAGATGCCGGAGGTATGGGTGTAAAAATGCAGTTGACACAGAATTCAAGAATGCAGGTGATGTTTGGATTTTTATCCACCCTTAGAAAATCAGCAAAAATCTCAGACAATAGAAATACATTTTTCTAATTAATTTGTAATAATCTATAAAAAATGGGTTGGGATAATTTTGTCTCAATCCATTTTTTTTATACGAAAATATCTACCTTTACGTTCTAAATATTAAAAATCTTATTATTTATGTACAAAGTTATACTATGTATCGCATTAAGTGTAGGCTTGTTAAGTTGTGGTAAGAAGAACGTTATCACTAACTATCCGAATGGCAATATGATGGAACAATATACATCGTCCAAAAATGGTAAGAAAAACGGAGAATACAAATCCTACTATGAATCTGGAAAACTACGAGAAGTTGCTACGTTTAAAGATGATGCATACATTGGTAAACGCATTATCTATTTTGAAAATGGTAATATAGATACAGAAGAAAATTATAATTCACAAGGATTATTGAATGGTGAGTACAAAGTCTACTACAAAGAAGGTGGCATTCATATAGTTAAGCACTATAAAGACAACATACTTACCGGCCTATTGACGGTTTACTATCCCAATGGCAAGGTCAAAGAAGAAGTTACAATGGCTAAAAACGAGGAAAACGGACCATTTAAGGAGTATTTTCAAAATGGTACATTACAATGGAAAGGAACTTATCTCAACGGTGACAACGAATTTGGTCTTTTGGAAGAATGGGATTCACTAGGTAATTTGATCAAGCGAATGAAATGTGATTCGTTTGGGATTTGTCGTACTTTTTGGCGTCCTGGTATGCCTGAAATCAATTACGATACAGTTCAAATACGTAATTTCTAATGATGCGATATTATACCCTACTCTTTTTAATGACCATAGTCCATTGTTTATTTGGACAGATCGAAGGAAAATATGCTTTTTCCTTTCTTTCATTGCCATCATCAGCTAGGATAACAGGTTTGGGAGGATTACTACCCACTGTGATGGATGATGACATAAGCCTTGCTATGGCTAATCCGGCCTCACTCAACAGTAAAATGCACAACCAATTGTCATTTGCTCAAAATTTTCATTTTGCTGGTGTCAGTAATGGCTATGTAGGTTATGGCCGCAAAATAGATAAATGGGCTATCAATACGCATATAGGCATCCAATATATAAACTACGGTACTTTTCAATATGCAGATATATTAGGGAGTCAGGACGGCACGACCTTTAATGCTTCAGAAACAGCTTTCGTCCTTGGTGCTTCTAAAGTGGTCGCCGAACGTATTTCTGTCGGTGTCAATATAAAAGGTATATTTAGTGGACTCGAAAGTTATAACTCAACGGGGTTAGTAGCAGATCTAGGAATCAATTATTTTAAAGATTCATCTGATTTTGTATTGTCCTTTGTCATCAAAAACTTAGGAACAGAGCTCAAAACCTATACCGGCACACGTTTTGGAACACCCCTAGACATTCAGATAGGATTTTCTAAACGGTTAAAGCATTTGCCATTCAGATTTTCGATCATAGCGCATCACCTTCATAAAGGAAACATCAGATATGATGATCCAAATACAAAACAGACTACCGACTTATTTGGTGAAGAGATCAAGGACAGCTCCTTTAAAAATGCTATCGACAATGTATTTAGACACTTAGCTTTTAATGGTGAATTTCTCTTAGGAAAACATGAAAATCTCAGACTAAGAGCCGGTTATAATCATCTTAGACGAAAAGAACTGTCCCTTACCACATTTAGAAGTCTTGCGGGCTTCAGTCTAGGTTTTGGTGTTAAAATAAGCTATTTTAAACTGGATTATGGTGTAGGATATCACCATGTTGAAGGAGCAACAAACCATATAACCATCCGTACAGATTTAGGTCAGTTCTTTTAAGCACTTGACAAAGGATCCATTCCTAATATCTCTATTATGTGCGTAAGTAATATTTATTTGATAAACCATTTATTCAAAAATAAAATTTAAACAAATATTCGGAAACCATGTATATAAATTTGAATGTATCCATTTGAATACAAATCAATTTATATATGTCAAACCAATTGCATAATGGCACAAAAACCTTATAATAATTATATTCCTATCTTTACCAATCCTGCTATTTATACAGATTATTACGAATTAATCATGGCACAGGGATATTTTTTGTCTGGGCGTAAAGATGAAAGAGCAACCTTTGACTACTATTTCCGAAATCTCCCTTTTAAAGGTGGTTATGTCGTATTTGCAGGTATAAATGACTTACTTGAAATATTTCAAGATTATAAATTCCATCCGGATGAATTGATTTTTTTAGAAAATCTAGGTTTTCAGGCAACATTTTTGGATTATTTATCAAACTTAAAGTTAAATCTTGATATTTATTCGGCCAAAGAAGGAGAAATTGTATTCCCAAATACGCTTTCCGTCAGAGTAGATGGACCACTGATAGAGGCACAACTCATCGAAACCATCCTACTAAATATCATCAATTTTGAATCTTTAATTGCAACTAAAGCAACCAGAATGGTCGATATTGCCGGCCACCGCCAGATTCTCGATTTTGGTTTAAGACGCGCACAGGGACTTGGAGGTATTCAAGCTAGTAAGGGTGCTGCCATAGGAGGTATTTCAGGTACTTCCAATGTATATGCTTCCTTTGTACACGGTACAACGATTAGTGGTACGATGGCCCACGCATGGATACAATCTTTTGAATCCGAACTGGAAGCTTTCAGAAAATTTGTTGAATTCTATCCAGATTCAGCCGTATTATTAGTGGATACTTTCGATACACTTAAAAGCGGTATTCCAAATTCTATCAAAGTAGCTAAAGAACTTGAAGCAAAAGGGCACAAACTTAAAGGTATACGACTCGATAGTGGAGACTTGGCATACCTTTCTCGCAAATCCAGAGAAATGCTCGATGCTGCCGACTTGCAATATGTAAAGATAGCTGCTTCAAATCAACTCGATGAGTGGGTCATACAGAGTCTCCAAAACCAACAGGCTCCTATAGATTTATATGGTGTAGGCACAAATCTGGTCACTGCCAAGGATTCACCTGCATTGGATGGTGTGTATAAACTTTCTTCTGTCCACGGTACTCCAAAAATGAAAATGTCTGAAAACAAGTCAAAAGCCACCTTGCCGGGCATTAAAAAAGTACACCGATTTCTTGATAAGCATGGCATGATGTATTGTGATGGAATACTTTTTGAAGAAGAGCTAAATATTTCGAAGATTTATCATCCATTATATCCTGAAAAAAATAGTTCCGTAGAAGGTTTAGACTATTATCCGCTCTTACAATCCGTAATGAAGAATGGTGTCCTTACTCAACCAATTCCATCGACTAAAGAAAGTGCTGATTATGCTAAAGCGCAACTTAAGAAACTACAACCTGAGCACAAACGTCTTGAAAATCCGCATATTTATAAAGTAGGTGTCAGCGAACAAGTGTTACAATTACGCGACCTTTTGTCTAATTCCTTTAAAGTCCAACCATAATCATGAAAGTATTGCTCATCATAGACATTCAAAATGATTTTTGTCCCGGAGGCGCTCTTGCGGTAAAGGACGGTGATCGTATTATATCAGTAGTAAACAGCCTTTCAGAAAAGTTTGATCATGTCATCCTAACTCAAGACTGGCACATAGAAGGACACAGTTCCTTTGCTTCAGTTCATCTCAATAGCAAACCCTATGATATCATTCAGATGAGCTACGGTAGTCAGGTTTTATGGCCTGAACATTGTGTGATAGGTACAAAAGGGGCTAACTTTCACCCAGATTTAAATACGAACAAAGCCCGACTTATTATCCGAAAAGGATTTCGAAAAGAAATTGATTCCTATTCTGCATTTTTCGAAAATGATCACCTTACCACAACGGGTTTGACAGGATATCTAAAAAACGCTGGTATCGACACGCTATACCTCGTAGGAATTGCCACAGACTTTTGTGTAAAATACTCGGCCATAGATAGCATCAAAGAAGGATTTACCACTTTTGTCATTGAAGACGCCGTTAAAGGCATCGATATTAACGGTTCTGTAGCTACTGCTTGGTCTGAAATGAAGCAGGCCGGTGTTAAACCGATACACTCTAGTGAAATATAACTCCCTAATACAACTTATAAAACAATTTTCCGATTGTAACTTTGTTATTTACCACCGGAACAATCGTATATACACCTGACTTTAAATGACGAATATCTAACTTTAGCGACTTTTGCTGATTTCCATTATAGATAGCAGTCATTTGACCTGTAATATCATAAATTAAAAATTTATCAACCTGTTCTTCTACATCTACGCGGATAAAATCAGCTGTAGGATTGGGAGCTATTTTAAAATCCAGTCGTACATCATAGGTTGAAACTGGTTTTGCTATTTGCTTATAAATAAAAAATGCATTTCTATCTGTAAATACGACGATATCATCGTTTCCATCTAGGTTTAAATCCGAAACGTGTACCTCACGAACAATACCAACAGAGTCTAAATTTGATGTAGTATTTGACGAATTACTTGTAAAATCACTCCATATCTGAATTGGTGCTGGATGTTCATATGCCAAAATCATATCCACTAAACCATGCTTATTAAAATCGCCTATAGCAAATGCAGTAGGAAGTTTATCTAAAAAAATTCGTTCGTTCTCACCAAATGACAAAGTATCACCTGAAGATATGTGATTATAAGTTATAAAAGAAACTCCTTCTTTATCTTCGATTAAGGCTGCAATCTGATTAGGGTTATTTCCATATTCTTCCGATATAATAAACTTATAAGTAGGGTACTCGCTTAAGAGCACACTTGAAGAAAAATTATTTACAGTATTGTGTAAAAACAACAATCCTTGATGATTCGTTGTATCAATGCCGCAGAGCACGATATCTGTCTTATTATCATTATTCAAATCTGCCATCTGCACTTGTTTGACATCATTAAATGGTGCATTAGTAATTTCAAAGCGGTAAAATGATTTATTTTCACGTTGGAAAAATGCTTCTGTTCTTCCATAAGCTACGACAATATCATAAAGTGTATCGCTATTTAAATAGCCAATGTCAAAGTGAATTAAATTTTTAGTCTGATTGCCAAAAAAAAGAAAATCTTTACCTTTTGCAAAAGCCGTTTTTTCAGATGTACTAGTATTTTCTATAAGAACTATTTTACTTGAGACTCCCATTAATATATCCAAATCCCCATCTCCATCGACATCCCACAATTTGAATACTTTACGATCACTCAAATCCTGTTCTAAATCAATTTTTGAAAAGACAATACTATCCCTATCTGAACCATTGTTTAACATTAAATAAATATATCGCTTGTCCGCACAAATGATATCGTCATATCCGTCACCATTGACATCGCCTACAAAACTTCCGCCATAGATATTTAATACGTTTTGATAATTGGTTTGCTTACTAAATGTTTGACTATACATTACATGACTAAAATATACAATAGATAGGATTGTTAGAAAATACTTCATTAATAAGGCTTTTTTTAACCGTTGGTTTAAAGGTTACAAATATAAACTGATTACGTCAATTTAAATAATATTTCTAAGAAAATATTCCATTTATGATGTAATAAGATTACTCAAAAGGCTTAAAAAAATCAAAACAATTATATCTATTCACTTTATCAAGATCCACTTTTAGTCGGCACGTTGCGATCCACATTAATTATCATAAAAAAACATACTAAACTTATATTTCATAAGTAATCATGCGCAAAAACATTATTCCTACCGAGCACTTAAGCGATATATTATAAAATTTGAATGTGTTATACCTTATTAAAACTACAAATTATAATCGAAGTAGATTGCATTCTAATTAAAGAAAGTAAAATAAAAAACAAAAAAGCCCGGACACATAGTGCATCCGGGCTTTTCGAATATTTTTGGTTTATATCCGAGTATTATTCACTCAAATAAATCATCTTTTTAGTCGATTTTTGACCATTACTTTCAAGTTCATAGAACATAACTCCCTGAGCATTGAAATCACTAGCCGAAAGCGTAATTTCATTTTTGCCTTTTGGATACAATCCGGAAATTGTTTTCAATGTTTTACCGGTTATATCATAGATCGTCAATGTTGCTTGACCTGCTTGTGGTAAACTAAAGTTAATAACGGTACTTGCTGTGAATGGGTTAGGTGTATTTTGTCCTAATTCAAACATATCTGCAAAGTTGTTACTTCTAAAGTTAAGTGCTACATTGATTTTACTTAAGTCTTGTGTGTAAGCTTCGGCTTTAGTAATATCAGATGTTAATTTGATTGTGTTCGCTAAGGTATTATTCGTAATTGCTCTAAACGCTACAGTAAACAATGTCTTATCATTATCAATGCTTCTACCTGTTGCATCGTTCCAACTAAATGCAATCTTACCTTGATCAGCTTTATTTGCATTATAATTATCTGCATCCATGCTCAAGATACCTGATTCAACTTTAACGAATTCAATATTATCCGCGTCAAAATTAAGTGTCCATTGAGCACCAGCAACATTTGTAAAATTATCTGCTGTGAATTGTACTTTTACAACTTCTCCAGATTCATAATATTGGTCTTCAGCAACCATGGTCAATGTCTGATTAGAACGCGTCTCAGAAGAATTCGATCTAGCATTAACAACAGCTGAGTTATTAACGTCTCCAACTTTGACAGCGATAAAGTCATTGTTCATCATATCATTGTTAAATTCATCGATATACATATACTCATTAGCATTCCAGATTAAAGTAGGGTCCGCCATTTGTATTGATTTATCAACAAATCTCCATGAAGTGTTATTAGGAAACTCTGAAATGATACCCAAAATAAGCTTACGTAACTCAGAAAGGTCTGATGCGGTAATTCGCTTGTCATTATTCGCGTCAGCTGCAAGATACTTATAAGGTGAAGTCATTCTTTCTAAGTCTAAGATATGTCTTTGAATGATAACTAAGTCAAGCGTAGAAACACCATTGATAGCATCATCGTTGCGTTCAGGAGTAACACGATAAGGTGCTCCTGTTGTAGCGTTTAAGAATTCAAAGTAACCTGAATTATTAGACATACTTGATTTAGACTCGTGATTATTCATATTTTCCAATGATACCACAACATCACCAATATTTTCTTTTGCTTCGTTCGTAATTGTACCTGCGATTCTTGAACCAGAACATCCAGAATTAGCCTGAACATTAAGCGTTACTGTACAGTAATCCGTATTTCCTGCTGCATCCCATACACTCATGTTTTCAGTATTTGGTCCTACATGCTTACATGTATACAATTTAGCTGATGAACATGATGATGGTAACCATCTTTGGTACAAACCACTTTCATAACCTGCAAGCAGCGATGCATTTGTTGTCGGCCAGTTACCAACGACAACACCATCCTTATTGAAAAGTACTTCGTTGTTAGTTACCGGTGGTTTAAATCCATTAAGTGTAAATTTCAATCCACAACCAGTAGTTGGACAATTGTCAATTGACCCTTTGTCAAAGTCTTTAGCCCAGATATCAATATTACCACTTGAAGGCATAACAACAGTTGTCAACTGTGAAATACAATACGGGGTTGGTTTCTTTTTATCTAATACTCTGAATGTGTATGATGTTGTAGATAAATTACCACAATGATCTTCAACTGTCCAAGTAATTTTATGTGTTCCAACTGGATAAGTTCCTGATGCATCATTTGTCGAACCCGTTACAAAAGGTGCAACACCGTCATTACCTAAATCTATGTTATAAGTCCATCTCAACTGATCAGCAGGTGTACAGTCCGTTGCTGAGTTTTTAAGTTCAACAAATCCATTACAGTTTTCACCAAACGCATCTGTATCTGCTTTCGCTCTGATTGCTATAACTGGATTTTCAACATCAACAACTTTAATAACCTGAATATATGACCAACTGTTAATACCTTCAGTAGGAATACCTGGGTATAAATAACCCTGAGGATCTCTGTTTGGTGCAAATTTACACCAGTCAATTACTGTCCACTTTCTCAATATTTTGAAACAAACGTTGTCAACAAAAGAGAACAATTGATCTTCATAAGTATATGCTACCTGAGAGCATGAACCATTTCCTAGAGTCGGTTTACCAGTTTTGTCCGGATGTGTGTCTGCATTTAAACATCCTGTAATTTCAACCGGTGAATTAGGCCATAAAGCTGGTCCATTATAAGCTTTTTGATTTCTGATCGTAATCGTTTGCGTACAAGATGCAGTTCTACCACCATTATCTGTAACGGTAAATGTTCTTGTAATTACACCTTGTCCACAATTATCAATGGTACCGGAGTTTCTCCAGCTCATTTTAGGATTTGGACAGTTATCTGTATAGTATGCTGTACTCAAAGGAGTATTACTGAAAACAGGCTTACCTAAAGCAACAGCTGAAGTATCTGCACCACAATCAATTGTTACATTTGGTGGACAAGTGATGATTGGTGGAACTTTGTCATTTACAGTTACCGCAACCATACAGCTGTTTTTGTTGCCGTATGCATCTGTAACTCTCAATTCTACCATAACATCTCTACCTACGTCTTCGCAACATACTTGAATAAAGTCACTAAATGGATTTGTCAATTCATTCGTAGAGCCATTAGAGTTACAACCTGCAGTTAATCTTCTAACAGAGAAGGTCACATCCGTACAATTGTCGTGCGAACCATCATCAAATGTATAAGCAAATACGTGTGCCCATCCATTGTTTGTTAAAGTAACTACTGTATGCTCATCACAAACCGCAACCGGTGGAGTTGTATCAAATACATCAATTTCAGTTGTACATTCGCTTGTATTACCACACTCATCTTTCACGATGTATTGAACCCATGTTCTACCTAAAGGTAAACCTTGAATTACAAAATTAGGATAAGAACCTGTAACTCTTGTAGCACCATCCAATGTAACAAATGGCACATCATCGCCAGGGTCCTGACCTAAGTGATTCGCTTTTTTAAACTTAACTGTCCAAGTTGTTTGGTTACAGTCTGAAATTGTAATTGGTGGTCTTACTGACCAAGTTCCTGTACAAGTATATGGATCAGCAGATATGATACCAGCAACTAAAATATCAGGTGCAAGTGAAGATGTTAGATCTGCAGGACAAGTTACTATAGGTGCTTTTGTATCCATGACAGCAATCACTTGATTACCTACATATAACTGACCTGTACACCAGTCAACAACTTTCCACTCTCTCAATACCTTAAAGCTTTTTGCACAAATTGGAATTTCTAAATCGCTAAAGGTAATATTTATCTTACAAAGATTATTATTCCCTGTAAATGAATGATAGAATGTATCTACTCTGAATGTTTCTAAGTTACATCCGTTATTCAAATAGCTTGATTCTTGTCCAGGATAAACTAAAGTTCCTACAACACAGTTTGTAGACGCAGGAGAGGCTACTCTATAACCATTGATATATCCTGAAATATTATCGTTAACTTTTACATATGGTGCTCCTGTTTCAGCTGGGTCTGGATAGAAGTTACCATTTTTATCCCAATTTGAAGTTGGGAACGGTACATTTGCATTAGATTTAGATGCATTCCAAGCCCATGTTCCATCACATTCAAGTGGTGGTCTGTTTCCTGCAATACCATCGTAATTTTTTGGAATACGTATGTTTGCAAGGGTGATTTTTTCAAACCAGATCGTTTGCTCACAAATAGGTGATTTATTGCCTTTTGCGTCAGTTGCTTGGTACTTTAATACACGCTTTGCTCTAAATGTTGGATCACAATCCAAATCCGTCATAACATCTGACAACAAACTGACTACCGGATTACCGCCACAATTATCTGTTGCAGTAGGTAGTGGTAAAGCTACACCAGGTTGGTATCTTGGGTCATAACAACCAACAATAAGGTCATCAGGACAATCAATAACCGGAGCTAATTTATCCTCTATAATTATTGAACCCCAGCACTTATTGTTTCCTAACAATACTCTTACTGTAAGTGTTTGGCCAATATTAGCCGATGTAATCCAAACATTTCCTGAGTATCCAGGAGGAGGAGGTAATGGCAAGCCATTTGCTCCAAGTACTTCAACTCGGTAATCACAACTTGGTGAATAACTTTGTCCTTCAAGAAGCATAGATGGTGTGATCTCGACGATACAATCATCATCCATTGACACTCGAACTAAATTGTTACATGACAGAGGGCACTGTGCCTGCGCATGTAATCCAGCGTACCCAAACAGCATAAATGCTGATAAGATACTTGCTTTGATAAACCTACCAAAGCTTCTGTGTTTTGTTAATGTAAATTTCTCCGACTTCATGAGATAATTAGAATTTGATATAAACAAAAAATGATTCCAAATTAGTCTCAGATTTATCTGCGAGAAATACTGTTGCAAAATGATGGACAAGGGGATGCCCGGTTTAAAAAATGGATTATTTATCTTTCAGTTCAAAAATTATACCAATTGGTGATCCAGCGTGAATTTTATCAGATTTACCGTATTGTTGATTCCAAACTTTTTCATAATCCGCTTACGGTGCACTGATACTGTCTGATCACTGATGAATAATTCTTGAGCTATGGTTTTGTTATTTTTATATTGAACAATCAAGCTAAGGATGTCAATTTCTCTTTTAGTAAGTTTTTGCTTCAAAAGCAATCTGTCTTCGTACATCTTTTTACGACTCGCTACAGAATTTTTCTTCTGCGCATCATACGCTGGAGCCAATCTCAACCCTTCTGCTATATACGTCCTTCCAGCCATTACAAAGTCAATACATTGAAGTAACTCTATTGAGTGATTTGCTTTTAAAACATATCCGTCAATACCTTTTTTAAAGGCTTCTCTTACTAATGATGGCTCCCCATAATTGCTTAATACAATGATTTTAGTTCCGGGCATACTTTGTTTTAGTTCAGTAATCAACGAAGTACCCAAATTATCGGCTATTGCCAATTCCAAAATCAGTAGATCAACTGGAAATTCTGTCAATTTATAAAGCTCTTCAAGATCATGTGCAACACCTACTATCTTTATAGAGGATTTACATGTCTCTTTTAGTATGGCTTGGATGCCTTCCGTAAACATTTTCTGATAATCAGCGATTACAGCTCTCGTTGCCATTTGTGTAAATTTAAAATAAATAAAAAAAGTTAAAAATTCGTATTTGCTCAATAATCCAATTGATAAAAGGCAATTAACATGCCAAAACTTTTAATTGTATATATGCGCTTGTTTTATAATGTGTAAACCTACACATTCAAATACGCCATCTCACCATGCATATTATATAACAATCAGCTTTTTATAGTTAACAAAATTTCATAATGTATTGTGTCAAAAAAAAATAAAAAAACACGTATGCTATATTATAACCTATGAAATTTTCAACCTTTTCATATTAAAATTTACAAAATATTTTACACTATTAAATATAGGACAACCACAATAAATAAGCTAAATAAGCTGATATATTAATCTTAATACGCTACTTTTGACCTTTCAATATAAATCTGTTGCTCCATGATTCTTGCATCAAATATAAAAAAATCCTATGGCGACCTCCAAGTCCTCAAAGGTATTGATCTCACTATTGAAGCTGGTGAAATAGTCAGTATCGTAGGCAAATCCGGTGCTGGAAAAAGTACGCTTCTACACATTTTGGGCACTTTAGATCGTGCGGACTCAGGGAATCTCAGCCTTAATCATCAAAATATTGAAGCGATAAACGAAAAGGCACTTGCTAAATTCCGAAATCAACAAATTGGGTTTGTTTTTCAATTTCACCATCTCCTTCAGGAATTTACCGCTTTAGAAAATGTATGTATTCCGGCTTATATCAACGGTGTAAAATCATCTGTTGCAGAACCACGTGCTAAAGAACTTCTCTCTTACCTTGGCCTTAGCGAACGCATACATCACAAACCCAACCAAATGTCTGGTGGCGAAGCGCAACGTGTAGCTGTAGCAAGAGCACTTATCAATGAACCAGCCATGGTATTTGCGGACGAACCTACCGGCAATCTGGATAAAATGAGTTCAGAATTACTCCATCAACTTTTTTTACAATTGCGTAAAGATTTTCACTATACTTTTGTTATTGTCACACACAATACGGATCTCGCTGCACTTAGCGACCGTATTATCACGTTAGAAGACGGCTATGTCAAACAGGATTAATTCATGATTTAAATGCAATTATTTGCCATTTGCAAACCTACCTACATTATATTGTTTAAGCTTTTTTTGCACCATTTAGATTCGGGAGAAATGCAGCCAAAAGCCCAATTAATGGTAGGAAAGCACACCATATATAAACTTGATTGAGCCCATATTGATCGGCAAGATTCCCTAAAAATGCTGCTCCGATTCCACCCATTCCAAAAGCAAAACCATAGAAAAAACCAGAAACAACACCCGTTCGACCGGGAAGCAATTCCTGACCATAAACTATGATAGAAGGAAACGCAGATGACAAGATTAGGCCAATTAAGATCAGTAAAACCAACGCCCATGTTGGATTAGCATAAGGTAGCATCAGGGTAAATGGCGCAACCCCTAATATAGAAAACCAAATAACAAATTTTCGTCCAAATTTATCACCAATCGGTCCACCAATTAATACGCCAATAGCAACCGCAGCAAGATAGGAAAATAAATATGCTTGTGCCTTATCAACACTAAAGTCAAATTTTTCCATCAAATACAGATGTAAATAACTCGTTATTGAAGCCGAATAAAAATACTTCGAAAAAATCAAAACCAACAAAATCAAAAGCGACGAAATCAGTTTTTGCTTATCTACAATCGGATGAAACGACCGATCATATATAACTTCTTTAATGTGTGTTTTAAGGAAATTTTGATACCATTTTCCAATATAATACAATAGAATGATACCCGCTAATGCTACAAATGCAAAAATGCCGATGTGTTTTTGGGTATTATGTAAAACAACTGCAGTAATAATAATAGGGCCAATCGCTGTCCCGGTATTTCCACCAATTTGAAATATTGACTGCGCTAAGCCACGGCGACCACCGGCAACATAATATGCGAGTTTTGACGCTTCGGGATGAAAAATCGACGATCCGATTCCGATAAGTGCTGCAGAAATAAGTATCCACTGATAATTATTTGCATATGAAAGGGAAAGTATGCCTAACAGCGAAAATCCCATTCCGATCGTAAAAGAATATGGGAGCGGATGTTTATCCGTATAATTACCAACCAATGGTTGTAATACTGAAGAAGTAATTTGAAAAACGAGTGTAATTACCCCAATCTGAAAATAGGTGAGCGCATAGTTTTCTTTAAACATCGGAAAACTAATTTGCAAAATAATCTGTAAAAAGTCATTGATAAAATGTGCCATACAAATGGCAAATAGCACCGAATATACGGTTTTGTTAGTAGAACTATTCAATTTCCTTTTTATGCAAAAGTAAACATTATCCATTCAATCTAAGTTTAAAATCCAGGTTATTAACTTTATAATAAGGCATTTTTTTATTATATACATTATATATTCGTTATATCACATCCATATGTGTTTCTATAGATTTTCAAAACTACATTCATATTAAGCATTTTTTTATATATTTGCACACTTATTATCATTATATTTATGAGTGAACATATTGCTAATACAGAAAACTCTAATTTAGCTCCTGTAACCCTCTCGGGAATGTACAAGGAATATTTCCTCGATTATGCATCTTATGTAATCTTAGAAAGAGCCGTTCCCGACATCAGAGATGGACTAAAACCTGTACAGCGTCGTATCCTACATGCTATGAAGGAAATGGACGACGGCCGTTATCACAAAGTTGCTAATATCATAGGACAAACCATGCAATACCATCCACACGGTGATGCTGCTATTGGCGATGCTTTGGTCAATTTGGGACAAAAAAATCTACTAATTGATTGTCAAGGAAACTGGGGTGATCCACGTACTGGCGACACAGCAGCTGCACCGAGATATATCGAAGCTAGATTAACTAAATTTGCATTGGAAGTCTTGTTTAATGCACAGACTACTGAATGGCAATTGTCCTATGATGGCCGTAAAAAAGAACCGATTTCCTTACCTGTAAAATTTCCGCTTGTACTCGCTCAAGGTGTCGAAGGTATCGCTGTAGGGCTATCCACTAAAATACTTCCACACAATTTTATAGAACTCATAGAAGGATCAATTAAAATATTACAAAATAAAAAAATATCGCTATATCCAGATTTTGATAATGGCGGTATGATTGACGTCGCAGAATATCAGGATGGTCATCGTGGCGGCCGTGTTAAGATTCGAGCGAAAATAGAGCAGGTCGATAAAAGTACACTAAATATCGTAGAGTTACCTTATGGTGTTACCACAAATTCACTCATTGAAAGTATCCTTAAAGCCAATGATAAAGGCCAGATTAAAATCAAAAAAGTTACCGACAATACAGCTAAAAATGTAGAAGTACAATTAGAGCTCATGGCCGGTGTTTCGCCGGATGTAACCATTGATGCACTCTATGCTTTTACCGATTGTGAGGTTTCTTACTCTCCTAATGCATGTGTCATCGTAGATAACAAACCATTATTTTTGTCTGTTTCTGAAATCTTGAGCATCTCGACCTTCCAAACTCAGGAATTTCTACGCAGGGAACTAGAGATTAAAAAGGCTGAACTGGAAGAAAAATGGCACCACGCCAGCCTCGAAAAGATTTTTATCGAAAACAGGATTTATCGCGACATTGAAGAGTGCGAAAGTTTTGAAGAAGTAATTGCAGTAATTGCAACCGGCCTTAAAAAATACGTTGCAACACCTTCCGATCCGTTAAAAGTGAGTAATTCCAGAATCATGATGATGCGCGATATTACAGATGATGATATCATCAAGTTGACTGAGATTAAAATCAAACGCATCTCTAAATACAACAAATTCAAGGCTGATGAATATATGGCACAGCTTTTGGCCGACTTAGAACAGGTTAAATATGACCTAGCCCATTTAACTGAATTTACCATTGCCTATTTCGAATCACTTTTAGCCAAATACGGAAAAGGTAGAGAACGTAAAACTATCATAGCTTCTTTCGATACAATCGAAATTAAGGAAGTCGTTGCCAATAATGCCAAACTTTATGTAAACCGTGCTGAAGGTTTTATAGGTATGGGCATGAAAAAGGATGAGTTTGTTTGTGATTGTGCAGACATTGCTGACATTATCGCATTTACCAAAGATGGTAAATTTAAAGTTGTCCGAATCGAAGACAAAGTATTTATCGGCAAAGACATCATTCATGTGGCAGTTTGGCATAAATCTGACGATCGCACGACCTACAACATGATGTACCTTGATGGGAAAAGCGGCCGTACCTTTGCAAAGCGATTTAACGTCACTGCGATCACCAGAGACAAGGAATACGATCTTACACAAGGATCAAAAGGCTCGAAAGTGCTCTACTTTACTTCTAATCCAAACGGTGAATCCGAAATCGTACAAGTTCAGCTCACATTAAGCTCAACCGCAAAGAAAAAACAGTTTGATTTTGATTTTGGCGATTTGACTATTAAGGGTCGAAGCTCTCAAGGTAATATCGTAACTAAATATCCTGTACGCAAAATCGTTCAGGTTGCATTGGGAAAATCTTCTTTAGGAGCGATGCATATCTATATGGATGAGGTCAGCGGTAAGCTAAATCAAGATCAACGCGGCAAGTTTTTAGGTGCATTTGACACTGGAAGTAAGTTGATATCCATCTATAAAGACGGTACTTATGAACTTAATGAATTAGACCTTAATAAAAAATTTGATGTAAATAATATCGTTGAAATTGGTCAATATACAAATGATTGTATCATCTCTGTAGTTTACTTCGAAGGTGAAAAAGTCGCAACTATGGTTAAACGGTTTAAAATTGAGACAAGTACAATGGATCAAAAATTCAACTTCCTGCCTGAAACGAGCGGCACAAAGTTGAACTTTGCAACATTATCAAAAAATCCAATCATCAAATACGCTTATAAATCCGGAAAATCCAAAGAAGAAAAGGAAATCAATCTAGCAGCATATATTGATGTAAAAGGCTGGAAAGCTATTGGAAACAAACTTATTGATGGTAAGTTGACGGATATTGAACCGATTGAAATGCCTGATGATCCAGAATCATCAAATGACCACGTACTCGATACTGATGCTAGCAATGATACGACAAATATTGAAACGACTGAGTCTAAGCCAAATATTTCATTACCTTCAGAAAATAAGGATAATATAGATGGCTATAAACCGGGTGATACCATTGAATTTGATTTTAGCTAATTGATGTTAGTAAAATCATTCTTTACCAACGGGCAATTTTTCATTGCTTTTTGCTGTTAAATTAGGTAATTTGATTTACTGTCATATGTACAAAGCTTTCATATTTAAGATTATTGCGCTAAGCGTATTGTTAACATCTTGTTCTGACGATGCCAAACCGTTGTATGAAGTAAGATTAGATGCAAATTTTGTAATATCATCTTCGCTTCCTGTAAGCAACGTGCTCAGACATTATGCAGTGATTCGAGATGTTCCAGTATTCTATTTGCAACATGCTAACCAAAGAGGTATTGATACGTCTCGGATTTTAGTTGCCTATCCTTCGTATGGATCAATCAAGACGATTTTCGGGGACAGTGAACTCAATTTTATTGAAGATGTCATCGTCAATATCGTACCTAAAAAAGGACCAAAATTAGAAATATATCGCATTGATTTTGTCCAATATAATACCGGAAACGAAATAAGAATGCTAAGCCAGACCTTTAACGGAATGAAAAATCTTCTTTCCCAAGAATTTATTGATATAGAGATAGGCTTTCGTTTGAGACAATTTCCGCCACGTGATATTCAAGCCAAATTAGACTTTGGCTATGTCGTTTACGATTCAAATTAATAAAAAAATTTTAAAAAGATTGGTTACGTTGTAATGATATTGCTTATGCTTACAACAAGACAATCTTTAACATACCTATCGTCTTCAATGCGTATAATCAAAAGCAACGCGAGAGATCCCATCATACTTTAATTAATAATGTAACAGATAGCACCTAGAATTGCTTAACTAGCTCGTCGTCCTCAGCCTGCTATGCTTTCTACCAAATAAAAAGTATATAACACAGCCAATAACCAACCAGATCAAAAACATCGTCCAGTTACTAATACCGAGTTCGGTCATGAGATAAAGATTGACCAAAATTCCAATCACCGGAAATAGTGAAAAATTATATTTGAAAGCAAAAATACCAAGCACTATCCAAACAAACCAAAGAAAGCCGTATAATGGATGATCCAATGGATTAAAATACTCACCACCCCAATTGCTATAAATGATATACGCCGTTAAAAAAAACAATGGAAGGATGAAATATTTACCGTTTATGAATGGCACTTTAAATTTTGACCGCTGACTAATACCCGTAAAATCCATATATAGAATACCACCACACACCAGTATAAACGCAAAAAGCGTACCTACAGCAGTTAGATCTATCACAAATTCCATATTCATAAAAAGTGCCGGAATGGCCACTAAAAAGCCAGTAACAATTGTAGAAAAGCCCGGAGTTTTATATTTTGGATGAATTTTTCCAAAAGCTTTAGGGAGCAAACCGTCTCTACTCATGACCATCCAAATCCTTGGTTGTGCCAATTGAAATGCAAGTAATGCACTACTGATAGCAATCACAGCACTTACCGATACGACTCCAGCCATCCAGCTCATCCCAATTTTATTAAAAACATATGCCAATGGATCGTTTACACCGAGCTCTTTATAATTGACCATACCTGTAAGAACCATAGTAATCAGCACGTAAAGTATTGTCGTAATGATTAAAGCATAAATCATAGCTTTGGGCAGGTCGCGCTGAGGATTCTTTGTTTCTTCGGCAGTCGTAGAGATTGCATCGAAGCCAATAAATGAAAAGAAAACTGCGGCAACACTCATCATCACACCGCGGGATCCATTGGGAGCAAATGGTGACCAGTTGGCCGTATCAACATAAAATACACCTGCGATTATCACGAATAAAACAATTGCAATTTTAATAAATACCAATAAGTTAGAAACATTTCTTGATTCCCTAATGCCTATGTAAACTAACCACGTTAACACTATAGTAATGAGCGATGCAGGGAGGTTAACCAATATTTTCATATTTCCAAGCATCGGTGCTGCTTCATAGGCATTAGCCAGTGAAATTATATTTTGAGGAAGCTCACCTAAAGTGCCAGAAATAGTAGCTGCAGTAACGTCCTGATAGGCTTTGAAAGCCGTTGAATAATCAATGGCGAGCCAACGAGGCCAGTGGATTCTAAAAACGTTTTCAAGCATCGTCACAAAATACTCTGACCATGAGATTGCTACAACAATATTCGAAACGGCATATTCTAAGATCAATGCCCATCCAATGATCCAAGCAAATAACTCACCAAACGTTACATAAGCATAGGTATAGGCACTACCACTAACCGGAATGGTTGACGCAAATTGAGCATAACTCAACGCAGTAAATGTACAGGCTATCGCTAC
The DNA here is from genome assembly GCA_040391315.1 of Portibacter sp. Classification (GTDB taxonomy): domain Bacteria; phylum Bacteroidota; class Bacteroidia; order Chitinophagales; family Saprospiraceae; genus OLB9. The sequence continues at coordinate 42,437 of JBEBYC010000006.1, read as the reverse complement.
AAAAACAAAAAGTAATGAAACTGCTGGTCCACCTTCAAATGTCGCCTTTCCTATGGTACTAAATATACCTGCACCGATGATTGCTGCTAATCCAAAAAACGTAAGATCTCTGACTGACAAAACTTTTTCAAGGCCTTTCCCATCGTTTTCTAATGAAGCGTCATGGATTGCTTTATCTATACTTTTTTTTCTGAAGAGTTGATTAAACATATACCATTTATTTTTTAATACGGTAAAGGTAATAAATAAAATATTCCTGAATAATCTGTAATAATTCTTTTTATAAAAAATGAAAAATTGACAATCCGAAAATGCATTTTTTATAATTAATAATTGTTTTTTTTATATTATATTTGCATCGTCTGAACTTACATTATTTAAAAACTCTATTTTATAGTGATCGATTTTTGTCATCTTCATAGTCATACCCAATTTTCACTTTTGGATGGTGCATCGGAAATATCCGCCCTTATGAAAAAAGCCAAAAGAGATAACCAAACTGCCGTAGCCATTACCGACCATGGCAATATGTTTGGTGTTTTTAAATTTGTGCGTGAAGCACATAAAAATGACATCAAACCCATAGTCGGTTGTGAATTTTACGTCGTAGAAGATAGACATATCAAATCATTTGAAAAGTCCCGAGGCCAGAAAGACGTACGCTATCACCAGCTTTTATTAGCAAAAAATGAAACTGGTTATAAAAACCTAATGAAACTTTGTTCTCTCGGATTTACCGAAGGTCTTTACGGCAAATATCCGCGTATAGATAAAGAACTTATAGAAAAATATCACGAAGGACTTATCGCGACTTCTTGCTGTATAGGTGCCGAAATACCTCAGACAATCCTGACCGGCAATATCGAAGCAGCAGAAAAAAAACTAGTCTGGTGGTATGAGCTGTTTGGTGATGATTTTTACATAGAGCTTCAGCGTCAAACTAACATGGACAATATCGACGGTACTGGCATGAGTCAGGAAGATGTCAACCAACAGCTTCTAAGATTTGCCAAAAAGTATAATATAAAGGCTATCGTCACAAACGATTCACACTATTTAGAGCCCGAAGATTACAAACCACATGATATCCTGCTTTGTGTAAATACCGGCTCGCGTTTAGATGATGAAAACCGATTTCAGTTCCCTAGTAATGATTTCTACTTCAAGACCAAAGAAGAGATGAACTCGCTTTTTGGCGACATCAAAGACGCAGTAGAAAACACGATGGAAGTGGCGTCTAAGATTGAAGACCTTAAACTCGAACGCGATGTATTGCTTCCTGCATTTCCCATTCCACCAAGCTTTAAGGATGAAATGGACTATCTTAGACACCTCACTTTTGAAGGTGCTAAAAAAAAGTATGTCCTCCTGACCAGAGAGATTGAAGATCGAATTAATTTCGAATTAGATACCATTGCTAAGTCAGGCTATGCTGGATACTTCTTGATCGTACAGGATTTTACGACTGAAGCACGCCGAATGGGTGTTTCTGTTGGTCCGGGTCGTGGATCGGCAGCAGGTTCATGTGTTGCATATTGTCTCGGTATTACCAATATTGACCCAATCAAGTACGATTTACTATTTGAAAGATTCCTTAACCCCGAACGGGTATCAATGCCCGATATAGATATAGATTTCGATGATGAAGGGAGAGGTAAAGTCATTGACTATGTAGTAGATAAATATGGCAAAAATCAAGTTGCTCAAATCGTAACTTACGGTACAATGGCTGCAAAATCAGCCCTTAAAGATGTAGGCCGCGTGATGGATATTCCATTACAAGAAGTAGAAAGAGTAACCAAAGCTTTTCCTGCAAACTTAGGTGCTACACTCAATAAAATCCTCGAAAAAGATGATATTTCCCTAAAACTAAAAACTGAACTTACACCTGAGGATTTAGAGAAAGCTTATGAGTTAAGAAAACTCGAAAAAGAGGACTCTCAAATAGGTCAGATGATTAGAATGGCTAAAAAATTAGAAGGTTCTGTTCGTAATACAGGTATTCATGCTTGTGGGGTCGTCATTACACCAAACGATATCACCAATTATATCCCTGTAGCTACCGCTAAAGATTCTGATTTATTAGTTTCGCAATATGACAACTCCGTAGCAGAATCTGCCGGTCTGCTTAAAATGGACTTTTTAGGATTAAAGACGCTGACAATTATCAATGATACCGTTCAGATTATCAAAGAGCGATATAATGTCGATCTCGACATTGACAATATATCCCTAGAAGACGAAGAAACATTTAAAGTATTCCAAAGTGGTCATACGGTTGGACTTTTTCAGTATGAATCCCTTGGTATGCAAAAATACCTAAAAGAATTATCTCCTACTAGATTTGAAGACCTGATAGCGATGAATGCGCTTTTTAGGCCGGGCCCATTGCAGTATATCCCTGATTTTATCGCTCGTAAAAACGGCCATCAGGAAATTACTTACGATTTGCCAGAAATGGAAGAATTTTTATCAGAGACCTATGGTATTACCGTATATCAGGAACAGGTCATGCTTTTATCTCAAAAACTAGCTGGATTTACAAAAGGAGATGCTGACGTTTTGCGAAAAGCCATCGGAAAAAAACAACGGGATACTCTGGATAAGATGTACGCAAGGTTTCTCGAAGGTTGTGTTAAAAATGGTCATCCTGAAAAAACCATTAAAAAAATATGGACAGACTGGGAAGCTTTTGCATCCTATGCCTTCAACAAATCACACGCGACCTGCTACGCTTATCTGGCTTTCCAGACTGCTTACCTTAAAGCACATTATCCGGCAGCTTTCATGGCTTCCGTACTAAATCACAACAAAAACGATATCTCTAAAATCAACTTTTATCTCGAAGAAGCCAAAAGAATGCAAATCGATGTTTTAGGTCCGGATGTAAACGAAAGTAATATCAAATTTACAGTCAATGCTAAAGATCAAATTCGTTTTGGACTATCGGCACTTAAAGGTGTAGGCGAAGCCCCATCCGAAGAAATCGTCAACGAACGAAAAAAGAACGGTCCTTATCAAGATGTCTATGATATGGTACATCGTCTAAGTTTGAGATCTGTCAATAAAAAAAGTATGGAAAGCCTTATTTTAGGTGGTGCTTTCGATTCTTTTAATCAATATAATCGAGCACAGTTCCTGACGCCTAACCCAGATAACGGCGAAGTGTTTTTAGAAACGCTGATGCGATATGGAACCAACTATCAAGCACAGGAATCAAGTAATCAGATGTCGCTATTTGGTGATGCGATGATTGAATATATAGAAAAACCCAAGCCGCCCAAAATTGAGGAATGGGGTCAATTAGAAAAACTCGAAAAAGAAAAAGATGTAACCGGATTCTATCTAAGTGGCCACCCATTGGATGATTACAAACTGGAGTTTAGTAACTATATCAATTGTAGATTAAACAATATCGACAACACTTTGAAACAACCGCTTAAACTAGGGGGCATAGTTACCGATGTTCACATTGGCACTTCCTCTAAAGGTACTGGTTACGCTAAATTTACCATGGCAGATTACAACGGTAGTTTTCAGTTTAACTTACGTAATGAAAATTTTGAAGCTTATAAACACTTGCTTTCGAAAGGGCAAGTATTGTATATCGAGGGGTCAAATGAAAAGTTTTACAACGGCGACGGCACTTATTTTAAGGTGACTAAAGTAATGTTGCTGGATACCATAGGCAAGAATATGACTAAATCCATCACTTTAAAAATTCCTTTGCATAAAATCACCGACCAACTCATGTATCAACTCGAACAATTGTGTATCAAAAGTGAGGGAACACATCTGTTCAAAATGAAAATCGTGGACGAAGGGGATGAATACGGCGTTGATCTCATCTCATCCAATACGAATGTTAATGCAGATTATCAGTTTATCAGGGAGTTGGATTACATGGACATCAGTTACAAAATCAATTAATCAGGCATGGCCAGTCAAAAAAAATGGATTTCTAAAACATTATTTATTCTGATCTTAGTTTTTGTCGGCCTTGCGGCAAATCACTTATATCGGCTACCTAAATTTCACGATGGTGAGCTGGCAACACCATTTACTGCCATAATGCCGGATGGTCAGCCCTTTTCATCGGATGAATTAAGAGGTCAGTATGTTTTACTGGATTTTTGGGGATCATGGTGTCCGCCATGCCGCAAAGAGAATCCTAAATTAGTAGAACTGTACAGGAAGTTTCACGGCAGGAAATTTAACAATGCCGGCAATTTCGAAATCGTAAGTATAGCCATCGAAACTAAGAAAGAAAAATGGCAAAACGCCGTCGAATCCGACAACCTCTACTGGCCCTACCACATCAGTGAATTCAAACGGTTTTCCAGTCCAACGGTCAGTTTGTACGGAGTTAAGGAAATTCCAACAAAATACCTGCTTTCGCCCGATGGTATCATCCTGATGGTCAATCCGGGTTTTGACGAACTTGAAACTTTTTTGGCTAAAGAAATGACAGATGCGGAGTAAAATATGTCCCGAATCGCCATGGCTTTTCTCCCGTGCGGTCATTGATTTTGTCTTCTGCCAATAATTTTTGTATGTCAAAGGACGGCATCCTAATGGCCTGAATCGATTGAAACTGATTTTTAAATGCCCAGCTATGGGGTTTTCCCTCATTCGTTACCTGACCAACTGCCAGATATGAAGTTATCAAAAATAAAAACGAAATGATTGGTTTCATAAGGTGATAGGTGTAAAAATTGATTTTGTAATGCCCAGTATTGGGGTTTTTGGTGTAATAAAAATAAAATGAGGACAAAGATAATTAAAAACCATTTATATCTTCTCAAATTCTTAAAATCATTGTAACCGAAAGGTAGGCTTTCTGATTTTTTGTTTTTTTATATAATCGGAGAACTTGTTGAAGGCAAAAGGGATTTTGACTACTTTCTTATCGCTCTGTATATTGCTACGGGAGTTTTATACATCGTTCTGAAATATCTGAAAATATACACAACTGTATTGACCGAACAAGGCAGATAATCTGAAACTTCAAAATTATGTTTTACTTTTGTCAAAAATAATTGAAGTAATGAAAAGTCTAAATTCAAAATTGTTAATATTAATAAAAACAATCCTTTTCGAGATTATTTAATTTATTATCACCTTTAAAAGCGGGGGTTACCTGAGCCGGAAAAAAGCAATCCTTTTTGTCTCTGAATACTGCCGACTCTTCATCACAAACTACACTACATGCTGAACCCTCAATCTTGATTACTCCTGATGGTAATGATACCCTGATAGAGTACCAAAACTGACCCTCCCATAGCGTCCTGATATTGTCTTTATAATAATAGCCTGAAAATGCATAATTTTTAATATCATTAGGATTGAACCAATCACTGCTAAAAATAGTTCTGCGTATGCTGTGGTTGTCTGAATCAAAAAGTGTAAAGTAAGTGATGGCCACTTCAGGATTTCGGGTAGCGTCGAAGATCGGGTAAAAATAATCATTAATACCATCACCATTGGGTGTAAAGACATTAGGGATAAAAACATTAAATCCCTCTGCAAGCTCCTTATTGACTTCTGTTGCATTGGAGCAGCATGGTTCATATTTTTCTGAGATGATGATGTTCTTTTTCTGGCCATCATCATCCTGAGCTGTACAGCCGGCTGTAATTAATACAATAAATATAAAAGAAAAAACAGTGCTTAGTGACTTACTCATTTGTATAAAATTAATGAAGTGATAAAATAAGATTTTCATTGTTTGATGATTTGGGTTTTGTAAACAACGACATCTGTAGTGTCACAGATGACAAATATATACGGTGCTGACGGCAGGTGTCCGATGTCAATAAAGAATTCCTGCTGTACTATATCTGCTTGGTGTATGAGCTGACCCGCTAATGTACTAAGCCTGTATGTCCAGTTTTGATGCGGACTGTCTAATCTTACATTCAGATACCCATCTGTCGGATTGGGATAAACCTTTATCCGTGCTTCCATATCAAGACGTATGAGTTCTGACCTGGATTCTATTGCTAAAGACTGCAACGTATCTGCCGAAGGTATCTGATCATCAGAAGGCCCGGGATGGGCACAGCCACCTACATACTCTCGTTTGATCCTGTTGCCTGATGAGTCATAAGTGTATTGAATATAGCACTGGGCAGAGAGGGTTGTCGATATGACAATTATGAAGAAAAGAAAAAACAGGGTTTTCATAAGATAAAAAATTATAGATATTTAAAGGTGAAATCAAAAAGTAAAATACTCAAAACATTTACCATATTTAACATAAGTCGAAACAATATATTTTTTATTAAATTCATTGCTACCAATCGTTTTGTAATTCATACAAATTAATGCTTTTTATTTTACGCAAATATAATTGATTGTTTGTCCAGTTTTTATCAAGATATTGACTTAAATACTCTTTGTTTGCTCTGCTGATTTTTCTGGAATTTATGACATTTATTATGAAATTTTTTGTTTCTGAACATTTTGATAATTTCAAAAATGAGTTGGAATAATAGTTTCCAAAGAATCTATTATCAATAGCTGAAATTAAAATCTCTTGATTGATTTTATCATTTTCAAGACCTAATTTTATAACTTCTAAGAAATTAAAATATTCCTTCTTGTTTATATCCTGAATGAGAAATAAATAGTCATAAAGAAATATTTCATCTAAATATGTATTGCTTTTAATTATTTCAATAATTTGATCTAAATAGTTCAGTTTATTAATAAATAAATCTTGATAAACAGGACTTTTGAATTTGTCAAAATATAAGTCTGATTCATAAAAATAATCTTCTTCTCTCCTGTATATTAAATCTTCATTTTGTTTATACACACTACTTTTAAATGGGATTTCTTTTTTAATAATATCAACTTTAGGTAATTTTAGTAATAAATTTTTCAATAAAAAATTATCATTGCCTTGTGCTGAAGCAACTACACTATAAAGCAAACAAATTGTTGAGACCATGACGACGGACACTAATTTATTAGACATTGCTCTATTTTTAATTTTGTATTTATAGAAATTTTTGGCTTTTCTAAATATTGCTCAATCAATGATTTAGATTTGACAGTATAATTACTGGAAATGAAACGATCTAATATAAGGCTAATAATGGATTCATTCATGTCATTATTGTCAAAACGGTTTATTGAGTTTATCAAAAAGTCTTCTAAAAATGTCATATCATTTCTATTATTAAGATAAGAACGAGTAAATAAGTACAGAAAATGATTATCGAGCTTTTCAAAGGTATTTATATAGCATAGAATAGACTGTTTGTACAATTCAAAATTTTCGATAATGTGTTTAATAATTATATTCTTATCAAGCAATAATGTATCAATATCCCCTTCAAAAAAGGAGAAATCATCACTTGATGTCAGGATAACATTATTGTTTAATTTTATGTTATAATCTCTACTTTTAAATAGTTGCGTGTCTTTTCTGCACTCTAAAATTTGCTGACTAATTTTATCATAATTACAATCTTGTTGTAATAAAAACACATTATATAAATAATCATATATAACCAATAGTCCTACGTATCTCCACCCAATTGCAGGTCTTTTAAAATCAGCAATTTTTGCAGATTTAATTATATCAGGTGTTTTAGAAGTACCTGCATAAATCATGCTCGCTTCTGTTCTCATAATGCCCATATGGCCGTTCATTACACCAATATCTCCACGTTGTAATTGATTTATATTACTTATTTTAGTCCATCCTGCAATAGACTCTTCCGTAAACCACATTTCAGACGTAAAAAACCCTTCATGGTGTTTCATGCCTATTTCAGAAATTAAATCATCAACAAAAGTTGAGCATTTATAATAACCGTCCTCTCCTCTAGCCCATTTGTCTGACCTTCCTATCCAATGACTTTCTGCTAAAGCAGCTAAAGATTCTCTTAAATCTTCTGGAGTCAATTTAGATAATAATTTATTTACTTTATTTGATGTCTTAATTTCTGTTATTTTATTTTGAATATTTCCACTTACCTCATGTGCAATATGATTCAACCCTGCTGAAATCAAACCAAAGGTTGCACCCTGATAGAAGTCACCGCCTACGACCGCTGCGCCTACACCACCTGCCAGCGTACTGCCTATTAATGTGGATATCTTGCCACCCCCCAGATTCTGGACGCTGGATGCAGTCAGCGAGCTAAAAAATCCAGAAACGAATCCTTTACCCGGATTGCCACCATTTACTACAGTAAACATGGCACCTGACCATCCGTGCATCAGGGACTGTACTAATGCCACTTCTACTTTTGTCGCAGTCGGTGCCAACTGGGTTGCTACATACCCAATGCCCTGACTGATACCTCCGGATATGGCTCCGGTGATCGCCGCTTTGAGCCACCCGTCAAAGAAGTTCTTGTGCTGTATTGCATTTGATATCCCATTTGTAGTCACACTTATTACTGCACCTATGATGATAGCTGCTAACGGGTTATTGCCATCAGGATCTACATATTTTAGCGGGTTATTATTGGCATAAGTATATCGGTTGTATCCCTGTGTGCTATATGGCAGGGTCACGGCTATATCCGGACTCATCATCCTGCCTGTATGGATGTCATAGAGTCGCGCATTCATATTGATTATACCAAACTGCGGATATGCTTCATGCCCGGTAAATCCTCTGTATAGCCAGGCAGGTACTGACGGTACACCTGAATACGTCCATGTAGAGGTATTTCTTTTGCGCCCCCACGGATCAAAGTTTTGCTGAGCTTCATAGCCCATACTGCTGTTAGTCACCGCAACGATTGAACCCAGATGGTCGGTGTGTACATAGTAGTTAGACACGGTTGATCCTTCTTTGACGATGATCGCTATCAGCCGCTCACCGTTGCTTACATAGTGTATCTCCCTTGTTGTACTACCGATGGATTGCTTTTCATAATTACCCGAATACCATCTGGTTTCATCTGTTGTATTGTTGGTTTTGAATATCGCCATCCTTCTTTCGTAGTCATGCGCATAGTACAAATCTAATGACTTAGTACCTTCGGTGATTTTAGTCGGGCGCTGATACGGAGCGTAGGTAATATTTTGTGTATTATATGATACGTTTAAAGGATTTTTAATTTTAGATACCGCATTAATTTTGGCATTCAGGTACTCTAATCCATAAGTGCCGGCAGCATCTGATTTTACTGTCATGTTTCCATCTGCACTATAGTCCGTGACAAGAGCAGGATTTGAGCCAACCTGAGCGGATATAAGCCGGTTCATAATATCGTACTGGAATGTCTCGGTTATAGAAGCTAAAGCATCATTTCTGGAGCTAAGGTTGCCTGTACCGTAGTTCCATGTCATGTTCAGGTCTTGCCGCTTAGTGGTACCGCTACTGTTGCGTGCGTAAAATCTCGTAGGATATGTCTGCCAGTAGGTGACATCCGTGATCAGGTTATTTCCATATTCGTATTTCGCATAGTTATTGTATGCAGTCATGCCAAGATTGGTAAAGAGTGTCATCGCTCCATTTTTGACCTTGCTCAAATATCCGTTGGCATCATATTCGTTGGTGACGACAATGCCGGATGGATAAGTCGTGGTCAGTATATCATCATATTTGTTGTATGTATATGAAGTAACAAAATTGGTGTTGTTTATTTTTTCGGTCTGAGATACTAATTTACCATAAGTATTGTCATAGTCAAAAGATGATTCGTAACCGGTTGTAAAACTGGTTATCTTCTGTAATTTATTTATCTTAACACCTGATGTATAATAGGTGTAAGAAGTCGTTCCTTCTGTTCCTGTTCTTGCCGTGACATTACCTAAAGTATTGTAAGTAAATGTCAGATTATTGTTGGATGGCTGATTTTCTTTATACAACTCACCATAGGCATTATATTCATAGGTCGTGATGCCGCTATTGATATCTGTCAGTTTTGTTTGCCTGCCATACAGATCGTACTCCATGGAGGTATATGTAGTAGTGCTTTTTTTTACTGTTTTTAAATTTCCGTGACTATAATAAGTGAAGTTAAGGGTTCCTGCTTCATCTGAGGTAGAGATGACCTTTCCAGTTACATCTGTTGTCTGAGAACTGACCTGATCTGTCTGACCGACAGGCAGATCCAGTGTTTGCGTCACTTTCTTTTTCCCATCTGTATAGTCATAGCTATACTCTATGGTTTTCATACTATTCGTTACGGTCTTTAATCTGCCATATTCATCATAGACTGAGGTAGTTTGAATACCCGGCTCTGAAAGGGCTGACCTGTGTGGTCCCGTATGCAAGATCACGTTGTTATTGCCGTCATATAATAATTTTTCTGTAGTCCAGTATCCCTGAAATCCTTCGGTTGCTACTGACAACTTTCTACCCAGATAGTCATAATAGGTTTTTACATCCGGTTTTCCCAGATGTATAGTATGAATATAAAATGAAGCAGGATAGGGTGCCCATTTATATTCGGTCGTTACGTTGTATTCATCAGCAAGATCTTTTCTGTAGTAAGTTTTTATCAGTCTGCCAAAGATGTCATAATCATACTTTGTCTTTATACCATCCACACCGGTAGTGATCAGTGGCTTAGCCCATTTGGGGTCATAGGTCGATGCAGATACCTGCCCGGCAGCATTCATTGAGGATATTATGTATCGTCCTTTAGTATCATAGGTAGAAGCCGTAGATCTTGATGTCAGCCCGGAAGAGCTGATAGTTAATCCTGAGATATTGCCTAATCCATTGTAGGTATAGGTGTGAGTCACAGCCTTGGGCAAGCCCCAAAAATCCACTTGGGTCAAGGTCTGCCCTAACGTATTATAGGTATATTTGACCGTATTACTAAAGGCACTTTGACCTGCTCTGGTCGTAGTATTGGTGATGCTGGTCAGTACATTCTTTCTAAAACTCCCGTACATGCCGTAAGCCGATTCGGTCAATGTTCGCTCTACTTCTGTCAGCACACCACCCGACCTGGCATAATGTATTATATTGGATTGTGTCACGTTTCCATCGGTGTCATAGTTCAGATTATTGGATTCCGTTACCGTGTTTTCAATTATATTTTCATCCTTAACATATATGATCTTATTCCAGAGTATCTTCTGAATGCTTCCACTATTCTGCTGTACTGTTTGGTTTGTTATCGTTTTCCTGTTAATCCTTTCAGTACCTCTTAAATTAACAACCGAGTCCATGAGCATTAAAGCATGCGTTGTATTCAAACTATAATAATTGTGTTGTATATGATCATACCTGACCGTCCCTGGGTTACTTCGTTGAGTAATTTCATTATTTCTTGATGAAAATCCGATGGGTCCCTTTTCGGAAATGAGTCTGAACCCCAGAAAGCCCTTTCCTTTTCTGTGCAAAACAGCATTATAATAATCATACGTGGTTTCTGTAAGCCCATCTTTATTTAATCTCGTGACTAAATACATCGGTATGGAAACAGAATTAAATGGATAGGATAACGATCCTTTTGTATAATGGCTACCCGGATCGCTCATCCGTGTATAATTGAATTCCGTAATGTGTCCCTCTCCGTTTTTTATTCGTTGCAATAACAATTCCTGACCAGTTTTACCCATAAAAAAAACATAAGCTGAGGAAGTAGCTGATGTTCTGGTTAAAAAGTCAGATTTGCCATCACTATTAAAATCGCCTATAACATGGATAGATGATTGTTGAACTGCATCAGACGAAGGTAAATAAGAAAATGAATCTCCCAGACTATAGTATTTATTAATTTTTGATTCACCAAAAAAATTAAATTGATGGATAATATCAAATTTTCTATCGCCATTAAAATCTGAAATCAAAATATTGTCGCCATCGTAATCTTCGTCAATTTCCGGTAAGACATTATAAAATGTAAATGGTTTTTCTATCCATTCCTTGCCTGTCGAATAGGCCACATTCCACCCGACACCATTGTCATTTAGTGCTCCTCTTGTCAATATATCAGTTTTCCTGTCTCCATTAAAATCCCCAAAATACATCAGATGCCATTCTGTGGGAAATCCGGATATTTTTATACTTTTTGCGACGGATCCGTCAAAGGTAAATATCTCTGATACTGCCCCTTTGGTAATCATGATTTCATCTTTGCCGTCACCATCAAAATCTATCGTATTGAGATTGCGTGTCTCCCAATTGCTGGCGGGAAAATTGCAAAGACCCGGTACAGTCACTTCTGTAAAAACAGTTGTTCCACTATTGCCATACCAAATATATGCCTTAGAGGTGCTTAAACCATAACCGATAGTTGTTATAACCAAGATATCACGGACTCCGTCACCGTTAAAATCGCCATAAGTAAAGTATTTTTTTTTGACATTTATGTTTTTATAAGCTCCTGAGGGCAGATAGATGTCCATTTCTGTTGCAGATGCTGCACCCACATTATGGATAAATAATTTAACATACTCAAAGCTAAATGGGTATAATGTACCTGAACATAAGGGCACTGCTATATCATCCCTGCCATCACCATTAAAATCTGAGCTAAAAAAATTAAAATTGCCTCCCGCAGGATTAATAGTTCCATTATAAGGTAATGTTTTATTGTATTTGAACGTGAATCCACCACCTGCGTCTGATGGTACTTTTGTATAAACCGATAATCCGGTATGAAAAATCCTGCCATCAATTTTAGTCCTGACAGCTTTCACCAGATCCGTATATCCATCCCCATCAAAGTCTCCGGGTATCAGATCTGATCCATTAACATCCGAAAACCCAAAATAGGTTTTCGTAAGTGGAGTAGGTTGATCACCATATTTAAAAATAGTGGAATTTAACGAAGATATACCGTCAGATCCGGTTTCTATTATTTCATTTAGAAAAATATTGACGTTATTATGAGCATAATTAAATGAATAGGTTTTAAACAACTGTCCGTCTGCATTGATGGTTATTTTTGTCATTAATGAATTTAGAGCTATGGCTTTATCTGCTTCATAAGTAGTGTTTTTAAATGATTGGTTGGTGTGTCTGGATTTATATTCAAATATTATTGAGTTGAAGGGCAAGAGTACTGGAGATACAGTATTATTGCCTGTATATTTTATTTCCTTTATTCTCGACTCATTATTTATCGTTTCATAAATATAGTCAATGTAGTTTCCATCTTTATAAATAATTCTGTTTAAACGCCATAGCAGAACATCAGTATTATTTTTGGCCATAATTCTGGAATCCGTAGTATTGCCATATTCAAAGATTACACCCTCTTTCGTTTCGAGTTTAAAATAAGCAGGCCCTGTACCACTTGTGCCATACGAAATGATTCTGGAGAAATCCTCCATTTCTTTTGAGTAAGTAGTATTGGCGGCACCATAAGTACCATTTGTTGCGATCATACGGATGCCATCGATGGCAAACCGGTCATCAGCATCTATTGTAGCAGGCCCAACATATCCATCATGATAAAACGATTTGATATTTCTTGTTATAGCGGATAATCCTGTCAAACCCCAACCATTGCCGAGCAATCCATCCTCTCCCTGAGACTGGTAGGTGACTGATATACCGGGAACAACATTGTTAGTGCCTGCTGGCAGTTGAATTGGAACCGTATAATTAGCTATACCATTGGAAACAGTGGCTGCACCACTAATGCTCCCTACCGGCAGACTTTCATTTGTAGCTTTTGATTCAAAAGTAGAATTTGTATAAAGTGTCTGATAGGTAACAGCCTGTCCTGTGAGCACACCGGATATTAAAATATATCCGACTAAAAACCATATTATCCTCTGACAGGTTTTAGATGACTGGTTACAAAACAAAATCCGATCCCAAGATAGTGCTAACTTCATCATTATAATTTACCATTTTAATAAAAACCATCTTTATTTCAACTAATGCTTTTAAACAATGATATGACAAATTTAACAACATTTTACGATAATACAAAAATATATAAAGAAATTTGATAGAAATAGTTAAAATTTTTTATTCTTAATGTATTAATATCTGATAATTAGTTAATTATTTATTTTATTAAAACAATTGAATAGAAAGCATTGATAAATAGGGTGCTGCACTATATTGTTGGTGTATTAATCTTCAAAAATATCCATCATTATAGTTCTTCTCAAATTCTTAAAATCATTGTAACCGAAAGGTAACAATCAGTTCGGACTTTTGCAGCGAATTTTAAATTTAATTATTTATATGCTGGATTTAAAAAGGATAACCATTTGTCTGAAAAACTTATTTATTTTACTACTGCTATTGTGTTTTTCTATCGCTTCTACCGTAGTATCTGGCCAGAGCGGGACTATTAAAGGTAGTATTACGGATGCCGAAACCCATGAAAATTTAATAGGTGCAGCCGTTACAATCGATGGGTTGCCAATCGGTACCGTAACGGATATTGACGGAAATTTTGTTTTGGAAAATATTCCTGACGGGACTTACCGGCTTTATTGCGCTTATTTTTCTTATGAAACATTTATTGCCGAAAAAGTGGTCGTTCGGGCAGATGAAATAACAGTAATTAAAATGATGTTAGAGCCTGAAAATGTCAGCCTTAACGAAGTTGCAATTGTCGCAAAAGCAAATCGGGAGGCTGAAAATATTCTGTTGCTCGACCAGAAAAAATCATTGGTAGCTGTTCAAAATATCGGAGCTAAAGAATTATCCAGAAAAGGTATCGGCGATGCGGAAGCTGCCGTTTCCAAAGTGTCGGGAATTTCCAAGCAGGAAGGCGTAAAAAATGTATTCATTCGCGGATTGGAAGACCGCTATAATGTTACGTTGCTTAATGGAATGCCTGTCCCTTCGGAAGACCCTGAATATAAAAATATTGCGCTCGAAATATTTGGTACGGACATTATTCAGCATATCGGTGTGAACAAAGTTTTCTCTGCCAGAAACGTCAACGATGTGGGAGGTGCCATTATTGATATTCAGTCAAAAGAAATTACAGACGATTATACTTTTGGTATAGCTTTTTCGGCAGGCCTCAATACTCAAACGATTCATGCCAACTTTTTGAGACCTTCTGGTTTTAACTATTGGGGATTTACAAAATCACAATATCCGGCTGCGAATAGTTTTAGCTTTTCCAATAGCCTAGACCCCGTTTCTATAAAATCACCTGTAAATACCAACTATAAATTACATGGTGGAAAACGATTTAATTTGGGAGCAAATGCACTGTCTATATTTGCTGTAGCAACGCACAATACGGAGTTTTCCTATACCAAAGAAACCATTCGAAATACCAATACTGCAGGAATAATATATCAAGACCAGACAGGAAACAAATATTCAGGAAAAATAAGCCAACTAGCACTAACTAATTTAAAATATGATATTGGCAATGCACATTTTTTGGCTTATAATTTTATGATGTTTCATACCAACAATCAATATATCGGTGAATATCTAGGCTTACAAACTGAAAAACATCAGGATAGTGAAAACGGTATAGGATTTCTGAGACGGCAGCAATTGAATGATAATCTGCTTATAGCGCAACAATTTTTGTCCAAATGGACATTGGGTAAACAATTAAAGCTCGTAGCCAACTTTTCATTAAATTCAATAAATGGTTTAGAACCTGATCGTCGTGAAAATTATCTTTCTCAAAAAAATGACGGCACTTTCGGCTTTACTGGGAGCAACCGTCAGAAAAGATTTTTCGCTGATTTAAACTCAAGAGACTATTCGACAAAAGTAATCTTGGATTATAAAATAGGAAATGATGACCTATCAAAAATTTCAATAGGCTATAACGGGTATCTTGCAACGAATGATTTTAACGCAGTTGAATATAATTACTCAGCAGTATCAGGTGCTTATGCTTTACAACAGCTTGAATTAGACAAAGTGTATAATACGAATAGCTACGCTGAAGGCAGATTTTCAATGACCGAAGGAAGTCCAAACGAGTACAATGTAACTAAAAGTATTCATGCTGCATTTGTTGAAAGTCATTATCAGATTACAAAATCGTTGATTGGAAATGTTGGACTAAGATTCGATTATGTTCATTTGAATGTACTGTATGATGTGTCTGGACGTACAGGTAAAAGCAATATCAAAAAACCATATTATCTACCTAGTTTACATTTAAAATACAACATTAATGAAAAAAATGCAATGCGATTGAGTGCTAGTAAAACATATACTTTACCACAATCTAAAGAAATTTCACCTTATCAATATGTCAGTTTAAGTTTTTCAAGCGAGGGAAATCCAAATCTCAAACCTTCAGACAATTACAACCTTGATTTAAAATGGGATTATTACCTAAGTTCATCGGAGTTGTTATCTGCTGGTGTTTTTTATAAACATATTAAGCATCCTATTGGCCGTGTTGACAAAGGTAATTCAGCTGGATTACTCACATATGACAATATAAGTAATTTTGCAGATTTGTTAGGTGTTGAAATTGAAATCAGAAAAAACTTATACGCTAAAGAAAATCATTCAGGAACAAATTCGAAAAAACTATCTATGGGCATGAATGTATCATATATTCACACATTCTTGAATTTAAAACTTACAAATACACCTGAAAGAAAATCAGGTTTAGAAGGAGCATCGCCTTTTATCCTCAACTCAGACCTTACTTACACTTATACCCAAAACGAAAAAAGCTTTATATCATCTTTCGTATTTAATTTCTTTAGTGACAGAATTTATACGATTGGTGCATTGGGATTTAATGATATAAAGGAAAAGGGAATCCCATCATTAGATTTAGCTACAGCTTATAAATTTAATAGTAAATGGACTTTAAAGTTTAAAGCATCCAATTTATTTAATCCTACATTTATCAAATTTAGGGAAAGCAGCACCTCTAATGAGTCCATCCAACTCAACGAATTTAGCAAGGGTGTAAACGTAAGTTTAGGTGTTAGTTTTGATCTATAGAAAAGGATCAATATCAATCGCAAAATGCATAATTAATTCATTTATAATATTAAAAAAATGGTAAACAACAATTTAAAAAATTTGAAAAGTATGACAACATTCAGACAGTTTTCAATGAAAACAATCCTATTTTTAATTTTAACATGTATTGGAATCATCTCCTGTACGAAAGATGACGAGAACAATACAACAACGCAGTATGACGAACTCGCAGGTAGTATCAATGGCACAAAAACTTTAGATGCATCGATAATTTACACGATTACCGGACCTGTGATTATTGAAAATGGAGGCACTTTAATTATCCCCGCTGGAACGTTAATTAAAGCCAAGAAAGGATTTAATAATTACATTTTAGTACTTCAAGGTGGCAAAATCAATGTCGATGGCACAGCCGAAAAACCGGTCACTATGACTGCTGATATTTCTGAAGCCCAACCTGGACACTGGGGCGGTTTAATCATTAACGGTAAGGCACCGCTTGCTGGTGGCACTATAGGTAGTACAGAAATTAGCTCTGCTTTTGGATATGGCGGAACCGATGCTAATGATAATTCGGGTAAAATCACGTATCTGATTTTAGAATATCCAGGTTCGCGTTCGAGTGCAGATGTCGAGCACAATGGATTAACCCTTAATGGAGTTGGCAATGGAACAATCATTGAACATATACTTATTCGATACTCAGCTGATGATGGCGTTGAGTTTTTTGGTGGTACTGTAAATGTTAAAAATCTATTGGTGATAGACAGTGACGATGATATGTTTGACTTTACACAAGGTTATTCTGGCACATTAGAAAACGCATATGGAATCTGGCAATCAGGTTTTAAGAGTACAGAAGCTGACCCTAGAGGAATAGAAGCTGACGGCAATTTTGACGGCAATTTTCCAACGCATTCAAACCAGTCAGATATTAACATCAGAAACATAACGTTTGATCTTAGATTAGATAAATCAGAAGACAGTGATGTATCTAATGTTACCAACAAAATGCAGGATGTGATAAAAGTACGCAGAGGTGCAAAGATTAACGTAATCAATGGATTAGTAAAAGGTAGCGGAACAGCTATTGACCTCATAGATATGACAGACGGTAAAGGAAGTGGCGATCCTGCATCTAAAATTAGCTTAACAAATGCATTGGTTAATCCCATTTTGGGAAAGCAAGTCAATACAAACGCTACACAACTATATAATGGAGTGGATGCTTTTGGTACAAACGTATCGAAATTGAATATCGAAGCCGGCAATTCCGGTTGTGAATCCGCAATTTTTGCATGGACCAATTACAGCTTTTAACACATTGTATCATTAGCTTAATTGACAATCTTGGACTTTTTATTAGGTCTTTGGAATTTTACTATTCATTAATAGTTACAATAACAACCATTTTCTATTATCTTTGATTATCCAATGTTGAAAATTTAAATTTAGAAGTCATACTGCTTAAAAACACTTTTGTTAATAAAATTATAGATAAAAGCTTATAATTAAGTGAAGTAATTTGACAAACCAAATTTGTTACCTTTGTGTTGAGAATAATATGCTTATGAATAAACACATTTTAATAGTAGATGACGACAGCAATATTTCAGAGATTTTAGGATTTAACCTGAAAAATGAAGGCTTTGAAGTAGAAATCACCGATTCTGCAGAAGATGCATTAAAAATATCGTTAGAACATTTTGACATGATACTTTTAGATGTCATGATGGGCGGTATGTCCGGTTATAAAATGGCTGAGAAAATCCGAAAAGATGGGTTTTCAATTCCTATAATTTTTCTAACGGCAAAAGATACCGAAAATGATATGCTAACAGGATTTTCTGTAGGTGGAGATGATTATATTTCAAAGCCTTTTTCTATTAAAGAGGTAATAGCAAGGGTAAAAGCCGTTCTAAAAAGAACAGAAAAACAAAATTTATCAAATTTCAAAACGGATAAATTGAGTTATGGCGCATTTGTACTAGATTTCAATAAAAAAGAATTATCTATCGATGGAAAAGTCATCGAATTAACAAAAACGGAATTTGAATTGTTATCCTTACTTGCCAAAAATCCTGAAAGAATGTTTTCAAGAGAAAATATCATCAACAAGCTATGGAGCAATACCCCATACATCACCGAACGTACAGTTGATGTTCACATTACACGATTGCGAAAAAAATTAGGCACTTATGCTTCCTTGCTTTCTAATAAAACTGGTTATGGATATCGTTTTAATACGGATCAATTAATCGATTAAAAAATAATTTAAAGTGGATCAACTTTACCAAATATCCAATAATCACTACGTATAAAAATCAGCAAATGAAAACTGTTATTTACTTCATACATAGTAGAATAAATTGTAATTTTGTAAAAATATTCAACGATTAAGCATGAAATTATATTTAAAGATGTTCTAGATACTTGGTGCTAAATAAACCTTTTATGGGCAAGTCCCTCAATACTCAACTTATATCAGACTAAAATTAGTTTTAAAATAAGTTCTATAATCTGTCGATTTTCGAAAAAAAACTCAAAAAATCAGGTTTTTCTAGACGTATTTATTCACTTCCTAATTTCTAAAAAAAATCCAAGAATAACATATTCACTACATTTTATGTGAAAATAAATATTAAACCATGAACATGCCAGCTATCAATATTCAAGCTTTAGCGACAAAAAACAGTAAAATATGAAGCTTAGTTATCGTCAAAAACTATTTCTTTACTTTGGTTTGTTATTTGCATTCTTCACAGCAGGTATTATTGTCTTTGAACAAGTACGGGAAAGAAATTACAAAACACAAGGGCTAGAAGATAAATTAGAAGCTTACACGGACATTATCCAAAATGGCCTTTCAACAAGTCAAACACAATTGATTCCAACATTGAATCAACTTCAAAGGATATTGCCAGAAAACCTTCGAATAACGATAATTAGCCACAATGGATATGTATTATTTGACAATTCCATAGATGATTATACCCATCTTTCAAATCATATAGACAGACCAGAAATCGTCAAAACACAACAAACGGGAAAAGGTGCAGACATTAGGCAATCAGATTCTAATCAACAAAAATATTTATATTTCGCAAAAAAGTCAGATGACAAATTTATCAGAGTAGCGTTGCCTTATAGTATCCAATTGCAACAATTTTTAAAACCTGATAATGCTTCGCTTTATTTTATTATCTTGTTTTTTGGCATTTTTCTTTTTTTTATTCATATTACTACAAAAAAACTAGGAAAAACAATCCGTCAATTAAGGGATTATGTTCTTAATTCCGACAAATTTGATCGCGCTCAATTAAAATTTCCAAATGATGAAGTGGGTGAAATCGGATATAAAATTGCCGACAACTATCATCAGCTTAAAGAAAGTAAAAAAAACATTTTATTGGAAAAACAAAAGCTCTTACAACACATCCAAGTGCTGGAGGAAGGCATATGCTTTTTATCATCCAATCTTAAAGTAGAATATAACAATGGATTATTTATTCAATATCTAAACACCATTACTGACGAAGCATACAATGATGCTTCCTATATTTTAAATGACGAAAATTTTAAAAAATTACATGCCTTTTTGACTCAAAACCAACAACATTACTTTGAAACGACCATCACTAAACAAGGAAAGGTATTTTTGGTAAGGGCTAATATTTTTGAAGATAATAGTTTTGAAATCATGCTAAGTGATATTTCAAAAAGGGAAAAAACAAAACAACTCAAGCAGGAAATGACCGGAAATATCGCCCATGAACTTCGTACGCCGATAACAAGTATTCGCGGTTATCTTGAAACGGTTTTGAATACTACTTTAGATGAGCAAAAAAAACATTATTTTATCGAAAGAGCCTTTCAGCAAACACTGTCTCTATCTGAGATCATACAGGACATGAGTATAATTGCTAAAATGGAAGAAGCCCCAAATGCTTTCCCTTTAGAGCAAGTAGATATAAAAGCTTTGCTACTTCGAATTAAATCAGAAGCCCAAATCCGACTAGATTCTAAAAACTTTGATATGCATTGGCATTTGCCAGAAACTATTACGCTTCAAGGGAATCCAAATTTATTATATGCCTTGTTTAACAATCTAATCGAAAATGCAATCCGATATGCCGGAGAAAACATTAAAATTCGAATCAACCTATATAATGAAGATGACGACTACTACTACTTTACTTTTTATGACACAGGTGTAGGCATTCAAGACGAATCTCATTTAAACAGAATTTTTGAACGTTTCTACCGTATCAATGCAGGCCGTACTCGCGACTCTGGAGGTTCCGGCTTAGGCTTGTCTATAGTAAAAAATGCCGTAGGCTTCCATAAAGGAAAAATTATGGCTAAAAATAGAAAAGAAGGTGGACTAGAATTTCTCTTTACCTTAAAAAAATAATCAACCACAAAAAAATTGCACAAAAAATCACTCCACTGATTAGGTAAATTTTACCCCACAAAACCATTCAAATGATCAATGTTAGCTATTTGAATTAATTGCGTATTTTTGTGCTGTAACAGGTAGTGGTTGCTATATGAAACAAAAAGATATCAACAAGGTCATTTATACATAAAATCAACACAACGACCAATATTCAAAAAAATTACAAATGTATTGCTGACCTTATTTATTTTTTAATTTAAATATTTTAAAAAATCAGGTAAATTCCATCCTAATTATAACAACCTACATTGGCTTTAGTCGATTTATTTACTAAACTTTATTTATGGAATTCATAAAAGCTGATATCAAAGATGCACCAAATATTGAAAAACTGGCTTTTCAAATATATCCGGAATACTATGCGGATATCGTATCTCACGAATATACTTTATTTTTAGTACATAAATTTCAATCATCCGAGGCGATTATCAATCAAATTCAAAACGGATATGTCTATTATTTTATAAAAAAAGATCATATGATTATCGGATATATTTGTTTTTATAAAGAAAATGATTATCCGATAATGACCTTGAGTAAACTGTATTTATTAAAGAAATATAGAGGCTTAGGTTATGGTCAATTTGCCATGAATTTCATTATTGAAAACGCTAAAAATTTAAATATTTCGCAAATCAAATTATACGTAAATAGAAAAAACGAAAAAGCTATCAACTTCTACAAAAAATATGATTTCTCAATCACCAAAGAATTGATAAATGCTTTTGACAATGGATATTCCTTTTTAGATTACGAAATGGTACGACAACTTTAGTACTTCCTGCATTTATCATATTTAAACAATCCTGTCCACCACCCTATTTTTCAACCTGCTACGCGTTGAATTAATAATGTTTTGTAAAAATATCCTATATGATATAATTCGTATAAATTGATTGAAAAAACGGCTTAAATTATTTTGTACTTATATAAAAACATTATATTTACCCTTTGTTTAATACAATCAAATCCATTTCTCAATGCAGGAAAACAAAACAGAGTTCAAACGCAGCCTCACCCTTACTGATGGTGTACTCATCGTTGCAGGTAGTATGATTGGTTCGGGAATCTTTATCGTCAGTTCGGATATAGCACGACAAGTAGGAAGTGCAGGCTGGATGATTGCAATATGGTTGATGACGGGCATTATGACCGTTTTTGCGGCGATCACATATGGTGAGCTATCCTCCATGTTTCCCAAAGCAGGTGGGCAATACGTTTTTCTTAAAGAAGGATACAACAGATTGGTAGGTTTTTTATATGGCTGGAGCTTTTTTTCCGTTATTCAAACCGGAACGATTGCCGCTGTTGGGGTGGCTTTTAGCAAATTTGCAGGTCATTTTATAAAGCCATTGGAAATGTCAGAGGAAAATGTATTGTTCTCTATTGGCGAAAGCTTCAAAATATATCCTGCACAATTAGTTTCTATTGCATTAGTCGTGTTTTTAACATGGGTAAATGCTAGAGGTGTAAAAGAAGGTAGATTTATACAAAGAGGTTTCACATTTACTAAGTTATTTTCACTCTTTGGCCTTATTATTTTTGGCTTCCTTCTAGCTTTTAATACCGATATTTGGAATTCCAACAGGGCAACTGGCTTCGATATGATGTTTACTACAAAAACCGAAAGTGGCTGGAGTCCCTTTAAAAGTGTGGACAATTTTACCTTGGGGTTAGGCTTGGTTTCTGCCGCTATGGTTGGTTCAGTATTTAGTAGTGTTGCTTGGGAAAATGTAACGTTTATTGCAAGTGAGATCAAAAATCCGCAACGCAATGTGGGCTTGAGCTTGATGCTTGGTACTGTTCTCGTCACTGTGATTTATGTATTGATAAACCTTATGTATCTTGCTGTCCTTCCTTTAACGCCTGGTATTGTAGAAACAGCAGCTTCAAGTATTGCATTTGCTGAACATGACAGAGTAGCAACAGCCGCTTCTGTTCCTATATTTGGTGCTTACGGTGCTACAGTAATCGCAATTATGATTATGATTTCCACTTTTGGATGTAATAATGGACTGATACTGACCGGTGCAAGAGTTTACTATACTATGGCTAAAGATAATCTATTCTTCAAAAAAGCCGGAACACTCAACGAAAATGCGGTTCCAGGATGGGCATTATGGATTCAATGTATCTGGGCCAGCGCCCTTTGTCTGAGTGGAAAATACGGCTTACTTTTGGATTATGTTGTTTTTATCACATTACTTTTTTATATCATTACCATTATTGCCGTTTTTAAATTAAGAATTACCAGACCTAATCTTGAACGTCCTTACAAAGCACTCGGTTATCCGATTGTTCCTATTATATACATCATAATGGCTGGTGCTATGGCAACCGGTTTGCTGATCGTCAAATGGGAAACGTGCGTTTTCGGATTAATTGTAGTTTTATTGGGCTTTCCAATGTACTATCTGTTTATGAAAAACAAGCCAGTGTAATGGTCTTTTTAGCTGATTGTTTTGCGTCAATTTTTAAATTTATGCAGATTCGTAGCTTGCCTTTTTAATATGATTTTCATCAAATATTATTGCACCATTTAGGTTAATTTACCTTTTGGTTGTTAGCTACTGCTTATTAATTAAAATATGCATGAAAAATATTGACCAATCCAGCATTTTTCTACGCCAATTAAGATATTTTGTCACAAACTTTTACAACGATATAGGTAAAACAAACAATAATTCGTAACTTTGTAAGTGATATGAAACAGGTAAAATCCATATTATTAATTCTTCTTATTGCTGTGCAACCGCTCAGCAAGGTATGGATAGTCCTAGATTTCAAAATACATCAAAAAGAAATTGCGAGAACTCAGTGCGTCAAAAAAAACAATAAAAAAAATACTTGTCAGGGTAAATGTCTACTTAAAAAGAAAATAGCTAAGGCTGATGAAAATGAAAAAAAACAAACTCCGACTTTACAAAAAGATCAGGTCATAACTTTATTTTGCTATATTTTAAGGCCTTTTTCAATTTATAATAATCCTTTAGATTTAAAAGAAGCTAAGTTGCAGTATACTTACGAGAGCAACTTTTATCGTTCAAATTTTCTTTTAGATGTGTTCCATCCACCAGAGTATATAGCTGGTTAAAATTGATTTTGGGTACTTCTCAAAATCATAGAAGTGTACAGGTATTTTTCGCGTACACAAGGATGTGTTATTTACATAATCCAAATACATTTCTAACAAGAATAATGAATTAATATGCGTATTCAAAAATGGCTCAAAGCATTTTGTATTCTTACTTTGAGTATAATATTGTCTGTGCAATCCGTATCGGCATGTGATGTATGTGGTTGCTCAGTCGGAGGTAATTATTTCGGTATTTTGCCGCAGTTCCAGCAAAATTTTATTGGATTGCGTTATCAGCACCGTAGCTATAATTCCGAACATCTTACACTTTTTCCGGGTGAAGTTCCTTTAACAACGAGAGAAACTTTTCAAACAGCAGAACTTTGGGGTCGGTATGTGCCACACCCTAAAGTTCATCTTTTTGCTTTTGTGCCGTATAATTATTTTTCAAAAGATGAAGAAGGAAATAGCGCTGTCGTTACTGGCATCGGTGATGTAAATTTTATGGCTCATTACATCGTATTTAATACAGGATTTGATATAGATGTTAAATGGAAACAAGCTTTTCAAATCGGTGTAGGCCTTAAAGTACCTACTGGAAAAAGCAATCACATCCAAGAACAAAGCGGTCTTTTGATACCGAGTTTACAAGCTGGTACAGGTGCATTTGACATTCCGTTTAGCGCCATTTATACTATTCGAAATGACAAATGGGGAGTGCATGCAGAAGCAAATTACAGACTCAACCTCAACAATAAGAGAGATTACAGATTTGGTGATAGGATTACCACTTCTTTAAGCGCTTTTTATTGGTACGGATATAAAGGTTTTACCATACTTCCACACATAAGCATTGGATATGAATATGGTTTTAGAGACACCGACCGAGGCGAAGAAGTTGAATATACAGGAAGTAACATGGTATTAGGAGGTGCAGGATTTGATATCTACTTTAATAGATTCATTCTCAATATTAACTCCCAACTACCAATATATCAGCACATTGCACAAGGACAAATCACAAGTAATCCACGTTTAAATATCGGAATTGCTTATCAACTTTAATCAAAATATTTTAAAATCAATTAAATTAAAAAAAGTTATGTTTAGTAATATTTTTAAAACAAGCACATTAGTATTATTAGTATCAGCCATTTTATTTGTATCTTCTTGCAGCAAAGATGATTCGAAACCAGAATTGGCTGAGATTTCCATTACGATTACATCACCTACTATAAACGAAGCTTTTGATCAGAATGCTACCGTAAATATTACCGGAAAAATTGAATATGCTGGTGGTTTGCACGGTTATCGGATAATCATTCGCAAGACTTCTGACAACTCAATTCAGTTTGAAAAAGATGCGCACGCACACGGCGTAGCCATTGATATTAATGAAAGTTGGGTTAATAATTTAGCTGGACACAACGACATGGAACTGGAAGTCGTTGCGATAATTGATCATGACGGAAATACTGTATCAAAAAAAGTAAATTTCCATTGCCACGGCTAATCTAATCGGTAAGCGATTTAAATATTTAAGGGCAGGTAAATGATAAATTACCTGCTCTTTTTTTTTATTAATAATAATTTTTTCTGCATCTTTTTTCATATAATGATTACTTCGATTGATCATAATGCACTATAGCATTTCTCACCGAACCATATGTAGTCAATAAATTATGCGCGGCTTCGTAATCTAGGCCTGTTTCTTCCATAATCATATTCGTTCCACGTGATATTAATTTTTGGTTTGTCAGTTGCATATCGACCATCCTATTGCCTTTTATGCGTCCAAGACGAATCATCGTACTGGTCGTAATCATATTTAAAATCATTTTTTGAGCGGTGCCTCCTTTCATGCGCGTACTTCCTGTGACGTATTCGGGTCCAACTTCTGCGACAATTGGATAATCAGCGATTTCTGACACTGGAGCACAAGGATTACAAGTAATAGCACCCGTTACGATACCATTTTTTTTAGCATTAATTAACCCGTGCAGCACATATGGAGTCGTTCCAGATGCAGCGATGCCTACTATAACATCATCCGATGATATTTTAAATTTTTGTAAATCTTCCCACGCAAGTTCTGCACTGTCTTCGGCATGTTCTACAGCTTTACGCATTGCTCCATCACCTCCAGCTATCAGGCCAATCACCATATCCTCTTGAACGCCAAATGTAGGTGGACATTCAGAAGCATCTAAAACACCTAATCGACCGCTTGTTCCGGCACCGATATAAAAAAGCCGACCTCCGTTTTGGAGTTTTTCTACAATCACCTCGACCAAAGCAGCTATAACGGGGATACAAGTTTCAACTACCTGTGCGACTTTCTTATCTTCGCTATTGATTTCTGTCAGTAATTCTGTAACTTGTTTTTGTTCCAGATTATCGTACAAAGATGGTGACTCAGTTATTTTTTTTATCATGCTACTTTCTTTTTTGAAATCAACCAAAGTCCAGCAAAAGTCAAAAGCCCATTGATAATCAATATTTCAATACCAATTTTAAAGCCATTAAATAATTGTTTTGACAAATTTATCCATGAAGCAAAAGCGACTTCACTCATATTCATTTTATGTAAAAACCATTCGATATTATTTATAAAATCAATGCCAAAAATCAAAATAGGCGAAAGTAAACATACCCAGATTACCCATTTGTCTTTTACGACCCTTTTTGTAAATATTCCAAAGGCAAACATTCCTAAAAGTGGCCCATATGTATAACCTGCCAGTTTTAAAATAACATCAATTATCGACTTATCGTCAATCCATTTAAACATAAGCACACAGAGTAGAAATATAAACGCAAAAGTAAAATGTACTGTAAGACGTGTTTTTCGCTTAGTGGCTTCAGAAGAAGTTGAGTCTTTTTGGATGCCAAGTATATCTATACAAAATGAAGAAGTCATCGCTGTTAATGCACCATCTGCACTCGGAAACAATGCCGAAATCAAGCCAATAATAAAAATAATACCAATCGTCTGAGACAAAAATCCACCAAGTGCTATCGATGGAAAAAGATCGTCACCTGCTAAAGTAAGCTGATTTTGTTGTGCAAACAGATATAGTAAACCACCCATAGTCAAAAAAAGAAAATTGACTATCAATAGGACAAAAGCCAGTGTAAGCACATTTTTTTGCGAGTCACTAAGGGTTTTTACGCTTATGTTTTTTTGCATCATTTCTTGATCCATTCCAGTCATCGTCATTGTTATAAATGCACCTCCTAAAATTTGCTTTAGAAAATAACTTGAAGAATTGACATCTGTATTGAAAATTTTAGTGAGGCCATCAGCGCGCAAAGCATCAAATGCCTGAATCATGCCTAAATCCAGCTTATTTAGCAAAGCAACAATGCAGATAATTAGACCTCCCAACATAAAAGTCGTCTGCAACGTATCCGTATAGACTATCGTCTTGACTCCTCCTTCAAAAGTATAGAGCAGGATGAGCGCAAGGATAATTAAAACGGTCACCAAAAAAGGTACACCTAGTGCATCTAGGATAAACAATTGCAAAACGTTAATTACTAAATACATCCTGGCTGTTGCGCCTAATGTTCGGGAAATAATAAAAAATATCGCTCCGGTCTTATACGAAACAGCTCCAAATCTTTCTTCCAAATACCTGTAAATCGAAGTTAGATTCATCTTATAATATAAAGGGAGTAAGATATAAGCTATTGCAAAATAACCAAGAAAATAACCAATTACGACCTGAAAATAACCAAATGCTGCTGTACTTACTGTGCCCGGAACACTGACAAAGGTAACACCGCTTAGCGAAGTACCGATCATTCCAAAAGCGACCAGCATCCAATTACTACTCCGGTTTCCAATAAAAAACGAATCGTTATTTGAATTTTTAGAAGTGTACCATGCTACTGCTAAGAGCAGGAGAAAATACCCAAAAACAAACCCAAACAAGACATAGGGTGACATCATCAGCTTTATACTTCTTTTAAATAAAAATTAAAAGGTAAAAATAGGAAAACGATACAGAACAAGCTGTATTTTCTTCATTTTTACTTTAAAATAAAATATCTCAAGCTCCCGAAATCACTATAAAACTATAATTTAACTAACTTTACCCCAAATTTGACACCAATCGAGCATGGACAAAAAAGGGCTTTTTATAGCATTTGAAGGAATCGACGGAAGTGGTAAAAGCACCCAAGTTAAAAAACTAGCCGAATGGCTAACTGAGCGCGGACATAAAGTTTACGCTACTTTCGAGCCTACAGACAGCTATATCGGCAAGAGTATACGAGGTATTTTTTCTCACCAGATTGAAGGTGACCAAAAGGTTATCGCTGCTTTATTTGTAGCAGATAGACTGCACCACCTGCTTAATTCAGAAAATGGCCTTCTAAAGAAAATCGAAGAAGGATATATTGTCATTACGGACCGATACTACCTTTCGTCCTATGCTTATCACAGCATTCACGGCATTGATCTAGAATGGATTATCCAAGCCAATAGCATGAGTGCTGACCTACTAAAGCCGGACTTGAATTTATTTATAGATGTAGATCCTACTATCACTATCAAGCGCCTTCTCGAAGGAAGACAAAATATAGAAATGTATGAGACTTTGGACAATCTTAAAAAAGTTCAAAACCAGTATTATCACGTCATTAATAAAGTTGAAAATCAGGAAAATATTCAAATCGTCAATGGAAATAACACCGTGGACAATATTTTCAATACGATTGTTGAAATAATCAGGCCGCTTATCGCCTGACCTATCGCATCAAGCGTACGATCAACCAACGCAATAGCCCTAAAAAAGTAATAAACATAAGTATAAATTGGTAGAAAGGCATATAGGTAAACACCCAGATATGTGTTTTTTCCAATATCCACATCATACTTATCAAAACAGTTATGATAAATATCAAATTGCCAATTTTGTCAATGCCCGGGACCAATCCTAAGTCAACATTGTTTTTAACCAGCCACAAAGTCAACAACATACAAATGACAGGTAAAACTTGAGTAAACAGATTCATATCCATTATAGGCTGACGCTCAAACAAAAATAAATAAATATTTAGCGTAAGTGCAAAAATTCCTGGAATACTTGCCAAATATACCAAAGCTGAGTATAAATACTTCCAAGGAGCGTATTCACCCTCGCCTTTACCCAATATTCCGGCCAAAAAAGCCGTAAATGGCATGGCAAAAAAGTAAAACATTACGATATAAGGCTCCTCTGAAACCGTCGTAAAAAACTGTCCTAATGTCATAATAAGTTGGGTTTAATCCGTAAAAATAATGATTATTTACTGTTGCTTGTATGAAATTTTCAAAAATCAAGCTAGACAATAGATTTCCTTGGCTATCAAATGAACTGTTAAAAGCAAATTCCATTACTTTAAAATGTCCCAACTATTAGAAAAATTTAATACTTTTGCAGATTCAACACCCTAATAAACAGGGCGATTGAAATGTGATTAATTAAATATGGATTTACTAAAAAATATATTATCTACTTGTCTCGCGCTGTTTCTCTTTCATTTTTCTATGATAGGACAACCTAATGTTTCTGTTGTCGCATCGCCCTCCGTAAACGAATTGATGAACCGCTTTATCACCAATGGTAAAGCCAATGAAAATATTAAAGCATGGCGTATTCAGATTATCACAACAGATGACCGTCGAGAAATGGAACAGGCAATGGCACTTTTTGGAAGTTTATATCCGGGAATGAATAAAGATTGGAAACACGTTGTTCCATACTATCAGGTAAGGGTAGGATATTTTGAAAATAAAAATAAATTGATGCCTCTTTTACTGGAAATTAAAAAAAATTTTCCATCGGCTACACCGGTATTTGATCAGGTCGCTAAAAGAGCTTTAGTAAATCAATAGCTGGGAATATTATATGCCTTCTCGTAACTCAATTTCTAAAAACAAATCCTTCGACTGGCTTTCGCTGTCTATTTACTTTAGTTTAGTGATTATAGGCTGGTTTATGGTTTTTTCGACATTGTACGACGAGCAAAATCCTTATGCTTTTATGGATATCACTACGCCTTTGGGTGCACAGACAGTCTGGGTAGTGGTTTCCGTGCTTTGTTTTTTAATAACACTGACGATTGATTGGAAATTTTGGAATGTTATCGCTTTTCCAATGTACGGAATTTCCTTAGCTTTACTTATTTTGGTATTGATATTTGGAAAGGAGATTAATGGTGCAAAAGCCTGGTTCTCATTTGGATTTTTCTCAGTCCAGCCTTCCGAATGGGCAAAATTTGCAACCGCTTTAGCCGTATCAAGTTACTTGAGTTTTAATAAGTCTTCATTGACGAATCTCAATACTTTCTTTATCTCTGTTGCTTTATTTACTGCACCTGCAGCCTTAGTATTATTACAGCCGGATTTTGGATCTTCTATCGTATTTTTTTCGTTCTTTTTATTGCTTTACAGGCGTGGTATGAGTCCATTTATTATCATTATTGGATTTATCTTAGTTGCAATATTTATATGCTCACTATTGTATGAACCATCCGTCGTTACGATTTTCCTTATACTTTTTGGAGCTGTCATCCTATTTTTTAACATTGAAAAAATACAAAGAGCAGCAATTTATTCGATCATATTGCTTGCTGTAACCATTTTTTTACTTATACAAAAAGAATATTCTTGGGCGTATTTACCACCTGTTTTGGCTTTACTAACCTATGCTGTTATTCATTTTATTAAAAAGAATTATCAAATTATCGCGCTTGTTATTATGTCAATAGGGTCATTTAGCGCATTTGGTTTTGGTACGGATTATATATTTGACAATGTTCTTCAGCCACACCAACAAGACAGAATCAATGTTTGGCTGATGCCTGAAAAATGTGATCCGCGCGGTTCACTTTATAATATAATTCAATCAAAAATGGCCATAGGCTCGGGTGGTTTTACCGGCAAAGGCTTTCTTCAAGGAGAAATGACCAAATTTAATTACGTTCCGGAACAATCTACAGACTTTATTTTTACATCAATAGGTGAAGAACAGGGATTCATAGGTAGTTTAGGGGTTATTTTCTTATTTACCATGCTATTAATTCGATGTATTATCATCGCCGAACGAGCAAATCTTGAGTTTATCCGTAACTATGGATATGCAATCGCAGGCATTCTTTTTGTACATTTTTTCTTAAATATTGGGATGACAACAGGCCTATTACCCGTTGTCGGGATTCCTTTACCATTTATAAGCAAAGGAGGATCTTCACTAACCGCATTTTCAATCATGATCGGCGTTTTAATTAAAATGGACATGGCTAGATTCAGATCCAATTAGACATTTTCAAATATGACATTTAAAATAGAAAATACAGACCCATCATCATCAGCAAGAGCCGGAACGATAACTACAGCGCATGGTAAAATTCAGACTCCCATCTTTATGCCTGTAGGCACACAAGGTACCGTTAAAGGTGTTCATCAACAGGAACTCAAAGAAGATGTTAATGCACAAATCATTCTTGGCAATACTTATCACTTGTATTTACGTCCCGGAACAGACATCCTTAATAAAGCGGGAGGGTTACATAAATTTATCAATTGGGACAAACCGATACTTACTGACTCGGGAGGCTATCAGGTATATTCACTCAAGGGAATGCGCAAAATCACCGAAGAAGGAGTCAAATTCCAGTCTCATGTCGACGGGTCTAAACACTTTTTTAGTCCTGAAAACGTAATGGACATCCAAAGGTTGATTGGTTCTGATATCATGATGGCTTTTGACGAATGTACGCCTTATCCATGCGACTATCGATATGCCAAAAATTCAATGCATATGACCCACCGTTGGTTAAAGCGCTGTATCGAAAGATTTGACAGTACAGATCCCTTATATGGTTTCCATCAAACACTGGCGCCTATCGTTCAAGGTAGTACCTATCCAGATTTAAGGATTGAATCCGCTCACTTTGTGGCAGAGCAAAATAGAGCGATCAATGCCATTGGCGGTCTTTCTGTTGGCGAACCTCATGAAGAAATGTACGCCATGACTGAACTCGTTTGTAGTATTTTACCTAAAGACAAACCAAGATATCTCATGGGTGTCGGCCTTCCGGAAAATATCCTCGAAGGTATCGCTTCCGGTATTGATATGTTTGACTGTGTCCTTCCATCGCGAAATGCAAGACACGGCCTACTCTATACCAAAGATGGTATTATCAATATAAAAAATGCTAAATGGCAGGATGACTTTTCGCCGATAGATGCTGAAAGTCCTGCACCTACAAGCCGCAATCATACTAAGGCTTATCTCAGACACTTATTTAAAGTGGAAGAGCTACTTGCAGCACAGATAGCAACAATTCACAATTTAAGTTTCTTCCTTTGGCTTGTAACTGAAAGCCGAAAGAAAATTATTGAGGGTACTTTTGCTTCTTGGAAAAACACAATGGTTAAATCCGTAAGTCAACGCCGCTAATGAAAATTTTGGATTGGTATATCGTTAAAAAATATCTCAGCACATTCTTCTTTACGATTATGCTGATTACGATGATAGCCATCACTATCGACTATTTTGAACGCGTCGATAAGTTTATGAATTCTAGCCTTTCGGCAAAAGAAATCATTACCGATTACTACTTCCACTTTATACCTTGGATTAACGGGCTTTTATGGCCGCTTTTTGCATTGTTGGCCGTGATTTTCTTTACATCGCGCATGGCCAAAAACTCAGAAATCATTAGTATTTTAAGTGCAAAAGTCAGCTATGCTAGGCTCATCCGCCCTTATATGATCGGTGCAGGAATATTGGCAACCTTGCTGTGGATAGGAAACAACTACATCATCCCGAGAAGCAACCGGCTTAAAAACGAATTTGAAAGCCAGTATATTCGCGCAAGCGCTAAAACAACACTTAATCACAACATCCATTTTTATTTAACACCTAACGAAAAAGTATATATCCGCAATTTTACAAGTTCGGATACCACAGGTCGAACATTCAGATTAGAGCGGTTTGAAGATAATAAACTCGTTTACGTACTTAAAGCTAATAAAATCAAGTTTAAAAAAGAACCGAATATTTGGAGATTGGAAAGCTATGAGCGGCATACTTTTAAGGACAACGCCGAATCACTAGCTATTCACAATAGTGATTTCTTAGATACGACGTTTAGCTTTATACCTGAAGATTTCACGCGCTATACCAAGCAAATGGAAATGATGAATACAACTGATTTGCGCAATTTCCTCAAATACGAAAAGGCAAAAGGACTCGACTCAGGAAAAAAATACGAAATTGAACTCTACCGCCGAACAGCCGACCCATTTACTATTTTCATTCTTACGCTAATAGGCGTAGCAGTTGCATCACGTAAAGTGCGCGGTGGTATGGGATTTCATCTGGCAGCAGGGATAATCATTGGAGCAACCTTTGTCATATTGTCAAAATTTTCTACTACTTTTAGTACAAACCTTTCCTTACCACCCATCATTGGAGTTTGGATTCCCAATATCCTCTTTTCAATTGTTGCAGTCTGGTTAGTTAAGACAGCTCAGAAATAATATTTACCTATTTTTATTTGATCAAGCATGGTATTAGGCTTGAGCTTTTTAAAAATATTAGCTACTAATGATTTTGGATTCTGTAAAGTTAACATTTCCAAAAACAACTATTTAAATACCAATTTTCAACATAAGACTTTCTACTTTTGTGCCCTTAATTTATTAAAAAAATACTTTATGAAAATTCTCATCAATGACGGAATTGAAGACATAGGTCGTGAAATGCTTGAAAATGCTGGTTTTACCGTGGATATGCAAAAAATCGAACAAGAATCACTCATCCAAAGACTCAACGAATACGATGCTATCTGTGTTCGAAGTGTGACCAAAGTCCGAAAAGATCTCATTGATGCTTGCCCTAATCTCAAAGCGATTGGTCGCGGTGGCGTAGGCCTTGACAATATCGATGTTGAATATGCACGGGCTAAAGGTATCGCTGTTATCAATACGCCGGCTTCTTCTTCAAGATCTGTGGCAGAATTAGCAATGGGACATCTTATAACACTCTCCAGATTTTTATATAAGTCAAACCGCGAAATGCCAGAAAATGGCGATCGTATGTTTAATACTTTAAAAAAAGCTTATGCAGCAGGTCAAGAAGTTGAAGGCAAGACCTTGGGCATTATCGGTTTTGGTAGAATTGGTCAGGAAATGGCAAGATGTGCTCTCGGAATGGGTATGAATGTTTTGGCGACAGATCCTTATATATCCAATGCAACCGTTGCCATTGGTCCGCAAGGCTTAGGATTGCATGTAAACATCCAAACGATTGAATTTCAAGATGTATTAGAGGACGCTGATTATATTTCGATTCATACTCCGTCTATCGAAAAACCAATATTGAATGCCGAAAGTTTTTTAAAAATGAAAGACGGAGTTATCATTATCAATTGTAGCCGGGGCGATTTAATTGACGAATCTGCATTATTAGACGCCCTAGAAAGCGGCAAAGTCGCTGGAGCGGGATTAGATGTATTTCAAAATGAGCCGACACCTCAAAAAGGATTGCTTTCTCACCCAAATGTTTCTCTGACACCTCATATCGGCGCTTCTACCAATGAAGCTCAAAATAAAATTGGTGCCGAGCTGGCGACTAAACTTATTGAAGTACTTAAGAAGAATTAATAGCTTGTAAATTCTATTTATTGGAAGATTTATAATCCAGTTGAAATACCTTTTTAGCATTCGCTGTCGTTTTTAAAGCAATAACATCAAGCGCTTCATTTTTTACTTGTGCCAATTTGTTTGCGATCACTGGAATATAAACTGGTTGATTGCGTTTTCCTCGGTATGGTACCGGACTCAGATAGGGAGCATCTGTCTCCAATACTAAATAATCAAGTGGTATTTCCGATACGACTTGATCCACACCAGCATTTTTATACGTCAATACACCACCGATACCCATGTAAAAACCCATGTCCATAATTCTTTTTGCTTGATCTAAAGTACCATTAAAACAATGATAAATACCCGTAAGGTTACCATCCTGCAATGCTTCAACAATACTTATCGTCAAATCTAATGAATCTCGCGAGTGTATAATAAATGGCAGTCCTGCATCTTTTGCCATCTGGATTTGAGCTTTATACGCTTCGATTTGTTCATCAGCAAAAGTCTTGTCCCAATACAGATCGATACCGATTTCGCCGACACCATAAAATTTTTCATCAGAAAGATAATGTTCAATTATTTTCAATGCTTCTTTGTAATTTTCTTTAACTGAACAAGGATGTAAACCCATCATAGGATAACAAAATAAATGATCTTTTGCTATATCAAGCATACTTTGGATTGAGTGCGCATCGATATTGGGCATAAATATTTTTTCAACCCCATGATTATAAGCATCCATGATGATGGCTTCTCTATCTTCTATAAATTCTTCTGAATATATATGAGCATGTGTATCTATAAACATTAACTTTGCAATTTTATTAGTAAAGGACAATTTTTTTGGCAAAGAAACAAAAATATTATGTAGTTTGGAATGGTCATAAGCCCGGAATTTACAATTCTTGGGCAGAATGTCAGTTGCAGATTAAAGCATTTCCGAATGCGAAATATAAATCATTTGAAAATATAGCAGAAGCTGAGTTTGCATATAAGCAAAATTATCAAAAGTTCTATAAAAACAGCAATCCAGAAAAATCGAACGCAAATCAAAGATTATCAACTGATAAGCTTTCAAATAAAATCATTAGAGACAGTATCGCTGTTGACGCTGCCTGTTCCGGCAATCCAGGTATCATGGAATACAGAGGTGTTGAAACTTTTTCAAAGAGACAAATTTTTCATCAGGGACCATATGAAGACGGCACAAATAATATCGGTGAATTTCTGGCATTGGTTCATGGGCTATCGCTTTTGCATAAGCATAATAATGACCATACTACAATTTACACCGATTCTAAAACAGCGATCAGCTGGGTTAAAAACAAAAAAGCTAAAACGAATCTTGCACTAACTAATCGAAACCAAATATTGTTTGATTTAATCAAAAGAGCTGAAAATTGGTTAAAAACCCATACCTTCAAAAATCCAATTATCAAATGGGAAACCGAAAATTGGGGTGAAATCCCTGCAGATTTTGGCAGAAAATAAAAAAACGCTATTATAGTCGCATGATCTTAACCTTATAATCTGCCTGCATTTTACCGGCTTTTATTGCATTGAGCTTACGCTGTACAAGTTTCTTTTTTAGAGGTTTTAATTTTTCTGTAAAGAGGATACCTTCAATATGATCGTATTCGTGCTGAATAACACGTGCATTGATACCATCATATACTTCTTCATGTTGATTAAACTGCGCGTCCATGTAGCGTATACGAATTTTTGCATGTCTTTCTACATCTCCCCTGACATTAGGAATACTCAAACAACCTTCTTCGTAAGCCCAAAAGTCACCATTTTCTTCTAATATCTGTGCATTGATAAATGCTTTTTTAATGCCCGTTTCTTTTTTGTCCTCATCCATGATTTGTATAGTATCTACAATAAACAAACGGATAGCCAAACCAATTTGAGGCGCAGCAAGTCCCACACCTTTGGCAGCATACATTGTTTCATACATATCCGTGATCAATGTATCCAATCCTTCATAATTTTGGTCAATATCAACTCCTACTTTTTTTAACACTGGTTGACCGTAGGTATATATTGGTAATATCATTATTAAATATGTTTTAAATAGCGTTGTAATATAACAACAGCACTTATTTTATCAATTAAGGACTTATCCTGACGTTTTTTCTTTTTAATGCCACTTTCAAGGATAATTTGTTTTGCATATACAGATGAAAATTGCTCATCAGCAAAATCAATCTCAATATGCGGAAATTTTCGCTTAATACAAGTGGCAAAACAATCTATATCTCCTTTTAAATCAGTAAAATTTCCATCTGCATGAACAGGCAAGCCAATTACGATCTTTTCAACGGCTTCCTTGCTTATATATGTTTCAAAATAATCCATTAATTTTGGTGTTTCTACTGTATCTAAAGCCGAAACAATAATTTGTAATGAATCCGTAACCGCCAAACCGGTTCGCTTTTTCCCGTAATCTACCCCTATTATCCTTGCCATAAAAAAGTTTGCAAAGATACAATAATACACGAATATAACAGGATAAAATTCAACGATTCCCCAAACCACATATAGAATTCCTTTATAAATGAAATCATATTAGCTTGAAATTTGAATATTTTAAGATTACATTTGGTTATCTAAAACAAAAAAAGCCTCTATACCAGAGCTGGCACAGAGGCTTCAATCTAAACCTTAAAAACTATTTCAAAAAAAACTCAACTATTCTATAACGATCATCTTCTTAGTTGCAACAAAGTCACCGGCTTGTACACTGTAGTAAAGAACACCTGAAGGCAGATTATTCTGATTAAATTCTACTGTATTCAAACCTTTACTTCCTTGTACACTCCAAGATTTGATGGTCTTACCAGTTACATCTGTAATCGTAAGGTGTGCTGACATTGCATTTGGCAAGTTAAAGCTGATAGTCGTTGTTTGCTTGAATGGGTTTGGACTGTTTTGATACAATTCAAATCCAGCTTTACTATCATTAACTCTCCATGCAATACTCATGATGTCATCATTGGCATCATATGCTTCAGCATTTAATTGCTCAGCATTGATCTCAATTAGATTAGCAAGATCCCCTCTGTCTCTAGTCACAAATGTGATTGTAAACAAGGTCGCATTCGCATCTAACTTTATAGATGAACCAGTATTCCAGCTTACATTGATAATACCATTGTGGATATTATTTAAACCAAAGTTACTGTCGTTAACATTTAAAGTACCCGGATTGATACCTACAAGTGATAACATTTCATTGTCAAATGCTAAAGAGAACTGCATACCTGATATCGTAGCCAAATCAGCAACTTTTACCGGTACTGTGATCGTTTGACCCATATCAAATGAAACATTATCAGTAGATAATAATAACTGAGATATAGATCTTGTTTGTAGATTATTTGCAAATTCATTTGTTTGAGCATCATTGTTGATGTCTCCTATTTTTACAGCTATAAAATCGGTTTTCATATCTGTATTTAATCGGTCTATATGATATGTTTCTGGGAAGGCCTCTCCTTGTGCGTTTTTAGTGTCAACAAACTTATAGTTTTTGTCAACAAATCTCCACGATGTGTTATTCGTGAAATTTTCTTTAACACCAAGGATTAGCTTACGGATTTCGGTTAGGTCGCTAGCAGTAATTTTACCATCTTTGTTAGCATCAGCTGCAATATACTTGTACGGGGAGGTCAACACCTCTAAACCAAGGATATGGCGCTGTATCAATACTAAGTCAAATGTTGAAACTCCATTGATGAAGTCATCATTTTTATATGGCGTTACTGTGTATTGACCACCTGCTATCATACTTCCAAAATTAAATGCACCTTCTGAATTTGTCATTCTGTGTAATTCAGAACCAACTAAATCAACAGCTGCATCTTCAAGTGCTTTATTTGCTTCTGTCGCAATCGAACCACTTACAACAACAGTTCTAGTGCTTCCACAAACGTTATTGTTGTCCTGAATTTCAATAAATGTACTTACAGATGTCTGTACGATATCTCCAGCAGGTGTAACTACCGCAATCCAAATTATCACTTCTTGTTGACCTAAATCATCACAATCAAAAACCAAATTAGGTACGATTACAAGTGATCCATTACTACCTTTTGTTACCTGTTCGAATGACAATACCACATCATAGCCACAAGGATGTGACGCTTCTTTAACGAAATCAGATGCCCAAATTTCAGCCATACCAACACCGTCAGCAATCTTCATCAAAGTCATTGATAAACCTTTAACTAAGATTCCACTTGGTGCTTTTTTATTTACAATACTAAATAACTGCTCTTTAGAAGAAATATTACCACACTTATCTTCAAAAGTATAAATAATTCTGTGTTTTCCTACCGGATAGCTACCAGATGCGTCTATTGAATTACTATTGGATACTGGAGAAGTCGTATTGATCGATCCATCGTTGAATAAGTCAACTTTATAAGAACTTCTCAATACATCCGTACAATCATCACTTGCTGATGCTGTCAATGAAATTGTACCATTTGCACACTCTGCATCATATGTATCTGCTGAAACCTCCGCATCAAGTGGGTTGATGACAGGTGCTACATTATCCGTCACCATGATCTCTTGTGTATATACCCATGTTCTGTATCCACCTGATGACAATGGTTGACACCAGTCAAGTACCGTCCATTTTCTCAATATCTTGAAACAAGCTGGGCTTGATGGATTGTTGAAGTTAAATATTTGATCTACATAATCCACACCTACTAATGAACATGCACCTTGATTTAAAATAGGTCTTCCCAATACATCCGGTGAAAATGCCGGTGAATTTGGATCACCACATCCTGTAATGGATACATTTTCTGGCCATTCATTTGTTAAAGGTCCGTTATATGGCGCCAAAGATCTAATTGTAATTGTTTGCGTACATGAAGCGGTTCTTCCTCCTGCATCTGTCACTGTAAATGTTCTTATAATCGAACCTACTCTACAATTTGAAACGTTTTCAACGTACGTTTCAACAATGTCTAAATTTTGACAATTGTCGTAAGCAACAGCACTTCCAAAATCTTTAGCTAAATCATTTAGATCATATACAAAATCACAATCAATCTCTACATCAGCAGGACATGTGATTGTTGGGCCTATTTTATCTTGAATAACTGCACTTACCATACAATCATTGTAGTTACCTGAAGCATCAATACTTCTAAATACAACCATTTGATTTTGTGGAATATCAACACAGCAGAATTTAGCAAAGCTACTAAATCCACATGGATCTTCAATTTCTACAACATAATAGTATTCAGCGGACTCATTATCAATGTCATTCCAGTTACCTGCTTTATCTTGCACTACATAATCACCACTTCCATTAGGCTGTCCAGGTGACCACGGATAAACATAGTTAGTTACTTCATTACTTGACCATACGAAAGTACCTTCTGTTTTCACATCATTCAAACCAATGAGTATAGGCTCATTAAAAGCAGCAGGGAATTTTGAATACGCCTGATCTTTTACCCAGCCAGCTTCTGCTAATGTATTGTAAGATACTACGTTTCCTTCAAAAGCTTTTGCTGTTTTAAATGCAGATGAAGGTCTTTTCTTGTCATTTGATAGATAATAATAATGTTTTTTACCATTTACAGTGTATTCACCAAGATATTTAAAGCCTGGTAATATCGGTGTTTCACATGTACCACAAGTATTCGGGTTCATTCTCTTAACTACAAAACTTAATGCAGAACAACCATCATAACTACCATCATCAAAAATACTTGCCGGAACATATGCATTTCCATCTGTAGTCAACGCAACCGTTGCAAATTCATCACAAATTGTAATAGGCGGTGTATTATCTAAAACAGTTATTGTAATCGTGGACGCACTAGCATTTTTACATGCATCATATGCTGTATATACTACATCATGTGTTCCTACAGGTAAACTAACTGTTTTAGACTGACCGTGTTTAACAAATGGGCCTGGATTATCTCCACCATTCAAATAAACAGTAATATCAACTGTCAATGTAGATTGATCAGCACAGTTATCACTTAATGTAGGAGTTGGCAATGTTATAACTGCTTCACATACATTGTTACCTGTAGATGCTGTAATATCTTGAAGACCAGAAATTTCAGGACCTCTATCATCGTAAATTTCAATCATCTGTGTAATGATTGTTGGCGCTAAGTTTCTGCAAGACCACTCTACAATCGTCCATTTACGCATGATCTTAGTAACACATTTGATTGTAGGTAATTTCGTATCTTCATAAGAAACGATTAATCCACAATACATGTCTGGATTGTCATATAAATCCACGGATCCAATGGTCGGAGTACCAGTACCAAATAATGCACCTGATGCATATGGCGATGGATTTCCATTAGGAAGTTTAGCCCAATCACCATCACATTTTAATGCATTTTCATCTAATATCAAATAATTAGATGGATATACGATATCATCAAAGTTGATAGCCGTAACATCAAAAACAATTTGACAAATATCAGACTTGTTGCCTGAAGCATCTGTAGCTTGATAACTTCTTGTTACTCTTTTTAATACGTTTGCAGCTAAGCCAACATTACAGTTATTAACAAGGACAGTTTCACCTATAGTATCCAGCTTGAAATAACCACAGTTGTCATTAACAACAGGAGTAAACGAACTCATTTCAAAACAAGTTAATGTTAATACACTTGTAGGGCAAGTGATAACAGGTTTCATCTTGTCTTCAATAATAAGTCGAGTCCAGCATGAATTACCCGAGCCACCTGTAAAGACGACTTTTCCGAATAATGTCTTACCTATATAGCTACAATCAACAATAGGGCTTCCTGGAATAGCAGGACCATTCATTGTCTCTGAAACTATTACATAAGTGCTACCACCACATGTTGATCCGTCCGCCAATAACATTGAAGAGGAAATGGTAGCAAGACCATCACTATCTAATGTCACATTAACCTCAGTATTACAAACACATGAGGGTTGGGCCTGCGCACCAAGGTTAGTAAATATGCCCAACAACAAGACTAATAAAAGTCTTGCCAATGGACGGGGGTTAGTAAATTTTGCTTTCATCATGAGATCCAATTTTGAGTTTAAAAATTAATTAATAAGAAAAAGCTACTAACTCAGCACAAATCACTTTGCACTTGAGCTTTATTTAATTGATGAATATCCTACCTATTCAGCCACTGACTTTATTGCACGTGACCACTTCATTTACTGTTTGAAAATTTGTTGTTTTTATTTTGGGTCGTTGATGTGTATCTCATTCCACTGAATTACATTCCAACTTCGAAGCACAAATGTAGAATATTTATAATATGTAACATAATGAAATTTAAAGTTTTTTTTATAATTAATTTTTTTAATATGTATGAATGCGGACATTCAATAAATTACAGATTTTTTCTTTTTAAATTATTTTATTTAATTATAT
>JBEBYC010000005.1:0-182167 GCA_040391315.1 Portibacter sp. | reverse complement strand
ATTGAAAAATTTTAAATTTACACAAAGATATAAAATGTATTGATTTAAATTTTAACGAATATATTAAACTATGATTGTAATACAATTAATCTTAAAAAATTAAAAGATTGCCCATAATTAATATTATGTTAAATAGAGTAAATTTGAATAATCCCTTTATGGTAAGGTATATCATCTTTAATATATTTATTTAACAGCTAATATTGTTTTATCTTTGCATTCAAATTTAAAAAAGCGTGAAACGATATATACCCTCGGCGATAACATCTCTAAATCTAATCGCCGGATTTACGGCGATAATGATTGGTGATTTTTTTTGGAGTCCTATTATACTTTTAATGAGTTTTGTTTTTGATAGTTTAGATGGCCTAGTTGCCAGATTATTAAATGCGCAGAGTGAATTTGGCAAGCAATTAGATTCTATAGCAGATGTTATAAGTTTTGGTGTTGCACCTGCATATTTGTATTCATTATATTCACCTGACCAGGAAAATTTATTATACACAATTTCTGCGATTTCATTTATAGTAGTTTGCGGTGCCATTAGATTGGCTAAGTTTAATATTATGCCATCTCTACCCTATTTCTTAGGCTTACCAATTCCAGCAAATGCTTTATTTTACATTGGAGTTATTTTGGCTATTCAAAATGAAAGTCAAACATTTATCAATTTTTTTGATTCTAAAGTAAATTACTTTCTGACTCCGGTTATAATGAGTGCTATGATGGTAATGTTTAACATACGAATGTTTTCAACTAAAGGGATGTCCAAATCGCATAGTGATAATTTATTTCAATACATTATGCTTGGAATTTCTATCCTACTTATAGTTCTATTTAGATACGAATCCGTTTCATATATTATCATAGCGTATATTATCCTTTCTATTATTTATACTTATGTAACAAGAAGGATGGAAAAAGCTTCAACATAAATTTTTTATTTTTGTTATTATATATATTTATATTCGATTTATGGCGATTATTATTACTGAAGAATGTATAAATTGTGGTGCTTGCGAACCCGAATGTCCTAATAATGCTATCTATGAAGGCGGAATTGATTGGACGATGAGTGAAGGTACATCACTTACAGGAAACTATACACTTGAAGATGGTAGCGTAGTTGACGTAAACGTCAAACAAAAACCTATTTCTGATGAATTCTATTTCATTGTTCCAGACAAATGTACTGAATGTGAAGGATTTCATGAGGAGCCACAATGTGCAGCTGTTTGTCCTGTAGATTGTTGTGTACCCGATCCAGATAGAGTTGAATCTGTTGATGAACTACTCTCGAGAAAAGCACGATTACACGACGAACAATGCAATGTATAAACAACTGTATTTCAGTAATAAATCAAGACACATATTACAAACCACTTCAATTAAATTAGCAT
Organism: Portibacter sp.; assembly: GCA_040391315.1. Classification (GTDB taxonomy): domain Bacteria; phylum Bacteroidota; class Bacteroidia; order Chitinophagales; family Saprospiraceae; genus OLB9. The sequence continues at coordinate 180,767 of JBEBYC010000005.1, read as the reverse complement.
GCGATTTTATTATCTAAATATTGCCTTTTTTTTAATATCATTTAGCATAATAAGTTGTAATAATCAACCTAAAGAATTACCTTATTTAGGTAATGTAGAAATCGTCAATGGTCAAGAATTAAAACATAAAGTCGGTACGATCCACCACTGGAATCAAGATAGTATTCTAATGAGCAACCAAGATTTTAAAGACGTAATTTATGTCGCAGATTTCTTCTTTACTTCTTGTCCTTCGATATGTCCGCGAGTAATAAAAGAAATGCTTAAGATATATGAAGAATTCAAGAACGACCCAATGATTAAAATTGTATCATTTACAATAGATCCTATTAGAGACACCCCTCAAAGACTTAAACTATATGCGGACAATCTTAAAATAGATCACAATAAATGGTACTTTTTAACTGGAGACAAAGACCAAACTTTAAAATTGGCTGACACATATTTTGTAGCTGCTTTTGAAGATCCAGAAGCGCCAGGCGGATTTGATCATTCTGGCAAAATCATCTTAGTTGACAAAGATGGACATATACGATCATTTAGCGAAGGTACTGATCCTGATTCAACACCCAAGTTGATAAAAGACATTAAAACCCTAGCAGAATCGTATAAAAAATAACTCCATGATTCGTTATTTAATACTGTCTGGTTTGGCTACAACCCTATTATTTGGCTGTTTTGAGACACCATACGTTCAGGGTGAAAGAATTTATAAAATTCATTGCCAAAATTGCCATATGGACGATGGTAGTGGATTAGAAACTTTGATAAAACCATTAAATAATTCGTCTTTGCTCGGATCCGACAAAATGATTTGTATTATAAAAACGGGTATTCAGGATACGATACATGGAGAGAACGACTATTTGCCAAAAGAGATGCCCGCTTTTAAACAATTAACACCTGTAGAATTGACGAATCTTATCAATTTTATCAATTCAAAATGGGATACCAACTTCAAAGAAAAATCAATCAAAGAGATTCAAAACTCGTTAGAAAAATGCAATTTTTAGTCTTGGATTATCAGTCATTAATATTAAATTTATTAGTATTATAAAACTCATTCTTTAATCAACAACGGTAATATCCCCTCTAAATATTTTAAGACTATCATCTATATACTTTATTTCAGCAATCCAGGTATAAACCCCATTGACAACAGACTTGAGATTAAATTTTCCGTTCCAACCATAACCTGGATCATTTAATTTAAAATTTGTAGTCTCAAAAACTTTGTTTCCCCATCGGTCATAAACTACTAAATAGTTGCCAAAGGTAGCTAATGGATGGCCACTCAAATAAAACACATCATTTATTCCGTCGTTATTGGCTGTAATAATATTAGGTCCGTAAATATCTGTTTTCCACCCTACCCGAACATAAACACTATCTTTATCTACACAACCATTCACATCCGTAACTTCGAGATAATAGTATCCACTTTGAAATACTTCAGCATTTGTATTTTGACATGTGCTACATTCAACATTTGGATTAATTCCATCAGAAAACCAACGATATGTGATTTCACCATTATCACTTTGAATAATACTATGAAATTTTGCAGATTGACCTAATTCAATAGAAACAGAATCTTCTATTATATTTATCTTTAAATTATGGCTTTTCAAATCTATAGAAAAGGTATCTGTACCACATGCGTTTGTAACATACAGCGGGTAATTTCCGGGAAATTGAAGCCATTTACTATGACTAGTATCGCCATCTTTCCAAAACAATTCATAACCGTAATCGGGAATATCAACAAAAACAGCATGACTATCACAAGCCGATATTTCTTTATTAAAAATGGAATTATCAAAGGGAATTACATATAACTTTGTGCTATCTTTTTCTTGAAAAGTAAAAGGATTATCAGAAACGGTACGGCTGCCTAGCGATAAAGGCAAACCACTTAAAGTTGCTTGATTACTGTACAAACCGTTTGCATTATCATCAATAGATACCAAAACTTTAAGCGTATCAATACCAACATTTACATCCATATTATCAATGCGAATCGTATTTTTAGTAATGCGTACACTACCACCAAATGGGTTGGAAATAACATCTTTGATCGTCAAAATATCTGGCATAAAATCTTCAAAAGAGATATTAGAACGCATGGCTCCTGACAGATTACTAAAAACAAACGAATAAATCACCTCGGTACAAGTATATGCTGTATCGGGTGTCACAATTTTTTGCAATTCAATCGTATAAGGACATGCGCATCCATCTTGTCCTGAAGAAATAGGTCCGCTTCCTAAGAGTGTAATTTTTCCTGATTGCTTATCAATAGCTACAAACTTGTCCTGCAACTTTGTTCCATAAGCGCCATAACCAAAGAGATTGCCAAAAGAATCAAAAAACAAGGCACCTAATTGATCTACCTGATACTGAGCAATAAAATCTTGATTAACTTGGCCAGTTTCAGTATTAATAGTAACAAGCTTACTTCTGCCAGAATCATGTCCATACAAAACACCCGTATAAGGATCAAAAGCAATATCAAAAATGGTTGGAGACAACAACTGCAATTGAACAAAGCTACATCGATATTCCGGGTCTTCTAAGTCAACTTTTACAATTTGTGGGTTACTTCCACTTAATCCTATTATGATAAGATATTTACCGTCAGGGGTTACGTCACCGGCATAATACAAAATTCCTCTAGGAATGCCGGCCGGTATACCTAAATCTACAGCTACACCATCCTTCCCCAGTTTTCTTAACATACCGGTATTTGGGTCCATACCATAGATTAAATTATCCGTAATTCTATATCCCATCGCATTGATAACTAAGCCGATAGATTGAGAAATCGTATCTAAAAAAACAGAAGATCCGTCCTGAGTTATTCTGACATTGTATAATTCAGAGCTTCTACTCCCCAATTTCGTTAAACTCAGATAATACTGTCCTTTACAATCAAATGGTACTTGGGCTTCCAAAAGATTGATACTTTGAATACACAATATAACTAAAATCCATTTGAATTTTATCATGCTGTATTTAATGTAAGTAATGTTACAAAAGTAAGTAAAATATTAATAATATATTCATTTAATAAAAAATATGGGTAAATCATTAACTTATGCTAAGTGTAGGCAATTCAGATGTCATAAAAATAAATAAATATGAAGTAATTTTGCAACGAAAAATATTTAACATTGTTATTGATGCATAAAATACTAGCTATGCGTTATTTTTTGATGATAATATTGCCATTATTTTTATCATTTACAGCACCTCCTTCGATAAAAATCGGTTTATTAAAATATGGTGGTGGAGGTGATTGGTATTCCAATCCAACTTCACTTGTTAATTTATCCGCATTTTGTAATAAGTATTTAAATACGAATATTGACCCCGATTATGGTATCGTCGACGTTGGAAGTACTGAGCTTTTTAACTATCCATTAATACATATGACAGGACACGGAAACGTCGTATTTAGCCAAGCGGAAGCTGAAAATCTCAGAACCTATCTTATCGCAGGTGGTTTTTTGCACATAGACGACAATTATGGTATGGATCCTTTTGTTAGAGTAGCAATGAAAAAGGTTTTTCCTGAGCTAAATTTTGTTGAATTACCTTTTAATCATCCAATTTATCATCAAAAATATACCTTTGACAATGGACTACCAAAAATTCATGAGCACGACGGAAAGCCAGCTCGAGGTTATGGTTTGATTTGGGAAGGACGTTTAGTGTGTTATTACTCTTGGGAATCTGACTTAAGCGATGGCTGGGAAGATCAGGAAGTACACAAAGACCCTGAAGAAGTTAGACTCAAAGCACTTAAAATGGGCGCTAACATCGTTCAATATGTCTTTGGCAATTCTTAATTAATATTTCCAACACTTTAAAATCATCATTTATGGAAACCTATTCTTTAGTACCTTCAATAAAAAACATAAATAATAAAACCTCAGATAATTTCTTTTTGATAGCTGGTCCATGTGCTATTGAATCAGAAGCTATGGCTATGGAAATTGCAGAAAAAATCATAACGATTACTTCAAATTTGAATATTCCTTACATTTTCAAAGGGTCTTATCGCAAAGCGAATAGGTCTTCTATACATTCATTTACAGGTATCGGTGACGAAAAATCATTAAAAATTCTCAAAAAAGTATCAGAAACTTTTAATATGCCCGTGCTTACTGATATTCATACAGATGAAGAAGCCGCTATTGCTGCCGAATATGTCGACATTTTGCAGATACCTGCATTCCTATGTAGACAAACGTCTTTAATTGCAGCAGCTGCACGAACTGGTAAAATTGTCAACATTAAGAAAGGGCAGTTTATGAGTCCAGAATCTATGTTTCACGCTGTACAAAAAGTTCGCGAATGTAATAATCATAAAGTGTTACTTACTGAAAGAGGAACAACCTTTGGCTATCAGGATCTTGTTGTAGATTACAGAGGTATTCCGGTTATGAAATCATTTGGTGTTCCTGTCATAATGGATTGCACACATTCTCTTCAGCAACCGAATCAACCATCAGGAGTAACGGGAGGTAAACCCGGATTAATCTCTACGATCGCCAAAGCAGCGATTGCCGTAGGTATTGATGGTATCTTTATCGAAACACACCCAAATCCATCAGAAGCCAAATCAGATGCGGCTAATATGTTGCCATTGGACCAGTTAGAACCCATGCTTAAAAAACTAGTGGATATTAGACAAGCAATATTATAAGATTATCGACTGATAACAATTTTTTCTGTATAAAAACCATTAGTTGTAACAATAGTTATAAAATATATACCTTCCGGCAAATTTTCATCTAAAGTATTATATTCTCCATTCTTTAACGGTTGGACTACCCTATTCTGTATATCGTACAATTGTATTTGAGCATTTCTATCACTACAATTTATGTATATCTGCTGTGATGTTGGGTTTGGAAATATTTCAACGACTTCATTTATATTTAAAACGTTCGTTGATGACGTATTGCCTTCTATTGTTGTTTTGTAAAAGGCAATACCACCGCGTTCATTACCAACGACCATTTCAAGATAGCCATCAGAATCTATGTCATAAAATGCAGGCACGACCTTTCGACCTTCATAAACATCCCCAAATTTTGATGCATTTAAGGTAAAAGATCCATCCCATTGATCAATCTTAAAGGAACGAATATTGGCGGCTTCCGAACCCATAATGAGTAGATTTTCACCTTGCTTTGTCTTTATTATTGATGGGGATCCATTTTGAGTATAAAAATCATTGCCAGAAAATATATTCCCAAGTTGGCGAAAATTAGGCAAACTACTTAGATTAGGAGTGAATAAAGGATTTGCTGCAGTACCCTGATTTTTAAAAAAATTGAGTTCATTGTTTTTTTTGCCCAAAACAATATCTTTTAACCCGTCACCATCCATATCAATTATAAAAGGCTTCGCATTTTGGCCAACAAATATATCGGCATAAGGATATATCGGATTATCAAAACGAAACGGCTCATTTGGTAAGGATAAATTTTCAAAGAAATACAATTGTCCGAATGCGTCACCAACAAACAAATCTGGAACACCGTCACCATTTATATCTTCAAAATAAGGAGCCAACCGACCTACAAAATTTCCAAGTTGAGAAAAATTGAGATAGTCTTCATTTACAATTTGAAAAGCTGGATTTGTAGCGTTTCCAATATTGTACAATAGAATAAGTCGATTTTGAAATTTATTGGCTTTCTCAATTATACTACTTACACCGACCACTATATCTATCAATCCATCACCGTTTACATCAGCAAACGTAGGATGTGAGCCCCCATAAAAATTAGCCATTTTATCTACTAGAAAATCCTTTTTTACTAACTTAAAAACCGGGGCAATATCCGTTCCTATATTTTTATAAAGCCAAATATGATTTCTGTTTTCGCCATTACTCACATCATTTGGCACAGCGATTAAGTCCCGGATATCATCCCCATCAACATCTACATAAAATGCTGAAACGAAGTACCCTAAATCTACGGATTCATCATCCATTGGAAAATTTAACTCCAATTGTTGAATCCAAGCATTTTCCTTAGTTCCACCATTGATTAATTTCGATAAACTCGGACTATCAATATCCCCTAAAATTAAATCCATCAATCCATCACCATTCGTGTCAAAGATAGTAAGTGTCGATCCTGAATGTCTGATGCCGGTATTTCCTCCGTTCCATAATGGATTAGCACAAGAAAATGGATTATTACTCAAAGTTAATTTTTCATTGAATTGATTTTCAGAAAATTTGCCCCAACATATATCCTGTCTGACAAAATTTAAGGCATCAGGTCCTAAACCATCCTCTACTGCAACATTTTTATAAAGCGAAGCAAAGCTTCCATCGGGTTCAAAAGACACAATATCTATATCTCCATCACCATCGACATCGACGATTGCCGGTAAATCAACAGAGGAAACATATATATTTGTATAAGCACCACCTATTTGAAATTGCAATATATCCCTAAATGGCAAATTTTCGAAAACAACCTTTTCATAGTAGATTGCATTATTGATACCGCGATATCCTTTCCAAACTTCAACACAACAATTGGGCAAAGTGGCAGAGCTGGTAAAAATATCCGGAATTCCATCGCGATTATAATCGACAAGTAACGTCCAAGCCTGTAATTTAGGGAATTGCTGTATATATTCTGGAGCATACCGATAATCCAATGATTCTTTGGATCCTATCTTTACAAATGGCAAAATAACATCACCATTTTTATCAAACACAAACAAATCCTGTATTCCATCGCCATTAAAATCAATATTAGAAAATTGAGGATTTCTAAGTCCACCGGTATTTATTAAGGGCAACAAAAGACCATCTTTATAAATTGGAACGTCCATTCGAATAAAACGTTGTCCGAAAAGATTGTTATAGCAAATTAGAAAAACCCCAACAAAACCAATCCAGTATTTCATCATAATCTATTTAAAATTACACTGATTTGAGATCAATTATTATACTTACGGATGATATTTAGCATATCATCCTTAGGCATATCGCCGCTTGGAAAATGTTTCATAACCTCGATAAAGTCCCGCGTCATGGCTTCTGAAAACCCTAATTTAAAGGCTAATTTGTAAACGAAAATCATTTCCTCATGTGCAACTTGCTTATCTACATTCATGACAAACAACGCGTGATAAAGAAAATTCATCCTTTCCTCCTCTTCAATTGGAAGTATTTCATTAATATTCTCTTCTTTTAAGTTGACAAAATCCCTAATTTTTTCAATATCTATATTTTGGGATTGACAGATACTCACTAAATACGAAAATTCACTAGGTTGAAGCACATTATCAACTAAAGCTATATGTACCAAAAGTTTTAAAAGAACCAAATTTTTCTCTTCCTGTGTCAAAATACTCCAAAGTGCCATCTTCAAGATTTTATGGTTAAAGGTATGAAATATTTTATTTATTCACTTACATAAAGTTAATCTCAAATATAAAACCTAATCATCAAATTTGCTTTTGTCGTTATAATTACCTTATTAACCAAGTAATAATACTGAATTAATTTATCCAGCATATTTTAAACGAAATCAATTTCAAACAAACCAAATTCGACACACATTCCTTTTAAAACACCATGCAAGTCAATATTCATAAACAACATATAATCAACAAATAATAAGAGATCGTAGATGTGCTACTTCATTCAAAATACTGATAACAAATATACCATATTATTTAAGTCGTATGCGTTATTTACCTCAAATTATAACGTTATACCAATAAAATCCTTACTTTTGTCGCTTAAAATACGAGTAAAATATTTTTGATATTCAAAATTTAATAACCCATTCATTACCATGAGAACAAAAATTGCCGGAATCGGACACTACGTACCTGAAAATGTCATAAAAAATGACGAACTTACAAAGTACATGGATACATCGAACGAATGGATAGTAGAAAGAACAGGTATAGAAGAACGCAGATACGCAACTAAACATAAAGAAACCACCACTACACTTGGTGCAAAAGCCGCAAAAATTGCCATATCAAATGCAGGTATCCAAGCTCAAGATATAGATTTTATTATTTTTGCAACGCTTAGTCCGGATTACTATTTTCCTGGATGTGGAGTTCTTCTTCAACGTGAATTAGGCATTACAAACCGTGAAGCAGGTGCTTTAGACATCCGTAATCAATGTTCGGGATTTGTATATGGATTATCTATTGCTGATCAATTTATTAAATCCGGAATGTATAAAAACATTTTGCTTGTAGGTGCAGAAATGCATTCTATGGGACTTGATTATTCAACTGAAGGCAGAAATGTTACCGTTATATTTGGTGATGGGGCTGGTGCAGTTGTACTTCAACCTACAGAAAATGAAGGTCAAGGTATTCTCACAACTGTACTACATTCAGACGGTACACACGCCGAGGAACTGGCAATGATAAATCCTGGATCACATGCAGGTTATCATTTAGGTACAGAAAAATTTGGATATCCGTCTGAAGATCTACCAGGAGGTGTTTTTATAACCCAAAAAATGCTAGATGAAAACATGTTTGCGCCACACATGAATGGTCAGTTGGTTTTCAAAACAGCCGTCGTAAAATTCCCTGAAGTCATTAATGAGGCATTAGAAAAAACCGGATTACAAACATCTGATATAGATTTACTTGTTCCACATCAAGCTAATTTACGAATTAGTCAATTTGTACAACGCGCACTTAAGCTTCCAGATGAAAAAGTTGTAAACAATATCCAGAAATACGGTAATACGACAGCTGCATCTATTCCAATTGCATTATCAGAAGCTTGGCATGACGGTCGTGTAAAAGAAGGAGATCTCGTATGTCTTGCTGCTTTTGGAAGTGGATTTACTTGGGGCAGCGCATTGGTACGCTGGTAATTATCATTTAATAATATCTGTTTTACTTTTTGCCAAAACGCTTATAAATTTCCTGTTGTTGAACTCGATTTTCCGGTATTTCTCGTAGTGGTTCGCAAGGTCTTAGCGTATTATGACATTCAGAGGGTAATTGCTGATAAAGTTTAGTCCCCATTGTTTTCCATGCTATCATTTCATTACTGACTTCTTTTATAATTTTTGCCGGATTACCTACTACGAGACTGCGTGCCGGAATAATCGTTTCAGCTTTGATAAAAGCTAAGGCCCCGATGATACATTCGTCCCCGATAATGACATCATCCATGATGACGCTATTCATTCCAATCATACAATTGACACCGATGATAGCGCCGTGAATAATAGCACCATGTCCGATATGCGCACTTTCCTTTAAGGTCACTGACTTTCCGGGAAACATGTGTAAAGTGCAGTTTTCCTGAACATTACAACCATCTTCTATTATAATCTCGCCCCAATCACCACGTAAAGCTGCACCTGGTCCTATATAAACATCTCGCCCTATGATTACATTTCCGGTTACTACTGCTTGTGGGTGAATAAATGCACTTTCATGAACAACTGGCTTATAACCATTAAATTCGTATATCATTTTTCTTGAATTATTGTTTTAATTTTTTGAAATATTAAAAATGCTCCTGGGCAAATCAATGTGTTTTTTACATTCAAAACAGCACGAAAAAAATAATCTTCCTCATCGGTATGTGGATACCTCCTACATGCTTCCGGTCTGACTTCGTAAATGCTACATGAATTGTCCGGTTGTAAAAACACACATGGAACGGTTGAAAACGATTTTTCACCGTTGATATCTTCAATCACATATTTCTTTATAAACTGTTTTGGTGGAATTCCAATATGATGAGCAATTCTTTTAATGTCCGACTGATTTAACATAGGAGGTGAAGTTTTACAGCAATTAGCACAGGATAAACATTGAATCTCCGTAAAAACGGAATCATTATACTGTTTTAATAAATCAACATTGTGTCGATTTTTATAAATTTTCAATTGTCTGGCTATGGTTTCATTTTCTTTTTTTTGTGCAGCAGCTTTTTTTAGTAAATCAATGTACATCTTCATTACATTAATTTTTTGTTCGACCTAAAATCCTGTCCCACAATTGTTTAAAAGCAGCCCCTACATCCATATTATCAGGTTTTTGTCTATTTTTTAAAAGTTCAAATTGGCCATCATCATGTCTGTATAACTTGAATTTGAAAACAGCATTATCGGTTTGTGTAGAATCAACAGGAAGATTGCCAAACCTTAAATCTGAATATTCATACAATGTATCATTTAAAACAACCATATCAAAAAAACCATCGCTAAACCACCTTAACCTACTAATTGTCTTATCATTACCAATAGAGCCTTCAAGTGACTTATAACTCTTTAGTCGCGTATGTAATTTAAACTTTTTTTCTTCATCAAAAAAAGAATAAAACCCATACGTATAGTTATCTTTCGACTCAGCAATTCCAAACCAAAGCATGTTGTTTAAAATAGTTGGGGTTGTTAGATATCTATCGTATTGAATTTCTTCGATGACCAGAGTATTTTCAAAAATAGTATTTACACGTGATTTATTAAAAATAGTAAACACAATATAAAAAGTACTTATTACAATTCCAGCATTGTTCCAAAATCTACGTGACGGATTCGTTCGGTTTAATGAAGCCGCAGTCAACAGACAAAACAAAAAAGGTAAGGTATAGAGCGGATCCACAACTGATATATTATTAAAAGCGACACGCTTATCAGAAAATGGTAGTAATATCTGAGTTCCATATGTCGTAAAACAATCTAAGATAGGATGTGTAATCAAGGCAAGTATGAAAAGCCAAATCCAACTGCGAAGATTAACAATAGGTGTTTCATAACCTACTCTGAAATAGCGTTTATAAATTAGAAAATTCCATACTCCAATTACCATAATAAAACCAAGAACCCCAGGCAATGATATAGAATTTTTAAAAAATAATAAACCAGCACTCGTTATTCCTAATAGGCTCCAAACTGCAAAACCAAACCATCGATGCCAAGAAAATTGATATAATCTAAACACGGCATAGCCCAAAATAAAAGCTAATATAAAATTTATAAGCAGTGAATGTGAAATACCGCGATGAAAAGTTAATGCATTTATAGGAGACATAAAATAATTAGCAATAACATCTAAATCAGGTATTGTTCCTGCTATAGCTCCCCAAATCATAGCTCTATTGCCAATCTTTTTGCCTAAAACGGCTTCACCGACAGCGGCTCCTAGTACAATCTGACTTAACGAATCCATTAGTAGTGTTCCTTTACATGGCCATTCTCTTTGATGATATTCAACTTATTAATAGCTAGATTAGCTGCTATTTGCTCTGCTGATTTTTTATTAAAATCTTCAGCTGTTGAAATTTCATCACCATTGATATTTACAGCTACTTTAAAGAAATCCCTTTTATTTACTTTTTCTTTTGAAAGGGTTATGAAATGAACTTCTTTACCATGTTTTTGACACCATTCCAAGAGTACAGACTTATGATTATCATCTTTTTGTTCTAACTCTTCGATATCCAGATATGATTTTAATATCTTTTTGACTACATAATTTCGGGTTTTATCATAGCCAAATTCTAAATAAATAGCACCAATTAATGCTTCTAGGGCATTACCTAACATGGAACTACTCATTTTACCCAGACTATAATCGGCAAGTATTACGTCAATTCCCATATTGTCAGCAATTTCATTAAGTGTTTGCCTTTTTACAATTTTTGAACGCATTTTAGTGAGAAAGCCTTCGTCTTTATTCGGGTATTTTTTAAAAAGATATTCGGCTACGACTGTAGATAAAATAGCATCGCCTAGGTATTCAAGCCGTTCATTTGTCATTTGATTAGGCTTTTCATTCGACATTGATTTATGATAAAATGCCGTTCTAAAAATAGATAGGTTTACAGGTACAAATCCTAATATAGGCTTTAATTGTAAAGCTAATTTCCTATCACTTGACAAATACAGATTATACAAACGCCAAAGAAAGTCCAAATTTATTGATTAAATCTTTTAATAACAACAGACGCATTATGACCACCAAATCCAAATGTATTGCTTAAAGCAATATTAATCTGCCTATCTTGGGCTTTATTAAATGTAAAATTCAATGCTGGGTCAAAAGCCTCATCATCGGTAAAATGGTTAATTGTAGGTGGGACAAAACCTTCATTAATAGCGGCAACGCAAGCAATAGCTTCGATTGCACCGGCGCCACCCAATAAGTGTCCAGTCATAGATTTGGTACTAGATATATTGAGTTTATAAGCATGATCCCCAAAGACAGATTGAATAGCTTTAACTTCAGCAACATCACCCAAAGGTGTAGATGTTCCGTGTACATTTACATAATCAATATCAGAAGGATTCAATCCTGCATCTTTAATAGCGATAGACATTACATTTCTAGCACCAAGTCCTTCAGGATGAGGCGCGGTCATGTGATACGCATCAGCAGTCATTCCAGCTCCCATGATTTCACCATATATCGTAGCACCGCGTTTTAAAGCGTGTTCTAATTCTTCGAGTACCAATGCACCAGCACCTTCGCCCAATACGAAGCCATCTCTATCTTTATCAAATGGTCTACTGGCAGTAGTTGGTTCATCATTTCGTTCAGACATAGCTTTCATTGCAGAGAAACCTCCTACACTTGCACGTGTTATTGCTGCCTCAGATCCACCTGTAATCATAACATCTGCTCTTCCGTTACGGATATAGTCAAAAGATGCAATAATTGAATGTGTTGAGGATGCACAAGCAGAAACTGTACCATAATTAATACCTCTGAAACCATATTTTATTGAAATATGTCCTGGTGCAATATCGCCAATCAATTTAGGTATTAAAAAAGGACTATATCTTGGTTCACCATTCCATAATGCTGCTTCTGATATATCATGTTCTATCGTTTCAAATCCACCAATACCAGTACCCCAAACCACACCTACTCTATCTAAATCTAAATTTTCGGGATTAATACCAGCCATTTTTATTGCTTCATCGGCAACGACCAATGCATATTGAGTAAATGGATCTAAGCGACGTGCATCTTTTTTAGGTATAAACTCCTCTACATTAAAGTTTTTCAATTCACATGCAAATTTAACTTTAAATTGAGAAGCATCAAATTTTGTTATTGGTCCTGCACCACTTACACCATTTTTTAGGCCTTCCACAAAGTTTTTATAGGTATTTCCTATTGGTGTCAATGCGCCTATTCCTGTTATTACTACTCGTCTCATATACATATTTTGATTAGATTTGGCAAAAATCGTAGATTTTTTTGAAATTTCCACAATTTTTAATCAATAACTTTTTCAAAGAAGATGATTCTCTCTTAAAACCATCATAAGAAATGATACAAAATTGTAACAAAGTATCTAGTTTCATATTAAGTAGATAGCATTTCAATTTGACTTCAAGTTTTATATAAAGTCCAATTATTCAGGCAGATAATTATAATTTGATTATAAATTTAGAAAAAAAAATCCACAAGTGCATATACAATACACTTGTGGATTTTACATCCTTAACCTATTTGAATTTTAAGCTTTGCTCGCTTCCAAAAACTCTATAGCCTGGCCAACAGTTTGGATTTTTTCAGCTTGATCATCAGGAATAGAAACATCAAATTCCTTTTCAAATTCCATAATCAATTCTACTGTATCCAAAGAATCCGCTCCTAGGTCATTGTTAAAACTCGCTTCGTTGGTTACTTCTGACTCATCAACTCCTAATTTGTCGATGATAATTTTTCTTACTTTTTCTGCTATTTCTGACATTTTTTTTTAATGTTTTCTAAATTAAAGGGCAAAATAAATTAAACAATAAATGATAAACAAACATTTCAATTAAAAAATTCATATTATGAAAATAATTAATATAATTCAACACAGTGATAATCAATTAATTAAGGCATTTTAATGCAAATAATTAATTTCAAGATTTTTATTTAAATTTTAAAAAGTGTTAAAAATGGTTTGAATTGAGATATTTCATAATTGACAATAAACTAAACTTTCGAAAATTTAGTTCCGACATGAAATAAAGCATCCCCTAAAGAAACTACACATGCATTATTGTGGCCAATTATATGTCCTGAAGCTTTTGCAATGACATCAATACTTTTAGTACCAAATGGATCATTTATTTCACCTAATTTCTCGCCTTTCTCAATATATTCACCGGACTTTCTACTCCAAATAAACAAACCGGAAGAGGAAGCTCTCAACCATGAAGCACTATGAATGATATACCGTTCAGGTAGCGGATCGGCCATTAAACCATCTTTCATTTGTAATGCTTGTAATATTCTTTGAATACCATCCGTACCTGATTTTATCGAATGATGATCTAATCTTATGGATTCACCACCTTCAAATAGGATAGTAGGCACATTCATGTCCTTTGCTGCCTTTCTAAATGAGTTTGCTACAGGAATATTTTCTATTAAATACTTGGTGTTAAAGTGCATGGCCATTTGAGCAGCTATCGGATCTCTGTTTACAAATCTTACTTGAGGATAGTTATATCTAGCTTCTCCCCCTGTATGAAAGTCAATTGCGATATCTACATGAGGCAATATAAATTTTGTTATAATACGGGCTACTCTAGACGCCAGTGATCCACTGGAATTACCTGGAAATGATCTGTTTACATCTTTACCATCAGGCACAGATCTACTAAAGTTAATAAATCCATAAACATTTAAAAGTGGAATGACGATAACGGTTCCTCTTAATAGTCCTGAATAAAAATGTTGTTCCAGACTACGCCTTACGATCTCAATTCCGTTAATTTCATTGCCATGTACTCCGCCTAAAAGCAGCAGAGATGGCCCTGGAATTCCTGTATGTAAAATATGTGCATACACGCTAATTCTGGTATCTGATGGAAGTCGGCCAGCATAAATCTTAATAGAATGTATCTTCCCTGGCTCTACGTTAACATCCTTAATTACCAAATTTTCGGCACCTTGTAATTTAAAATTTTCTAAATGAATCACTAGATATTAGATTTTTGATTTGCAACATAATCGATGATGGCACCAGCTATATCAACGCCGGTAGTTGTTTCGATACCTTCCAGTCCAGGTGAAACGTTTACTTCGATTACAACTGGACCTTTTGAAGTATACAACATATCAACACCGGCAATATTCAGTCCTAAGATACTGGCCGACCGAATGGCGATTTCTTCTTCTTCACTTGTTAAAATCGCTTTTTCCATCGATCCACCTCTATGCATATTAGACCTAAATTCACCTGGCTTAGCAGTTCTTTTCATAGCAGCTACGATTTTGCCATCTACGACAAATGCCCTTACATCAGAACCTTTCGCTTCATTGATATACTGTTGAAGTAATACTTTTTCTTTTGTAGTATAGAAGGCTTCGAGAATGGAAGCAGCATTGCTTTTACTTTCTGCTAAAATAACGCCCATACCTTGTGTTCCGGAAGCCAGTTTAATAATAACAGGATAACTGCCAATCTCATCTAATAAATACGGAATTGTATAGGTATTACTTATATGAATGGTTTTTGGTACATTTATTCCCTGGCTACTTAAAATCTGTAAACAAGATAATTTATCCCTTGCCATTAAAAGTGGCTCTGCCTTTAATGTGGTAAAGATCCCTTGACTTTCTAGTTGCCTTAAAACCATAACACCATGATTTGTGACACTAGCTCCAATGCGAGGAATTACCGCGTCTACGTGATTTACCGGCTGATTATGATACAGGATTTTTGACTTTCCCGGTTCTATAATCAAATCGCAATACATATGATCTATCACCCTTACGGAATGATTTCGCTTCCTCGCAGCCACTATTAGGCTTTGGGTGCTATAAAGGGCATTACTTCGGGATAATATTACTATATTCATGCATCTTAAATTATGCCGTAAATATACTCTAAAACACAAAATATTAATTTATTCAATCAAAATTTCGCTAATAATCAAATATATTATACTTTTGAAGTGCTCAAAACGAAACAATGACAACTTCTCAACTAAATGATAAAAAGACCATCCGGGCATGGACTATGTTTGATTGGGCAAATTCAGCTTATGCATTAGTTATCTCAACAGCTATTTTCCCAGGATATTTTGAACAATTCACATCTAAGGAGGTTTTTGTTGGCAATTATTCGTTTACAAACACTGCGCTTTACTCATTTTCAGTATCTTTTGCATATATAATAATTGCGGCTTTGTCACCGCTATTATCTGGTATCGCTGACTTAAGTGGCCGGCGGATGTTTTTCTTAAAAACATTTACCATAATGGGCTCTATTGCATGTGCTTCCTTATTTTTATTTAAAGCTGAAACTGATATTTGGTTTGCAACTTTTGCTTTTATCACAGCAACTGTTGGCTTTGCAGGAAGCCTCGTTTTTTATGATTCTTATTTACCAGTTATTGTCACAGAAGACAAATACAATGATGTAAGTGCCAAAGGCTATATCTTGGGATATATTGGAAGTGTGATTTTATTGATTATAATTTTGATGATGATACAAATGCCCACAGCATTTGGGCTTGCAGACAGTCAAATTGCTGCAAGAATGGGATTTGCAATGGTTGGAATATGGTGGTTTGGCTTCTCTCAATATACATTTAAATACTTACCTAAAGATAATAATATGTCCAAAATTGTGCCCGGAATTCTAAAGCAAGGCTATAACGAAATCATTCAAGTATGGCACAATCTTAATAAATCTCCTAATATTAAAAAGTTTTTAACTGCATTTTTCTTTTACAGTGCAGGTGTGCAAACGGTCATTTATCTCGCTACAATTTTTGCAAAAAAAGAACTTAATTTTGACACAGCCGAACTCATCATTTTGGTTCTAATCCTTCAGATTGTAGCTATAGGCGGTGCACATTGGTTTTCGTATATTGGCAATAAAAAGGGCAATAGACATTCATTACTAATAATGATTACGATTTGGACCTTCATATGCTTTAGTGCATATTTCACGACAGACAAGTTTTATTTTTATGTATTGGCAGGTATGGTAGGTCTTGTTATGGGCGGTATTCAATCTCTTTCGAGAGCGACCTATTCTAAGATAATTCCTGAAAAAGATCATAACATTACATCCTATTTCAGTTTTTATGATGTCGTTTATAAGACATCAATTGTCAGTGGTACTTTTATCTTTGGGATTGTTGACAATCTAACGAAGAACATGAGATATTCTGTACTCACATTAGCCTTATTGTTTGTAATCAGTTTTTATTTTATGTACAAGACAAAAATTTCTGATATTGATCAACATTAGCTAGAAAAATCGTTATGGTTCATTTCCATTCTGGCCAAAGGTGTCACACGCTGATCCGCAAATTGGCCTTTTAAATAGAGATAATACCCCGCAACACCTATCATTCCAGCATTATCAGTTGAATATTGAAAATCTGGAACATAGGTAGTCCAGCCTTCTTTATTACCGGTGTCAAGCATCGTTTTCCTCAAACAACTATTTGCGGAAACGCCGCCAGCAATGCCCACATGATAAATTCCAGTTTGTTGGACTGCTTTTTTAACCTTATTTATTAAAATATCAATGATCGTCTGCTGCACTGAACAACAAATGTCCGATAAATTTTCCTGAATAAAATAAGGATTTTTTGCGACATGCTTTTGTAAAAAATACAAAACTGATGTTTTTAAACCACTAAAACTAAAATCCAGACCATCGATTTGAGGTTCCGGGAATTTAAACACATGGTTACCTTGTTTCGCTAATCGGTCAATGATCGGACCGGCGGGATATTCTAACCCCAACATCTTTCCTGTTTTATCAAACGCTTCGCCAGCTGCATCATCACGAGTAGAGCCGATGATTTCCATATCGTCAAAATCGTTGACTTTAATAATCTGTGTGTGTCCACCAGAAACAGTCAAACACAAAAATGGGAATGGCGGCTTCGGTTCTTCTGCAAAATGTGCGAGCACATGCGCTTTCATATGGTGAACTTCAATCAAAGGTATATTCAGGCTTAAAGCCAATGCCTTCGCTGTAGAAACACCTACGATAAGGCTACCTAATAAACCAGGACCTCTCGTAAAAGCAATTCCGTCTATATCCTGCAAGTTCTTATCGCAATCTTTCAAAGCTACATCAATCACAGGAATAATATGCATCAAATGTTGACGACTTGCCAATTCAGGAACTACGCCACCATAGGTTTTATGGACATCCTGATTTGCAATCCGATTAGATAGAACGGCTCCATTTTCTATAATGGCCGCACTTGTATCATCACACGATGACTCTATTGCTAAAATTGTAATATTTTTATTTGTCAATATAAATTGGAAATTAGATTCAATGCTGACTTAAAATTCACAAAAATACATCTATATTTGCATCGTTAAAAAATGCAATTTTATTTCTTATTACATAAACGCAAATCAAGTAAAAAGGTTATAACCTTCAGAGAATTTGATTTATCATAGAATTTACAATGTTACAGAGAGATTTTAAAATATCTAGCGACAGAACGAAAAGTCACCTATCCCTCACCTTAACTCAAGACCAGTTAAATTATGCAATAATTGACAAAGATGGAATTATAATAAAACATCATACCTACGATAATATTTCATTTAGCGCAACGGAAACGTATAATTTATTAAAATCCAATCCTGATTTTTACGATAGTTATGAAAAAAAATCTGTAATAGCGATTACTGGTGATACTCATCAATTATCTTTTTTGGATGAAAGCATCCCAAATATTATTCCCAGTTTTGAATTTAAAGAAGTCAATATTGAAAAAATACCAGGTTCTTTGATATATAATTATTATGGTATCACCCCTGCTCAAAGCAATTTATTAGATTTATTATTAGGTAAAAATACGTATCAAATAAACACACTCGTTTTTGGGCTTTCGAGCTATTATATAGGATTTCTACAACCTATTTTACACATTCACTTAGAAGAAAAAATTGCCTCTATTTATATACAGAAAGAAGGAAAATTACAGTTTTTCAATTCATTCACCAATAATTCAGCAAATGATTTACTGTATTTTATATTGTCAGCATGTAAGCTATATGAAATAAATCCTGTAAAAGATCTAAAGCAAGTAAGTGGTTTAATTGAAAAAGAATCGAAGCTATTTCAAATTTTCACTAATTATCTAAATAACATTCAATTTATTGTAAACCCTGATTTTAAAATCGTACCGGGTACCGAATTCAAACCACATTATTATTTCACGCACTTTATGAGTAAGTCATGCGTATAATCGGCGGCCAATTTAAAGGAAGACGCTTCAATCCGCCAGCTAAAAACTGGCCTACTCGACCAACAACAGATTTCGCAAAAGAAGGACTTTTTAATATTTTAACCAATCGTCTTTGTTTCGAGGATATAAAATCTTTAGATTTATTTGGCGGTACAGGCAATATTAGCTATGAAATGATATCCAGAGGCTGCACAGATGTAACCTATGTTGATAATTTCCCTAGTTGTATCCGTTATGTATGTGATATTGCTAAAGAACTAAATATTAAAAATGCAATTAACATCATAAAATCAGATGTAATAAAGTTTTTAAATTCAAATAATGAAAAATACGACCTGATTTTTGCTGACCCACCTTATGAGATGAAAGGCATTGAAACATTTCCGGATATTATTTTCGAAAAAAACATACTCAATCCAGATGGGCTATTTGTTTTTGAACATAGTACACGATATACTTATAATTTACTTCCACATTTTTTAGAAAGCAGAAAGTACGGAGACAGTGTTTTTAGTTTTTTTAAGTAAAATCAGACTTTTAAATTGAGATCTGACACCTTTAATACTTTTTTGTTTAACGCATCAATTTCAATAAGTCCGTCTCTCAATCTAATTATTCGGTGTGTAAACTCGGCAATATCTGGCTCATGTGTAACTAAAATGACTGTATTTCCAGAGTTGTGAATCTTTTCAAAAATACCCATAATTTCGATTGACGTTTTCGTATCCAAGTTTCCAGTAGGTTCGTCGGCAAGTATTAGTGATGGATCGTTTACGATAGAACGTGCAATAGCGACTCTTTGTCGTTGACCACCTGAAAGTTCGTTTGGCTTATGGTGCATTCTATCGCTAAGTCCGACTTTATCCAATGCTTCCGCAGCTTTTTCCCTTCTCATGGCCTTAGAAAAGCCTGCATAAACTAAAGGCAATGCAACATTATCTAAAGCACTCAATCTAGGCAATAGATTAAACGTCTGAAAAACAAACCCAATTTGGCGATTACGAACTTCAGCAAGTTCGCTATCATCCATTTTAGACACATCAATTCCATTAAGCACATACGATCCAGAAGTTGGACTATCAAGACATCCAAGTATATTCATCAGCGTACTTTTACCTGATCCGGAAGGTCCCATAAGTGCTACGTATTCATTCTCATGGATATCTAATGTCACAGATTTTAAAGCCTTGATTACTTCACTACCCATTCTATATACTTTAGATATTTCCTTGATCGCTATAATTACATTTTTATCCATAACACTATTATCAATAAAATCTTAAAAATGAACATTGAATCTAAATTATAAGATGTTATTCTTTAAAATTCACACCATTTAATATGCTTCAAATGACACCACAAATCAAGTAATTAATTAATGGTAATCAACTATTTTATGGACAGAAAGAATAATATCATCGTCAAAAGTACAATTTTCATAAGTTATATTAGTAATTTTGGCACTTTTAAATGGAGGACATATTGAATTTTAATAAATATAGTCTTTAATCTAGAATTTGATTTAATAACCCAATGTCAATATGCGCACATTAAAACATGTAGCAGTAGCCGGTAACATCGGTGCAGGTAAAACAACCCTTTCAGAAATGCTCGCAAAGCATTATCGCTGGGATGTGCAGTTTGAAGACACTACAACTAATCCTTACTTAGAAGACTTTTATGACGACATGCATCGTTGGTCATTTAATCTTCAAATCTATTTCTTAAATAGTCGATATGATCAGGTACTGCAAATCCGAAATGGTGCCAAAACCGTCATACAAGACAGAACGATATACGAAGATGCAAAGATTTTTGCGCCAAATCTACACGAAATGGGACTAATGTCTAAAAGAGATTACGACAATTATATTTCTCTTTTTAAATTAATGTCTTCACAAGTACAGCCACCAGATCTGCTTATTTATTTAAGGGCTTCAATCCCCAAGTTAGTAGAGCATATTCAAACTCGAGGCCGGGATTACGAGGGGAACATGAGTTTAGAATATTTAAAAAAGTTAAATGAACGCTATGAGGATTGGATAAGTACTTATAAAAATGGCAATTTATTGATCATTCAAAATGACAACCTTGATTTTAAAAACAATCCTGAAGACTTTGGCATAATTATCGAACAAGTTGATGCCCAGATTCATGGCCTTTTTTAATTATGTAATAAAAAAGTATTAAATGATTTATGTACAATGAAATTTTATCCTTTACGCAAACACAACACGTACTTCTTCTAGCTGTATCTAAAACTAAGCCTGTATCTGAGATACTAAAACTTTACGATAAAGGTCAACGTGATTTTGGTGAAAACAAAGTACAGGAATTGATAGAAAAACAAGCTTTGTTGCCATCGGATATCAATTGGCATCTAATAGGACATCTTCAAAAGAATAAAGTAAAATATATTGCACCATTTGTGCATATGATCCACGCTGTTGAAAGCATCGGATTATTGGTTACCATTAATGAACATGCCATTAAAAACAATAGAAAAATACCTGTTCTGCTACAATTTCATATTGCAAAAGAAGATACAAAATTTGGGATGACCTATGACGAAGCTGTAGCATTAATTAATTATATGTCAAGCAACACGCTTGAAAATGTGATTATTTCAGGTGTAATGGGTATGGCGACCTTTTCTGATGATGTAAATGTTGTTCGTGAAGAGTTTAGGCTATTAAAAAAGTATTATGACCAACTCAAAGAAACTTACTTTATATCAAACTTCAATTTCAAGCATATATCTATGGGTATGTCTGGCGATTATAAGATTGCCATTGAAGAAGGGTCTACAATAGTACGAATTGGAAGTGCAATTTTTGGAAACAGATAATAATTCGATTTTAAACGGATAAGTTGAAAAATCAATAATTTATAAGTTTCAATTTCCAAGTTTTTGAAAACTAAAAATACAAATTATATTTTTTTAGATTTATAACTAGGGTTATTTACAGGTTTTATAAATATTTTTTCATTATAAATCCGACGTAAAAAAAAATAAATTACATAGATATTATACTACATTGATAAATAGAATGTTAGAAATCATTTCAAAAAATTTAAAAAAATAATTATATTATAATCTAACATAATATTAATTAAAATGTCCTATATTTGCATTTACTAAAATCCCCCAAATGAAATTTATTGATGGAAAAGCAGTTGCAGAAGAGATAAAGAGTACAATTAAAATTGAGCTTTATGATTTCAACAAACAACATCAAAGGACACCTACTTTAGCTGCCATTTTAGTTGGGGACAACCCCGCAAGTAAAGCATATGTAAACAACAAGGTTAAAACATGTAAAGAGATTGGTTTTAATTCGTTACTTATAAAGCTACCTGCTGATATTACTGAGGCAGATTTACTTGCTGAAGTGGACAAGTTAAATAAAAATAATGAAGTAGATGGTTTTATTGTTCAACTTCCACTTCCCAAACATATAGATGAAATCAAAGTCATCTTGGCAATAGATCCTAAAAAAGACGTGGATGGTTTTCATCCTATAAATTTCGGCAGAATGGCTCAGGGACTTCCATGCTATCTTCCGGCTACACCTTATGGAATAACCATATTACTTGATAGATATAATATTGAAACAGCTGGAAAACATGTAGTAGTCGTTGGACGAAGTAATATAGTCGGGACCCCGATTTCAATCTTACTTTCAAGAAAAAGTAAAATTGGTGATTCAACAGTTACCTTAGCCCATAGCCGTACTAAAAATTTAAAAGAAATCACGTTACAGGCAGATATATTAGTAGCAGCGATAGGTATTCCAAATTTCATAACAGAAGATATGGTTAAAGAAAGTGCTGTCGTTGTAGATGTGGGTATCAACCGAATAGAAGACCCAAACAATACAGATAAATCAAAATTAGTTGGTGACGTAGACTTTGAAAATGTCAAAGGTAAATGTAGTTTTATTACTCCAGTTCCGGGCGGTGTTGGTCCAATGACTGTAATGGGATTAATAATGAATACGCTAAAAGCAGCAAAAAAAGAAATATATCCTTAATTAAAATCATCACATGACACAATATACTGCCATTGAAATTCAATCAACGGATGAAATTCTTATTGCTTTACTATCAGAATTTCCTTTTGAGGCATTTCAGGAAGAAGAAGATTATACAATTGCATATATCCCTTCTGATAAGTTAAATGATAAAATAAGATCAAAGGTTTTCAATTTAATTGAAAACTATACCAAGTTTTATAAAGTCTATGACGTTGAAAATCAAAATTGGAATGCAATATGGGAATCTTCATTTCAACCAGTTATCGTTGATGAGTTTTGTCAAATCAGAGCAGATTTTCATCCTGCATTACCAGACATTCAATATGATTTAGTTATAAATCCTAAAATGGCATTTGGCACAGGACATCACGCTACTACATTTATGATGATACAGCGGATGTCTTCCATTGATTTTCCTAATCAAAAAGTATTTGATTTTGGCTGCGGAACAGGAATATTGGCCATTTTAGCTTCTAAAATGGGTGCTGATTCAATTGATGCTATAGATATTGAGGAAGAAGCTTACTTAAATACAATTGAAAACGCTGCAATCAATAAGGTCAAAAATATTAACACATATAAAGGCGATCTTAATGATATAAATTCATACAATTACAACATTATATTGGCAAACATTAATAAGAATATCCTGATTAGATATGCCACACCACTCACTTCAATGCTATTACCTAAAGGAAAAATTTTGTTATCAGGTATTTTACTCGAAGATATTCACATTATCAAAGAAACCTTTGAGCATAAAGGGTTAGTTTTTATTGGTCAGAGTGAAAGAGATAATTGGGCTTGTCTGGAATTTGAGTTAAAATCTTAAGATTTCAAACAGATTAAAAAACCATCTATATTATAAAAAAAAGATAGTATTTTACTAAAAATTCTATCAGACAATTTAAGTAAATAGTTTAAGATATAAAAAAACATACTATATTTGGCATTGCTTAAATGAATTTAGCATATGCAAAAATATAAAAACATCTATGTTGGCGCTACAAGCCAACATGTTGGAAAAACAACTTCAACATTAGGACTCGTTTCTTCATTTATGGGACTAGGGCTAAAAGTAGGCTATTCAAAACCAGTAGGTCAGAAATTTTTAGATATTCAAAATTTAAGGGTAGATAAAGATACAATTCTTTTTGCCGATTTAATAAATTTTGACATTATACCCGAAGTACATAGTCCGATAATTTTAGGACCGGGTGCAACTGAAACCTATTTAGACAACCCAAATGAAACCATACTACATGAAATGTTGACATATGCTAAGGCATCACTTTCAGCAACAAATGAAATTGTAATTTATGAAGGTACAGGTCACCCGGGTGTTGGAAGTGTTGCAGGTATTTCCAATGCAAAAGTTGCAAAGCTATTAGATGCCGGAGTAATCATGGTTGTAGAAGGTGGTATTGGAAGTACGATTGACATGCTAAATATGACCACTGCTTTGTTTAGAGAAGAAGACGTACCGATCATTGGTGTAATCATCAACAAAGTTATACCTGAAAAAATGGAAAAAGTAAGAAATTATGTAGGAAAATGGCTTGATAGTCAAAAGCTTCCTCTTTTGGGCTTAATGCCATATGAAAAGTCCCTAGCCTATCCGCTTATTAAATCCGTTTCCGAAGCGGTCAATGGTGTAATTACCTACAATGCTGACCGTGTGGACAATAAAGTTGAAAGCATTATTGCTGGCTCACTTTTAGATTTAAAAGAACTTAAAGAATCTGAAGATTTACTATTAATCACGGCTATTCGATCTATAAATGACGCCATAAAAAAAATTGATATGATATCAACTAATCATGGTATAATCGGAAGTCCTTTATCCGGAATTGTTGCCACTGGCGAAGGTCAAATGGACAAATTCACAATAAAATATATTGAAAAACACAATATTCCTTTGATTCGAACAGACCTTGATACCTATGGTGCATATCTACGTGTGAGTAAAATCGAAGTAAAAATCAACAGGAATACACCGTGGAAAGTTCGTAAAGCGATTGAAATAATAGAAAAAAACATAGATTTAGACCGCATTTTAGATGCTACCATATTATAACTTTTAAGTTGCGTTAATCAAAAAAAATGGGAACAAATATTAAAATTTGTTCCCATTTTTTATATCAAATACGATACAATACTATTGTACATCATATTCATTTACTGCTTCAACTTCAAGATTTTTAAAAATCCGCATACCAGTACCAGCAGGAATATTCTTACCAACGATAACATTCTCTTTCAAACCTGATAAAGTGTCTTTTTTAGCTGCAATTGCGGCGGTACTTAACACTTTGGTTGTTTCTTGGAATGATGCTGCAGAAATCCAACTTTCTACACCTAATGATGCTCTTGTAATTCCCTGAAGTAATATTGTAGATGTTGCAGGTATGGTATCTCTAGCCACTACTAATTTCTTATCATTTCTCTTAAGTAAAGAGTTTTCTTCTCTTAGTTGTCTAATAGATACAATTTGTCCTGCTTTAAAATTAGCAGAATCGCCAGCATCGACTACTACTTTTTTGTCAAATATTTGATCATTTTGCTCATTGAATTCATGTCTATCAACAGCTTCCCCTTCGAGGAAAGTCGTATCTCCTGGATCAATAATTTCAACTCTTCTCATCATTTGACGAACGATAACTTCGATATGTTTATCATTGATTGATATACCTTGGGAACGATAAACTTCCTGTACACCATTAACTAAATAAGACTGAACTGCAAAAGGTCCTTTAATATTAAGGATGTCAATTGGTGCAATAGCGCCATCTGTCATTTGCATACCAGCTCTTACGAAATCACCTTCCTGCACTAGTAAGTGTTTAGAAAGCGGAACTAGATATTTACGTTTTTGACCCGTTTTCTCATCATCAACGAAGAGTTCTCTATTACCTCTTTTGATTTTACCATAAGAAACGATACCATCAATTTCAGATGTTATAGCAGGGTTAGATGGATTTCTCGCCTCGAATAATTCAGTAACCCTAGGAAGACCACCCGTGATATCCTGAATTTTTCCAAGATTTCTTGGAATCTTCACGATATTTTGTCCCGGAACAATCGTATCATTATCCTCAATAGAGATGTACGCCCCTAACGGAAGGTTATATGTTTTTAATTCTTCGCCAGATGGTGAAATAATCTTAATTGCAGGAACCAGCTTTTTATTTTTAGATTCAATGATAACTTTCTCTGCATATCCAGTCTGATCTTCACGCTCTACTCTATAAGTTACGCCTTCCTCGATATCTTCAAATTTAGCAATACCACCATATTCTGAAATAATCAAATTATTAAATGGATCCCAAGAACATAAGACTTGACCTTTCGTAACAGTTTGTTTATCTTCTACTTGAATATTAGAGGCGTAAGGTATAAAATATGAGTTATAAACTTTCTTTGTATCAGGGTTTACTACTCTGATTTCACCTGATCGCGAAATAACAACACCGTGACCGTTATCAGATTTAGTTAACTTAATATTATCAAACTCAAGAACTCCATCATACTTAGATGTAATTTCAGATTCTGTTTTTGAAACTGAGGCAATCCCCCCTACGTGAAACGTTCTCAATGTCAACTGCGTACCAGGTTCACCGATAGACTGTGCGGCAATGATACCTACAGCATCACCACGTTCAACTTTTCTACCCGTTGCTAAGTTTCTGCCATAACATTTAGCACAAACTCCTACTTTGGTTTCACAAGTTAAGACAGATCGTATTGTAACCGCTTCAATTCCTGCCTGCTCAATACTTTCAGCTATTTTTGGCGTAATGTATTCTCCAGCTTCTAAGATAACATTATCAGTTACGGGATCTACGATATCATATAATGTATAACGTCCTACGATTCTGGAAGCTAATGATTCAATAACTGTTTCATCATCTTTAAGCGCTTCTGTATCGATACCTCTTAAAGTATTACAATCATGCTCTGTGATAATAACATCCTGAGCCACGTCAACGAGACGTCTTGTAAGATAACCCGCATCAGCTGTCTTTAAGGCAGTATCGGCAAGACCTTTACGCGCCCCGTGTGTAGAGATAAAATATTCCAAAACTGATAGACCGTCAAGGAAGTTTGCCAAAATTGGGTTTTCGATAATTGCACCTCCTGTATCTCCGGATTTTCTTGGTTTTGCCATTAGACCTCTTAAGCCACAAAGCTGCTTAATCTGTTGTTTTGATCCTCTCGCACCAGAGTCCAACATCATAAACACGGAATTAAATCCTTGTTTATGCTGTGCTATTTCGCGCATTAGATTATCAGTGATTTTTGCATCGGCAAAAGTCCATTTATCAATAACCTGGTTATAACGTTCATTTGGTGTTATAAGTCCCATATTAAAGTTAGCCCAAACCTCGTCAACTTCTTCCTGAGCTTCAAGAAGTGTTTGTTCTTTAATACTTGGCGTTATCAAATCACCCAAGTTAAAAGACAAACCACCTTTATATGCCCAAAAGAAACCTAAATTCTTAATCTCATCTAAAAATTTAGCTGCAACGGTAAAGTCAGTTTTATTAAGAAGATCCCAAATAATTCTCTTCAGGTTTTTCTTGGTCATCAACTGATTTACAAATGGATAACCATCTGGATAACTTTGATTAAATATAATTCGACCAACAGTCGTTTCAATAATTTTAGTTTCAAGATTTCCAGAAGCATCTTCAACTTTAACACGTACTTTTACGATAGCATGAAGTGCTACTTTCCCTTCATTAAATGCAATAATCGCTTCCTCCTCGCTATAGAACGTTCGTCCTTCACCCAAAACTTTATTGTCTGGTGTAGACTTTTTAGACTTAGTAAGGTAATAAAGCCCCAATACCATATCCTGAGAAGGTAAAGTAACAGGCGAACCGTCCTGAGGATTGAGCATATTATGTGAAGAAAGCATCAACATTTGTGCCTCTAATATAGCCGCATGTCCAAGTGGAACGTGTACAGCCATTTGGTCACCGTCAAAATCTGCATTAAATGCACCACATACCAATGGGTGTAATTGAATTGCTTTACCTTCCACTAATCGAGGTTGGAAAGCCTGAATTGATAATCTGTGAAGTGTAGGTGCCCGGTTAAGTAATACAGGATGACCTTTAAGTATATTTTCTAGAATATCCCAAATTACATTATCCTTTTTATCTACGAGTTTCTTAGCTGATTTTACCGTTTTTACAATTCCTCTTTCGATAAGTCTTTTGATAATAAAAGGTTTAAACAACTCTGCTGCCATACCTTTAGGAATACCGCACTCATGTAGTAACAACGTTGGACCTACTACGATAACCGAACGACCGGAATAATCCACACGCTTACCTAAAAGGTTTTGTCTGAATCGGCCTTGTTTTCCTTTAAGTACATCAGATAAAGATTTAAGGGAACGTCCACCTTCAGCTTTAACTGCATTTGATTTTCTAGAATTGTCGAAAAGTGAATCTACTGCTTCTTGAAGCATTCTCTTTTCGTTACGAAGGATTACTTCAGGAGCTTTAATTTCTAACAATCTTTTTAGACGGTTATTACGAATTATAACTCTTCTGTATAAGTCGTT
Source organism: Portibacter sp. (assembly GCA_040391315.1). Taxonomy (GTDB): domain Bacteria; phylum Bacteroidota; class Bacteroidia; order Chitinophagales; family Saprospiraceae; genus OLB9. The sequence goes on along the minus strand of JBEBYC010000005.1, from coordinate 151,926 downwards.
TAAGTCAGAACTTGCAAAACGACCACCATCAAGTGGTACCAATGGCCTTAACTCAGGTGGAGTTACAGGTAAGTACTGTATTATCGTCCATTCAGGTCTGTTTTCTGTTTCTCTCATTCCACTTCGGAATGCTTCAACAACTCTCAAACGCTTTAATGCTTCAGATTTTCTTTGCTGAGAAGTTTCATTTGCTGCCTGATGTCTTAACTCAAATGATAATTCATCTAGTTTGATTCTTTCAAGCAAATCTCGAACTGCTTCTGCACCCATTTTAGCTATAAACTTATTCGGGTCGGAATCTTCGAGCAATTGATTATCTTTTGGTAAAGTATCTAATATATCGAAGTATTCCTCCTCAGTAAGTGTATCGTGCTTAGAGATTTCATTTTCTTTAACTCCAGGCTGAATTACGACATATCTTTCATAATAGATAATGGCTTCCAGCTTTTTAGAAGAATATCCTAATAAGTAACCAATTTTATTTGGTAATGATTTAAAGAACCAAATATGAACAACAGGCACCACTAATTTGATGTGTCCCATGCGTTCTCTTCTTACTTTCTTTTCGGTAACTTCTACCCCACAACGGTCACAAACGATTCCTTTATATCTAATACGTTTATACTTACCACAATAACACTCATAATCTTTGACAGGGCCAAAAATTCTTTCACAAAATAAACCATCTCTTTCTGGTTTATATGATCGGTAGTTAATCGTTTCGGGTTTTAAGACTTCACCATAAGATCTTTCTAAAATCTCATCTGGTGAGCTTAGGCTAATCGTGATTGATTCAAAGCCTTTGGTTGGTTTTCCTACCTTCCTTTTTAACATATTAAATAATTATATAACTTTTAAATAATTAATTATCAATCAAATTTAATATCCAATGCGAGACCTCTTAATTCATGAACCAATACATTAAATGATTCAGGAATATTAGAATCAGGGATATTATCACCTTTAACTATCGCTTCATAAGCTTTTGCTCTTCCGATAATATCATCTGACTTTATTGTCAATAATTCTCTAAGGATATTGGCTGCACCATATGCTTCAAGTGCCCAAACTTCCATCTCTCCAAAACGCTGACCTCCAAACTGAGCCTTACCTCCTAATGGCTGCTGTGTAATCAATGAATATGGTCCGATAGATCTTGCGTGCATTTTATCATCCACCATGTGGGATAATTTAAGCATATAAATTACTCCTACAGTTGCTTGCTGATGGAATCTATCGCCAGTTTCACCATCAAACAAATATGTTTGACCATAAGATGGTAATTCTGCCTTCTTGATATACTCTTCAATTTCTTCTACTGTTGCACCATCAAAGATAGGTGTAGCGAACTTAACACCAAGTTTTTTACCAGCCCATCCAAGTACCGTTTCGAAAATCTGACCTAAGTTCATCCTTGAAGGTACTCCCAATGGGTTAAGAACAATATCAACTGGGGTTCCGTCTTCTAAGAATGGCATATCCTCTTCCCTAACGATTCTCGAAACAATTCCTTTGTTACCATGTCGTCCAGCAAGTTTATCGCCCACTCTCAATTTACGCTTTTTAGCGAGATATACTTTAGCAAGTTTTAAAACTCCGGTTGGCAATTCGTCACCTACACTAATATTGTATTTCTCACGCTTATAACGACCTAACTCCTCATTGTACTTTATTGTAAAATTGTGAAGTAACTTCGTAATCAATTCGTTAGTATGCGCCTCTTTTGTCCATCCGCTATAATCTACGATCGTATAATCCAAATCTTTAAGTGATTTGGCATTAAATTTAGCGCCTTTAGGTATAAGTTCTGATTTATAAATACTCTTAACGCCTTCAGAAATCTTACCATCAAGTAAGGACATCAATTTGTCAATCAAAATTGTTTTGAGCTCATTTAGATTAACTGCATGTGTATCTTCAAGTTTTGATAATAATTCTTTCTCTTGAGCCTTTTGAAATTTATCCTTTTTAGCTCTAGCGAATAATTGTTTATCAATTACAATCCCTTCTGTTGATGGAGAAGCTTTAAGTGAAGCATCTTTAACATCACCCGCTTTATCACCAAAGATAGCTCTTAAGAGTTTTTCCTCTGGTGTCGGATCAGTTTCCCCTTTTGGTGTAATTTTACCAATAAGGATATCACCTTCATTAACCCAAGCTCCTACCCTAATAATACCATTTTCATCAAGGTCTTTTGTTGCCTCTTCTGATACGTTAGGTATATCGTTAGTAAACTCCTCTTCACCTAATTTAGTATCACGAACATCTATTTCATGACTTTCAATATGAAGTGAGGTGAAAATATCTTCTTTAAGCACACGCTCTGAAAGCACAATCGCATCCTCGAAGTTGTATCCCTTCCATGGCATGAAAGCAACCTGAAGGTTTTGACCAAGTGCTAATTCTCCATTTTCAGTAGCATATCCTTCACACAAGAGACTTCCTTTTTTAACACGTTGTCCCTTTCTAACGATTGGCTTAAGATTAATACAAGAACCTTGGTTTGTTTTAATGAATTTTGTTAATTTATACCTTTTAACATTATCCTCAAAAGAAACCAACATTTCCTCTTCAGACTTATCATATCTAATGATAATTTCATTGGCATCAACATATTCTACAACACCTTCGCCCTCAGCATTAATCAACATATTAGAGTCTTCTGCTACTTTAGCTTCAAGTCCCGTACCTACTATTGGTGCAGATGGTCTTACAAGTGGTAAAGCCTGACGTTGCATGTTAGATCCCATCAATGCACGGTTCGCGTCATCATTCTCCAAGAATGGAATCAAAGAGGCAGATACACCCACAATCTGGTTTGGTGCAATATCCATGTAATCAATTTCCTCAGAAGTCAATACAGGGAATTCACCATGCTCTCTAGATTTGATTCTTTCATTAAGGAAATTACCATCACCATCAATCGGAGCATTTGCCTGAGCAATTCTCTTATAATCTTCCGCTTCAGCAGATAAATAATTTATATTTCCAGAAACATCCACTTTACCTTCGACGACTTTACGATATGGGGTCTCTAAGAATCCCATTTTATTAATCTTAGCGTGAACACAAAGCGTAGAAATCAAACCAATATTTGGTCCTTCAGGTGTCTCAATCGTACACAAACGACCATAGTGAGAATAATGCACATCCCTTACCTCGAAACCAGCACGCTCACGCGACAATCCACCAGGTCCTAATGCCGAAATACGACGCTTATGGGTAATTTCGGAAAGCGGATTCGTTTGATCTAAAAACTGAGATAATTGACTCGTACCAAAATATGAATTAATTACCGAAGAAAGGGTTCTGGCATTTATCAAATCGATAGGTGTAAAAACTTCATTATCACGAACATTCATACGTTCACGTATCGTTCTTGTCATACGAGCAAGACCTACACCAAACTGAGCGTATAATTGTTCACCAACGGTTCTTACACGTCTATTAGCAAGATGATCGATATCATCTAATTCAGCTTTTTGATTAACCAAACTAACTAAATACTTGACAATAGATATAATATCCTCTTTAGTTAAGACTAATACATCTCTACCGATATCAAGTTTTAATTTACGGTTGATTTTATAACGACCAACTTCACCAAGATTATAACGTTTATCAGAGAAAAACAATTTATCAATGATTCCACGAGCTGTTTCTTCATCTGGTGGATCTGTACCTCTAAGTTGACGATAAATCTGAGTTACCGCTTCAATTTCAGAAGAAGCAGGGTCTTTTTGTAATGTATTATAAATTATTGAATAATCCTCTTCTATATCTTCTCTTTGAAGAATAATAGTATCAACATCGGCCTGTGCTATCAATTCAATATTATCTTCATCTAAGATAACATCACGTTCTAGAATAATTTCATTACGTTCGATAGTAATAACCTCACCAGTATCTTCATCTACGAAATCTTCAGTCCATCTTCTAAGCACCCTTGCCGATAATTTACGACCAATGGCATTCTTTAAAGATTGTTTATCAGTAGGTATTTCCTCAGCAAGATCAAATAAGTTCAATATATCTCTATCAGAATCGAAACCTATTGCTCTTAACAAAGTAGTTACCGGAAACTTCTTCTTACGATCAATGTAGGCGTACATTACAGAGTTAATATCTGTAGCAAACTCCATCCAAGCACCTTTAAAAGGAATAACCCTTGCGGAATAAATTTTTGTTCCGTTCGGGTGGAAAGTTTGACTAAAAAATACACCTGGCGATCTGTGTAACTGTGATACAACAACACGTTCAGCACCATTTATCAAAAATGTTCCTTTACTTGTCATGTAAGGAATATTTCCTAAAAACACATCTTGCTCTATCGTTTGAAAATCGACGTGTTCTTCATCATTACAAGAAAGTCTGAGTTTAGCTTTAAGAGGAACACTATATGTTAATCCACGCTGCATACATTCTTCAATAGAATATCTAGGTGGATCTATAAAATAATCGATAAATTCTAGTAAAAAAATATTACGCGTATCGGTAATCGGAAAATTTTCCTGAAATACCCTATATAGTCCTTCATCAATTCTATTTTCTGGTGTAGTTTCTAACTGAAAGAATTCTTTAAATGATTTTATTTGTATTTCTAAGAGATCCGGATATTGGTTTAGTAACTTAATTTTGCCGAAATGGATCCTTTTGCTATCGGCAGAATTTAAAACTCCATTGGATGTCATATTTTAAATTTTATTTGGCGTAATTTGTAAAATTAAATACAGAGTTCTAAATATAAATAATTAGAACTTAAACGAAAATAGGCTTAACCCACAAATCGTCGGTTAAGCCAGATATCATTTGTTTTCAGGCTTAGTTTCTGAAATTAAGCCCATGCGAAAATACTCAAATTACTTAAGGTCAACCGAAGCACCAACACCTTCAAGAGTAGACTTGATAGATTCTGCTTCAGCTTTAGATGCACCTGGTTTTAAAATAGTTGGTGCTGCATCTACTATATCTTTAGCCTCTTTAAGACCAAGACCTAATAAGTTTTTAACTTCCTTAACAACGTTAAGTTTATTAGCACCTGCTGATGTTAAATGAACATCAAATTCAGTTTTTTCAACTGCTGCTTCAGCGGCACCTCCACCAACAGGACCAGCTACTGCAACTGCTGCAGCTGCTGCAGGCTCTATTCCATACTCATCTTTTAAAATCTGAGCTAATTCACTAACTTCTTTAACAGTTAAGTTTACTAATTGTTCTGCGAATGCTTTTAAATCTGCCATGATATAATGGTTTTAAAAATTTTTTGTTTATAAATAATTCGTTAATGTTGGAAGCTATAACGTAACAATAAAAAATACAATTCAATTATCCTCGCTCTTCTAATGTTTTTAGTACACCAGCGATTGTAGAACCACCAGATTTTAAAGCACTGATGACATTCTTAGCAGGTGACTGTAACAACATGATTACATCACCAATTAATTCATTCTTATTCTTAAGTTTGACAAGCGTTTCGAGTTGATCATCACCGAAGAAGATGTCAGAATCAATATAAGCAGCTTTTAAAGCTGGTTTCTTATCTTGACCTCTAAAATCACTAATAATCGATGCGGGTAATTTACCATCATTTGAGAAAATCACTGTGCTTTGTCCTTTAAAAGCATCAAAAATCGCTTTAAAGTTCTTTGAATCAGCATTTTCGTCCATTGCTTTGATAGCGAGTGTATTCTTAACTGTTTTAATTTCTACACCTTTATCAAAACAAATTCTTCTCAACTTATTAATTTTCTCTACTGTTAAAGATGAAGCATCTAAAACATAGAAATATGAAGCATTATCAAACTTTTCTTTTAACTCCTGAATTAATAAACCTTTATCTGTACGTGTCATTTCTTTAAATTTAAGGGTTTATTTAATATTTTTAGTATCAACAGTGATTCCTGGGCTCATAGTACTAGCAATACTAATACCTTTCATATATGTACCTTTAGCCGTTGAAGGTTTCATTTTTTCAAGAGTAGAAACTAACTCTAAAGCATTTTCAGCTAATTGATCTGCAGAAAAAGAAACTCTACCAATCGGTGAATGGATAATTCCATACTTATCAACCCTGAAAGAAATTTTACCAGCTTTAACCTCTTCAACTGCAGCACCTACATTTAGTGTAACAGTACCAGTCTTAGGGTTAGGCATTAAACCTCTAGGACCCAAGATACGACCGATCTGACCAATCTTTGCCATTACGTTTGGCATTGCAATAATCACATCAATATCAGTCCATCCTTGACTAATTTTTGTGATGTATTCATCCAAACCAACGTAATCTGCACCTGCTGCTTTCGCTTCTGCTTCTTTGTCAGGTGTACAAAGCACTAAGACTCTTTTAACTTTACCCGTACCATGAGGAAGAGAAACCGTACCACGAATCGCTTGATCAGCTTTTCGCGGATCTACACCAAGTCTTACGTGTATATCTACTGAAGCATCAAACTTAGTAGTATTTACTTCTTTTACCAACGCAACAGCTTCTCTAAGTTGATACAACTTATTAGAATCTACTTTTGCATCAGCTACTTTACGTTTTTTACTAACTTTTGCCATTTTAAATAAATTTAAGGTACAATCGTTACTTTATAAAAAAATAACTCCCTTACCGTATTAAAAAATTAATTATCTTCTGCAACAACTGTATTTTCAGCCCAAGGTGCATCACCTAAAACTGTAATACCAAGACTTCGGGCAGTACCTGCAATCATTTTCATAGCAGATTCTAAAGTGAAAGCATTCAAATCTTTCATTTTTATCTCTGCAATATCTTTAACCTGATCCCATGTAACAGAACCTACTTTGTTCCTATTTGGTACAGCTGAACCGCTTTTAACTTTTGCTAATTCAAGCAATTGCGCTGCAGCAGGTGGAGTTTTTATAACGAAATCAAAAGATTTATCCTTATAAACAGTAATAACAACAGGTAATAATTTACCATTTTGATCTTGTGTTTCAGCATTAAATCTTTTACAAAATTCCATTATATTCAAACCCTTCGAACCCAACGCTGGTCCAACTGGTGGTGCGGGATTGGCTTGACCACCCTTTACCTGAAGCTTTACATATGTGGAAATTTCTTTTGCCATTTTAAATTTTTATTTAATTATTGCTAAAATTAGACCTTAGGGAAGCATCGCAATTGATCTAAAGTCAATATATTAATTATGATTGTTTTTCTACTTGCATATAATTTAATTCGACCTCAGTTCCACGGCCAAATATCTTTACAATTACAGTCAATTTCTTTTTATCTTCGTTGACTTCTTTTACATCACCAATAAAATCATTAAAAGGACCTTCAACGATTTTAACTGTCTCGCCAACAATAAACGGTTCTATCAATGCAGCGGAAACTTCTTGAGACTCGTCTACTTTCCCTAACATTCTGTTCGCTTCAGCTTGAGTCATTGGAATTGGAGAAGTTTTACCTAAAAAGTGAACGACATTAGGTACATTCGTAATTCCTTGGATAATCTCACCGGAAAGTTTTTTAGATACAATTTCAAGTAGAATATAACCAGGGAGAATATTTCTTTCTAAAATTACTTTTTTTCCATTTCTGATACGATATACTCTTTCACTAGGTACTAAAACTTGTGTGACAATATCATGCCATCCTTCACGTTGAATCTCTAATTCAATGCGTTCTTTAATGCTTTTTTCCTTACCACTAACAACCCTAAGAGAATACCATTTTTTATCTTCAGACATGGTCAAATGTTTGATTGATTGTTAAAGTTCGTATAAAAATTTTGTTGCACCATTGGCAATAAAATCAAACAACATTATAATCAATGAAAGTATAATAGTTGAAACGATTATCAACCTTGCGCTGACATACAAATCACTCAATGTAGGCCAAGTAACATGGTTCATTAATTCGTCATAACTCTCTTTTAGATATAATTTAATATTATCCATGATTATTTTATTTTAAAATCTGTTATTAAAACAGAATAAATTTAAATTTGCAGGGATGGCAGGGCTCGAACCCGCAGCCTACGGTTTTGGAGACCGCCACTCTACCAATTGAGCTACATCCCTAACACAGTGCTATTAGCACAAACAAAAAATTAAGCGCTTTTAAAAAGCACTTAATTTTTTATATTATTCAACTTCTTGAAGATACTAGTCTAGGATTTCAGTTACCTGACCTGCACCAACTGTTCTACCACCTTCACGAATAGCAAAACGAAGTCCTTTTTCCATTGCGATAGGGTTAATCAATTTAACCTCTAAAGAAACGTTATCACCTGGCATTACCATTTCAACTCCTTCAGGTAAACTTACATCACCAGTTACGTCAGTTGTTCTAAAGTAGAATTGTGGTCTATAACCATTAAAGAAAGGTGTATGTCTACCTCCTTCATCTTTGCTTAGAACATAAATTTCACATTTGAAGTGAGCATGAGGTTTAACTGAACCTGGTTTAATGATAACCATACCTCTTCTGATTGATTCTTTATCGATACCTCTTAACAAGATACCAGCGTTATCACCAACCTCTCCTCTTTCAAGGATTTTTCTAAACATCTCAACACCTGTTACCGTAGAAGTCAATGGTTTTTCACCTGCCTTCATCATACCGATAATTTCAACAGGATCACCTGTATTTATTGCACCTCTTTCAATTCTACCTGTAGCTACAGTACCTCTACCAGTGATAGAAAATACGTCCTCGATAGGCATAAGGAAAGGTTTGTCAATTTCTCTTGTTGGAGCTGGTACATATTCGTCAACTGCAGCCATCAAATCATAGATTTTTTGCTTAGCAGTAGCATCACCTTCTAATGCTTTAATTGCTGAACCTTGGATAATTGGTGCATTGTCACCGTCAAACTGGTAAGAGCTTAATAAATCTCTTAATTCCATTTCAACTAATTCAAGGATTTCTGGATCATCAACAAGGTCAACCTTGTTCATGAAAACTACAATTGCAGGAACACCTACCTGTCTAGCAAGAAGGATGTGTTCTCTTGTTTGAGGCATAGGTCCGTCAGTCGCAGCACAAACTAAGATAGCACCGTCCATCTGTGCAGCACCGATAATCATGTTTTTAACATAGTCGGCGTGACCTGGACAGTCCACGTGTGCATAGTGTCTGTTTTCTGTTTCATACTCCACGTGGGCAGTATTAATAGTGATACCTCTCTCTTTTTCTTCAGGGGCTCCGTCGATAGAGTCATAATCTTTCTTTTCTGCAAAGCCCTTCTCTGAAAGCACGTGTGTAATCGCTGCAGTAAGCGTCGTCTTACCGTGGTCAACGTGACCAATTGTTCCGATATTTACGTGTGGTTTTGTTCTAACAAATGTTGATTTAGCCATCAGTGAAAATTTTTCTAAACTTAATTATATTAGTAAAAAAATGATATACATGTTCATTTTGAGCCGAGGAAGGGATTTGAACCCTTGACCCCTTCCTTACCATGGAAGTGCTCTACCCCTGAGCTACATCGGCTTAATTTAAATTGCTCAGACGCTCAGCTTTCAAATAGAGCGGAAGACGAGACTCGAACTCGCGACCCTCAGCTTGGAAGGCTGATGCTCTACCAACTGAGCTACTTCCGCAATTCTAATCCACCCTAAAGAGATTATGTGGGGATCATAGGATTCGAACCTATTCAGCCTTAAGCAACAGATTTACAGTCTGCCCCGACTCTCCAACTTCGGCGGATCCCCTCTCTTAATTGAGCCGGTGGAGGGATTCGAACCCCCGACCCCGAGATTACAAATCACGTGCTCTGGCCAACTGAGCTACACCGGCAAATTAGTATTTAAATAAGTCAATTCTTTTTGATACTTCAGAACGTTTTTCTAAAAGCGATGCAAAGGTATTACTTAATCTTGATACTAAAAAATATTTTTTGAAAAAAATCACATAAAAAATTACTTTTTTTTACTTATATCGCACCAACTAATTCAATTACAATAATTTATGTAATACTAAAAAAAATAAATAATTCAAAAAAAATAAACAAAAGTGAAAAGTATCTTCCATATCCTATGCATGATGAATTACTAAATGATTTACTACTTTAAAACATTAATATCTTAATCTTGTTCTTTAAAACAAATGAAAGAATTCTTTAGGAATACTTTTTATGAAAATTGTATTTTTGCATCATATTTAATTAATAAATAAAACATTTTCTAAATGGCTTTTGAAGATATTGACAACTTACCGATTTATTGGACTGATTATGAAGATATCAGTATGAAATTATACGAACGATTTGGTGATGAATTTGACGAATCAAAAATCTATAGGATTCGTTTTACTGATTTAATCGAGTGGGTGCTTGAAATTCCTAACTTTGCTGATACGCGGGAAGCTTGTAGTGAAGGTCATTTGGAACAGATCCAATCTCAATGGGTTTATGAATGGCGCCATAATCAATAATAATGGATCACAAGCTTTTTGACAAAATTTCAACCTTCGTATTTGATGTAGATGGTGTTTTTACAAATGGGGAGATTCTTGTCACTGAAGATGGTAAGTTTTTGCGTACCATGCATACACGGGATGGACAAGCAATTAATATTGCTTTAGAGGCTGGTTATAATATTGCGATCATGACCAAAGGTTTTTCTGAAGGTGTGAGGAAACGTTTCGAAATTCTAGGTATAAAACATATTTATGATAAATTATCTAAGAAATCCGTTGCTTTTAATGCTTTCATAGATAAATTAAATATTTCAAAGGATGAAATACTCTACATGGGTGATGATATACCTGATTTAGAAGTTTATCCGATGGCAGGCATTTCAGTTTGCCCGGCTGATGGTGCTGTAGAAAATTTATCGCGTGCAATGTACATAACTTCAAAGTGCGGTGGTAAAGGATGTGTCAGAGAGATTATTGAAAAAGTCATGAGACAACAAGGTAAATGGAATTTTTAAAAATTATTAAAGATTACTTTCTGGTCCTTAGACCGCTCAATCTGCTAATAATTTTTTTTACTCAATACTTCATTCAATTTTATTTCATAATACCACGTGCCTTAGATGTTACGCTTGATGGCATTTTGTTTCCGCTTTTTGTTTTGAATACAGTGATTATTGCTGGTTCTGGTTATTTAATCAATGACATTATTGATCAGTCCACGGATGAAATCAATAAACCCCAAAATCAGTACATTGGAAAATCCATTTCCGAATTCGCAGGTTATTTCTATTATTTAATGTTACTGATCATTGGATCCCTTATTGCTGTTTATATTGCATACAAAACGGATTTATGGATGTATATTTGGATATATCCGGCCGGAATATGGGCCATGTATTTGTATTCAAGGCACCTAAAAGGTACGATTTTAATTGGAAACATCTTTGTTAGTCTTTTTATTTCCGGTGTAATTGGTATTCTTGGTTTTGCACAATTTGTTGGTGGTTACACGTTAAATTCCGATATTAAAGGATTTATATTTGCTTATATGGCTTTCGTTTTCATATTAAATTTCATTCGTGAGATAATAAAAGATGTGGAAGATACTGAAGGGGACTCTGAAACAGACCAAATAACCTTTGTCGTCAAATTCGGAATCAATCATACCAAATGGCTCCTTCAATGTTTAGTAATAATTGCAGTTTCCGGACTAACTTTTTGGATTATGTATAGTTTCTTTGAGACTACTCAGCAGTATAAAATATGGATACTTTCAGTAATTATTATACCATTATTATTTTCAATTTACATGATATTCAAAGCGAATACCAAAAAAGCATTTAAACAAATAAGTCTACTTTTAAAACTTATATTAGTTTTTGGGTTAATGAGTATTTTATTTATTTCATAATCACTTGCGTACAATATGGAAGCATTTAAAAACATAAAACTTATACTTGGATCAAAATCCCCACGCCGTTGTCAATTACTTAAAGAAGCGGGTTTTTCATTTGAAATAAGACATCAGGATACGGAAGAAAGTTTTGATACTAAAATGGCACCTTTAGAAGTAGCTGCTTTTCTTGCAGGTAAGAAAGCAGATGTATTAAAAAAAGCCTTGCAATCCGGCGAAGTACTAATTACAGCTGACAGTGTTGTCATTTTGGATGATAAAATTTATAATAAACCTGAAAATCATCAAATGGCATTTGAGATGCTCAAAGCATTGGCTGGCAACGAACATTGTGTTGCTACTGGTGTCCAAATAACATCTTTGGAAAAAAGTGTTTCCTTTACTTCTTTAACCTATGTGGAATTTGATCAAATGGATGATGCAGAAATTCAATATTATATTAAAAACTACAAACCCTTTGACAAGGCCGGTTCATATGGCATTCAAGATTGGATAGGATTGTGTAAAGTTAGGGCTATACGGGGCAGTTATAGCAATGTTATGGGCTTACCTATCAGGGATATCTATAACGCGATAATCGATTTTACTAGGTAAAATTTAAAATGGCAGTAGTTTGTTGTAGCTTTATGTATTATTTGCAATAATCATTAAAAAAAGGTGTATAATTTTTCAATGTACTTTAAGTATTCCAATGACTTCTATTAACAATATAAAATGTTTTTAAAAAGAGCCAGCTTTCAGTTAATTATCGAAAGCTGGCTCTTAATATTTATTTATTCCAAATTCTAGGTGCTGGTGCAGGTTTTAATGGTTCTCGATTTTTAAGTTCTTTCATTACCTCTTCGATCGCACGATTTAATTGTTGGTCTTCTCCATTCCACTCTTTAATTGGATCATTATCAATCAAAATATCAGGATCTACACCATGATTTTCAATTATCCATTCGCCAGTCTTAGCGTCAAAGCTCGTAAAAAATGGAACTCTGATGTCCGTTCCATCCATATAAGGCATCGACCCAGAAATACCAACAATTCCACCCCAAGTTCGCGTACCAATAAGTTTACCTAAGCCTAATGCCCTGAAACCCCAAGGGAATAAATCCCCGTCAGAAGCAGAGTATTTATTAATCAAGCAAACTTTAGGACCAACTTGAGTACCATTAGGTATTGTTCCGATTCGGTTAGTACCTCTACCCATTGTCAGTCTGTATGGCTCTCTTGACAACCGTTCAAGGAGCATAGGTGAAACATTACCACCACCATTAGCTCGGTCATCGATGATTAAACCTTCTTTGTCCAACTGAGGATAGTAATATCTGGCAAATTCATTTAATCCATCCACACCCATATCCGGGATGTAAATATATCCAATTTTACCACCAGAAGCCTGATCGACCTTGTTTATATTATTCTGTACCCATTCGTATTGATAAAGGTCGCTTTCATTTTCTATCGGATAAATCACGATTTTTCTTGCTCCTTCTAATTTTGGCTGATTGTTTATCAATAATTCGGTAGCAATTTCCGCTTTTCCTACTAATAAAGCATATAAATCTTTAACTGTATTTGTATTGACACCGTCAATTCCTACGATAAAATCACCTTTATTAACATTCAAACCAGGTTCCATTAGCGGCGAACGCAAAGCTTTACTCCATGAAGCGCCTTCAAGTATTTTTTCTATACGGAAAAACCCGCTTTTATCCCTTGAAATTTCTGCACCTAATAAGCCCATCTTGATTATATCTGCACGCTTGGTTTCGCCTGGATTAACGTATGCATGTCCAACATTAAGTTCGCCGATCATTTCACCAATTAGATAATTGAGATCTAATCGATTTTTAACGTAAGGTAACATTACTTCATACTTCTTTTTCATAGCCTTCCAATCAACCCCATGCATATTACTCAAGTAAAAACCATCTCTATAAACTCTCCAAGCTTCATCAAAAATCTGTGTCCATTCTTGTGAATAATCTACCGTTATATTCATATTTGACATATTGACAGGCTCTTTTAAATCTATCTTAAATTTAGGAATATTTACAACATAGAACTGTCTTTTCTTTGAGAATAGTGCTTTTTTACTACCATAATTTACATGCATTGATGCATCTTCTGCAATTGTTTCTTCTTTCATGGCCTTTAAATCATAAACCAATGTATTGCCATTTTTAGCATAGTAAACTTTGTCTCCATCCATATAAAAATTTCTATATGAACCCGCTTCAACTGGAAGTCTAACAATACGATCTTCAATGCCATCAAAATCGATTTTAACTTGAACTGAACTGTCTTTTTTCTCTGGTATTTTTTTCTCGTTTACTTCTGCATCCTTACCCAAGAATGGTGAAGGTGTATCTTTTCTCAACAAGCTCAAATAAACAGCACTTGACTTGTCAAAGGTATAAACATGATTCCATTCTTTACTTCCATAAATTGGATTAAAATCACGTGCTGATGAGAACACAATATATTTTCCATCGTTACTAAATACCGGGCTATAAGACTCATACCACTTGTCAGTTATGGTATATTCCTTTTTGGTTGCCAATTCCATCACATATACAACATTGAAATTATTAGCTGCTCTTCTTGTATACGTAATCCATTTACTGTCTGGTGAGAAAGACACACTTCTTGGTTCATCTGCTGGCTCTTTTAACAAAACTGTTTTATTCTTTTTCTCAACATCAATTAAAACAATTCTATTTTCTCTGTCAGTATAAGCAATTAACTTTGAATCCGGACTCCAGTCGAAACCTCGTATATACGTATCATTATTTTTAGTTAGTTGGGTTAACGTACCACTTTTAACATCCTGCATAAATAATTCAGTTTCACCGGTTCTGTCCGAAATAAAAGCAATAGACTTGCCATCAGGTGACCATTGCGCACCTCTTTCATGAGCACCAGGAGTTCGAGTTATATTTTTTGTTACACCTTTATCTGCGGGTATATCAAATACTTCTCCCCTTGTAGTAACAACCAATCTTTCGCCATCATTTGACAAACTCACATAAGTGATATAATCTTTCCCATTTTTAATCTCATTTCTTGCATAGATATTATCAGATGTTAGCGTTATATTAATTTTTTCTGGTTTGCCAGTTGTCACATCCAATTTATAAATATACCCTCCGTTTTCAAACACGATTAAATTACCATGGCTACTAGGAAATTTTATATCATATTCTTTAAAATCGGTTACTTTACTAGTTTGTTTTGTCTTCGTATCATACACGAAAAGATTCATCGTCCTATCTCTGTCCGAGATAAAGTAGATTTTATCCCCAATCCACATAGGCATGATATCTTGAGCGTCGTTATTGGAAATATTCTGAACAGATTTAACAGCCGGGTCATAAATCCAAATATCGTCAGCCATTCCACCTTTATAGTATTTCCATGTTCTGAATTCGCGCATCACACGGTTGTAGGCAAGTTTTTTACCATCAGGCGAATATGAACAAAACCCACCTTCCGGTAATGGTAGCCCATTAGACAAGCCCCCTTCTTTATCCACAGTAAAAAGCCTTCCAGAAAAACTTGAATTAATCCTATTACGGTAAATAATATTTTTGCCGTCCGGTGTCCAACCCATAACGATATTATTTGGCCCCATACGATCACCAATATCATCCCTACTATTCGTAGAAGTGTACGTTAACCGAAGTGGTTCACCACCATTAGCTGGTACAGTATAAACTTCAGTATTGCCATCATATTGACCGGTAAAAGCTATTAATTTTCCATCAGGTGAAAACTTAGGAAACATCTCATAACCAATGTGTGATGTAATTCGCAGTGCCTGACCACCCTGAAGTGATACTTTATATAGGTCACCAGCATATGAAAATACTACTTCATTTCCATTTGTAGTTGGAAATCTTAGCAGTCTTGCTTCCTGCGCCTGCAAGATCCCCAAAACCAAACAAAACAAAAAAACAAATTTCAATTTCATCATATTCATATCTATAAATTATTTTTTTACAAAATATAAAACTTAATAATATTTAGGTCCACTCAAAGATAATATGATTTTTACTTTATGCAAAGAAATTATCGACGTAACCCTAATAAAAATAGAAAGAACGTCATAATCTTTACATAATAGGAATTTGCATTATCTATATTTTCAATATATACACAAGCTTAGGAAAGAAATGAAATTTAGAAATTATTCAACGGTTAGATAAGGAATAATCCGCTCCCCTACTTCTTCACGTAGTGATTTGATACGACGGATATGACGTACATCTATAAAGTTACCGTGTTGCTTTCGGTATTTTAATATTTTATTTATCGTTTCTTTATCAAAATATGGATGTTGGATAAAAGTTCGGTAATCAGCAGTATTGAGGTTTATTTTTCTAATTTTTGATGGGTCAGCATATAAGTAAGGTGCTACAATTTGGTACAAACTGTCACTAATTACATCAAATTCAATCAATTGTTCTTTATTTAAAAATCCTCCTGCCCGATTTCGGAATCTGATTATTTTGTTGGTATTGTATCGTCCTAATTTTTTTAGTGCTGCAAATTGAATGCTGTCAGCACTATTAAGTTCTATAGATTCTAAGGGAATTTCTACAACTTCTGGTTTTTCATATGTTTGCTTTACATACTCAGGTTTTGTAGGTTTTAAAGGATATGATATTAAGCCGGATAATTGATTAATTAAAATTGTATCAATACCAAAGATGGATTTAAATTTTTGGGCATCGTAAATTTTTCCACCTTTACTTAAATAATTCGTCAAACTTCGCGCACCATATTTACTAAATCCTAATAATAAAAGAGAATCATAGGATATGGTATTCGGATCAAATTTAAAGCGCTGATACTTAATCTTTTTCCCACCGTCACCAAGCATCATGTCTTGTGTCATCTGATTGGCATCCATGGAAAAAATGAGATTGTTTTTTATTGTATCTGATAAAAAGAGATACGCAGATAAATCAGGTTGATTTTTATTATTGCCATGATTCCAAAATTCACCGATAAAAAATACAGATATCATTAAACCAATTAAAGCAGCCACTCCTTTGCGTTCTCGCAATGTAAATCCAAACCAATCATCCATTTGACTACCAACCATTACTTTGAAATTTCATTTAGAAGTTCATTATGCTTTTCATTCAGAAATGTATAAGCGGCATTATAATCATTAGAAATCTCACCGTCTAAAATTGCATCGCGTAAAAGATTTTTAAGTATACCCACCTCTCGGGATGGCTGTAGATTAAACATTTTCATTATTTCATCTCCACTAATTGGTGGTTGCCATTTACGTAGATTATCCTTTTCTTCAACATCTTTAAGCTTTTGTAAAAGAAATTCATAATTCTTTAAATAGCGCTGTACTTTATTTTCATTTTTAGAGGTAATATCCGCTTTACAAAGTATCATTAGATCGTCGATATCATCGCCAGCATCAAAAAGTAATCGCCGTACTGCGGAATCTGTCACATCTTCATTTGTAAGAGCAATAGGTCGCAAATGTAGTTGAACTAATTTTTGAACATATTTCATTTTGTGATCCAGTGGTAGTTTCATCCTTTTGAAAATTCGCTGTACCATTATAGCACCAAGTACTTCATGACCATGGAAAGTCCAGCCAAGATTGGGATCAAATCGCTTTGTGAGTGGCTTTGCTATGTCGTGCATAATTGCTGCCCACCGCAACCAAACATTTTCGGAATTTCTACTGACATTATCTAAAACTTCAAGGGTATGATAAAAATTATCCTTATGACCGATATCGTCGATTACATCCACACCTTGTAAAGCAGCCATCTCAGGAAATATCAAATGCAATAAACCGGAATCATAAAGTAGTTTAAACCCTTTTGAAGGCTTTGGTGAACGAACAATTTTATCTAATTCCGTTGCAATTCTTTCCTTACTGATTATATGAATTCGTTCCTTATTTTTTTTGATAGAACTAAAGGTTTCCTCATCAATTCTAAAATCCAATTGTGTCGAAAAACGAATAGCACGCATCATGCGCAAGGGATCGTCTGAAAAAGTTTTGTCCGGCTCTAAAGGTGTACGAATAACTTTATCACCCAAATCTTTAATACCACCAAAACTATCTAAAATCTCACCATAATCTTCATCATTAAGGCTAACAGCCAAAGCATTAATTGTAAAGTCGCGACGATTCTGGTCATCTTCCAATGTTCCAGATTCGACATCAGGTTTTCTTGAAAATTCACTATAAGACTCCTTTCTTGCACCGACAAATTCGATTTCGAGACCACGATGTTTAATCATGGCTGTTCCAAACCTTTGAAATATCGTCACATAAGGTACTGGTTTTAGTTTTTTTGCAAAATGATGTGCTAATTTTATACCATCACCTACACAAACGATATCCATATCTCCAGATGGACGTCCGAGTAAACGGTCTCTGACATAGCCACCAACAACATATACAGGAAAGTGTAATTCTTTTGCAGATTTATTGATAAATTCAAAAATTTCTTTTTCTTCAGCTTTTATGTCAAATACCATGTGCAAATTACTCATTAAACCAATATATCCTGATAAAACATATTTATTTCATCCAAGGTCTCAAACAGAATATGCGGCTCCATTTCAGATACTAATTTCATTCTAAAATCTTTTATACCTGGCAATCCTCTAAAATAATTGGTATAATGCCGGCGCATTTCTACTACACCGATTTTCTCACCTTTCCAATCAATACTTTTCAAGAGGTGTTTTTTAGCGACTGCTACCCTTTCGTCTATTGTCGGTGGATTAGGAATGATACCGTCGCGCATATAGGATTTGATATCACTAAATATCCAAGGGTAACCGATACTCGCTCTCCCAATCATAATACCATCCACACCATACCTTTCCTTATAAGCTATAGCCTTTTCAGGCGAATCAATATCACCGTTACCGAATATTGGAATTTTTATACGTGGATTGTTTTTAACTTTACCTATAAGTGTCCAATCTGCCTCGCCTTTGTACATTTGCTTACGCGTTCGACCGTGAATGGCCAATGCCTGTATGCCCACATCCTGTAAACGCTCCGCTACTTCTTCGATATTCATCGAATTTTCATCCCAACCAAGTCGCGTTTTAACTGTAACCGGTAGTGAAGTGGATTTAACAATTTTTTCTGTGAGGCGAATCATTTTCGGAATATCCTGTAGAATTCCTGCGCCTGCCATTTTACAAACCACTTTTTTTACGGGGCACCCAAAATTAATATCTAATAATTCAGGCTTTGCTTCTTCAACAATCTCGGCAGCTCTGCCCATAGATTCAATGTCTGCACCAAAAATCTGAATACCGATTGGGCGCTCTTCGTCATAGATGTCCAATTTTTGAATACTCTTATCGGCATCCCTGATTAATCCTTCAACAGATATAAACTCTGTATACATCAAATCGGCACCCTGTTCTTTACATACACTACGAAATGGCGGGTCGCTCACATCTTCCATTGGTGCAAGCAAGAGCGGAAATTCGCCAATTTCTGTTTTACCGATTTTTACCATATATTGATAAAATTAAAAATTATAGCTTGCGCCAAACCAATATTCTACTACAGCACGTTGTAAATCTCTAGCTGTTTCATCGGCAATATATAATAATTCTATTCCAAATTTCCATTTATCTGTTCCACTAAAGTAGCCTATTCCGAACAATGGATAATTGACTTTTAAATCTTCATTCAAATATCGTATATTATATCCGTCAGGATCCTTAGCATAGTTCATAAAAGCATACTCTGCCTTGACATATATATCTCTTGTAATTTTGGCTTTACCCATAAAAAGGCCACCAATATCAAAAACAGATGGATCCGGTCCTATAACGGAATATTGATCATAAAATAGTTTTAGTCCACCACCTAAAGCGAATCTTTCACCTAATTTATATCCGGCAGATAATTTTGAAGAAATAGATAAGCCATTAAAAAAGCCTACATTTCCTAAAAAAATATCGCCACCTATTTTATTAAGAAATTCAAACTGCTCTTTGTTATTTTTTTTTGTTTTAGCTTCGATTGTAGATTTGTTTCTCAATTGTGCGTACATTTCGTGATTAACGAAAAGCAACAAAATTGAAACAAGGAATAGCAAATTTTTGAATTTAGACCTCATTGTCTTTTAATTTATTTAGGATGTAAAGATACATAATAGCATGAAGTGACAAAGTTAATAATATATAAATTAACGAATTTTTTAAATTATCATACTGTAAAACAAAAGGTATAAGTAACTTAACTTTATATGATAAAATTTGAATAGCTTTGCAGCAAATATTTTAACATAACTAACAATTTAAAAATACCTTAACAATTATGAGCATGAAGCCCGAAATGATGATTTCTGAAAAGGTACAAAGTATGGAAGTATCTGCAACTTTAAAAATGGCGCAGAAAGCACGTGATCTCGCAGCTAAAGGTGTACACGTTATTAGCTTGAGCTTAGGAGAACCTGACTTTGACACTCCGGAATTTATCAAAGAAGCAGCGTATGAAGCGCTCAAAAAAGGGAATACAAAATATACTCCTGTTCCCGGTACGATGTCATTAAGGAAGGCTATCAGTGAAAAATTTAAAGAAGAAAACGGACTGAATTATTCGCCGGCTCAAATTGTAGTTTCCAATGGAGCCAAACAATCGATAGCCAATATTTTTATGGCAATTTTAAATCCGGGTGACGAAGTACTAGTACCAGCACCTTATTGGGTATCCTATGTAGAAATTATTAAATTTTCAGGCGGTATTCCTATAGTAATTCATTCTGGAATTGAGGATGAATTTAAAGTTGATGCTGACAAGATTGCAAAAGCCATAACGCCTAAAACCAAAGCAATAATCTTTTCTTCACCTTGTAATCCTACAGGATCTGTATTTACAAAAGAAGAACTTATAGATATTGCAAATGTTGTTGCAAAACACGAAAATATCTTAATAATTTCTGATGAAATTTATGAATATATCAATTTTACTGACAAACATTTTAGTATAGGAACATTAGAAAATGTAAAAGACAGAACAGCAACCATCAATGGATTTTCTAAAGGATTTTCAATGACCGGATGGCGATTAGGATATATGGGAGCACCGCAATGGCTGGCAGATGCATGTAATAAAGTACAGGGACAAATTACTTCCGGTGCTGCTTCTTTTAGTCAGGAAGCAGGCACCATAGCTTTGACTTCCAAAAGGAAAGAGACGATTGAAATGAAAGAAGCTTTCTATCGAAGACGAGACCTTATCATTTCAAAACTTAAAGAAGTTTCAGGACTGAAAGTCAATAATCCTCAAGGAGCTTTTTATGTATTTCCAGATGTAAGTCATTATTTTGGCAGTTCAAATGGCAAAATTACGATTAATAATGCAGATGATTTTTCAGAAGCAATGCTTACCGAAGCGCATGTTGGCACCGTATCAGGATCTGCCTTTGGCAATGACAATTGTATTCGTTTATCCTATGCCGCATCTGATGAAGACATTATTGAAGCTGTGAGCCGTTTAAAAACTTGCCTAGCCGAATTTAAATAAAAGTATATTAACTTAAAATTTACAATGTTTAAAACAGAGATAAATGAGATGTTTATCTCTGTTTTTTAACGTAAAAAACCACACTAAATTCAAAAAAAACATACTTTAGTGTAAAAAAACACTATACTAAATAAAAATATTAATGGAATTCACGGAATCTTATAGGGATAAACAAGGATTATTAATTATATTTATATCCAAATAATAATTCAATTTATATATTTGTAGGTTCAAATTACATTTCACATCCCCAAAGTAGGCTTTTGGGTTAAAACGTGTGGAAATAATTAATAAAATCAATATGATAAAAAAAATATTTTTCGTCATCACATTCGCCATAACAATTTTATTGTTTCTGTTTTTAAATGGCAATGTTCAGCTTTCAAAAAAAACTATGCCACCATTAGGTAAATTTTTAAATCCATTTTATGGCGTTTGGACTTCGGATACACGCGATGAATATACAAATTTGAATGTCAACCTAAATGGATTAAAAAACAAGGTAGAAATATACTATGACGAACGACATATTCCACACATTTATGCACAAAATTTAGAAGATGCATTGTTTGCACAAGGCTTTATAGAAGCTCAAAACCGATTATTTCAGATGGAATTTTTAGCAAAAGCAGCAGCAGGTGAATTATCATCCATATTTGGTGATAGAACACTTAAACTCGACCTTGACAAAAGGCGCATGGGCATGAAATATGCTGCTGAAAATGCTGTCAAAGGTTGGGAAAAGCAATCGGATTATTCAAAAATCACAAGTTATATTGACGGTGTAAATGCATATATCAATTCCCTAGAGCCCAAACATTATCCGATTGAATATAAATTATTTGACATTAGACCAGAGCCGTGGACAGCAATCAAATCCGCATTGATATTCAAACAAATGTCTTTGACATTAGCAGGAAGAAACGATGATGTTCCAAATACCAATTTACTGTATTATTTAGGTAAGTCAGATTTTGACTTTTTATATCCTGAACATCAGCAAATCGAAAATCCGGTAGTGCCAACCGAACAACCCTATCAATTTGATACATTGTACGGCAAACAAATTTCACCTACTGCTATAATAGAAAAACCCATACTTAAAGCAAATTTTGAACGAAGAGAAAAAGGAATTGGAAGTAATTCCTGGGGACTTTCAGGAAACCGAACAGCAACAGGAAAGCCAATATTTTGTAATGATCCCCATTTGGCTTTAGGCTTACCTTCCATTTGGATCGAAGAACATATACAAACACCTGATTTTAATGCTTACGGAGTATCTTTTCCAGGATTTCCAGGTATTATGATCGGATTTAATGAATATATGGCATGGGGTGAAACGAATGTCGGTCAGGATGTTCAAGACCTGTTTTTAGTAAAATGGGCTGACGAAAACAAATCCAAATATGTCTTTGATGGTCAGGAATACAATGTCGATTATAGGGTTGAAACTATTAAAATAAAAGGACAAAAGGATTATATAGATACGGTAAAATATACGAAACTTGGCCCGATTTATTATACTTCCGATGATGGAAATATGGATCTCGCAATGCGATGGTTGTGCCATGACGAACCTGATGTAGATGAATACAATGTATTTATTCATGCTATGCAATGCAAAAATCACTTGGAATTTCTTGAAGGTATTCAAAAATACATAAGCCCTGCTCAGAATTTTGGCTTTGCCGACAAAGAAGGAAATATCGGACTACGCGTAAATGGTCGTTTTCCGGCAAAATTTGATCAGGACGGTAGATTTGTTGAATATGCATCTCAAAACAATGACTGGCAAGCATGGATACCTTTAGATCAAGTACCCCAATACATGAATCCAGAAAGGGGATTTATAGCTTCTGCAAATCAGGTGAGTGCAGACAAAACATATCCTTACTACTTTACAGGGCGTTTTGAAAGATATCGTAACAAAACAATCAACGGACAATTAGAAAACATTACAAATGCTAATGTCGAAGATATGAAAAGCATGCAACACAATAGTTATTCTTCAAAAGCAGAGGATTACATTAGAATGCTTAAACGTTTGGTCTTACCTCAAGATGTTAAGCCTGAATTTAAAGATATTTATGTACGATTCATCGAATGGAATTTTGAATATAAAGCAGAAAGTGAATATCCTACCCTTTTTGAAATGTTTTATGATAAATTAGAAGTAAATACTTGGGATGAGATAACCAAAATTAAAGAAACAGCAGATGCTTTCTATCCTGAAGAATGGCGTTTACTCGAACTTATAGAAACGGATCCAGCAAATAAATACTTTGACATCCAAAGTACTTCAAAAAAAGAAAATGCAAAAGATATCGTTATCCAATCTTTAAATGAAACATTTCAAGATTTTACTGCTCAAAAGGCCGATGGTACTGATTTGACCTGGGGATCGTATAAGCCCCTCAATATTTATCATTTGACAAGAGTTCCGGCACTTTCCGTTTTAGATATTCATGCAGATGGCTGCACGGATGCTATAAATGCTGTCGGTGTATCATTTGGGCCGAGCTGGAGAATGATCATAAGTCTAGAAGATAAAATACAAGGATACGGTGTTTTTCCTGGCGGACAATCTGGAAACCCAACTAGCAAACATTATAAAAATATGATTAATGCTTGGTTGGAGGGTAAATATTATCCATTAAATCTCTATATTTCAAAAGAATCATTAATGAAATCAGCGGCTATGACCGTTAAATTAAACCCTGAAATATGAAACAATTTATACTATTTATACTTATCACTATACTTGTATATCTTGCATCCTTTGTGATGCCCTGGTGGATAAGCGGCATGATATGTTTTATTTTAACATTCCTTTTTAATCCAGGTAATTTTAGTGCTTCTGTAATATCTTTAATAGCCGTATTTATTATATGGTACTTACAAGCTTACATGAGTGACAGAAATTTTGATATACCTGTTTCATCACTTATAGGAAGTTTACTTGGAAATATTTCTAAAGAAATGGTATTCATTATTACCGGACTTGTAGGTGGCATACCGGCTGCAATGGCAGGATTATTGGGCAATTGGTCACGTACAATTTTTCAAAACAAATAAAAAACAAACTATATGAAAAAAGTAGGAATCACGGGTGGAATTGGCTCCGGAAAATCTTTTGTTTGTAAAATTTTTGAGACATTTGGCATTCCAATTTATGATGCTGATAGTTATGCAAAAAAAATCATGATTACAGATCTTGCTGTTAAAAGTCAAATTAGAGACTTGCTTGGTAATGAGGCATATTACAGGAATGGTAAACTCAATAAAAATTATATCACGTCAAAAATTTTTAGCAATAAAGATATACTTACCAAAATCAATGACATTGTTCATCCTGCAGTTTATAAAGACTCATTACGTTGGATGGAAAATTATAAGCACTATAAAAATGTTTCATACATTTTAAAAGAAGCCGCTTTATTAGTAGAAACAGGTGCATATAAAGCATTGGATAAGCTTATCGTTGTTACATGTCCTGAAGAGACTAGAATACGTCGTGTCATGTTGAGAGATGCTCAAAATTATGAAACTGTAAAAAAGAAATTAGATAACCAATTACCTGAATCAGAAAAAGTTAGATTCGCTGATTTTGTTATTATTAATGATGGTGAACAACCACTGTTAAAACAAATATGGAAGATCCACAAACAGCTTACTAATCAATAAATCAATATAAATGTGTTGATTTATCTATTTTAATCAGGATTAACTATAAAAATTCAAATATCAATTAAATATTTGAATTGTAATTACATCTCGATTTTATATGGTCATATAGATGATAATCCAAGTTAATATTCAAGATATTTTATAATACATTTAAAACTGTACTCACAAAGCTATTTCGCTTTATAGACGTAAAATATCTATAATTAGCTAATGAATTACATTTTTATTTGATTTGAAATGAGATTTTTTATATTAAAATTAATTTCAAATATTAAAATACTTTTAACTTTATCCATCCAAACATATAAAATATGAACGCTCATTTACTCCTAAAGATTTTTTTTATATTTATTTTGTCCTCAGCAGTACAAGCACAGTCAAAGTTCATTAATATTAAAGCTAAAGAGACAAATGAGCCGCTCATAGGTGTAAGTATAGTTAATCTTGAAAACGACAAATCCTATTATACGGACAATGCTGGCAACTTCATCCTGGAAATACAAAGTTTTCCGATACAACTTAAAATTGAATATTTTGGATATCAACCAATTAGTCTGATTTTTCAGAGTGAAAATGATATTTTGAATGAAATATATATGGTAGAAATATCCACTATTTTGAATACCGTCACCGTAACAGGCTCTAAATATGAGCAAAATATTGTACGTGCACCTGTCAGTGTTGACATAATAAAAAATGACTTTGTCAACAGCATCAATTCAAAAAGTGCAGATGAAATCCTAAATAAAGTACCAGGAGTTCAAGTATTAGATGGGCAGGCAAATATCAGAGGCGGATCTGGATATTCATATGGTGCAGGAAGTCGTGTAATGTTGCTTATTGATGACATTCCGGCATTACAACCTGATGCAGGCTTTCCTAACTGGAGTGATATTCCAATTGAAAATCTATCCCAAATCGAAGTTTTAAAAGGTGCCGCATCCACACTTTACGGTTCTGCAGCCCTAAATGGTATTATAAACTACAGGACATCATACGCAACGTCTACACCAGAAACACAGATTTCTACTAGTGGAACTTTATTTTTAACCCCAAAAGACCCTGCAAAAAAATGGTGGGGAGATACCACAAGATATGATGTAACACTTTCATTTGTCCATAAGCAAAAATTTGGAAAATTGGATATGATAGCCAGTGGATTCTTTGACAGGCTCCAGGGACATAATCAATTTACATATCATACTAAAGGTCGTGGAAACCTACAATTTAGATATCGCCTGCGCGACAACTTGATTTTTAAAATTGGAGGTATGATAAATGTTGGTGATAATAGCAGTTTTTTTCTCTGGAAAGATGGAAATGACGGCGCTATGCAGGCATTTCCCGGTACAAATACACTCAGGCATGCTAAGCGGATTTATATTGATCCATCCGTTATGTATTTTGACAAATATAATAACAAACATCGACTGTTAGCTAGGACGATTAAGATAGATAATGACAATGACAATAATCAATCCAATCATTCTGTAAATCAATATTTAGAATATCAATTCCAAAGAGATTTTGAAAATACTGGACTAGTATTGACCTCTGGTTTCGTAGGCCAATGGAGTAAAGTAAAATCTCAGCTTCTTGGGGATACTACCTTTACCGCAAATAACTACGCAGCGTATGTGCAGGCAGATAAGGAACTCGGCAAAAAACTAACCTTGTCTAGTGGATTAAGATATGAATATATACAGCAAAACAGCCCTGAGATATACCAAAATGACACGATACCAAATGGCAGAGCAACCAATGACCAGCTTGTAGCAAGAGTATCCGCAAATTATCAAATGGCTGACTACGCTTCATTCAGGGCATCCTATGCACAGGGTTATCGCTACCCTTCTCTAACCGAACGATTTGTCGAAACGACCTTTGGAGTTTTTTCTATCTTTTCCAATCCTAAATTGCAACCAGAAACAGGCTGGACAGCAGAATTAGGGTATAAGCAAGGTTTTGCACTTGGTGCATTCAAAGGATTTTTAGACCTATCCGCATTTATTTCAGCATATAATGATATGATTGAATTTACTTTTTTAGGGCCTCAGGATTTGGGTAAACCCGGATTTGGCTTTAAGCCACTCAATATCGGCGACACTCAGATTAAAGGATACGAAATCGGTATTTTAAGTCAAGCAATCGCTGGTAAAATTCCAATAACTATCTATGGCGGATACACATTTATCAATCCGATATATAAAAATTTTAATGAATCTACACTTATTCAATCTACGATCTCTTCTTATAAAGATTCAGTAAATGTTCTAAAATATAGATCTAAACATCAGATTAAAATGGATGT
The DNA here is from genome assembly GCA_040391315.1 of Portibacter sp. Taxonomy (GTDB): domain Bacteria; phylum Bacteroidota; class Bacteroidia; order Chitinophagales; family Saprospiraceae; genus OLB9. Next base: position 124,580 of record JBEBYC010000005.1, on the reverse strand, counting down.
CGAAGCGAAGTTTGGAAAATTTAAATGGGGCGTTTCTTATCAATATGCCAGTCATTTTATCAATATTGACAGAGCATTTGAAGAAATCCTACCTGGATTTTTACAGAATCCTGACTTATTTGGTATTAAGGCTTACCGACAAGCTAATAATAAGGGATACCACTTGCTAGATACGCGTGTTTCCTACGAAGTATTAAAATGGAAGTTCACTTTCCTTGTAAATAATGTACTAAATCAAGAATATTCGCTCAGGCCAGCCTTACTTGAAGCACCAATAAACATAGGTTTAAGAGTAGATTATAAAATTAATTAAGATGCAGTCAACTATGCAAAAAATTGCTTTTGTAACAGATTTACATATTGACGAATCGGGAATTCTACCAGGAGGCAGAGATACACGCAAACAGCTAATTGAAATAATTAACCACTTAAAAAAAAACGAATTTGACGGTATTATCCTTGGTGGCGATCTTTGTAACCAGTACGGAGATACCTCTATTTACAATTGGATTTATGAACTTTTTAGCGCTCAAAATTTAACGATTTATCCGATTTCAGGCAATCATGATAATTCAACGCTTTTAGCGAAAGCTTTTGGTTTACAAAATTATTTAACGAATACTGCTTTGTATTATAAAATTGAAATCGGTCAAGTATCATGTTTACTTTTAGATACATCAACAGGAAGTATGGATTCTGCACAATGGCAATGGTTAGAAAACGAGTTAGCAGCATCCACAAATGTCCATCAGTATATTTTTATGCATCATCCACCCATTATTTGCCATGCCAAACATATGGAACCAAAATACATGTTTAAGGAAATGGATAGGTATAAAATGATGTGTCAAAAATTTAATAACAAAACGTTTCATATTACTACTGGCCATTATCATATTGAGAAAACGGTCATTTATAAAAATATGCACGTTTACGTTTCACCATCAACTTTTGTACAAATCGATCCGAACAAGACAACCTTTGAGACGATGCATCCTTACATTGGATACCGGGTGCTATTGATAGAAAACAACACTTACCTTAATACGCATACTATATATTTATAAATCCCAACTCAATTATATATCAATTAAATTGGGATTTATAAAATTGATGAAAAAACTAGTTTTTAAGAAAAAGTAGTTTTTTATTTGTTTTATGAAAATTTATTAGTGATGATCAAGCCCATCGTGGTGTACATGCCCATGTTCCAATTCTGAAGGCGAAGCTTCTCTAACTTCCAAAATATCACCCTGAAAATGTAATGAACGTCCTGCCAATGGATGATTAAAATCAACAACAATTGTCTCTTCGCTCACCTCCTGAATCGTACCCACAAAAGTACGTCCCTGATCATCGTGCATATTTATTGGTGAACCAGAAACCAACCCTTCTCTGTCCACATTACCGGATTCATCAGCAAAATTTGCTATTGGAATAGATATTACAGCATCATCTTCATATTGCCCATAAGCATCATCAGGTGAAAGCGTAAAAGCAAATTTGTAATTTGTGGATTTATTTTCAAGTTGCTCTTCAAATGCAGGCAACATCATACCTATGCCAAATATAAATGTTAATGGCTCACCACTGTAAGTTTCTTCTATTAACGCACCATCAAGATTATTTTCATTTAATTTGTAGTGGATAGACGCTACATGATTTTTTTTAATTTGCATTATATAAATATTTAAGTGTTAAATTTATTAAACAGGATAAACGAGGTTTTCACCATCATGAATTATAGTAATCTTAGGTTGGTCAGAAGCCTCTACCCTGCCTATAATTGTTGCATCTATACCAAATTTGGCTGCTAAATCAATCATAGCTTGTGCTGTTGATACATCCGGCGTATAACATTCTAATCGATGCCCCATATTAAATACTTGAAACATCTCTCGGTTACTTAGACCAGATTCTTCCTTTATCAATTTAAATAGGGGTGGTACAGGTAATAATTGATCTTTTATGACGTTGATATTGCCTTGCATGAATTTACTCACCTTAGTTTGTCCACCACCTGAACAATGTATCAACCCATGAATTTTATCTTTATACTGTTCGATCATGGGCTTAAGAAGGGGCAAGTATGTCCGTGTCGGCGACAATATCAATTTCCCAACAGATATTTCCTTACCATCAAAACGAACTATATCTGTAAGTCTTTTTGAACCAGTGTAAACAACAGATTCCGGAATATGCGGATTAAAAGAATCAGGATATTGCGTCATATAATATTTACTAAGTACATCGTGACGCGATGAAGTCAAACCATTACTGCCCATTCCACCATTATATTCCGATTCATAAGTTGTCTGTCCATAGGATGCAAAACCTACGATGTAATCTCCATGTTGTATTTTAATATCAACGATTTCTTTTCTTTTTATACGGGCGAAAGCAGTATAGCCCACATCTATCGTCCTAACGATATCGCCAACATCTGCCGTCTCACCTCCTGCAAGATATACATTGACACCATAGGCTGCAAGTTTTTCAATATACGCTTGTGCGTAATTTATAATTGTCGAAATGACTTCACCTGTAATCAGGTTGCGATTACGACCTATCGTTGATGACAACACAATATTATCAAAAATACCAACACAACCCATATCATCGAGATTCATTACAATGGCATCCTCTACGATCCCTTTCCAAACATTGATATCGCCGGTCTCTTTCCAATACATATAAGCTAAACTCGTCTTTGTACCTGCCGTGTCTGCATGCATCACATTACAATAAGCGACATCACCACCGACAATATCGGGCATTACTTTGCAAAATGCATTGGGAAAAAGTCCTTTATCTAAATTTGAGATTGCTTTGTGAACGTCATCTTTAGATGCGGATACGCCACGAAGGCCATATATGAGTTGGTCGTCTTGCATAAGATAGCTAAATCTGAAATATGCCACAAAGTTACATATAATAGTACTGGTATTAAAGGAAATGGATAAATAATGATTAATAGGTTATAAAAAAACTGGAAAGGAATTAACAAACCGATGTATGTACTTGATCCATCATTATAAATTGAACTGACAAATTGCAAACCAATGTTATATGTAAAAATATCAAATTATTATTATGATTATCAAAGTTGAACTTTAAAAATTCAAATGCTTCAAAATGATTCGTATAGCTAATACTTTGTGATATTTACTATCTATGTTACAATATCCCCTGATCGGATTGACACATTTGATCTGGGATTTTATATTTATGAAAAATCAAAAATTAGTTTTAATCAATTTAAAATTTCGAATAATAATAAACTGCTTTAAGATACTTCATTTTCCAAATCTAAGTCTAAAGAAGAAAATTGTGATGATAAGGCATAATAGAGCAAATATCCAAAAAGTAACTGAAAAACCAACTGAACCTGCCAATTGTAAGCCAATAACTGGTGCGATTACATTTGCTACACCGTACGACATCGAATACAAGGCCATATATTGTCCCCGTCGATGTTCAGTAGGTCTGGATACAGCATAGTTAATCATAAATGGCATTGCAAACAATTCTGCTAATGAAATAAAGATAATATAAATAACAGCAATACTCATCCATGTAATACCAGAAGCAAGCATGACAAAGCCCAACACAAGCATGATACTTCCTAAAGCAATCATTTCCATGTATTTTGTAATATGTTCAATTTTTCTGATTATTGGCATTTCTATGAGAACGATAATCAAACCATTGAGACCGATTAGCTTTCCAATAGTACTCTCAGAATAACTTAATTCATTTGACCAATATACCGGAATACTCGTAAATAACTGAAAAAACAACATAGCCCATACAGCCGTCAAAATGATAAATTTAAGATAAGGCCAATCTTTGTAGGCTGATCTACCTAAGTCTGTATTTTCATTTTTAGGTTTTGGAACATGCTGAGGAACGTATGGTAAATATTTAAACAAAATACCTGCTGCAATGAGACTTGTTATCGCATTAATGATAAATATCCATTTATAGCCAAAGTATTGTGCTACTACACCGCCTATTGCAGGTCCAATAGCAAATCCAAGATTAATAGCAAATCGCATCAGAGAAAAAGAGCGCGTTCTGTTTTCAGGTTTTGCAAATGCAGCAATAGCGACGCTATTTGCAGGTCTCAATGCGTCAGCTACCATTGAGCATAGAAAACTCAATATCCAAATCCAAATTATGCTTTTTGCGAATAAAAGTAAAACGAGGAAAATTGCACTACAAACTAGAGAAAAAATCTGAATGTAATAATAGCCATATTTATCTGTAAGTTGGCCACCAATATAGGCACCGACAATGCTACCTGCTCCAAATGCAGTCATCATCCAACCTGCTTCAGCTAAAGTATAGCCAAATTCTTTAGTCAAATATAAGGTCATAAACGGTAAAACCATTGCACCTGACCGATTGATAAACATAATCAGACCGAGCAACCAGATATTTCCAGACAAACCGGAAAATGCATCTTTATAAATTCGAACTAACCCATTAATCATTGATTTCCTATCAGTTCAAGTGCATTTGCTTTAGCGGCTTCAGTAGGTGGATTCCCACTCAGCATTTTAGCGATTTCAATGACCCGGTCTTCCTTAGACAATTCTCTGATTGCGGTTACAGTCCTATGATCATTATCAAATTTATAAATCCAAAAATGTGTATTTGCCTTTGCAGCAATCTGCGGTGAATGTGTGATACATATAATTTGGTGTTTTAGAGATAAATCAGACATAATGATACCCATTTTTTGAGCTACATCACCAGAAACACCGGCATCAATCTCATCTAATATCCATGTAGGCAATGTTACAGCTCCTGCAACCAATGATTTTAAACAAAGTGTGAGCCTAGACATTTCACCACCAGAAGCTGTATCTTTTAATGGTAGAAATTCACTACCTTTATTTGGGGCAAATAAAATATTCACTGTTTCACGACCAGTCGGAGTAAACTGAGGTAGCGGTTCAAGATGAACCTTGATATAAGCGTGTTCCATTGATAGCATTTCGAGTAAATCGTGTACTTCAACTTCTAACTTTGAAGTTATGGCAGCTCTTCTTTCCCCTAACTCGTCTGCGATATTAGCAAGTTGTCCTTCTAGATTATTAATCTCTTGAGCTATGGCTTCTATAGTGCTCGACATGTCAGCAAACCCATCCAATTTTGTCTGTATTTTTTCAGCTATTTCAAGTAAGTCCTTTGATGTTGTCACGCCATGTTTTTTCAACATTCTGTTAATTACATTCAGCCTTTGAGCAATCGTTTGGATCATTTCCTCATCGTACTCTGTGCTATCATAAATTCGAATAGCTTCTTTTGTAATATCTTTTAGCTCTTCTCTAACGGAAACTAATCGTTCATACAATTCATGATACACCGAGTCAAAATCTCTAATGCCAGCATATTGATTTAAAAGTAATTGCAATTGGCTATTGACTGCTTGATCACTATCTTCGAGTACCTGAATGATTGCTGCATGATTTCGTTTGATATCTTCGGTAGCGGTAAGTTTTTGAAGCGTAGACTCTAAATCTTCCAATTCATCTTCCTTAATATCAGCTTGAATAAACTCCTGCATTTGAAAATTTAAAAAATCTAATTCCTGATTCGCATTCCGGTTTTCCTCAATAAGATTGTTGTATTTTTTAACAGCCTGACGGTATTTTTTATACAATGCAGTGTATTCGGCTAATAAACTTTTATTTTCAGCAAGTGCATCCAATATCTGCATCTGAAATTCAGGATTTTGAATATCCAAAGTATCAAATTGTTGATGTATATCGATCAATTCTTCAGCCAGATGCTGCAAAATATCTAATGTTACTGGCGTATCATTAACGAAAGCGCGACTTTTTCCATTTGGAGAAATTTCTCTTCTAACGATCATTTCATCATGATATTCAAGTCCTTCCTCTTCTAAATAGGATTGTAATTCATATCCGCTGATATCAAAAATGGCTTCGACATAACATTTGACATCTTGATTAAATAAAACCTTTGTATCTGCGCGTTTACCACGAATGAGCTCCAATGCTCCTAATAATATGGATTTTCCAGCACCTGTTTCTCCAGTGATTATCGTCAAACCTTCTTTAAATTCAATATTAACCTTATCAATTATGGCGTAATTCTGAATTTCGATATTTTTCAGCATGTTAGATATTTATGTATTTAAGTATAAATATTTACCCAATAGTAGGGAGGCACAAAATTACTGAATAAATATATTGTAGCTATATAGATTTTGAATAATTAAATTGAATTTTAAACTTGTTCCATCTATTTGTAACTAAAGTGCATTCTAAAAACTTGCGATTTGTTTAAACTTCTTTATTTGTATGTCCTATTTTCATTTTCTAATATACTTTATACATTGCTATCCGTATAAATGCTAAAAAGCATCCATTTGTACTTTATATATCCACGCAATCATGTATTTTTGCCCAATAATAGATCGTATTCTGATATAATTGTATTAATTATTTAGTAAAAATATTTTCATCCGGTTTATGATTTCATTATTTCGAATGAATTATCAATTTGCATTTGCTTTAACTTTAATTCGAATGCCCAAAATATAGTTAACCCTATGCTTACTACGCACAATGACGTTCACAGACAATTTGCTGCTTATTTCAATTCTAAAGAATTAGAACCTTATTTGTATTTATTATCTAAAAGAATGCGTGAAGGGCATATTTGTATCGATTTAAATGATTTGAATAAGGATGAAATACAAGTCGAATTTCCTGGATTTCAAATTAAAAAAACACTATTAGAAAATCATCCATTGGTTTCAAATGGAAAAACATATAAACCGTTTGTACTAGATCATGACAAATTATATATGCAGCGATATTACTCATATGAAAGTGATATCATTGCTCAGATAAATGCATTTATACAGTCTGAAAATGCTACTCAAGAATATTATAAAACACAACTTTTAAAACATAAAGATTTTATATTTAAACTTTTCAATCAATCCACATCTGAACAAGTCAATTGGCAATATATAGCAATACTATCTGCAGTATTAAATCAATTCACGATTATTACGGGTGGTCCGGGAACAGGAAAAACTACTACAGTAGCAAAAATACTATCCCTGATGTACACTTTAAATCCCAAGTTTAAAGTTGTGCTTGCTGCACCGACCGGAAAAGCTGCCAATAGATTGTCTGAATCTTTACGACAAGTACATTTTCCGGATATATTCATTCAAAATGCTGTACAAAAAATCGAACCATCTACCATCCACAGACTTTTAGGAACACAGCGTGACAGTATCTATTTTAAGCATAATGCAAACCATCCAATTCCATATGATATGATCGTCATCGACGAAGCATCTATGATTGACGCTGCTTTATTTTCAAAGCTTCTAGATGCTGTAAATCCAAGATCAAAGTTAATATTACTAGGCGACAAAGACCAGTTGGCATCTGTAGAAGCAGGTAGTTTATTTGGTGATCTTTGTATGGCTCAAAAAAAACTTAACACATTTAGCCCGTCCCGAATCGAGTTTTTTCAGCATTTTATGAATCACGATTTAGATCTAACTTACTTTCAGGAAAATAGTAAACATATTTTATTTGAACATGTCATTGTATTAAAACATAGTTACCGGTTTTCAAGTGATGATGGCATCGGAAAAATAAGTAAAGCCATTATTGATAATCAAACCCACGACATTCTATCATTTTTTGAAAATAGTGACGCAAATGTACGAATAGACCAAGACTATTCCGAACAAGTCTTTCAAACCTTTGTCGATGGTTATCATGCTTATATTGAAGAAAATGAAATTTCTTTGGCATTTAAAAAACTCAATAAATTAAGGGTACTTTGTGCCTTACGTGAAGGCAGTGAAGGCGTCGTTCATATCAATGAAATTATTGAAAAATACTTGCAAGATAAAAATTGGATTCGAAAAGATACTGAGTTTTACGAGCATCGCCCCGTTATGATGACTACAAACAACTATAATTTAGGGCTCTTTAACGGTGATATTGGTATTGTCCGTAAGGATAATGAAGGTAAACTTAAAGTATGGTTTGAAAACAGTGAAGGTAAATTAATATCATTTCTTCCTGCTACAATTATCGAAGCAGAAACGGTTTTTGCAATGACAATTCACAAAAGTCAAGGTTCTGAATTTGAAAATGTTATGGTTGTGCTTCCTAAAAACAATGATTCAACTCTTCTTTCCAGCGAATTACTTTATACTGCAATTACACGTGCTAAGAAAAGTGTAATCATACAAGGAAGTCAAACCGTAATTATGGATTGCGCAAATAGAAGGGTGCAGCGAGGTTCAGGTATAATAGAACGCCTAGACAACATTTAAATCGCAAATAACCAACATTTTTCATCTTTTTATTACACGCATTTTCAAATAGACAAAATATACAAAGGCACTCATTGTATAATAGCTATTAGATATAAACCATCCATGCTGTTTAGCATATTAATAATCAGATAAATATATCCTCAAATTCTCATAGACATACTATCTTTGCAAAATTTTTCAGAGATTTACTTTTAATCAAAGGTATCACTGAAAATATATAATGTAGTTTTTCCTTTGTGGTTGACTGCATAGTTAAACAATATCAAATTTTTTAAAAAAATGAGTGGCGAAATTAAAAAATCATCAAAAACAGACCTTTACGAACATCATGATTACTACGGTATTGATGAACTCTTAAACGAGGATCATTTATTAGCACGGGATGCAGTCAGACAATGGGTTAAGCAAGAAGTAAGTCCAATAATCGAAGATTATGCAAATAGAGCAGCATGCCCAGTACACCTTTTCAAAGGGTTAGCAGAAGTTGGAGCATTTGGACCAAGCTTACCTGTTGAATATGGTGGTGGTGGAATGGACGAGATTACCTACGGTTTAATCATGCAGGAATTAGAAAGAGGTGATTCAGGAATCCGATCGATGGCATCAGTTCAGGGTTCACTTGTCATGTATCCAATCTACAAATTTGGAAGTGAGGAACAAAGACGTAAATATCTACCTAAATTAGGAAGTGGTGAATTTGTCGGCTGTTTTGGATTGACTGAACCGGATCACGGATCGAATCCTGCTGGAATGATTACTAATATTAAAGATGATGGTGACGCATATATATTAAATGGTGCAAAAATGTGGATTACCAATTCCCCAGTTGCTGATATCGCAGTCGTATGGGCTAAGGATGAAGAAGGTGTCATAAGAGGAATGGTTGTCGAAAAAGACATGAAAGGGTTTTCAGCACCTGAGATTCACGGCAAATGGTCTTTAAGAGCTTCTGTTACCGGCGAGTTGGTATTTGAGGATGTACGTGTACCAAAATCTAATGTTTTCCCGGAAATCCGAGGATTAAAAGGCCCACTTAGCTGCCTTTCCAAAGCACGATATGGTATCGCATGGGGTGCAATCGGTGCGGCTTTAGATTGTTACGATTCTGCTTTGAGATATAGTAAAGAACGCGAGCAGTTTGGCAAAAAATTAGGTCAATTCCAACTTACACAAAAGAAATTGGCTGAGATGATTACCGAAATCACAAAAGCTCAATTGTTGACTTGGAGACTAGGAACTTTAGCAAATCAAGGAAAAGCAACTCCAGCACAAATATCCATGGCAAAACGAAATAATGTTGCAATGGCATTAGAAGTCGCTCGTGAAGCACGTCAAATGCATGGAGGTATGGGTATCACTTCAGAATATCCAATAATGAGACATATGATGAATCTAGAATCAGTCGTTACTTATGAAGGTACGCATGATATACATTTACTTATCACAGGTATGGATGTCACTGGTTTTAACGCATTTGGTTAAAGCCATTTAATATATGATGCAAAAGAGTCTTTAGTCTAACTGAAGACTCTTTTTTTATTTAATACGATCGTTTGACCTTTTTTTAACCCGGGCAAATCATATTGCAAATTCAAACCACTTATAATTTAAAAATTAAATTACATACGATGTAATATATAAATCCTTAATTCAATGTGATTAACAAATAAGTAAAATCCTAAAATAAAGAAAAGACTAGACTCGGAATGTATTTAGATTGATTATAAATAACAACAACCCATCACAAAAAAGAAAAGATTAAAGCCGCAAATTCATCAAAACAAAAATGTCAAAAAAGGCAGTAAATGCTACACAATTATTTCCTCATAGAGATGTAATTTAAATTTAATTAAGGAAATAGCACTTCATCTCATAATAATAAAGCAGTATATTAATAAACTGATTTTCGTCTCATTGTGCATATAACTAGTATAATATATTAAAAATCATATTTATACTAACAGAATTATTTCTTAGCTTTGCCCAACTTATAAATATTTTCAAAAATTTTAACATAATTATAATAAAATGGACGCTGAAAATATCAATGCATCTAACATCGATTATGTAGCCATATTAATACAATTTATAGTTGTATTAGGCTTTGTCGGTTTTACGATCGTAATGAGTCACATTTTGGGGCCGAGAAAAAAAGGGGAAGACAAACTTGCTAGTTTTGAATGCGGTATTGAATCAATAGGTGACGCAAGACTACCCTTTTCAGTAAAGTATTTTTTGGCAGCGATATTGTTTGTACTTTTTGATATAGAAATCATCTTTTTCTATCCATGGGCTGTAAATTTTAAAGAATTGGGCATGTCAGGCTTTTTAAAGATGATTATATTTGTTACCCCATTTTTATTGGGTTATTTTTATGTAATTAAAAAAGGTGTATTAAAATGGGAATAAAACCAACAGTCGTACCGAATGGTCCGGAAATGTACACAGGTGACGGTTTTGGGCTCATGCAAATGGATAAAGTTGTAGGATTAGCAAGGGCAAATTCTTTGTGGCCACTTCCTTTTGCAACATCATGTTGCGGTATTGAATTTATGGCAACTATGGCTGCATCCTACGATATTGGACGCTTTGGTGCAGAAAGATTGAGTTTTTCACCTAGACAAGCTGACTTGTTGATGGTCATGGGAACTATTGCAAAAAAAATGGGACCAATCCTAAAACAAGTCTACACACAAATGGCAGAACCAAAATGGGTCATAGCCGTAGGTGCGTGTGCAAGTTCAGGTGGTATCTTTGACACTTACTCTGTTTTACAGGGTATAGACAAAGTCATTCCAGTAGATGTATATGTTCCAGGATGTCCTCCTACACCAGAAGCAATACTTGATGGGATCCTTAAAATTCAAGAGCTTGTTAAAAATAAGCCACTCAGGAGAAGGAATTCACCTGAATATGCCCAATTAATGGAAAAATACGAAATTGAATAAATAAACAGCAATGGTTGATAACAATATTTTGAGTGATGCTGTTTCAGCACAATTTGGAAGTAACATCATAAGTATTGAAGAAAGTTATGGTATGTTAGACTTCATAGTCGAAAAAGACATGATTGTTGCTCTTTTAAAATGGTTAAAAGAACACGAAACATTTGAGTTTAACTTTTTGACTACGCTTTGTGGTGTTCATTTTCCAGAAAAGAAAAATCACGAATTGTCAGTTGTATATCATCTTTACAGTATGACAAATAATATTAGAATCAGAATACATGTCTTTTTACCGATTACTAAACCTGAAATTCAAACAGTAACACACTTGTATCCAACAGCAAATTGGATGGAAAGAGAAACTTTTGAGTTTTTTGGCATTAAGTTTATTGGGCATCCAAATTTAAAAATAATTTTAAATGTAGAAGACATGGATTACCATCCATTATTGAAACAATATGCTTTAGTTGATAATACCAGAACAGATAAAGATGATAAATATTTCGGAAGATAAACAGAACTCATTTAACCAAAATGAACATAAGGTTGCCAATGAGGATGATATTAAGATATATAACTATCTAAATCTCGGGCCTACCCATCCGTCAACACACGGTATTTTTCAGAATGTCCTAAAATTAGATGGAGAGGTCATACTCGAAGCAGAACAGACCATTGGATATATCCACAGAGCATTCGAAAAATTAGCAGAAAACAGACCTTTCTATCAAGTCACTCCTATTACAGATCGTTTAAATTATTGTTCTGCACCTATTAACAATATAGGCTGGCAAATGACTGTCGAAAAATTAATAGGATTAAAGGTTTCGAAGAGAATAGATTATATGCGTGTTATAATCATGGAACTTGCTAGGATTAATGACCATATAATTTGTAATAGCGTTATTGGTGTAGATACCGGAGCTTTAACAGGCTTTTTGTACCTATTCCAGTTTAGGGAAAAAATTTATGAAATATTTGAACAAATTTGCGGTGCTAGATTAACAACGAATATTGGTCGAATCGGTGGTTTTGAACGTGATTTTTCACCAACGGTAATTTCTAAGATAGAGGAATTATTACAAGAATTTCCTAAAGCATTAAAGGAATTCGAAAAACTTCTGACAAGAAACCGTATTTTCATGGATAGAACAATTGGCGTAGGGCCAATTTCTGCTGAACGTGCTTTGGAATATGGATTTACAGGTCCGAATCTTAGAGCTACTGGGGTTGATTATGATGTAAGAGTCATGCATCCGTACAGTTCATACGAAGATTTTGACTTCACCATTCCGATAGGAACACATGGTGATACCTATGATAGATATTGTGTGCGTCAGGAAGAAATGTGGCAAAGCTTAAAAATCATAGAGCAAGCTCTTAAAAACATGCCTGAAGGTGATTACCACACAGAGGTACCTGAGTTCTATCTCCCGCCAAAAGAAGATGTTTATACGACTATCGAAGGTTTGATCTGGCATTTTAAAGTCATCTATGGTGAGATTGAAATTCCTAAAGGACAAGTTTATCATGCTGTCGAAGGGGGTAATGGTGAATTAGGATTTTATCTGATAAGTGATGGTGGTCGCCAACCATATCGTTTACATTTTAGAAGACCATGTTTTATATATTATCAGGCTTATCCAGAAATGATTAAAGGTTCGCTTTTGAGTGATGCAATTATCACTATGAGTAGTATGAACGTTATCGCTGGTGAGCTTGACGCATAATTTAATTTTGAATATTATTTAGAAGAATCATTTATAAAATGGATGTTCAGTTTTCACAAGAAGCACTAAAAGAAATCGACAGGATAATTGCTCAATATCCAAAAGAACGCAAAAAATCTGCGTTACTGCCGGTGTTGCATATTGCTCAAAACGATAAAGATGGATGGCTCTCAGTTGATACCATGGATATGGTAGCGGCTATACTTGAAATAAAACCAATTGAAGTATACGAAGTCGCTACTTTTTACACCATGTATTTTACAAAGCCTGTCGGCAAATATGTGATAGAAGTATGTCAAACAGGTCCATGTATGATATGTGGTTCTGATAACATAATCAAATATTTAGAAAGGAAATTAGGGATTAAAGTAGGCGAAACTACGCCAGATAATGTATTCTCGCTTAAAGTAGTTGAATGCCTTGGCGCTTGTGGATACGCACCTATGTTTCAAATTGGTGAGCAATTCTACGAAAATCTTACTGAAGCGAAAATTGACCAAATCATTCACGAACTAGGAAGTGAACATTCCGATAAATACTAATTATTAATGGGTGTACAGTTATTATTAGAACATTTGAATAAACCGGGTATTAACACCATAGATGAATATATCAAACATGGTGGTTATAGAACTTTAGATAAGGTACTCGGAAAAATGACTCCGGACGAGGTAACAGAAGAAGTTAAAACTTCTGGTTTACGTGGTCGTGGTGGTGCTGGTTTTCCTACCGGTATGAAATGGAGTTTCTTAGATAAATCAACCGACAAACCTAGGTATTTACTCTGTAATGCGGATGAAAGTGAGCCTGGAACTTTTAAAGATAGGCTTTTAATGGAAAAGATACCGCACTTACTAATTGAAGGTATGATTTTGTCAAGTTATGCCCTCGGATGTCGTACGAGCTATATTTATATAAGAGGTGAATATATGTTTATCCTTCGAATCCTTGAAAAAGCAATTAAAGAAGCATATGCAAAAGGTTTTTTAGGTCAAAACATTAAAAACACTGGTTATAGCTTAGATTTATATGTACATCCAGGAGCAGGTGCCTATATATGCGGCGAAGAAACAGCACTCATAGAATCATTGGAAGGTAAAAGGGGAAATCCTCGAATTAAACCTCCATTTCCAGCTGTTTCAGGGTTGTGGGACTGTCCTACGATTGTTAATAATGTAGAAAGTATCGCAGCAGTAGTTCCAATTATAAATATGGGTGGTGCTGAATATTCAAAAATTGGCATCGGGCGTTCTACTGGTACTAAATTAATCTCAGCTTCCGGAAATATTAACAAACCGGGCGTTTATGAAATTGAATTAGGCCTTCCTATCGAGGAGTTTATCTATTCTGATGAATACTGTGGTGGTATCAAAGATGGATTAGAACTAAAAGCTTGTGTACCTGGCGGATCATCAGTTCCGATTTTACCAAAACATCTATTGCTTAAAGAAAGTAATGGTAACCCTCGATTAATGAGTTACGAAAGCCTTAGTGAAGGCGGTTTCGAAACAGGAAGTATGTTGGGCTCAGGTGGATTTATCGTATATGACGAAAAACAGTGTATTGTAAAAAATACCTGGACATTTGCCCGTTTCTATCATCATGAAAGTTGTGGACAGTGTAGCCCTTGTCGGGAAGGTACAATATGGCTAGATAAATTATTGTACAATATCGAACACGGTAAAGGTAAAGCATCCGATATTGATTTACTTTGGGATATTCAAAATGGTATTGAAGGGAATACAATTTGTCCATTAGGTGATGCTGCTGCATGGCCTGTTGCAGCTGCAATAAGACACTTCAGGCACGAATTTGAATATCATATCAAATATCCACATCGGGTTATGGATGATGATCACGTTTATCAGCCAGAAATGAATTTTAAAACAGCATAGTAATTCTCTTAAATAAATAAAAATGAAAGTTACCATTGACGATATAAGCATAGACGTACCGGCGGGAACAACCATACTGGAAGCCGCACGTATGATCGGTGAAAATGTACCACCTACTATGTGTTATTACAGTAAACTGAAAGGTTCTGGTGGAAAATGCCGTTCTTGTTTGGTTCAGGTTACTAAAGGTTCTGAAAAGGATCCTCGACCAATGCCTAAATTAGTGGCAAGTTGTCGAACAACCGTTATGGATGGTATGGAAGTAAAAAATACAACATCTGAAAAGGTAATAGAAGCGAGAAAAAATATAACAGAGTTCCTCCTTATAAACCACCCTATTGATTGTCCAGTCTGTGACCAAGCAGGTGAATGTGACTTACAGGATTTATCCTATGAACATGGACTGTCTAAAAGTAGGTATGAATTCAAAAAGAGAGTTTTTGAAAAGATAGATCTCGGCGAATACATCCAAATGCACATGACAAGATGTATCATGTGTTACAGATGTGTGATGGTTGCTGATCAGCTTACTCCTGAGCGTGTTCATGGTATACTAAACAGAGGTGAAGCAGCCGAAATATCTACCTATATTCAGAAAGCGATTGACAACGAATTTTCAGGAAATATGGTCGATGTTTGCCCTGTCGGAGCGTTGACAGACAAAACTTTCCGCTTTAAATCAAGAGTTTGGTTTACAAAACCTGTTTACGCACACAGAGATTGTAAGTCTTGCTGCGGAAAAGTAACACTTTGGTATCAGGGAAGTGAGGTTTTACGAGTTACAGGCAGAAAAGACAGATGGCACGAAGTTGAAGAATTTATCTGTAACGATTGCCGTTTCCATAAGAAAAATACTGAAGATTGGGTTTTAGAAAAACCAGCACCAGTAAGTAGATATTCTGTAATATCTCAAAATCACAACGTATATCAAATACCAGTTGTACAAAAAAAATTGAAATAAAAATTAACGGAATAAATTAATATCCAGTTGACGAATAACAAAACCAAACATGGAGCTAATATTATTTAAAGTAGGTTTAGTCTTAGTGTTGTTTACGCTTTCATTGCTTATAGCAGCATATAGTACCTATGCGGAAAGAAAAGTCGCTGCCTTTATGCAGGACAGAATCGGACCGAACAGAGCAGGACCATTGGGGCTTTTACAACCATTGGCAGATGGTTTAAAAATGTTTATGAAAGAGGATATCATTCCTGCAGAAGCCAATAGATTTTTGTTTATTCTCGGCCCTGCCATAAGTATGACCACTGCATTAATGACGAGTGCGGTCATTCCATGGGGTCCGGATTTAAATTTATTTGGAACAACCGTTCCCATTCAGGTAGCAGACATTAACATCGGTATATTATATGTGATGGGTGTAATCAGTTTGGGCATCTACGGTATCATGATAGGTGGATGGGCATCCAATAACAAATATTCATTATTAGGATCAATTCGTGCCTCCACTCAAATGATTTCTTACGAACTCGCAATGGGAATAAGTATTGTAGCCGTTGTTATGTCAACAGGTTCGTTAAGTATCGGAAACATTGTGAGTGAACAGCACGGTATGTCATGGAATATTTTTTACCAACCGATTGGATTTATGATATTTTTAATTTGTGCTTTCGCAGAAACGAATAGGACACCGTTTGACCTACCAGAATGTGAAACCGAATTAGTAGGAGGATATCATACCGAATATTCCAGTATGAAACTTGGATTTTTCCTATTCTCAGAATATGTAAACATGTTTATTTCGTCTGCAATTATTGCCTGTCTTTACTTTGGCGGTTATAATTTCCCTTTCATGGATGCTGTACAGGCTAATACAGGTGAAATAACATTTGCTATTATATGTGTTTTAGTATTCTTATTTAAAATATTGTTCTTCATATTCTTCTTTATGTGGGTACGTTGGACCATCCCGAGATTCAGATTCGACCAGTTGATGAATTTAGGTTGGAAGATTTTATTGCCACTTTCAATTTTGAATATGTTGATTACAGGATTTATTATTTTATATAACAACTAATATTATGCAACCGCTAACAAACAGAAGTAAAGTAGTGTCAAATAAGATCATGACTAGGTCTGAAAAAGCATATTTACCTGCTATACTTGCCGGTTTAAAAATAACTTTAAAACACTTCTTCAAGAAGAAAGTAACACTTCAATATCCTGAAGAAACTAAAGATCATGGACCTTATTTCCGTGGTGTCCATGTACTCAAACGCGATGATCAGGGCAGAGAGAATTGTACTGCTTGTGGTTTGTGTGCTTTATCTTGTCCAGCAGAAGCGATTACAATGGTATCCGGCGAAAGGAAACCTGGGGAAGAACATTTGTATCGAGAAGAAAAATATGCAATTGAATATGAAATCAATATGTTGCGCTGCATTTTCTGTGGCTTTTGCGAAGAAGCTTGTCCTAAAGATGCAATTTATCTTACAAATAGAATACCTACTTCCAATTATAACCGGAAGAGATTTGTCTTTACAAAAGATATTTTATTAGAAGGAGTCGCACCTGAAGATAGAATTGATATAAGCGCACGTAGAAAAGGTGTCAGAGAAGGCGCTATGTAATTTAAACAAAAACTTTTAATTAACTTATGGCAGCAGCACTTTTTTATATATTATCTTTAATCTGTATCGTTAGCAGCCTCGTCATGATTTTTCACAAAAACACGATGTACAGCGTACTATCGCTATTAATTACGTTTTTTGCAGTGGCGGGTTTGTATGTAACGCTAAACGCACAATTTTTAGCAATTGTCCATATTATTGTATATGCAGGAGCTATCATGGTATTATTCCTTTATGTTATCATGTTCCTTAATATGAGTAACATTATTAATTTTCAAAAGAGTCAGGCTGTTAAAATTGCAGCGACAACAACAGGATTAATGGTGTTACTTGTAATAATTGCTTCTTTATCCTCGGCTACTTTTAATTCAGACATCGTAGCAAATCAGGATATTGGTTTAGCAGCTACTTTAGGTAAGGTTATATTTAATGAGTTTTTAATACCTTTTGAAGTATCTAGTATCTTGTTTTTATCCGCAATGGTTGGTGTTGTAATATTTAACAAAAAAGATTTAATCGATGAATGAGTCTTCAATTATGGCTGTGCCTTTTGAGCATTATGTAGCCGTCAGTATAATTTTGTTTAGTATTGGTATTATCGGCGTACTAATGAGACGTAATCTAATTGTTATGTTTCTTAGCATCGAGTTGATGTTAAATTCAATCAACTTATTAGCCGTTTCTTTTTCTTTATATCACAATGATTCAAATGCCCAGGCTTTCGTGTTCTTTATCATGGTAGTAGCCGCAGCTGAAATAGCTGTAGGTCTAGCAATGTTAGTTATGATATATCGAAATATACGCACGATTGATATTGATGCTTTGAAACAATTAAAATGGTAATTCACTAAGTTAAAATGAATTTATGGGGAGCTTTGATTCTACACATTTTATAAGTCTTCTTGTACCTATTTTACCCTTAATAGGGTTTTTTGGGTACTTTTTATACGGTGACAAATTTTCTGAAAGTAAAATTGGCGCCATTGCAACAGGATGGGTGTTGGCCTCTTTTGGTTTGTCAATTATACTTTTTAGTCAAGTTGCCACCAATGGTGCTATTCATGTCAATTATTTTGACTGGATTCAAGCTGGAAGTATTAAAATTCCGTTTGCCTTCCAGATAGACCAGCTATCTACAATTATGATGTTACTCGTCACAGGTGTAGGCGGTTTAATCCATATATATTCCATTGGTTATATGCATGGAGACAGTGGATTTAGCAGGTTTTTTGCTTATTTAAATCTTTTTATATTCTTCATGCTTTTATTGGTTATGGCCAATAATTACGTCCTCATGTTTGCAGGATGGGAAGGTGTAGGACTTTGTTCTTATTTATTGATTGGATTCTGGTATAAAAATCCTGAATATAGTGCTGCTGCAAATAAAGCATTCATTGTCAATAGAGTCGGTGACTTATTTATGCTTTATGGCTTATACATGATTTTCAAGTATTTTGGTACTTTTGTATATACGGATATCACTGGCATGGCTTCGAGTATTGACGAAGCAGCTATTGGAATCGTAACGTTATTATTGTTTGCTGGTGCTACTGGTAAAAGTGCTCAAATACCTTTACATACATGGTTGCCTGATGCGATGGCTGGACCAACACCTGTAAGTGCGTTAATTCACGCAGCCACAATGGTTACTGCAGGTATTTATATGATTATACGATCCAATGTCTTATTTACTTTAGCACCATTTACAAATGAAATCATTATCATCATCGGATTAGCTACAACACTAATCGCTGGAATGATCGCACTTAAGCAAAATGATATTAAAAAGGTTCTCGCCTACTCTACAGTGAGCCAATTAGGTTTAATGTTTTTTGCACTAGGAGTTGGTGCCTATGCTGCTGCATTTTTCCATCTTTTAACGCACGCTTTCTTTAAAGCATTACTTTTCTTAGGAGCTGGAAGTGTTATTCATGGAATGCATGGCGAACAAGATATCCGTAAAATGGGTGGATTGAGTAGCAAAATGAAAGCAACACATCTTACCTTTTTAATTGCGGTAATTGCGATCATAGCATTGCCACCATTATCTGGTTTCTTTTCAAAAGATTATATCCTTGCATCCGCATTTGGCAAGAGCCCTATATTATGGACGTTAGGAGCAGCTTCAGGACTTTTGACAGCATTCTATATGATGCGTTTATATTTCCTTGTATTTAAAGGTAAGTCCAGAGTTCCGGCAGATTTAGCTGACAAAGTGCATGAATCACCGTCAGTAATGCTTACACCGTTATATGTTTTAGCAATATTATCAGTAATTGGCGGATTTATGAATATCCCTTCCATTTTCGGTGGTAATCGAGGTTTAGAATCATTCCTTAATCCAATTGTTTCCTTGGCTGAAGTACATGTTGATCATAGTACAGAATGGCTACTAATGGTTATTTCTACCATATTAGTTCTTGCTATGGTTGGATGGGCGTTTACGAAGTATAGTAAAAATAACGAAGTTCCGGAAAGTGATGCTGCATTAGCTGCAATGCCATTTGCTAATATTTTGCATAGAAAATTTTATTTTGATGAAATCTATGATGCATTTTTTTCAAAGCCGCTTCTTCAATTTTCAAAAACACTCTACAAGTGGGTTGACACGAATATTGTAGACAAATTAACAGATAGCTTTGGTATATTAACCATGCTAATATCAGGACAAATGAGAAAAATCCAAAACGGTCAAATCAGTTTTTATCTTTTTGCTATGGTTTTGGGTATATTAAGTATTTTAACAATTTTTATACTTTTATAGGAATATGGGCGTACTACTTACAATATTAATACCATTATTATCGGCAATAATTGTATTAACTGCTGCAAAAAATTCAAGTCAAAAAGTCGCAGTTTTATCCGCCGTTGTTTCTGTTGTTTTAACAGGAGTATTAACCGCAACTTATTTTGCCAGTTTAATGCCCGTAGAAGGTGTTAATTGGACATGGGTCGAATCAATGGGTATCCGCTTTCATTTAGAAGCAGATGGTGCAAGTTTGTTATTATTGCTCATTTCCAATGTCGTAACCTTAATAAGTCTTTATGTATCACTTGGTGATAAATACCGCAATCCACAAAACTATTACGCATTGATTCTTGCAATGCAAGGGTTTATGAATGGCGTTTTCGTTGCACAGGATTTAGTCTTATATTATATTTTCTGGGAATTAGTTCTAGTGCCAGCTTACTTCCTGCTTTTGGGATGGGGCAAACACGATCAAATACGCAAGGTAACTTTAAAATTTTTCCTTTATACCTTTTTAGGTAGTTTACTCATGTTAGTAGCTATTATTTGGTTGGGTAACCATAGTGGAGGATTTGGGTTGGATATGGTTTCCGGCAAAACGATTAGCAGTGATATACAATTTTACATATTTGCTGCCTTTATGATTGCCTATACTATAAAAACACCCGTTTTCCCTTTCCACAGTTGGATGGCTGACACATATACTTCAGCACCCGCACCTGTTACGATTTTGTTTTCTGGCGTCATGTCTAAAATGGCGTTATACAGTATTTTTAGATTTGTATTGCCGATTGTGCCGGATGCCGTAGAGACCTATGGTGTTTTAGTTATGCAACTTGCCGCTTTTAGTGTATTATATGCATCTTTAATGGCAATGGCTCAAAAGGATATTAAAAAAATCTTTGCTTATGTATCGATGGCACACGTCAGTCTCATAGTTGCAGCATTGATGATTAATAATGTTGAAGGCGTACAAGGTGCACTTATGTTTATGGCCGTACATGCTATTGTTACTTCTGGGCTGTTCTTTACATCCCATATTTTATACAGATCAAATGGTACCCATGACATCGATGCCTTTGGAGGAATACGTCAACATATGCCTGTTTTTGCAGGTTTATTCATGGTCGTATTATTTGCAAGTATCGGGCTTCCACTAACCAATGGATTTATTGGTGAATTTATGATACTCACAGCTTTATTTAAAGCGAATGTTTTAGCATTGGTATTAGCAAGTTTAAGCATCGTACTTGGTGCTGTTTATATGCTTTTAACCTATAGAAAAATTATGTTGGGACCAGATAATACATCCGGAAAATTTGTAGACATCCAACACAATGATAAATTTTTATTTTTAAGCATCGCTTTTGTTATAATTTTTATGGGTATTTACTCTACGTGGATAACTCAACTTTGTGATCAAGCAGTACTTAATATCTTTCAACCTTAGTAAAAGAGAATATGAACGCGATTATTCTACTTGCCGTAGTCGGTGTATTTAGTATGTTTTGTGGCCTGTTCCGTCTTAAGACACTGGCTCTACCAATCATTTTATTGGCTTTAGGCACATCCTTATTTTTATTTGAATATGGTTTAATTGGAGATTTTAGCCAATATATTAATAACATGCTTCGCTTTGATACTTTATCAGGTAGCTTTAGCATCGTTATTGTATTTACAGCAATCTTCCTGTTTATAATGAGCAGGTATTACTATAGTGAAAAGATTGAACACCTTACTGACATATATGCATTGTTACTTTTTTCAGTAACCGGAGGTATAATTTTGGTTTCATTCCAAAACCTTGTTATGCTATTTTTGGGTACTGAAATTCTTTCAATTCCTTTGTATATCTTAGCAGCAAGTAATAGGCGAAATCTTGAATCTAATGAAGCAGGTCTTAAGTATTTCCTTACAGGAGCATTTTTTACTTCAATCTTGTTACTTGGTATCACGCTAATTTATGGCGCTTACGGAAGTTTTGATATTGAACAAATCGTTTCACACATCCAGACTCAAGGTAATTCTCCATTATTTTTATTAGGTGCTATTTTAGTCCTATGCTCAATGATCTTCAAACTATCAGCGGTTCCATTTCATTATTGGGCACCTGATGTCTATGAAGGCGCACCTACAGTACTTACAGCACATGTTTCTACCGTTGTTAAAATTGCAGCAATGGGTGCGTTATTGAAATTCATGTCATTCATTAGTAATTACGAAAGTACAGTTTGGGTCAATTTATTTATGGTCGTTTCGATCATTTCCATGGCTTATGGTTATATCGTTTCCGTCGTACAATCTAATTTTAAACGATTATTGGCATATTCAGGAATTGCTAACGTAGGATTTGTTATCATTGGTGTAATTATTATTAATGAAAATAGTAGTGCATATATACTTTATAATTTAATGTCATATAGTATTGCAGCTATTTTGAGCTTTAGTATTTATTCTACAATTAAGACCCAAACAGGAATTGATAATATTGAAGGATTTGCTGGATTAATTAATAATAATAAATTATTAGCAATAGGATTTTTGACAGCATTGTTATCATTTGCTGGTATTCCACCATTATCTGGATTTTTTGGTAAATATTTTATCATATCACATGCCGTATTTAGCGAGTATTATCAAATAGCCGTTATCGCGGTTGTTTTATCTGTGATCGGTGCTTATAACTATTTAAAGATATCCGCAGCTATAGTTAAAAATAATGAAGATATTCCAACTTTAAATTTAAGTACACCGTACAAGTTATATATTATTTTAAGTATGTTAGTTATTGTTTTAATAGGTATTTTCCCTGATCAAGTACTCGGGCTATTAAAAATTTAACAACCTTGACTTAATCTTAAGTTTTTCTTTTGTACAAAATGATTTTTGTGGCCTATGCGCCCTGAATTAGTAAAAATAGCACCGGAGTGGTGTGACGCTTTAAAGAACGAATTTGAATCAGCAAATTTTGATGCTTTATCATACAAATTGAAAGCGGTAAAAGCTAGTGGGGGAATAGTTTACCCGCCTGGAAAACTCATTTTTAATGCTTATAACCAAGTAAAACCTGCTGACGTAAAAGTAGTCATCTTAGGTCAAGATCCATATCACAATCCCGGTGAAGCTATGGGTTTGAGTTTTTCTGTTCCTAAAACATGTAAAATTCCACCATCGCTTAAAAACATCTATAAAGAGCTCGCAGCAGATGTAGGATGCACCATGCCAACACATGGTGATTTAACATCATGGGCACAACAAGGAGTTTTTTTATTAAATGCTTTTTTAACAGTTGAGCAAAATCAGGCCGCTTCACATAGAAATATTGGTTGGCAATATTTTACGGATGCAACCATCAAATACTTGTCTGATAATTTTGAACATATCGTATTTATGCTTTGGGGTAATTTTGCAAAAAATAAGAAAGTATTAATAAATCTGGAAAAAAATTTAATTTTAGAAGCAGCTCACCCTTCACCTTTGGCAGGAAATGCATATTCTGGATGTAAACACTTTTCAAAAGCAAATAACTATCTTATTGCCCATAAAAAGCAACCTATAGATTGGCAAGTTCGGTAAAAGCATTACCTCCTCAGTCCCAGAATAATTGAAAGTTACAATTCTAATGAACTCGATTTCTATTTGAAATCATAAATTAATCTGTCAATAAATGAAGCTAGATAAATAATCAATATTAAACACTTGTGTTTAAACGTCTAATTTTATCTTTTAGATATGCAATTAACATATCTCGTCCTTTATCAAATGACTTATTATTATTAATAATTAAATCCACTTTATTCAAATATGGATGGATATATTCTTCAAAAGCAGGTAAAACGTGGTTTTCATATCTGTATAAAACATCTTCAAGTGGATAATTGCGTTCTACCCGATCCCTTTTGATACGTCGTATAATCTTTTGTGTATCAGTGGCATGTATAATGATCCTTAAATCCATCATATTAAATAATTTCGGATCATTAAAAACAAATAACCCTTCAACAATAACGATCGGTGCTGGTTTAAATTTAATTACCTTAGGTTCTTTAAGATTGTTATTGTAGGTATATTCCAATCTGTCTACTTCGATACCATTTGTCAATTTAACCAAATCAACAAAATACTCATTCATATCAATAGACTCAGGAAGATCAAAGTTTTTAATTCCGTTTTCATCTTCCTTTTGCTCTTCCCTTGGCTTGTAATATTCATCCTGAGAAAGAAAACAAATTTCATCTGGTGTGAAGTGAGATTTTATATCTTTAATAAAAGACGTTTTACCTGATCCGCTTCCGCCGGATATACCTATGATAAAAATGTCAGTTTCTTTAATACTCATAATTGGTCTTTTGGATCAATATTCCATTTTAGGGCACAAATTAACGAATTTTAAAGCAATAATTTGCTATGTTTGATTTAGATATTCTTAAAAAGAAAAGTAGTATACGATATTAAGTGCTGTTTTAATATAAATTTTGCATTACTTTTGTCCAATAGAAGTCAATTGCTGAAAATGATAAATGCAAATCGTAAATAAACAAAAGACTAAAAATCTTGTTTATGCTTTGATAGATTTCTATTGATAAAAAACATTAAGAATATGGGCTTAAAAATCGGTGATAAAGCACCCGCTTTCACATTAAAAGACACAGAAAAACAGGATGTATCACTAAGTGACTTTTCAGGAAAAAATGTAGTGCTACTTTTTTTTCCTTTAGCATTTACTAGTACATGTACAACTGAATTATGCACAATAAGAGACACCAAAAAAGATTATGATAATTTAAATGCTGAAGTACTAGCGATTTCAGTTGATTCGTTGTTTACATTAGGAAAATTTAAAACTGAAGAAGGATATAACTTCTCACTTCTTTCAGATTGGAACAAAGAAACTTCAAAAGCTTATGATACGCTTTATGATGAATTTGTATTGGGCATGAGAGGTGTTGCAAAACGCTCGGCTTTCGTTATTGATAAAACAGGTACGATACAATATGCAGAAATTTTAGAAAATGCTGGTGAACTTCCAAATTTCAATGCAATAAATGAAACTTTAGCCACATTAGTATAGTTTATTATTTTTCAATAAATTGATTAAAACATCATGAAAAGTACGAAATACGACGAAAACGTAGATGTATTAGTAGAGGACGAAATCGACTCTGGCTATAAGTCTCAATTAATTGTATATAATGATGACTTTAATACTTTTGACTGGGTAATCCAATGTTTTATGGAAGTTTGTAATCATACGTTTGAACAATCAGAGCAACTTTCATTAATTGTTCATTTTAAAGGTAAAGCCACAGTCAAAACAGGTTCTTTTTCTGTATTAAAACCGATGAAAGATGCATTAATAGAACGTGGATTATCAGCAGTCATCGAAACATTTGTGGAAGATTAATTAATCGGATGGCAATATCTTGATAATAAACTGATAATATAATTAAAGGTGGCCATTTCAGCCACCTTTTTTAATTGTAAAATTTCCTATGTACGAATTTGAACGAAGAACGCTTTGGTTTCCTCATCCAATGGAAGTAGATGAGTCGGGCGTACTTTGCATGGGTGGTGACCTTAACACTGAAAGACTAATTTTGGCTTACCATTATGGCATTTATCCTTGGTATAATCCCAATGACCCTATCTTGTGGTGGTCGCCAAATCCGCGATATGTTATCTTTCCAAAGAAGGTAAAAGTTTCAAAAAGTATGCGTAATTATTTCAATCAACAAAAATATTCAGTTACGTATAATCAGAATTTTGAAGAGGTCATTCAACAATGTCGCTTTGTCAAACGCAAAGGTCAAAATGGAACATGGATTTCGGATTCAATTATTGATGCCTACGCTGATTTGTTTAGACTAGGATTTTTGACTTCAGTAGAAGTTTGGAATAAAAATGGTGAAATCGCAGGTGGACTGTATGGTATCAATATGGGCAAAGTATTTTTTGGTGAATCTATGTTTAGTTTAGAAGATAATGCTTCAAAATATGGATTTATTACTCTTGCTCGCCAACTTGAAGCCGAAAACTATATGGTTATTGACTGTCAACAACCTAATCCTCACTTGGAAAGTTTGGGCGGAGAATTTATCAGCGGTGCTCATTTTCATGAGATGTTGTTTCAAAATAGAATGCTTTTACTAAAGGAACATTTATAAAAAAGTCGATATATTCATATAAAGTTGGTAATTTATATACTAATATATAATAACAACACTTTAATCCATATTAAAACCGATTTATGATTAAATAAAAACCTTTACTTTTTTAATATGAATCTTGAAAAACAAAAATAAATTTCGAAATCAATTGAAAATTGTAACCAAAAGAGCAATTTAAACTACAAGATTACAAAAAAAGGCAAACTTAATCCTACTTAAGTTTGCCCATAATTTTAATTAAAAAAATACTTATAGATTACCACGTATTGCTTGTTCACGTTCTATGGATTCAAACAAAGCTTTAAAATTACCTTTACCAAAAGATCTTGCACCTTGTCTTTGAATGATTTCAAAGAATACAGTTGGTCTATCCTGAAGTGGTTTAGTAAAAATCTGAAGTAAGTATCCTTCTTCGTCTCTATCAATAAGAATGTTATTGCGTTTCAAAGCTTCGAGATCTTCTTTTATGCCTCCTACTCTTTCAAGAATATCATCATAATAGGTTTCAGGAACATACAAGAATTCAATTCCATTATTTCTTAGACCTTCAACAGTTGTAATAATATCATCTGTTGCAATGGCTACATGTTGAACACCGGCACCACGATAAAAATCAAGATATTCCTCTATCTGTGATTTTTTCTTACCTATTGCAGGTTCATTAATAGGGAATTTTATGTAACCATTTCCATTACTAACCACTTTACTCATTAAAGCAGAATATTCTGTAGAAATATCCTCATCATCAAAAGTAATCAACAATTTAAAGCCTAAAACATCTTCATAAAATTTAACCCATTTATTCATTTCGCCTAGTTCAACGTTACCTACACAGTGATCTACGTATTTAAAACCAAGAGATTTTACAGGTGCAGAACTCTTTTTAGCAACAAATCCAGGCATGAACACACCGTTATAATTCGATCTTTCTACTAATGTATGAATTGTTTCGCCATAAGTTTTGATAGCCGCCATTTTGATGTAACCGTGCTCATCTTCAAATTTGGTAGGTTCCATCGCACATACAGCGCCACGTTCTAAGGCTTTCTTATGTGCTTCCGCTGCATCGTCAACCCATAATGCAAGTACTTTAATACCATCACCATGTGAATTGACATGTTTAAGAATTTCATGATCTGGGCTAAAAGCGGAGGTTAAAACGAATCTGATTTTACCTTGTTGTAAAACATAAGAAACCACCTCTCTGGAACCAGTTTCAGGACCTTTGTAAGCTACTAATTCGAAGCCAAAACAATGCTGATAAAAAAGTGCTGCCTGCTTAGCATTACCGACATAAAACTCTATATAATCTGTTCCGTTTATTGGAAATGTGTCAGTAACTGTTTCTTTGTTTGTTGATGTTAATGTATCCATTTTATATGCTTAAATTTAAAATATTATAATTATAAAAGTGATTAAAATTTTTTTTAAGGCAACCAGCTCAGATAATAATCATTATCTTCAATTCCTGCTGCGTATTCAGTCATTAATAATGGTTTAAAAGTATCAACCATTACTGCTAGTTCGCGCGTTTCTTTCTGACCAATACTTTTCTCAATTGCTCCGTGATGTGGACCATGTGTAAGTCCACCTGGATGTAAAGTTATCTGCCCCTTATCTACATGTTTACGACTCATAAATTCACCATCAACATAGTATAAAAGTTCATCGCTATCGATATTACTGTGATGATAAGGTGCTGGGATGGACAGTGGATGATAATCATACATTCTAGGGACAAATGAACAAATCACCATACCACGAGACTCAAACGTCTGATGTATCGGCGGAGGCAAATGAATCCTACCTGTTATCGGCTCAAAATTATGGATTGAAAAAGCATATGGGTATAAATAACCGTCCCAGCCTACAACATCAAATGGATGAGCCAAATAATGATACGGATACAACATATCCTGTTTTTTGACCTGAACTAAAAACTCACCTTTTTCATCATGTGTTACCAGCGTTTCTGGCTTACGAATGTCTCGTTCACAAAAAGCTGACCATTCTGTAAACTGCCCAAACTCATTTCTATACCGCTTAGGCGTAATTATTGGAGAATTAGACTCAACAATAAAAAGACGATTATCTTCTGTATCAAACTCCATTTGGTAAATCGTTCCTCTTGGTATGATGAGGTAGTCTCCATATCCAAATTTGAGATTACCGTACATCGTTTTTAGTGTACCGCTACCTACATGAACAAAAATACATTCGTCTGAATCCGCATTTTTATAATAATAAGTTGTCATACTTTTTCGCGGAGCTGCTAAAACAACCTTCGTTTCGTTATTTACAAAAACTGGCTTTCGACTCGCTAAAAAATCATCTTCCGGTTTAATATTAAATCCTTGAAGACTACGAGGTTTTAATTGTTTGTCATTGACAACTTTAGGTGCTACAGAAACTGGATCACCTATCTGTGTGATCATTGTTGGCGGGTAATTGTGATATAGAATTGAATACACATTGCTAAACCCTTCTGTAGAAAATAACTGCTCGTTGTACAAACTTCCATCCGGTTTACGGAATTGAATATGCCGCTTATGTGGAATTTTTCCTAATTGGTGATAATGCATGTTAATGAAATTTCGTTAAGTTGTTAAATATTTTATTGAGTGTGTTGTCCAATTGAATTACTTGTGTTTCGTCTATTCCTTTATATGCTTCTGCTCTGAAAGAAGTAACGATAGCTTGCATTTTTTTAAATTTTTCCAATCCGTTTCTAGTAAGTTGCACTAATAATCTGCGTTTGTCTAATGGATCCTGCTCGCGAATGACTAATCCTTTTGATTCCATCAAATCCATCATTCTTGTAACGGTTGGTGCATCCTTCAATGCTTGTTCAGCAATATCATGCTGTGTCATCGATCCCTTTTTGTTAAGCAAATACATTATGACCCACTGATCTACTGTCGTATCTAATTCAGGATGTTGGTTGAATAATCTTGATAAAGTTAACTTCATCAACTTAACCGTTTTTTCAAGCCTAAATCCTGAAAACTCCGTTTTTAAAAATCTATTTTCCAAAGTACTTGTCATAACAATCGTTAGTATACTAACTAAATAGCTAAAAGTGTAATTAGTTTACAAAAATATAACTTTTTTCATTTTTGTACCATTCTAAATAAAAAAATCATGATTAAAATGTAGAATTTAGCAAGTGTTAATTAAAATGTGCACATTTTCTACTTACTTTTCAAACAAATGAAAACGATTTGAATGATATCAATTTATTATAGCTACATAATCAATCTGGTAAAGGAATTCCCAAAAAAATCTATAAATTTATGATTGGATTTTAGCGTTGATGTCAACAAAGGAAATAAATAACGTTTTGGAATTCCGTAAATATAATTAGCGTATGCCAGCATACTAGGCATAAAAAAACGAAGATAAAAATTCGAAAACTTTAAATCTATAAAAATAAAGAAGATAAACGCTTTAATAATGATTAAAAACAAAAGTGGTGGACATAAGCATATCCACCACTTTAATATTATATATCATGAACTAACATTTTAAAAATTTGTGCTTTATATCGATTAACTGCCTTTAATATTAAAGACCATAATTCCACATTGGGAGTCATACTTACCCACTTCAAATTCAAATTGCTTTGCTTTTTGAATAGCAAGAGAAACTAAACTACGGATTGAAACTGTAGATTGTCCGGCATTATACTCTGCTTTTGTTACAACTCCATCTTTATTAACACAAATATTTATAGTTACTTTACCATTTTCATCCGCTAAAATGATAATACTCGGGACCTCTTCAATCTTTCTGTGTCCCAACTCCTGTCCGGATATTTCAATACTTAAGTCATCATCAATATCAAATTTATTGACAGTATTATCGTCAGAAGGAATATTTTCTTCCACTTCAACTACATCACTTACGTCGTTAACATCATCAACTTCTCTTTCTCCTTCTGATAAAACTTCTTCTTGAGTTTCTTCTTGATGATTTGTTTCTGGTTGTTGTCTTTTTGGTACAGTAGGTGTTGATTTTCCAGTATTTGATGTTTTACCACCACACAATGATTTTATTTTACCTGCCGCATTTGGATTACCATTAGCCATTGCCTGGCTATAATCCTGACAAGCCTGAGTCAATCGACCTGCTTGTTCTAACCATTCTCCACGCCACATAAATAAATCCGCATTGCGGTTGTCAAGGGAAATCGCAGCTGTCATACTGTTAATAGCTGCATCATAATTTTTATAAGCCGCAAATACCCGTCCAAGTAAAGTCGCTGATCCTGCACTTATTCCATTTAATTCGATACTTTTGATTGCATCTTTATGTGCTGCTTCAAATCTACCTATTTCATATTCTGATACACCTCGTAATAATAGCGCATCTTTAAATTTAATATTTTGATTGATTACTTTTGTAAATTCACCTATTGCTTCTTCAAATCTACCTGTATTAAACAAATACTCAGCTTTTACATAAACAAATCCAATTTCTTCTTCCAATTCCTGAGCAAAAGACCCATTGGCAGACGCAAAAAAGAATACCGTGATATAAAATAGAGATTTTAATGTTTTCATTATATTTCAATTAATTTTATTGTCGAAAAAATACATACTTTAACAATATGCAATACATAATAACAACTTAGCTTTCTTATTTATTGTTAGTTAAAACAATATTAATTAACAGATAAGTCAACTAATTGATTAAATCAAATTATTTTTTTTTGGATTTAGCTGCCGTTTTTGTGGTCTTTGTCGGTTTTTTAGCGTCAAAAGCATTAGGTAATTCAGCTTTAATCCATTCTTTAACTGTTTCCAGACGGATTGTCTTTAATAATTCAGCATCTGGTGTTTTCCCATCTTCTTTAGGGATTTTGATATTATTTTTACCAAATCTTACAAATGGTCCCCATCTGCCGTTTTCGATTGATATATTTTCCTCAGGCCATTGCTGGATATATCTATTGGCTTCTTTATCGATTTTGGTTTCAATAAGTTCTACAGCCTGTTCTCTAGTAATCGTATCAATATTATATCTAACAGGTATATTAACAAATAAATCATTCCATTTGACAAAAGGCCCAAATCGTCCTTTTCCTTTGGTAATAGGTTTATCCTGATAATAACCGAAAGGTGCTAGTTCATCGAATTTAGCTTGAATAAGTGGAATAACTTCCTCTAATGTTACAGACATCAGATCTATAGACTTAGGCAGGTTAATATAGGTTTCCTGTATTTTAACATATGGGCCAAATCTCCCTGTATTTAATAAAACCGGCTCATTTTTGTAAGATCCAAGTGTTCTAGGAAACTTAAAAAGGCTCAAAGCTTCTTCTAAGGTTATGGTTTCAATTGATTGTCCAGGAAGTAAATTAGCAAATTTAGGTTTTTCGTCATCTTTCAATTCGTCTTTATCTCCAAGCTGAATAACCGGTCCAAATCTTGTCATTTGAGCGATAACAGACAAACCTGAAGCACGCTCTTTACCTAGAACGCGCTTACCTTTAGCTCTTTCGGCATTTTCTAAGGTATCTTCAACTTTTGAATGGAAAGACCCATAAAAATCTTTAAGCATCCCTTTCCAGTCGAGTCCTTCAACAGCAATTTTGTCAAGTTGAGATTCGACATTGGCAGTAAAGCCAAAATCCATAATTTTTGCAAAATGCTCTGTTAAAAAATCAGATACAACCATACCAATATCAGAAGGATAAAGCATATTTTTGGTTGCACCAGTTATTTCGATTTTTTGCTTATGTGAAATAACACCCGAACTAAGTTCAAGTATTTGCAAGGTTCGCTCTACCCCTGGTCTACTTTCTCTAGTAACGTATCCACGATCCTCTTCCATAATTTTTGAAATCGTCGGTGCATAGGTTGACGGACGACCAATACCGAGTTCTTCTAATTTTTTAACCAAACTTGCTTCAGTATATCTTGCAGGTGGCTTAGTATAACTCTCTGTAGCATTCATGTGATTCAGTTGAAGCAATTGTCCATTTTTCAATGGTGGCAACATACCTTTTACATCTTCATCTTCTTCATCATCTGTAGATTCGATATACACTTTAAGGAAACCGTCAAATACTAATACTTCACCTACTGCTTCTAATTTTTTACCGGGCTGTGTAGAAATATCAATCTTTACGACTGTTCTTTCCATCTCGGCATCAGCCATTTGTGAAGCTATCGTTCGTTTCCAAATGAGGTCATACAATCTGACCATATCCTTATCAGCAACAATCGTTTTATTGGTAATATCGGTAGGTCTTATACCTTCGTGCGCCTCTTGTGCACCTGCTGCTTTCGCCTTAAATCTTCTTGTTTTAACATATTTTTGGCCATAGTTTGCAGCTATTTCATTTGCTATGGCAAGGGTAGCTTCCTCACTTAAAGCAGGTGAATCGGTCCTCATATAAGTAATTAAACCACTCTCATACAGTTTTTGAGCTGTTGACATCGTTCTATTAACAGAAAAACCTAATTTTCTGGAAGCTTCCTGTTGTATAGTTGAAGTAATAAAAGGTTGAGATGGGCTACGTTTAACCGGTTTTTTTTCTATAGAATTAACGGTAAAAGAAGCACCATTACATTTTTCTAAAAAAGCTAAAGCTTCTTTTTCATCGTTTAGGCGTGTTGGGTATTCTGCTTTAAGTTGTACTTTTTCACTTCGGCTACCGACGACATCAAAGATGGCTATTAATTTAAAATATGAATGCGTTTTAAAATTTTGGATTTCACGCTCTCTATCTACGATTAATTTTACAGCTACAGATTGAACCCTACCTGCAGATAGTTTATTTCTTACTTTTCGCCAAAGTACTTCTGACAATTCATATCCAACAAGTCTGTCTAAAATCCGTCTTGCTTGTTGAGCATTGACTAAATTAATATCCACGGTTCGAGGCGAAGCTACTGCCTTTTGGATTGCAGCTTTGGTAATTTCAGAAAAAACAATTCTTTTAGTTTTATGTACATCAAGATTGAGTTCTTCACACAAATGCCAAGAAATCGCTTCTCCTTCACGGTCGTCGTCCGTAGCTAGCCAAACTTCTGTAGCTTTAGCCACATTGTCCTTTAACTCTTTAACTACCTTGTATTTATCGGGTGAAACTATATATTTCGGTTCGAAATTATTTTCGATATCAATACCATTGTTACCCTTGTCTAGGTCTCTAATATGTCCAAAACTGGATTTAACAGTAAAATCTTTACCCAAGATTTTTTCGATTGTTTTTGCTTTGGCAGGAGACTCGACTATTAATAAATTTTTAGCCATAAAACTTGCTTTTTGTTCTTGCTGAGAAATTTTAAAGCTTTTCAAAACTTCAGACCAGCACTTCCTTAAATAAAGCGCAAAACTATATATTTTATTTATTTATCATGAAAATTTATTTGAAATATGTTAAAAAATTAAATTCAACAATTGTAAAAAATCGTATAAGGATTCCTACTTTTGTCTTAGTAAATTTCATATTTGTCATGCCAATAAATCAAGATATCAGGGCTTTATTTTTACTAAACCCTGAAATAACTTTTCTAAATTTCGGTTCATTTGGTGCTACACCCAAACCCATTTTTGAAAAATATATTGAATTTCAAAAAGCACTTGAATCAGATCCGGTTCAATTCATCACCTTAAAAACACCAGGTTTTTTAAAGGCTTCTAGAGAAGCACTCGGACTTTTTTTACATTGTTATGCTGATGATCTAGTAATGGTTCCCAATCCATCCTATGCAGTCAACACTATTGCTAAGAGCCTACAGTTAAAGCCTAATGATGAAATTCTTACCACAAATTTAGAATACGGGGCTTGTGACCGCACTTGGGATTTTATATGTGATAATACTGGTTCCAAATATGTTCAGCAAACCATATCATTACCACTTACCACTGAAGAAAAGTTTGTAGAAGAACTTTTTTCAGGAGTTACTAACAATACGAAACTCATTTTTATAAGTCATATCACTAGTGCTACAGCTTTAATTCTTCCCGTGGACAAAGTAATACAAAAAGCAAAAACTTTGAACATTCCTGTCTTTGTGGATGGCGCACATGTACCTGGTCATATTTCATTAAATATTCAATCACTCGATCCTGATTTTTATACAGGTGCCTGTCATAAGTGGATGTTGACACCAAAAGGTTCTTCTTTCATGTATGTAAAAAGAGCATTACAGCCTAATATAAAGCCATTAGTTGTAAGTTGGGGTTTTAAAGCCCTAAAACCATCTCATTCACAATTTCTTGATTGGCATGAGATAACTGGCACGCTGGACTATGCTGCGCGATTATGTATTCCTGAGGCAATCCAATTTAGGACAACATATGATTGGGACAATGTAGCCATACAAAGCCGTAAATTAGCGCATGACAATGCCCAAAACTTAGCAAACTTATTGGAAAGTCAGCTACTCGCTCCAGTCAATGATACCTTTTTGGGACAGATGATAAGTGTACCGATTCGAACTAAAAATCCTGAGCAATTGTATCAAAAATTTGTACACGATCATAAAATTGAAATTCCAATTATGCAGCAAAATGGAACTTACCATATTCGATATTCGATTAATGGTTTTAATACACAAAGTGATTTAGACCGACTTTTTGATGTCATTGCAACAATTAAAAAGAAAGGTTTATTACATTAATACTGTTACATTTCTTTAATAATGACTAAAATCCATAACTTTAATGCCCATTGTTGATAGGAAATGTGACAAAAAATTAGATTGGTGAGTACACGAAGTAGTATTATTCATTTGTCCGAATGACCTTTTTAGCCACGGACAAGCCGAAGTTTAATCCGGCTTCACAATCTGTCAAATAATGCACTCCGACTAAAAATCTAGAATAAGCACATTCCTTATACATTGCTTCAAAACTGTCATACACACGTTTATCGCTATAAAACTCAATTCGTTTATGATGACTGTCGTCCGTTCTTTTTGCATTCTTATCAAAATAATGTTCCAAAATCCCACCTGCTGCTCCTGCAATAAATGAATGTGCCGATGGATACGAAGGAAAAGCAGGATGATGTTTTGCTTGCCATGAAGCATCGATATACTTTCGAATAAATTGTTCCGGTCTTATTAAGTTATACTTGTACTTGTAAAACCATCCAATAATCGTTACATCGTAAAGCGCAACTCCGAGATCTCGATACATTTTTATCGCTTGAAGCACCGGAAGATTTTCCATCGCCAAGGTTTGATTTGCGATTGAAATCCACCTTCCAATCGGTGTAAAAGTTAGTCCGACTGTTTCGTCACTCCAAAAATCGCCTATCCATATATCCTCAAATGAAAGCTGTTTGGATTGTATATATACAGATAAAGCATCGTCATATAATTCTTTTTCAAAGTACATAGACCGTATATATGGTGGATCAACTTTAACCTCATTTTTATTAACCACAAGTGTTTTATTCTTTCCCCAATCCGGTAACATCCCAGTATTATCAGAAAAAACAAATTCCTTTTCAGGTTTATAATTTGCGAATACTGGCGATTCTAAGTCTAATGTATCCACTCTAAAAAGTTTATTGTTTACTTCGAGTATATGTTGGATAAAAAGCTCGTTATCATTTTTTTTAACGTGTAGTCGTCTGTTGTTCGCTTGGTACAATCCATTTATTAATGTAGCGGCAGAACCCAATTTATTTTTATCATATACAGCATCTATTGATATGTAAAGTGCATAATTTAACATACGTAAAGCCTGTGGATTCTCTGCATTAAATAAATGTTCGTTCTCTTTAACCACTTCATAAACTCCTGTACTAATCTGAGCAAAGTTACGTGCTGCATAAGGTAATGCTTCATTTTTATCAATCCGCTCTAATTGAAGATAAAGTTTATACCAATCCAGTAGAATAGTTCGGGAATTCTGTTCAAAACTTGATTCTGATGTTATATTATCCTTTCGAAAATAGAACAAAAGCAAAGTAACCAACAATGCAAAACCTAAAGCGAAAACCAATCCCTTCAAAATATGCTTATTTCTATTTTTAGATGTCAATTGCATGTTTAAACCATTTAGTGTGTAGCTTTAAAACGTAGTGTAAACACATTGCCTGTGCTTTCATCACCGGAAATCACGAGTGGAAATTTATGTGCTTTCATTATTAAAGCTACCAAAGATAATCCAATTCCTGAACCTTTGATTTTTTTATGGGCATTACTTCTATAAAAAGGTTTAAAAATGAGAGCTTGTTCCTCTAAAGTGATAACGCGCGCATGATCTATCACGTCAATTGTTGGTACTTGCTGAATATCTGTGTAAATCCTTACAGTTGCAGATTGGTCAGAAGAATATTTACAAGCATTTTCAATCAGGTTAGACAATGCGGTTATAAGCAAGGTTTCATTGCCATTTATAATGAGATTATCAGCATCTTTAGGCATATTATTAATTTCAAACCTAACTTTATATTCTGGATATAAGGACTTCAATCTACTATTGATATCCCAAATCATTTCATCCAATCTTAATGGCTTAAAAATTATCTGCTCAGATCCGGTCGTAATTTTGGTCAACTGCATTAAATGTGAAGCCATTTGATCGAGTTCATGGGCATCGTTCAAAATTGAATTGAGACAAGAAATATACGCATCATGTGTCCTTTCTTTCATGGTATGTACTTCAATGCGAGAGATAATAGAAGCTAAAGGATTTCTAACCTCGTGTGAAATAAAAGAGATAAATCCCTTCTGAATATTAAAAGCTTCTTCTATACGAGCAAGTAGATTATTAAATGCTTTCGCCAAATGTGAAATTTCATCTTGATTATTACCTTCTGATATACGCGCAGACAATTGATCAGGTAAAATGCTATTCATATCACTGATGACCTTTTGAATCGGCATCATTGCACGGCGTGCATTAAAATATCCGGCAATTGCAGTAATAAAGAGAAAAATAAAAAAGGTCCATATTAAAATTTTCTGTAAACTCTTCAATTCTTCAGAATAAAACTCCCCTTTTCCAATAAGTACATATTCCTTACCACCAGTTGTTCTGTAGTGAATACCAATGGCCTTAGAAGCATCAATGACAAACCTATAATCACCAACTGATTTAATCTTATCAATGATTTTTTTATTTATAGTTGGTTCTTCCATAAAAGAAAAAACCAATTGCCCTAAATCATTGTAAATTAAAATATTATCCTTAACATTTAAAATTGGTTTCTCACCTGCACTATATAGACTTTCCTTATAAAATCCATAATTACTTTTTTCGACCATACTTAAGGTCATCAGCGCATTTGTCCTTAGTGAGAGAAAAAATTGATTTTCCAATTTTTGTTTAAAACTAAAATATATAAATGCCAATGCAAGCATCAATAGAAAAGCTGTCACAAAAAAATATGCAAATGTGAGTTTAGTTTTAATCTGCATCTTGTTGAGGATTGAATATATACCCTATTCCAAACTTAGTATGAATTAGTTTTTTGTCAAAGCCTTTATCTAATTTATTGCGTAAATAATTTACATAAACTTCTACAATGTTAGTACCGGTATCGAAGTTTATATCCCATACCATTTTAGCAATTTCTGATTTGGTAACAACCTTAAGTTCATTTTTTAGAAAAAAATCTAATAATCTAAATTCCTTTTTAGTAAGATTAAGGTTTTTACCATTGCGTGAAGCTGTCATATTATTAAAATCTACTATAAGGTCATCTACTATTCGAACACTTGGATTATATGAAGCCATTTTGCGTCTATCAAGGGCTTTTATCCTGGCCATCAACTCATTAAAATTAAAAGGCTTAGGTAAGTAATCATCAGCTCCTACTTCAAGACCTGCAATTCTATCTTCAACAGCATCTAGCGCACTAACAATAATTATAGGTACTAATGAACCTGTAGCGCGTACTTTTCGGCAAATATCAAGTCCATGTATGCCGGGCAAAAGTAAATCCACAATAGCTACACTATATTCATTATTTAACAGCATTTTTAAACCATCCATACCATTATTTGCAACACTAACTTGAAAACCGTTTTCATTTAGTCCCAATTTCATCATTTCTAATAAACCGGCCTGATCCTCAATAATAAGTAAATGCATCATATAGAAGATTAATCTTTACAAAGATAAGAAATCAAGTCTATATTTTATGTCATCTAATCCATTTTCTAATACTTTTTTAATAAAAAATGCTTTAAAAACGCATAAAATCATAAAATCATTTGAATAAAATAATTATCTTTGCAGCCAAATCATACAAAATACTCAATCAATGCTTTTAACATTCATTTTACAATCATCTGGTGGCGGATTAGCATCTCTTTTATTTCCAGTGTTAATGTTGGTCGCTTTTTACTTTTTTTTCATGCGCCCGCAGATTAAGAAACAAAAAGAACAACAAATCTTTTCAACTGAATTAAAGAAAGGCGACGAGGTAGTTACTGCAAGTGGTATCATAGGTCAAATCAATAAAGTAGAAGGTAATATCGTAACTCTTGAGCTTGACAACAAAACTTTTGTAAGGATGTTTTCATCTGCGATTTCTAAAGAAATGACAGAACAATACCAAAAAAGCAAGGTAGGGGCATAATATAAAGTAAGCTATATTTTTTCTATTCTATCTGGATGAATTGTAATCTGTCTTTGTTTGTACAGATTACCAATAGCTTGTTTAAAAATCTTTTTACTAAATCCAAATATCTGATAGATTACTTCTGGATCTGTCTTATCGTTATATGGAAGTTTGCCTTTTGATTGGATTAATAAATCCATGATACGCTGTGCATTTTTATCAACTTTATGATAGCCAATAGGTTCTAGGGCGAAGTCTATTTTTTGATCTTCTCTTACTTTTTTGACATAAACTTCAACATAATCTCCGATTTGGAGTTTCTTGAACACTTCATTTTTGTAAAGTACACCTTGGAATTTATCTTCAGTAATACATTTATAACCAATATCAGTCACTGCACTGACGATAGATCTAAGCTTATCACCGATTTTATACTTAGGATTGGATTTATTTAGAAATTTCTCGATTTTCATTGATGCAGCAATCCGGTCTGTCAATGTATCGTGAAATACATAAACGAAGTAAAATCTGCCCGCTTCCATTTTAATTTTTTGCTCACTAAATGGAACCAGTAATTCCTTACTCACCCCCCAATCCAAGAAAGCGCCTACCCTTTCTACTTTATTGACTTTCATACGAGCAAACTCTCCTACTTGTGCAAAAGGTGTTTCGGTAGTGGCTACGATTCGCTCCTCACCATCTAAAAATACAAAGACATCTACCATGCCATCTATTACCATTTCCGGTGTAATATAGCGCTTAGGCATCAGAATTTCGCCAAAATTCTGCCCATCTAAATAGAATCCAAAATCTGTCCTTTTTACGATCCTCAACGTTGCTTTTTTACCTAATTCAATCATGCTACTTATTGGCTTTAAATGATCTGACAAAGGTATTGATAAATCAGCAATTATTTATGTCGATTACTATAATATGCTATTTTAGATATTAAATTAATTGGCTTAGGAATTAATGTGATTAAAATATATGTAAAAAATTTAATATTTGTATTTACCTTTGTCCTTAGTAAATTATTAATCGTGAGTTGTAAAAAAATACATATCATATCTATCGGCGGATCGGCTATGCATAATATTGCCCTTGATCTGGTTGCACAAGGCAATATCGTAACAGGTTCGGATGACGAAATCTATGAACCATCGCTTAGCCGATTAAAAAATGCAGGTGTAGCCCCTGATAAATTGGGCTGGTATCCCGAAAAAATCACCAATGAATTGGATTTCATCATCTTAGGTATGCATGCTAGAATTGACAATCCTGAATTATTAAAAGCGCAGGAAATGGGGATTAAAATATATTCTTATCCTGAATTTATCTATCAACAATCCATTCATAAACAAAGAGTTGTTATAGCAGGAAGTCATGGTAAGACAACTACAACAGCAATGGTTATGCATGTACTCAGAAAGTTGAAAAGGGATTTTGATTATCTTATTGGAGCGCAATTAGAAGGATTTGATAGAATGGTAAAACTTACTGATGCGCCG
Organism: Portibacter sp.; assembly: GCA_040391315.1. Taxonomy (GTDB): domain Bacteria; phylum Bacteroidota; class Bacteroidia; order Chitinophagales; family Saprospiraceae; genus OLB9. The sequence continues at coordinate 84,109 of JBEBYC010000005.1, read as the reverse complement.
CTCATCATCATCGAAGGTGACGAATATTTAAGCAGCCCAATTGACCCAAAGCCCAAAATCTTACATTACAAACCTCATATAACAGTTATCACAGGTATTGCCTGGGATCATATAAATGTTTTTCATACATTTGAAATATACGTAGATCAATTCAGGTTATATTGTGATACGATAGACCATAAAGGTACATTAATATATTTTGAAGCGGATCAAAACCTAAAAGCTATTGCTCCGAATGTCTGTGTTAAGAAAAAGCTTCCCTACTCAGCGCTTCCCATAAATGATAATCGTCAAATTCAGTGGAACGGACAAAGCTACCCAATAAAGACCATTGGAAATCACAATCTGCAAAACATGAATGCAGCGCGGCTTATTTGTAATGAATTGGGTATAGATGACCACACTTTCTTAAATTCAATTGCAGATTTTAGCGGTGCCAACAAACGCCTTCAAAAAATAGCAGAAAAAGATGGACGACATGTATTTCTTGACTTTGCCCATGCGCCAAGTAAAGTAATGGCAACAACACAATCTTTTAAAGAGTGGTTTAATAATAAACCTCTACTGGCTGTATTAGAATTACATACATTTTCAAGTCTGAATACTGATTTTTTACAACAATATAGAGGTTCACTTAATAGTGCAGACCAGGCTATCATATATTACAATACACATACATTAAAGATGAAAAAGATGCCTCCATTGGATGAGGAATTTGTCAAAGTTTGCTTTAATCATCCATCACTTCAAGTATTTACAGATGAACTTTCTTTACATGAATATTTAAAAGCACAAAATGACTGGAATTTATTACTTATGACCTCGGGTAATTTCAATAAAATGCCTTTAGATTTTTAATATAAATAAGGATATTTACTGTTCGGCGATAATTACAAAAAAAAATGCATTAAATCCAATACAAATTTAAATTCTAAACCGTCATTCATGTTCTCTTGCTTTAACATTTGTATCAGGTATAATCGGCGGAGTATAGGTATCAATCTGGCTAGTCGTTTCTAAAACGGGCTGGCCAGCATTCACCCATGCCGTGTAAATAAAGGAACCAATGGCAAGTATTGATGAGCGCATTTGTTCCTCAACCATATTACCCATTGCGCGCATATAAGCTTCTACATATTCCCGGCATTGTATTCTAACAGTTTTACCGAGTCGCTCATCATAGCAAAATTGCTTATCGCTATCAAACGTTTTACTCAATCTCAGCTCAATGGCTAGTACGCTATCTAGATGACTATGTGCCGTAGTGATTATCTGCCATATATAATCTTTAGGATTTTCAATATATTCGGCCTTACCTACAAAAAAATCAAATTCCTTTTCTGCAAACATCTCTGGAATTGCGGATTCCCAAAAGGCATGGATTCCAACTTGTCCGGTCATCTGCCCGTTGTAGTTTTCCGTAGTATGCAAGGGCACATGCGCATCAGCTATATAATGTCCAAATTCGGCTGATAACCTTAACACTGTTTGCAAATCTTTTTTTTCAAAAGCATAAGTAAGTCTTGACAAATGCATTTCTATTTGATAAGGAACGATTCCATATTCAGAAAAATGATCTTCAATAAGTATATCAACTTTATTTTTTTGGAAATAGGTCGTTTCAAATAATTCGTCAAAATCATAACCTGATAGCCTCCATTCGTCTTCATAATAGAGTGGTTTTATTACTTTTTTCCAATATTTAACGAATGTAGGATAATCAACTGAAAGCCGAATTCCTCCTTGATAATTCATGGTTAATATAAATGAATCCAGCGTTATCAATTTATCAAAATAAAGCGAATCGCTTCCAGAAACCAGTCGAATTTGACAGTGTTTAATGATTGCTTCTTCAAAATCTCTCGGAACATTCGGAAAAGGAATTTTATCCCATTTATCTATATCTATAAAATGTCTTGGACCTTCATGTTTTGTTGCATAACGCCTTTTATCGGGATCTACGGCATGCTCGGTCATATATTCAATATGTTTTTTATAAAAACCAAAAAGTTCAGGCGGCAATGTAAAAACAGCCATTCTATTGATTAGTTTGTGGCCAAAGAAACCCCACATATCAGGTTTGCTAAAGCCAAAGGAAAAACCTATTCCCATTAATAATAAAATACCAACCGAAACCTTTTTAATCTGCATATAAATTTCAATATATCATGCAATAATACAAAATAATGACACAACTCAATCATAAAATGCATTTTTTTAAATAAATATATATAACCACAAAGTGCAGTAAAAAACCATTGTTTTTAAAACAAAAGGGTCAACTTCTCGAAAAATGAATGTTAAATAGATATTTTATATAAATTTATAATCTAAAACGCTGTTTTTGATTAACTAATCAATATGTATTGAGTGTTTATCGTCAAAAATAAATTCCAAAAAAAATACATTTGATTCCAGATGATGATAAATTCAAGATAAGTGATATAATCTCCAGTGATAAAATTCAAAAAAAAATTTCAAGTCATAATCGAGTTTAAAAAAATTGAGCTATTTTAAAAATGCTTTAATACTAACTACATACTTTCATTTCAGTAAAATATCGTACCTTTGTGATTCGTTGTCAGATAGGTCATTTAAAACATTTAGCACAAATATATGACTTACAAAAGATAACAAATATAAAGTAGTTGTAATATAAATCCATTAAATACCATTTTTTAAATTATGACATTACGATATCTTGGGCAATCAGGTTTTCAAGTACAATTTAAAAGTACGTGTTTAGTTTTTGATCCTATGATTTCTTCCAATCCAAAAGCAACTGAAATAGACGTATCGGCGCTTAAAGCAGACTATGTATTATTGTCACATGGTCATAGTGATCATGTTGAGAACGCAGAAGAAATCGCGCGCAACAATGAGGCTATGATTATTTCAAACTTCGAAGTTGTCAGTTGGTATGAACAAAAAGGGTTAAAAGGCCACCCTATGAATATAGGTGGAAAATACAAGTTTGACTTTGGTACAGTTAAATATGTCAATGCAGTTCATTCTAGTATGCTTCCCGATGGCAGCTATGGTGGTTCATCCGGTGGATTTGTCATATGGAATGATGATAAATGTTTTTATTTTGCAGGCGACTCTGCTCTGACAATGGACATGAAATTGATACCTTTAACTTGTCCAAAATTAGATTTTGCGATATTACCTATTGGTGACAACTTTACTATGGGCTATGAAGATGCATCCATAGCTGCACAATATATTGAATGTGATACAATTATTGGATGTCATTTTGATACATTTGGTTATATAAAAATCGATCACGAAGCAGCTAAAGCTCATTTTAAAAACATAGGAAAAGAATTAATTTTATTAAACGTAGGACAAAGTATAGAGATTTAAAAATGGGTAAAATCATTGCAATAGCAAACCAAAAAGGCGGTGTAGGAAAGACCACAATGGCAATTAATCTGGCTGCGGCATTAGCTGTACTGGACAATAAAGTTTTAATTATAGATTCAGATCCGCAGGCAAATTCTACATCAGGTGTTGGTGTAAAACAAGAACAAATATCGATTACAACATACGAAATATTAGTAGAAGAAGCAGATACTCAAATGGGAATCGTAGAAACAGATACGCCCAATCTCTACATATTGCCTTCATCGATAGATCTCGTAGGTGCCGAAATCGAGCTTGTCAATCAAACGGACAGAGAATTTAAGATGAAAATTGCTTTGGAAAAGGTTAAAGACGAGTACGATTATATCTTTATAGATTGTCTTCCGTCTTTAGGTTTGATCACGCTCAATGCACTAGCCGCAGCTGATAGTGTTTTGGTTCCGGTGCAGTGTGAATTTTTCTCATTGGAAGGATTTGGAAAACTTAAAGACACTATTAATTTGGTTCAGCAATCTGTAAATCCAAATTTACAAGTAGAAGGAGTTGTCCTTTCCATGTACGATCAACGACTTAGAATGGCCAATATGGTCATTGAAGAAATCCGTTCGATCATATCAGACCGCATTTTTGAAACGATAATTCATAGAAATAGTAAGATCGGCGAAGCACCATCTTTAGGGCAACCCGTCATTATTTATGATGTCAGTAGCAAAGGTGCCATCAATTTCCTAAATTTAGCAAAAGAATTTTTGTCTATTCAAGCAACTGAAAAAATATTTCAAAATTAAAGATTATAATGAATAAAAGAGGTGAAGTGTCCAAAGGACTCAGATCATTACTTAATAATATTGAAAAAACAAATAATCCGATTGAACGAAATCAATTGGTTAAAGAATTGACACACAGTATTGCGATGATTAGCCCTGCAAATATTGAAGTCAACCCTTTCCAACCAAGAACAGAGTTTGATCAGGATCAGTTAATGGAATTGGCTAAATCCATTCAGGCAAACGGCCTTATCCAACCGATAACAGTACGATCGTTAGGGCACAATAAATACCAGCTAATCTCTGGCGAAAGAAGACTTAGAGCTTCAAAAATCGCACAACTTAAAGAGATACCTGCTTACGTACGTGTAGCCAATGATCAGGAAATGCTTGAAATGGCACTTGTTGAAAACATCCAGCGTGCTGACCTCAACGCCTTAGAAGTTGCTATCTCATATCAGCGATTGATGGATGAGTGTAATTTAACGCACGAAGCGCTTTCAGAACGTGTAGGTAAAGACAGAAGTACTGTTACCAATTACGTCAGATTACTAAAATTACCGGCTCAAATACAAACATCCGTAAAAGAAGGAGTTTTGACAATGGGCCATGCGCGTGCACTAGCTGGGATAGATGACTTAGTTTTACAGCTTAAATTACATCAAGAAGCAGTAGAGAAACACCTATCAGTTCGGGCTTTAGAATCCTTGATCAAATCATATAATCAACCAAAGGATACACCAACTAAACGCACTGACATCAGCACTGATGCTATTACATCAGAAGTCAGAAAGATTAAAGATCAACTCAGTCAACATTTTGGAACGCCAATTGAAATCAAACGAGCTATAGATGGGAGTGGAACAATAACAATCCGTTTTAATGACGACGATGATTTTAATAATATTACAGAGCTCATCATGGGTGAATAAATAAAGAGCATGTTGCTATGTGCAGAAGACGTATTAAATATTTGACAGTTTACTGTTTTATTGTCCTATTTATGATAGTCATAGGACAGGCAAAGGGTCAAATCAATATGAATACAAATTTAGATGCTTTTGGCAATCCAAATGTAATTGATACCTCTTCAATAAACGAAAATGACACCATAATCAATAAAGGAGGCTTTTGGTCTTTATTTAAAGGAAAACCTGGCAAAGCAGCTTTACTATCATTAATTATACCCTCAGGCGGTCAAATATACAATAAAAAATGGTGGAAAGTACCGCTAGCATTGGGCATTGATGGTGCACTTACTTATACGGTCATATACAACAGGCAACAGTATAAAAAGTCTGATAAAATTTATTTGCAACTTTTAGATGCTGGTGATCCATTAAGTACACGATATCGGCAACAAAGAGATTATTACAGAAAATGGAGTGAATACTCCTATATTTGGCTTATAGGTGGTCACCTTATAACAGTTGTAGATGCTTTTGTAGATAGGCATCTGATGGAATTTGATATCAGCCCAGATCTTTCAGTAATTCCATCCTATACAGAGTATGACAATAAAGAGCTCGTTATTCAGGCAGGAATTAAAATCAATTTAAACAAAAGTAATAAGGTTGTGAAACCCGAATCCCAACAAATATTTTTATTTCCATAGTATTGCTTTATAATGAAAGCTTTCTGAATTAAATCCTAATATTAATCATCAAATTTGGAAACCATAACAAGTAAAAATGCAATAGCATAAGCAAATAATTTTATATCAAAAGACCTTTTAAAAAGTGTCAATACGTATTTAAAAAATTAATATTACAAAAAAATATATATTTATTTTTCAAAAAACGTTTGCGAATAAAAATAAAACGCTTATCTTTGCAGCCTGAAACGAGGGAAGCAACGAATATTAGTTATTTATATGATTGCAAATCATTGATAAATAAGTAAATATACGGATAACCTTCAGGCTCCGTAGCTTAATTGGATAGAGTACCTGACTACGGATCAGGCGGTTGAAGGTTCGAATCCTTCCGGAGTCACTAAAAGTTTTTAAAAAAAGGAATTAATTTCCGGTAGTATTGATAATACTTAAATTAGAAAAGAGATGTCAAAAGTTTGCCAACTAACAGGTAAAAGACCGATGAAAGGTCACAAAGTATCGCACTCAAACATCAAGACAAAGAGAAGATTCTTACCAAATCTTCAGGATAAAAGATTTTTTATACCAGAGACTGGTGAGTGGGTGAAATTAAAAGTAAGTACAAGTGCACTTAGAAATATCGATAAAAAAGGCTTGCACGAATACTTAAAAGAATTGAAATACAAAGGTGTTGATACCGGTATTAATCTTTAACAGACCATAAAATTATATCATAACCATGGCTAAGAAAGCAAAAGGTAATAGAATACAGATCATTTTAGAGTGTACAGAACATAAAACTTCTGGTATGCCAGGCATATCAAGATATGTTACTGAAAAGAACAGAAAAAATAATCCTGACAGATTGGAAATCAAAAAGTACAATCCAGTGTTAAAGAAGTACACTATTCACAAAGAAATTAAATAATCATGGCTAAAGTATCTAAAAACGCGAGGATTGCCCAAAGAGCGGCGAATGCTGGTTCTGGTAGAGATCACGTAAAAGTTGTAAAATCTATCAAAGACCCGGTAACAGGTAAATATTCTTACAAAGCAACCATGGTCCATAAGGATAAGGTTAAAGAATTTTTACAGGAAAACAAATAATCTGTTTTTAACTTTTAAAAATTAATCGAAGGGTTTTTCTTAATCGAAAGAAGAACCCTATTCGTATTTATACAAAAGCACGTTTAATCTTAAAAATTTACTTGCCATGAGCTTTTTTAAAAAGTTTTTTTCAAAAGATAAAGAGGAAGACCTCAACAAAGGTCTTGAAAAAACAAAAACAAGTATTTTCGGCCAAATAACAAAAGCTATCGCCGGAAAATCAACTGTTGACATAGAATTCCTGGACGAATTGGAAAATATTCTAATTTCTTCTGATGTAGGATTAGAAACGACAGTCAAAATCATTGATAAACTAGAGGAACGTGTAGCTCGTGATAAATACCTCAATACAGATGAGTTAAATTCAATTTTGAAGAATGTCATCATAAATATTTTGTCTGAAAACAATACCATTGATGTTGAGGATTTTGACATTCCAACGGATCACCATCCACATATAATCATGGTTGTAGGTGTAAATGGTGTAGGTAAAACGACAACTATAGGTAAATTAGCAAATCAATTTAAAAACAAAGGTTATAAAGTTGTACTAGGTGCTGCTGATACTTTCCGTGCAGCTGCAGTTGATCAACTTAAAATTTGGGCTGACCGTACAGGAAGTGATTTTTATTCAAAAGGAATGAATACTGATCCAGCAGCAGTAGCTTATGAAGCAACTCAATATGCCCAGAACAATGGAATGGATGTAGCGATCATTGATACTGCAGGACGATTACATACCAAAATTGGTCTGATGGATGAATTGACCAAAATTAAAAGATCCATTGAAAAAAAATACGTTGGCGCACCTCATGAAGTAATCCTTGTTTTGGATGCGACAACCGGTCAAAATGCTATCGAACAAGCAAAACACTTTACAGCCGCTACAAATGTAACCGGATTAGCACTTACAAAATTAGATGGTAGTGCAAAAGGTGGCGTCGTATTAGGTATTTCTGATCAATTTAAAATACCAATTAAATATATTGGTGTCGGTGAAGGTATAGAACAATTACAGGTTTTTAATAAGCGCGCTTTTGTAGATAGCTTATTTTCGTAACTTTGGCCGTTATTATACCTTTTGCTAATTCAAATGAACGGATTTTTACGACTTGATATATTTTTTTCCACCGTCCGGCTTTTGCTGCAAACGATTATTTTGTTGTTTAGCGCCATATTATCCAATCATTTATATGGACAGGAAACACCGGAAAAAGTACATCATTTTATCGAAGATCAAGACTCGATTGGTTTAGAATATACATATGTAAATGTACATGATATTTACACGATCAAAGATGGTATTGATTCATTAGAAACACCTTTATTTTTATCAACCGTATATCAATCTGGCAAAGGAAATTATATAAATACCGGCAATTATGGTAGTGCTTCAATGTCTTTACGCTGGGATATAGCAGGTAATACCGGATTTAATTCAGGTTATAGACAATATTTACCCTATCAAATAAATAAGGAATCCTTTAGATTCTATATTCAAAATCGACCAGTCTCTAATTTATATTTTTCACAATTGGGGAGTCAGGATAACATTACAGTAGGTGCTGATTTTTCTAGAAACTTCACAAATGGTTTTTCTGTAAGTTTAAATTATAAGCGTATAAGCCAACAAGGTTTTTACAATCACCAAGCCACTAAAAGTACTGCATTTGGCATGGGTCTAAGATACGAAAGCCCTTCTAAAAAATACAATGCGATACTTTTATTCATTCAAAATGCCCATGAAGAACGATTCAATGGCGGGATTCTCTCCGATAGTCTATTGTCAGAAAGATTTAGAAAGGCTATACCTACCCTTTTAAATGAAGCTTCTGGAAGACAGCAAAAACAGTCTTTGTCTTTTGTTCAATACTATCAACTAAATGACGTTTCAAGCAGTAACTGGAATTTATACCTTTCTAATGAATTGTCGTACCAACCTGAATATTATAAATTTGTAGATCAAGGATTAGATTCTCAATCTCTTGCGTATTATTCCTTACCTGAGCATATTGCTATTCCAGCAGGTTTAAGGCGATATACAGATATAAAAACATATACAGAAGTTTTTAATATTCATGGTCTAAACGCAAATGGTATTCAAGGAAAAGTAGGCTTAAAATATGATTACATCGTAGTCGATGATCTTCCAACATCATTTAAACGATCAGATTTAACCATTATAGGTGAAGGCCGTATCCCCTTTCTCAAAGTATTACATATTAATGTTAAAGGAAAGCTAGGCTTACTAAAGAATATTGGTACTTTTGATTTATCAGGTGATATTGGTTTAAATATAGGAAAAATTGGTACCCTAAACGGTGGTTTAAGATTATTCCGATTAGAACCGGCATATAACGAAACGATCTTAAATGTAAATGGTATTTCAGTCTTAGATACATCCTATACAAACGCTTTCGGGACGAAAATGCACGCAGCTTTACATATTCCGAAGTTGCGTTTAAGTATATCCTTAAGCCAATCGATTATAAATAATCCAATGTATTGGGATATCAATGGTAAACCGGCTCAATATCAGAATATTATTACGTTATCACAATTTGACTTGCATCATAAGTTGGTATATAAGCACTTTGGCTTGGAAAATGACGTGTATTTTCAATTACAGAGTAGCAACATTTTTCCGTTACCAAAATTATATACTGCACATAAGTTATACTATAAAGGCAAATGGTTTAATCAAGTGATGGAAATGAATATTGGCTTGGATGGCAGATTGTTACCATCGTATAATGGACCTTCGTATCAACCACTTTATGACAGTTATAGTCAAAGTAATTCGACCTTGCCTTTTGCGCCTGAAGTCAATTTCTTTGTACATGCTAAAGTTTCAACATTCAGAGCTTTATTCTCGTTAGAGAATTTTTCGCGATATTGGGTAAAAACAAACCTATATAATATCTCCGGCTATCCAGTTTTTGATCCAACTTTTAGATTTGGATTACAATGGTTACTTAAAGATTAATAGTATTCCTATGATTACACGTATTTGCATTTTATGTATTTTATTTTTCGGTGTGCATAATGTTGTCTCAGCACAATCGGTTGATCTACATTCTGAAAATTCACCAATTGTAGAAATAACAGATGAAGGTATCGGTATAAGTTCAAAAGATAGCACTTTGTCTCTGAATATCCGAGTTCGGATGCAAAACAGAATAAACTATATCGTACCAATTGGCCAAAACGAATCCACTTCAGAAATCAATGCATTAGTGCAAAGGTTAAGATTAAAATTTAGTGGTTATGTTTTGACCCCTAAACTTAATTACGTCTTACAAACTGATTTTACTGGAAAAGAAGCTATCTCGTACAACAACAAGGAATATGTCAATGTACTCATGGATGCAGCGATTTTCTATGATTTTAACAGCAATTTTCAACTAGGTTTTGGCCAAGCAAAGTTACCAGGTAGCAGACAAAAACTCAATTCAAGTAGTTCATTACAACTAACTGATCGCAGTATCAATCACAGAGAGTTTAATATCTCATATGATTTTGGTATTTTTGCAAATGTAAAGCATATGCTTCCAAATTCATTTTCCTGGCAAATTAAAACGGCAATTTCCTCTGGTGAAGGGCGCAATATTCCCGCCCAGACCAACAATGGTTTAGCATTGTCCGGAAGAGCGGAATTTTATCCGTTAGGTGCTTTTACTGATAATGGGGCTTTTTTTGAGGGAGATTTGCTCAGTGAGCCGTCACCAAAAATCATGATCGGTGCATCCTATTATTACAATCCAAAAACCAACAGAACACAAGGAAAATTAAGTACTTATATCGACGAAAGCATTAAATTAAAAGCAGTTTTCGCTGATTTCATACTTAAATATCGGGGAATGGCTATAATGGCTTCTTATATGGACAGAAATGCTTCTAATCCTGAATTAAATGGCATTCCAATCGCAATCAACGGATATGGATTAGACTATCAAGCGAGTTATTTTTGGCCTTCAAATTGGGAAGTTATCGGCAGATATTCTTTCTTAAATATTGATCAAAATGATCTACCAGAATTATTTGATGAAAGACAAGCAACTATTGGGTTTACCCGTTACTTAAAAGGCCATGTTATCAAGTTACAATTTGAAAATGGGTTTAATTTTTATAACCATCCGACCATAAAGACTTATAACGAGTATTACGCAAGATTTCAAGTAGAAATGGGCATTTGATTTTTTTATGAATGTATCTAAACAACTATCTTCCAAATAATATAATTTTTTTTTTAAATTTTATTTTTATTTTAAAAATAAAATTAACTTTGACATTTGTAACCTGTACACATAGGCAATAACAGATAAAGTTCTGCACCTATCCCAAACAACCATTTCAGTTGATTTTTCACTTTTTAAATCATTTTATATGGAAGGTATTATTGTAACAATTATTTTAGGCGGTATTGCAGGTTGGCTTGGTAGTCAAATTTACAAAGGTTCAAGTTTAGGCCTGGTAGGCAATATTATTGTAGGTATAATCGGCGGATTTATTGGCTATTGGGGTTTAGGTCAGTTGGGCGTAAACCTTGGTTCAGGTACTCTGGGTTATATTTTAACTGCTGCTGTAGGATCCATTGCACTACTGTTTATTATTAATCTGATAAAGAAGTAACCTGACTACGTTAAAACCTCTTTTTCAGAAAATTCTAGATTGACTATCTCAAACTTATATCAAATAGGGATAGTCAATCTATTGAATTCAAGTCATATATCTTATTATTTTTCAATTAGTATCTTTGCTATTTGGTTCAAAATAAATTATGTTCCATATTTATCGCATCACCATTTGCATTCATTTATACATAGATCAGAAAAGCTATTGATACATTGACATATCCGCGCTTTCGCCTTTCAAAGCTTTCTCTAAAAAAATCTATTGCTTACAACAATTTCGTTTGATATTCGTATATTTGAGGCGATATACCAATCAATTTAGCTTTCGATAAGACCATGACTCAAGCGACAAAATATAAAGCATTTAATGTGATGGAAGTCTTACTACAAGGAAGTAACCTGATAGAAGCTAGTGCAGGTACCGGTAAGACCTATTCTATTGCGATTCTTGCATTGAGACTTATTTTGGAAAAAAAAATTCCAATTCAAGAAATTCTGATTGTAACATTTACAAAGGCTGCTGTAGCTGAATTGGAAGAGCGGATTCGTTTTTTTGTCCGTAATGCGTATAGATACAGTAATGGTGAAGATATCGCAGATGATATTATTAAAGAACTCGTTGATCGTAATATAGATGCAAATGAATTACTTAAATCAGCTATCATTTATCTCGACGAAACTAAAGTGATGTCCATCCATGGATTTAGCCAGAAGACATTAAATGAATTTGCTTTTGAAACAGGCCAATTGTTCAATACAGAGCTGATAACCAATACTTCATCAATTATAGAGGCTGAAGTCCAAAGTTTTTGGCGAAAGCATGTTACTTCAATACAGAAAGATTTACTAGCTGAGATGCTTAATGGTGGTCAGCTTTCACAAGAAAATATTATACAAATAATCAATGGGCATTTATCAGGAAAAAACTATATTTTTTATCATGCTGAAGACCGTAATTTTGACTTCACAACACAAGAAATTCATTTAAAAAAATTGTTGGAGGTTAAAAAGGAATTAGCAGATTATGAACAAGTAATAGAAAATTACTTTAGCGTAAATCGCGAAGATATATTAGCTCGTTGCTATGCGGATTCAAATGCAAAAAAGAAATTTCCTGATTTAGTGGACAATTACAAAGAAATTTTTAAAAATATTAATGCAAAAAATCCACAAAAATACATTGTTGAAAAATTTCAAGATTTCTTAGAATTCAAAGTTGAATTAGACAAAAAAAGAGAAAAAATAAAAGAACAATCCAATGAAACCGTCAATTATTTCTATTCATTCGCGATCAATTCGATTGTTCCAAAGATTTTTGAGCATAGACTAAAAAATAGTCTGATGTCATTTGATGACATGATTCAAAATCTCAATAGCGCATTAAAAGGTGCTGCGCGCGAATCCCTTGCAATAAAATTATCCAATAAGTACAAAGCTGTTTTCATTGATGAATTTCAGGATACGGACCGTACTCAATACGAAATTTTCAAGCACGCATTTAATGATCGTTCCATTTTGTTTTATATAGGAGATCCTAAGCAATCTATATATGCATTTCGAAGTGCAGATATTGAAACATACCTCGAAGCGAGAGACCAAGCAGGTGAAAATGTCTTTGGGATGAATATCAATTATCGATCGACGGCTAAATTAATCCGGGCACTAAATCAGTTTTTTCTACCTACAGAAGATTTTGATACCTTTTACACCGATGGAAAAATTCTTTTTCACGAAGTTAAATATCCAACAGGTGCTGATAATAAAGGCGAATTTTTATATAACGGATCTTCAGGTACACCGATTAATATCAATATCCAGAATAATAAAGATAACATTAATAAAAATTTAGCTAATTTAATATATGAAATGTTATCAGATGATAAATATACCATTTTCGATACCATATCTCAAACTTCACGAAAAATTATCCCTTCGGATATATGTGTGTTAGTCCGTACGAATATTTATGGTGCTACGATTAAATCGGCATTATCGAAATTAGGTATTCCGGCGGTAACGATGTCCGCAGAAACAATTCTAAATTCAAATGAAGCTATAGACATCATCTATTTACTCGAAGCAATGCTTAGGCCGACCCAATCAAATGTGCGAAGAGCCTTAATTACTGGATTTTTTCAGTATCGATATGATGATCTTTTGACTTTGGATGATGAAGTCGTAATACAACAGTTTTACGATTACAATTTAAAATGGAAAAAGGTTGGCATCTACGCAACAATGATGACTTTAATAACTGATTTTGGTATACAGCAAAATTTACTTTCAAATCATACTGAAAACGGCGAGCGTATCCTTACAAATCTTTATCAATTGGCAGAGTTACTTTATAAAACCGAACATCGTCGTAGATTTAATCCCGACGAATTACTTGACTGGTTCAAAATAAACCTCGAAAAAGATCAAGCAGATGATGATGAATGGGAACAGCGTATCGAAAGCGATGAAGATGCTGTAAAAATCGTATCCATACACAAAAGCAAAGGACTTCAATATCCGATTGTAATAGCGCCTGAACTTGACTTTACTGTTAGTAACATTCCCTCAAAAATCATAAGTTTCCGAAATGCCGATGGAAAATATGTCACAGCAAAATACAGCCAACTAAGTGAAAAAGCTCAAGAACTATACATCAAGCAGGAAGAACAAGAAAATCGAAGGTTACTATATGTTGCATTGACTAGGGCAGTTTATGCCTGTTATATATTTAAAAGTAACGCTTCAACAAATAAATCGAGTACGCTATCAAAATTTTTGGAAAAGATTACTTACAACGATTTGATCGGTGAAATCAAAGATATTCCGGTTCCTTACGATAAATATAATAGTACAAATCAAGATAAGCCGATCGTGAAGCACCCTACTTCATTTTCACTGTCCGAAACAAAATGGGAGCGCATTAGCTACAGTCGTATTTCTGGTGACCATGAGCTTACACCAAGAGATAAATTCATTCAGGAAACACAAGATTACGACCGCTTTATATTCAACGAATTGACCAAAGGCAGTAAAACAGGAACGATCATCCATACCATGTTTGAACGCACCCGCTTTAATGAACCTGATACCTGGAAATACACCATAACAAACATTGCAAAACAGTATTATCCTAAGGCGGAAGCGAACTTTCTTACGCAGCTAGAAACCATGCTTGAACACGTCATGTACACAAATATCATTACGGAAAACGGTATATTGCAACTAAGTCAGATAAGTATGGCAACATGTGTTCATGAATTAGAATTTGACTTTCCATTACAAAAGTTTAATGTTAAACATCTAGAAAATCTTATGGAAGGTGTCCGTATAAAAAATGGTTATTCAGAAATTGAAGGTATGATGAATGGAAAGGTTGATTTATTTTTCTTACACAAAGGGAAGTATTATATTTTAGACTGGAAAACAAATCATCTAGGCTATCAAACCGACGACTATAGTTCACAAAAAGTGGTACTTGCGATGAACGAAAACAATTATCACTTACAATACCTTATATATACTTGTGCAATTAAAAAGCACTTACAATTTCAACTAAAAAACTTCGACTACAACCGTGATTTTGGTGGAGTGATATACTTGTTTATACGAGGTGTTCGCAAAGACCAAACTACGGGCATTTTTTTTAGCAGACCGAATATTGAATTGATAAATAAGCTGGAGTTCTTGTTTGCTTCGTAAAAATCTAAATGTGTAAAATAAATTGAATAAGCATTTTTATCAATCGACTAATTTAAAAAAATGTTTTCAATAACATATTAAAGACATTTTCTTCCATATATTTGCCGACAAATCATCAAAATGCAAACAAAAGTAGCTATTGAAGGGGCAGAATTTTTTGCTTTTCACGGATTTTATGACGAAGAGCAAAAAGCGGGCAATACCTTTATCGTAGATTTGGAAGTAACACTTTCTAATGAGGATTTAAGCAAGGATGACATCCGTCATACTGTAAATTACGAACAATTATATGAAATATGTAAAGCAGAAATGCATATAACGCAACGATTAATTGAAACGGTGGCTTATAATATCCTAAAAATTATTCAAAATAAGTTTTCTGATGTTACCAATGCACGCGTGAAAATTCAAAAGATTGCACCACAATTAGGTGGAAAAGTCGCTAAGTCTGTTATTGAAATGCAATATTAGAATTGTTTCTATTTTTCCAATAGAGCCATCATACTTTCCAATAAATTTCTGACTTCTTTAAGATTTTTTACATTTTCTTTAATCATAAGAAGGGAATTCTGACTTTGCTTCATAGTGAGACCTTTAATGCGTCCATCAGTAGCAACATACTGCATTATCCCTTGAAAAATTTTAGACTCAAAATAGGATGATTGAGGGTTGTTTAAAAAGAAACAAATCAATTTTTTATTTTTTAAAGTAATACGCTCAAAACCCATTTTTTTAGCAAATCTACGAATTCTTAGTCCATCATAAAGTTCGTATACTTGATTTGGAACCGTTCCAAAACGGTCTTTAAGCATGTTGTTAAATTGCTCAATATCCGCTTCAGTATCAAGTTTGTTAAGTGCAGTATAAAGCGAGAGTCTTTCTTGAATATTGGAAACGTAGCTATCGGGGATAAGCATTTCGATATCCGTATCAAGTTCGACCCCATGTACAAAAACCTGCTTCTTCTCATTTTCTTCTTTGAACAACTCTTTAAATTCAGTCTCTTTTAGCTCCTCCATCGCTTCTTCCAGAATTTTTTGATACGTTTCATATCCAATATCTGAAATAAATCCACTTTGCTCTGCTCCGAGTAAATTTCCGGCACCACGTATATCCATATCTTTCATAGCAATAAGAAAACCAGAACCTAAATCAGAAAATTCTTCCAATGTCTTAATCCGTTTTCTAGAATCATCGGTAAGTACAGATAATGGTGGTGCAAAAAGATAACAGTATGCGCGCTTATTAGACCTTCCAATTCTACCACGTAATTGATGTAAATCACTCAATCCAAACTGATGTGCATTATTGATTATCATTGTGTTTGCATTCGGGATATCAAGTCCGGTTTCAATGATATTCGTACAGACCAAAACGTCAAATTTACCATCAATAAAATCCACGAGCGTCGTTTCAAGTGTATGTGCTTCCATTTGTCCATGAGCAACAGCAACTTCTACACCCGGACAAAGATTTTTGACTAAGGTAGCTATTTCGTTGAGTGTTTTGACACGGTTATGGACAAAAAAAACTTGACCACCACGGTGTACTTCCTGAAAAATTGCTTCTTTGATGAGTTCTTCGTTAAAAATACGTCTTTCAGTATAAATTGGTTGGCGGTTAGGTGGAGGCGTTCGGATAATAGACAAATCTCTTGCTGCCATCAGGCTAAACTGTAATGTACGCGGAATTGGAGTAGCACTAAGCGTAAGCGTATCTACATTAACCTGCAAAGAACGAAGTTTTTCCTTTGCGGCAACACCAAATTTTTGCTCTTCATCAATGATTAGCAGCCCCAAGTCTTTAAATTTAATTTGCTTATTTAGGATAGCATGCGTTCCTATAAGAATTTCAATCTTACCTTCCTCGACATTTTTTAATATTGTAGATTTCTCTTTTGTCGATCTGAATCTATTGATATAATCCACATTTACACCAAACTCCTTTAACCTTTCGGAAAATGTCTTAAAATGTTGCAACGCGAGGATTGTTGTTGGGACTAAAACTGCCACTTGCTTACCATTGACGACCGACTTAAAAGCTGCACGAATGGCAACCTCTGTCTTTCCAAAACCTACATCTCCACAAATTAACCTATCCATTGGATATTCGCGTTCCATATCGGCTTTTACATCTTGAGTAGCTGACAACTGATCCGGAGTATCTTCGTAAATAAAGGAAGCTTCAAGTTCATTTTGGAGATAGCCATCTTTAGCAAAAGCGAATCCTTTAGATGCTTTTCGCTGCGCATATAGTTTAATGAGTTCTTTGGCTATGTCTTTTACTTTTGCTTTTGTCTTTCGTTTTAGGTTTTTCCATGCATCACCACCGATTTTACTAAGCTTAGGCTCAGTACCATCTTTACCTGTATATCTGGATATTTTATGTAAAGACTGGATACCTACATATAGAATATCGTTATTTTGATAAATCAAACGGACTGTTTCTTGCTTATGTCCATTAATTTCGATCGTTTCAAGACCACCATAACGACCAATACCATGATCGATATGCGTAACAAAATCACCATATTGTAGTTCTTTGAGCATTTTGAGGGTTATGGCCATATCATCCGTAAAGCCCTGACGGGTTTTATAACGGTGAAATCGTTCAAATATTTGGTGATCGGTGTAGCAGGCTACTTTATTTTTGTGATCAACAAATCCGCCATAGACAGAATAATGCAGCGGATGAAACTGAACTTGCACGCCCATATCTTCAAAAATATTGTAAAATCGCTCTATCTGCTTTACATTATCCGTAAAGATGTAATTTGTATATGCATGCTTCGTATTTTCATTTAAATTTTCAATGAGTAAATTGAAATTTTTATTGAAAACTGGTTGTGCAGATGTTTCAAAAAGGATTTCTTCTCCTTGATTGAAATGAAGGGATTGGGCCATAGCCAAAATATTATACCCCGAGAGCTCTTGTACGATTTCATTTGGATAAATAAATGCACGCTCCGCAAATGTACTTTGTAGGTCTTCCTCCGTCAGCGAGGCTACTTTTGACGCATAATCTTCAACCTTTTCAAAACACAATTGTAACTTTTCAATTAATAAATCCGGCTCTTTTAACCAAATACAGGTATCTCCGGAAAATACATTGAAAATACTTATCTTCTGATCTTGACTAAACTGATTATTAATATTTGGAATAATTGAAATTTTGACAATATTCTGAATCGAAAGCTGCGAAGTTGGGTCAAAAGTACGAATACTTTCCACTTCAATATCAAACATCTCAATTCGATATGGCCATTCATTTCCATAACTAAAAAGGTCAATGATCCCACCTCTTATTGAAAATTGCCCCGGTTGATAAACAAATTCTACCCTTTCGAAGCCAAATTTTACAAGTGCTTCTATTAATTCGTTTATATCTAGTAAGCCATCTTTTTCTATAGTTATTTTCTCTTTGTCTAAATAACGTGGATCAACAGATTTTTCAAAAATGGCTTCAGGATATGAAATTAGAATCTGATTTTTTCCTTGTGAAGTATGTATCTTATTTATCGTCTCTGTCCGTATAAGCACATTATGTTTGTCCAATTCGTCATACTGCATAGGACGCTTAAAGGAGTCCGGATAAAATAAGATCGGGATGTCTTTAAGTATAGATTGCAGCGTATTTTTTATATAAGCTGCTTCTTCTATGTCACTCGCAATAACGATATGTGATCGCTTGTGATTTATGTATGCTCCCGCTAGGACGAAGCTATCCATGGCACCTTTAATTCCTCGTACCTGTAATTGTTTTGGCTTTTCGGCTAGTGTAAGGTTATTTATTTTTTGAACTTGTCGATCCCGTTCATAAATACCTATCAGTTCCTGTATATTACTCACAGCGCAAAGTTACAAATTATTAGCTTGTAGGTAAGCGATATATTTGAAAAAGAAATTGTTAATCATTAATTTTTTTAAAGCAAAATCATTCAAAAACTAAACGATAACTCAATACTGGTACCAAGCCTAATTGATTTTGTATCATCACTTTATCCAATAAGAAGTCGTAATATCTATAACCAAAATTCGTCATATTTAACATATTTTGTAGATCTACAGATAAGACGTGCCTTAAATTGCTATTAATCTTTTTTTTGGAATAAACCAATCTACCATCAATCCGCATAAAGCCTGGAGCCTGATAGGTGAACGCTTCATTATATTTATACAAATCCAAAGGAGATTGCACGTTTCCTGCTTGTAACTCCGGATCTCTTTGACCACCTCGATTATGTAATGCAATACTTGCCATCCATTTTGAAGATTTATCCGTATTGACTATTTTTTTTTCATAACTTATACTTATGTTGCTTACATATCCATAATCGAATCTACCATGATAATAATTTTCATTCAAGTTTCCCTGTCTATATTTTGATGAGAATATTGATACGTTAAAATCAAAAAACCAGCTGTTGTGGTGATTTAAAAGCCGCTTCTGAAAATAAATATCACCTCCGTAAACCTTAGCTTTATTTGTACCGTTGGGAATCCAAAAGGGTATCAATAGCTGATCAAATCCAAGATTGCCACCATTAAATGTCGAACCAAAGCTACCCGGTATACTGTCATTTCTAAACGTTGCAATATCATATAAACCATGATAAAACCCAGTTAGAGCTACTTTAAGATTTTTAAAAATATATTGTCCTGACAACTGATAATTACCAGATTTTATTCTAACGGGATTATACGATCCGACTATAAATCGCACATCTGAAAAATCCTGTATTGAGGACCGTCTAAATACCGCATTGATTTCAAATCGATTAAATGGTTTAATATCAATAGATACCGATGGCTCGAAGGTTAGCTCATTGGAATACGTATCATACATCAATCCTGACCCAATTGTATAACCCAATGAATTAGAAATCTTTTTGGACATTTGAATGTACGGATATAAACTAAAATACGATTTGGATGCTGCTAAATCATTTGTTATAGAATGATTAATGTGGGCATTAGACCTGAATCCGGCATGATATTGAAGACTATTGCGTTTCCATATAAGCTGATTGTGAAAAGATAAGATATTATTATCTACTTTTTGATTGTCATTGTGATCAATACCAGTGCTTTGCAAGAAATAGGGCTTTGTATTTTCTATTCGCATATCCTTTCTACCTGATGCTACAAAAGTACTTTGATAGTAAAAATGGATATTTTGATATGTATATTGAGTTCCGATCATATTCAATCGACTACTATAATCAATATGCTGAATGTCCTTAAAGCGCTCGGGGCTATGCAATGTATCAATTCCAGTAAAACGATTATGGCTTTTGCCCAATGTTGCAAAGATTTTCAAGTGGTTATTTTCATTTTTAATTAAATCACTATATAAACTGATATCTTGATAGCCAATTTTTTCATTTCCAAAATCTACCCCAAATTGATTTAATAGTCCAGTAAAACTATACCTATACGAAGCGTAAAAATTTTTATTGCCAACATTACTACCTACACCTGCTTCAAGTCCAATTAAATTCAAATCTATATAGGACTTTAATGCATTGGCCATTTTTAAATTGGAAACACCTGATAGCACATTATTATAGGAAGCTTCAACGGGATTTGCTTCAAAATGGTAGTAGTCCAATACATTGCCATTGATTGCATTTACACCTCCTGAATTAATTGTAGCGAGGTCATTGGAAGTCCCCGCATTAGATAAGTGATTTGGATTTACAATGTCTGCACCATACAATTGCCAACGGGCGGATTCCGGAGGTAAGCCACGATAAACAATACTATTAGCTCCATCATTAGCTGTAGAAAAACCAGGATAACGGATAATAATCCTTGAAGGATCTTGAAATGAAGCTGGCATTGTTCGGAATTGGCTTTGAGTCATCGTCAAATTGCCAAGTTGATACATCTCCTCAAAAATATTTACACCTGCAAGTTCAAAATGTATTGGCTCCAAATATATATCTGCATTTAATATGGTATGTTCATCTACTTCTAAATTGACAGTATTAGCATATGTTTCGAAAAACACGCTCAATGTATATATTCCAGGTTTATTAAGAATAAGTTCGAAAAAACCTTTATCATCTGTAATAGTATTTATTATTTGGCGACCATTTAAAATTACATTTATTTCAGCATTTACCAATGCATTATTATTATCAGTCAGGTACACATATCCTTTAATCGATTGTGAATGGCCATACTCTACAAAAACCAATAAAAATGCAAATGGAATAATGCACATACACATTATTCCATTACACGCAGACCGAATGTCTGTTAATTTTTCGAATTTAATAAAAACATTTTTCAAAATACGATATAAAGTTGAATGCTCAATAATCTAGTGCTCAACTTTTTACTAATCAGCAATAATTTGAAATTCAGTACGTCTATTTTTAGCTTTACACGTTTCATCTTTATTTGCTTCACATCCTGTAACCGGTTTATCCGGGCCATTACCTACGATAATAAATCTATTTTCAGGTAATTTGTATTGAGATTTAAGATAATCTGCTACAGATTTTGCTCTTTTTTGAGATAAAATCACATTGGAAGCGTGACTACCGACGTTATCTGTATTCCCTTCGATTCGTATCTTAGCATTTGCGTAAGTTTTAGCTAAATCACCAAATTGCAAATCAATAATCGTTTTTGAATTTTCATCCAATTCAAATTTTGCAGTTGGGAAATTTATACTTACAGGCTTTGAGGCAATCGGATTCACTGATACTTCTTCCTTTTTTGCCGGTTTAAAATCTTTAGGTTTTTCAGCAGCATAATTAGGACCAACTAATTGATCTTGTGCAGCAGTAATAGAACCAGTATAAATGACCGAACGCCAAGCAGGAGCAATTTTCGGGGCATCACCTGTTTCTACAAATTTTTTAGCCATTTTTTCATATAAATCCTGACCTCGTTGTCCTTTGTACTCAGAATTAAGCCCGAAGAAGTTAACGTTATCACCATGTCCTGTAAGATAAACATTATCCATCATTCCTAGAGCATCATCGATACTAAGGTTATTAGCTTCAGCTAGATATTTTGCTGCTTTTTTGTAATTACCTTCATGCCCATTTATTTCGGCAATTGCCTTCATCCAACCTTCGTAAAAGCCATTAAACATCGATTTTTTTTGATCGATTACATCCTTGCTTGCGATGATAACACCACCTAAAGTATGCGATTGTTCTCTTGTAGTAAGCAATATTTTTGAACCGGGCACGTCGGCAGTTGCCAATTGATCATCCGGACTCCATACTACCGCTGCATCAACGTCTTTCGTTCTAAATAATTCAGCAGCTTTTAAATTGTCCGTTGTAGGAATAACGGTAACATCACTATATTTAAGACCGGCTGCTTCCAAAGTATTATTGAGTAAAGTTTGCGAAGGCGAAGGAACAGCAACAGCAACTCTTTTTCCTTTAAGGTCATTTGCACTATTGATACCTCTTTTAACAATAACTGCATCACCACCTCTAGACCAGTCCGTCATTAAAAAAGCTAATGGCTTAAAAGCATTGATTTCATCTGCAGAAGTTAATAATGGGAACGCATCCGCTGTTAATACAATGGCATCATATTCTCCGGCCATCCAAGCATTCATAGAATTGAGCAAGTCATTTTCTATCATAAAATCGACCTTAAATCCATAATCCTTATAAAAGCGCGATTGCGTATTTGCTACTGCACCTTCATTAAAGTACAAACCCGGTGCAAATCCACCCCAGGTTACCAATTGAACTCTGAGCGTGTTGGGATCTCTTTCACTTTTAACATTGGATTTAGAACCATTATTTTGTCCAGCGTTTTCTGCCTGATTTTTAAGTTCCTGACCTAAATTCGTATTATTTATTATGTACTTTCCGCCAAAAAACACTCCGGCGAGAATGAGTAATGTAATAATGAGTTTAGAAAAACTTGTCAATTGGGTTGCCATATTTTTAGGTTTTAGAAATTTTATTCAAATAAATTATCGTAATGATTAGTTTTGGTTTCTTGTCGCAATTCTGGTTTTGCAACAGGTGTATTAATGTCCAGTATATCTTTCATTGGTTGATTGAGGATGGTTTCTTTATCGCTGCCTAAAAGTAATGAAATACTTTCTTTTTCCCATTTTTCAAGCATTTGCAATCCTTCTTCTTCGAAGATACCATTTTGTAAATCTATAGATTGCATAAAGTTTTGAGACATATCCATAAATCGTTCCATTTCACCTACTTTTTGACTTACATCATCAGCCAACATCTCTAAAGAAGCATCAAACATCGCTTTTTTGTCCGGGTCGCCTTTGATGACTGCCATCGCTGATTTGATTGCTGAGTGACCTGCCATGATAGCTTTGCGTTCTTGTTCCTTTACAAATATCTGATCTTGTACATCTTCTACGAGGACTTCGGAGTTTTCATACATTTTGGATAAGACACGATACAAAACATTCATTTTTTGATGTAAATCCTCAAGTTTCATATTAGAATCTTGAAGCCGTCCAGCTTTTCTTGTTTTTAACAATACATGCGCTTGTTTATTTGACTGAGCGGCTTCGTTTGCCATGCTCAAATTCGTATTGATTTCCTTTTTATTGTTGAGAATAAGTTCTTTTAATTGGTGCATTTGACCTCGTAAAGAGTTAATCTGCCGATTCATCTTTTTTAGATTTAACTTCATTTCATCAATATATGAATGAAGGACGCCCATTGGATCTATCTGAACAAAAAGACCTGTCAACCAACGCATTGCACTTTGGAACATATAACTGATTAATGTTCGAGTTTTACTATCCAAAGCCATAAATACTATCTTTCCCAATGTCAGCAAAGATACAATCAAACCAGTTTGAGTATTTACAAAAGCTATGATTGATGCCATGCTCATAAATGCAATATAACCTAATCCTCCAGTCAAAACAAAAAGTGCAACAATTCCTGTGATGCCTTCAGGTCGAGACCAAAATGATTTTGTCATTTGTTTTGTCATTACATTATTTAATTTAAAAGTCAAAATTAATGCTTTATAGTTAAAAAAGCATTCATTTGGCGTATAAAAATGAGTAAATCTGTATATTTAGCAATTAAATGTTTTTGTTAATTCGTTCTACATCACTACTAATTTGTCCGGCTACATATTGATACGAAGCCACAAACTGTTTATTTGTAGTTTCGATTTTTTGAACTTCTTCATTGATTTCTTGCTTGATGTCGGCCATTTGATTGTTCATCGTTTCAATTTCATTATTCAATTGCTCAATTAATTTCTTTTTTTCGGAAAGGCTTTTCTCCATGTTTTCAATCATATCCACTCTCGCCTTTATCTGTTTGGATTTTTGATTTTCTAGTGCTTCTAAAAACTTTTTTTGTTCGCCTGCCAGTACATTGAGATAAAATTCAGCACTTTCCAGCAATTTCTTTTTATCGAGCCCCATCGTTTTTGCCATTTCAAACGCAGACTTGTAACGCATTGGTTCATCCGTAATAACATTTACCAAAGAAAGCAACGAATTTCTATATTCAAGATAATCGAAACCATCTAGATTATTTTGTTCGATCGCACTCAATAATACTTGAATAAGTTTTTCATTTAATGGTGTATTATCGGAATTCAAAACAGTACTAACGGGTCTTTGTGTAGCCGTAGCTGAAGCAATACTTGTATCATTTGTCGATGAATCCGTACTAGCTGTTGAACTTGCTTTTGTATCTTTATCTGAGACTATAAAAAGTCCTTTTATCCTTTTGAGCAAATCTTTATTATCTATCATAGCAAATATAACATTTAGCCATTCTAAAAAAATTCCTTAAATCAGTATTTTTTTTACCATTCGAATCCTTATAGAAACAAAATTATATCATTCCTTAATTTTGAAAATCTGGTTCTTGCTGACTTAGGCAATGAAAACTTCCAAGACCCCAGATAATATCAACTGAATCAATCCCAATAACCTGTCTATTAGGAAAACATTCCGCAAGGGTATCCAAAGCTACTACATCATGCTTATCATCTCTAAAAACAGGCACAATAACCTTTTCATTAGAGATATAAAAATTAGCATATGAAGCCGGAAGTCGTTGATCTTCATAAACCACAGGCTTAGGCATTGGCAAGGTGACAATATTCAATTGTTTATCATCAGGAAGACGCATTTTCTGCAACAATTTTAGATTATCTTGTAGAATATCGTAATTATCGTCCATTTTATTATTTTCAATGACTGTTACGACTGTATCATCATTTACAAAACGCGTAATATCATCAATATGCCCATCCGTATCGTCACCAACAATACCATCTTCGAGCCACAAAATATAATCTACACCATAATACTCAATCAATTTTTGTTCGATTTCATATTTTGTCAAATGTGGATTTCTATTTTTATTTAGTAAACAAGCTGTTGTCGTTAACAATGTTCCTTTACCATTAAATTCGACGCTTCCTCCTTCCATGACAATTCCCGGATAAAAAACAGGTAATTCCAATTTATCCCCAACGCGTGTCGGTATCACGTCATCCAAATCATATGGTGGATACTTGTCACCCCAAGCATTATAACCCCAATCAACGATTGCCTTGGACTGTTTTTCACGGTGTACCAAAAATGCAGGACCATGATCTCTACACCAAGCATCGTTCGTAGGATGGTAGTAAAAAGTAATATTATTAATTAATGAATCCAGTCCGGATACTTTCTTTGCGTAAGCGCTATTGACAATTTTATCCAGCGCAAAATGATGCATTGCTCCATCATTTACATTGATATTGACACGTTGATGGTCAGCAATCTGCAAAATAAATTCGGCATAAGGGTCATATATCGCATCCAATTTCCCTGGCCAAGACGCTTCTTTATGTGGCCATGACAACCACATTGCTGTTTGTCTTGCGAATTCTGCTGGGAAATAGTACCCTAATTCACGCGGTGTAAAATCAATCTTCATCAATAAATCTTTTAGTAATCGGTTGATAACTGTCAATCCTTCTGTCTCGTAAGAATGGCCAGTGCACTCTAAACGCGTCAGCTTGTTTGAGATTTACATCCACTACTTTCGTTTCTTCCTGATCGTGTGAAGCGAGATACAACAATTTTCCTTGGCCGTTTGCGACAAATGAGCCACCCCAAAACTTCATCATTCCATCTTGTTCGTATCCTACCCTATTTACACTTACTACAGGAATGCCATTGGCGACAGCATGTGAACGCTGGATAATCTGCCACGCATTATACTGATCAATATTCGTTTCTTCATCTTGAGATGTTGCCCAACCTATAGCAGTCGGATAGAAAAGGATTTCAGCACCCATCAGAGCCGTAATACGACTTGCTTCAGGATACCACTGATCCCAGCAAATCAAAACACCAACTGTACCAAATCGTGTTTTAAATACTTTGTAACCTAAATCACCGGGCGTGAAGTAAAATTTTTCGTAAAATGCCGGATCATCCGGAATATGCATTTTACGGTATTTACCTAGATAAGTCCCATCGGCATCAAGTACAGCAGTAGTATTATGATATATTCCTTGCGTACGCTTTTCAAATAAAGATGCAATGATTACAATATTTAATTCCTTAGCTAAAGCACTTAATATCTCCGTTGAAGGACCGGGTATTTGCTCCGCTAATTCAAAATTATCGTAATCCTCAACATCACAAAAATACAACGTCTTAAATATTTCTTGTAAGCATACGATTTGAGCACCATTTTCAGCTGCTTTTCTGATCTCTCGGATTGCCTTTTCCATATTGACCTGTGTATCTTTAACACAAGACATCTGAACAAGTCCTACTCTAACATTTGACATTATAATCGATTATTTTTTTTAATTAAAACTGACAAAGGTAACGTTTTAATTCAAAAGTAAGTTTTATAATGTAGATAGTAATTTTATAAGTTTGTAATTTTGGTTTGCAAACCTTGATGAATTTAATACCTTAAACGTTTAATTTACGATTTTAAACGTGGTTCTACGATTAATCTGATGTTGTTTTTCCGTACATTTTTCGCAAATACAAATTTCAATGCGCATCGTTTCTCCATAACCTTTGGGAATGAGCCTAAGCGACGATATTCCTTTTTCGATGAGATAATCAACAACTGACTGTGCCCGCTTTTGGGACAATTCAAGATTATATGCATCATCACCCCGACAGTCCGTATGACTAGAAAGCTGTATTTTAATCTGTGGGTTGTCCTTCATAAGACCAGCTAAGTAATCCAAAGCAGGTTTTGCTTCATCTTTAATATCCCATTTATCATAATCGTAATAAATATTATCTAAAATAATTTCTTTGTCTTCATAAATTTTATTCAAAATCAAGCTCAAATTTATCGTAGTAGATCGACTCAATGTATCAAAAAATAGATTGTAAGTACTTACATTTTGAACTGCATTGAGATAACCTGCTTTAGCAGCGATGACTTTCAATGCCATTTTTTCGGGAATTTCAGTGACAAAAAAACCATTGCCATCCGTTTGATTAGAAACCAAACGCCTACCCGATTCATCCTCAATATTTATCAAACAGTTGCCCAATGGTAAATTTCTATAAACCCCTGAATTGGGATCATCTGCTATTTTATATTCATATGTGTACGTATTTACAGTTAAAAACACATTATTTTTGACAAGAATTGGTTGTTCTGGTTCTTTTGGTTTAGGCACAAGTTCCTGAAATTTATAGATATCGTCTTTAAAGTCACCATTTCTAGAAGACACAAAAAAACCTTCTTTGACAACACCTGGTTTAGGCTTTGCAACTCTATCCACGATAAATGAAAAATCATCACCTCCACTGTTTATTGGCGCTCCCAAATTTTCGGGTTGAGACCAGCTTCCATCCGGATTAAGATAAACTTTGAAGATGTCATATCCACCCATTCCCGGCCAATAATCAGAAGAAAAATAAAGCGTATCTACATCAGTTGTAGGGAATTTTTCATTTCCTGGGCTATTGATATGAGCTACCAGTTTTTCCGGTTGTGAATATGATCCGTCATTTCGAATCTCTGAGTAATAAATATCGGTATTGCCACCGGGTGCTTCTAAATCAGCAACAAAAAGTAACACCTCATCGTGTTCAAATAATGCAGGTTGTCCATAATTAACTTTATCCATAACAAATGGTAGAACTTCTGCTTCTGTCCAACTTCCATCAACTTTATATGAAACCATCAGTTTGCAGTAAGCATCGCTATTGTTATCACTTGAGCACCTTGTAAAGTACATAGTATTCATATCTTTAGTAAAGCACGCTGATCCTTCATTTGCTTCCGTATTGATCACATTGTCAAAATTTCTGATATCCGAACCTGATTTTATCATAACAAATAAATCAGAAAATTTTTCACCCGACCATTTATATATCCCGCTTCCAGTTGCTTCTTTTCGTTCAGAAGTAAAGACTAAAAATTGGTTATCATAGATCACAGGTGCATATTCAGACACAGTGGAATTTTGATTCAATCTATCAATTTTTATTTCTTTTGGATTGTTTTTCAATGATTTGGCAAAATTACAAATAGCAATTTCTCGATCTATTTCCTGTTTTCTTTGAGTAATATTTGCAATTTGTCTATACACATCTATAGCTTCGTCGTACGATTCAAGATGTTTTAACGTTTTAGCATATAGTAGCATAGCTTCCACACCATATGCAAGATCTATTGCAGTGCTGGCCCATTTTTCAGCTTCATTATAATCCTGAATTTTTAGATATGACTGACCAATTAAATAGGCTGTTCTTGCTTTTTGCTGCTGGGATGATGTCTTTGTATATTCTTTTTCTAATAAATTAATCGCCACTGAATACTGCTTTCTTTCAAAAGCTTGCTCGCCTGTTTTAATACTCTTAGTAAAAGTGCAGGAAAATAATGTCATTATCGACATAACTAAAATCAAAAAAAAAGGCAAACGCATGATTTCGCTGTAATGGTATTATATCGATAAACCAGAAAAATACGATAAAAGTTGAAAAGCACCTACTAATGTCAGATAAAAATCATAAATTATAGGTTTGATTATATAAAAAAATAAATTTTAGCTTTTATTTCCAATGTTCCATTCATGATTTATTTGCTAAAAAATAAGCATGAATGGTATCCTTTCGCTGAATTTTTCCTGAAGTAGTCATAATAAATGTTGGTACAAAACAAATTTTACGCGGTAACGCATATTTATCCAATATATCGGCCATTAATCTTTTTATTTCGGCTAGTTTTACATTTGAATATGTTGTATGCTCAATGAAAAGATATAATTCTTCTCCTAGCTTTTCATCTGGAATTCCTGCCACAAAAAATCTATCCTTTAGAATTGTTGCTAATTTACTTTCAATATCTTCAGGAAATAGTTTTACACCTCCGCTATTTACGATATTATCTGCTCTGCCTTTCCAAATAAATGATTTTTCATCCAGTAACGTTACCACATCTCGAGTATGTACAGGTGCATCTAAAAAAGGAATATTTATTACCAAACAATCATTTTCATCTTGTCTAAAGGTTATATCTTTTAAACCAACATATATGTGAGCTGCATCTATTCCATTTACACGACGTATCGCCACATGGCTTAAAGTTTCTGTCATACCATATCCATGATAAATTTCTGCATTGAGTGTTGCTAGATGCATTTCAAGTTGTGTATCAACTGGTGCACCACCCAAGAGAATTTTCTTTATTGATTTTGTTTGCTTTACACCCATCATTTGCATAGGGACAAATGGCACAAAATCTATCGTTAAGTCATCAGGGATTGAAGATATGGGATTTGAATTTGGTTCAATGCAAATCAGATTTAACTTACTAAACAAAGCCCGTACAACCATCATTTTACCTGCGATAAAATGCATTGACAGACACAATAATGCAGTATTATTTGGTTCAAAACCAAAGTAATCAGCTGTCATAGCCGCACTTGCTAACATCTGATTTTTGGCCATTGGTATTAATTTAGGTTTGCCTGTCGATCCGCTTGTATAAACTTCGATATATTCATCGTTACTTAGCCATGCTTCAACAAATAGTCCGAGTAATTGTACATTTTCAATGTCACTTTTTGCACAATACGCGACTATATCAGCGCCATAAAGCTCAACACCATTTATGGTCAGTGTACGATAATTTTTGTAGTTCATGGCAATAAACTGAAGTCCCAGTAATGAGTAGGATGGTAATGTAAACCTTTTGCATCAACCGTATAAGGCGAAGGAAAGTTGTTAGAAAACAATTGTCCTGTTCCCAATCCCTGAGCAAATGGCGAGCGTTCTTTAGAAGTATACTGCGCAATGGCATTTAGACCTATATTACTTTCCAACGCAGATGTTATCACCCAACTACCACCGGTTTGTTCAATTTTTCGTTTCCAAGCATCTGACTTCTGAAATCCTCCAATTAATGCTGGCTTAAGTACAAGCAATTGCGGACGTATGGTATCAATCAATTCTTGTTGTTTTTCATTATCTAATACCCCGATTAACTCCTCGTCCAATGCAATTTTTATAGGTGTTTTTTCAACTAAGGCAGCCATTTCCTGCCACTGACCTGCTTTGATAGGTTGCTCGATATAATTTATGCCATATTCAGAAAGCCTATTTATTTTATCACTTGCTTCAGCAAAGGAAAATGCACCATTTGCGTCTAGTCTTATTTCGACTTCGTCTGCATTAAATTGAGCACGAATATATCTAATTAAATCCAACTCTGCTTCAAAATCAATTGCACCAATCTTTAGCTTAATTGAAGTAAATCCATCTTTTAACTTATCATCAATCTGCGCTTTCATCTCATTTTTATCACTCATCCAAATAAGCCCGTTTACTGGGACAGTAAACCCCACAAGGTCTAGAGCTTCTGGATAAATAATCTGTTGAGCACCATTTTGTCGGTCTTTTAGTAAGGTTTCTACACCAAATTTTATAGATGGCCAATCATCGAGTGTATCCAAAATTTTTGCTTGTTCTTCAGGCAAACGTTGGCATACCTGTCCTAATACATTTTCATAAGCAGGCCGATCATCAAATGACAATCCTTTGAAAAGGTTACACTCACCATAGGCAATCCTGTCTGGTTCCTTCCATCGAATGATATAGGTATCCTTTGTTTTTAGAACACCACGAGATGTTCCCCCAGGTTTTATAAATTGTAAACTATATTTGACAAAGTCAACAGAAGAATTCATACTTAGCGATATTTATCACAAAGATATTAATTTGACAGATAAAATACCAACTCACCTATAAATTGGCCAACGGTTACCAAATCGATGATAAAATTCTCACATTTTTATACGATATATTATTTTTTACATATATTTTTGACAACATATATTTTCAGGCACTTATCTTTGTCCAACAGATTAAATCAGTACGAAAGGATATGGCTAAAAATATTAAAAGTGATTATTCGAAAAAAAAAATAACTAAAGATCACAATCACAAAACGAGCATTGCTATAAAATATGGCAATAAAAAACAGCCTTGGTGGCCTATTTTCATTGCACTTTTCGTGACTTTTATTTGTTTCTACAACGCAATAGACAATAATTTTGTCAATTGGGATGACGATCGCAATTTTTATGAAAATCCCCTAGTAACAAATATTACCAAAGATAATTTTTGGAAAAATACGAAGGAGATTTTTTCATCCGACGTTATTGGCAATTACAATCCCCTTCCAATATGGACCTTTGCAATAGAAAAATTACAATTTGGATTTGACAATCCTGCTGCTTGGCACTTAAACAATATACTTTTACATCTTTTATGTGTATTCCTTGTGTATCAGATCGTCGTTTTACTAGGAATTAGCTGGCGAGGCGCATTACTTACAGCGCTATTATTTGGAATCCATCCAATGCGCGTCGAGTCCGTAGCTTGGGTCACTGAACGCAAGGATGTTTTATTCGGGGCATTTTATCTAGCGGCATTGCTTCAATATATCAAATTAAAATTAGATGGTAAATCAATCCGCTGGATCTGGATAATAATATTTTTTATCTTATCTTTATTTTCAAAAATCCAGGCTGTTTCATTACCAATAAGTATGCTTGCGATAGATTATTACCTTGACGGCAAATGGACTTTCAGCGATTTTAAAACCAGAATTTTTCAAAAAATCCCCTTATTTCTGTTGTCCTTAGTATTTGGTATCTTAGGGTTAATTACTTTGAGTCTATTTGGCTCACTAAGTATAAAAGAAGATATAACTTATTTTAATTTTATCCAGCGAATCTTTCTAGGAGCTTTCAGCTTTATCGTATATTTAGTCAAATCAATTATTCCTTATCGGTTATCGCCATTATATCCATATCCAGCAAGTTTTCCATGGTATTTTTATCCATCTATACTTATTATACCCACAGCAGTATATATACTCTACAAATCCTATATCAATGAAAAAAAAGCTATTTTTTTTGGCCTAGTCTTTTTCATTGTCAATATCATATTTCTACTTCAAATATTAGGTGCTGGACAAGGATATCTAGCTGACCGGTTTACCTATATTGGATATTTGGGTTTATTTTTCATAGCCGGTTTCTATTTTGACAATTGGCTTACAAAAGGTATTTACAAACCAGTAACACTATGGTCATTTTCGACAATAATATTGTTTATATATGGATTAATGACAATTAATCAAAACAAAATATGGAAAAATAGCGAAACACTTTGGACACATGTATTAAAATACTATACGCAGACAACACTCCCATATGGAAATAGAGCCAATTACTTTCGAGAACAAAAAATGTATGATAAAGCTTTATCTGACTATGCTTCATCACTTAAAATAAAAGAGCAACAGCCACAGCTTTACAATAGTCGAGGCCGCCTTTATTTTGAAGTAGCCAAAAGTAAAGATACACTTTTGCTTGCGCTAAATGATTATAATAAAGCGATCGAATATCTTCCTGAAGATGGTGAATTCAGAATTAATAGAGGAGCTACTTATGCACGATTAGGAGATATCAACAAGGCAATTGAAGATCTGAATGAAGGGCTTAAACTTAAACCTGACCACGCAGTTGGATATTTAAATAGGTCGATTATGCACCACAATATTGGCAGAGTTGACCTTGCATTAGAAGATATACAATCCTACCTTAATATCAATCCGAGTAATGGTGATCTTTGGTATGAAAAAGGGCGTGCACTAAATATCCTAAATCGTCCAGAAGAGGCTTTAGTGGCCTATACGGAAGCGTTAAAGCATCCAGTAAGTAATGCTGGAAAAATTATATATGAAAGATCACAAACGTATCACAAACTTGATAGAATTAATGAAGCTAGAGCTGATTTTCAAAATGCATTGAAATATGATTTTAATGGCATCAATGAAACTTATAGAAAACAATTGGGATTTTAAACATTAAGTAAAAGCCGGTAGGTATGCATCGAACAATCTAAATCATTACAAATATCCTACTTATAATAAAAACAAACAACACATTTAATATAGGTCATTAAGTGCAAAAATCGGCTTACGTGTCGTCCATTTTCCATCAGTAAAATCGGGAAATGGTTGAGGTTCGCTTCCTTGGGCTATGGACTGCTCAGACAGACATGTAATGGCAGACCATGATGCGTGGTCATAAACATCTAAAGGCATAGGTTCTTTACGTTTAAGGGCTTCTATAAAAGCATTTATAACAAACCAATCCATTCCGCCATGTCCTGCACCTGCAGCGAAGTTTTCATATTTTTTCCAAAGTGGATGATCGTATTCATGGATATAAGGTTGTGCATCTTCCCATTTATGTGCGGGGCTTTTGCCTTCTATGTAAAGAGATTTATTTAAATCCATCCAAAGCCCTTGAGTCCCTTGAACTCTAAAGCCTATAGAGTAAGGGCGCGGCAAATTTGTATCATGTGTCAATGTTATTGTTTCACCATTGGTCGTCATGATGTGTGTCGTAACAACATCTCCTAATTTAAACTTAACTTTAGCGTTTGGATGATCCTTGCCGCCTTTTGGATGATTGACTATATAATCATGTAGTCCACGTGCCTTTGAGGACATTGAAGTTAAGTATTCAAAACGATTGCCGCGATTGTTATTTATAAAACTACCTACTGGACCTATACCATGAGTTGGATACAAATCACCATTTCTGAAAATAGAATGTGTTGTACGCCATTTTGCTTCGGAATATCCTTTATCACCAAATTCGACACCACCACCATAATAATTGACCCCATCGTTAAACTTCACTTCGCGTAAGTCGTGCTGGTATCCACCTTCCAGATGTATCATCTCGCCAAACAAATCTTGTCTGACCATATTGAGTATAGCCATCACATCACGACGATAGCAAACATTTTCAAGGATCATAAATGGTGTTCCGGTCCTTTCATGTGTTCTGACTAATTGCCAGCATTCATCAATACTCATCGCACCAGCAACTTCACAACCTACGGCTTTACCAGCATTCATCGCATCGATGGACATAGGAGTATGCCATTCCCAAGGTGTACTTATAATGACAGCATCGATATTTTTATCCGCCAGCAAATCTTTATAAGCCAAATCGCTCCCAGTAAAAATTTTAGGTTCTTTTTTTCCTAAATTTTTAGCCATTTCTATAGCCTTCTTTAGGGTTATCGGATCAATATCACAAATGGCAGTCACTTCGACATCATCTCGAAGCAATCCTAATTTGAGTGTTCCCAAACCTCGCGCTCCCACCCCAATATATGCTAGTTTAACCTTTGCTTTACTCAAATTGGAAAGTATTGAGTATGTTGGTGACACTGCTAAAACCACAGCTGCTTTTGATGTATCTTTTATAAATTTTCTTCTTTGCATATCGAATTAATTAAAGGCTTAAAGCACAAATATAAAAAAATATTTATGAACTATATTGAAAGTACAACTGGCAAAACTAGGTACTATCTCAAAGCATAATGTAATCAATTCTGGTTGATGATTGGAGAATAGGTATTAATTTTTTTCAATGAGTTGACTCAAATATACAAATAACTTTTCATCTGATATTTTGGAACCTGATTCAGCCATTCTAAATAATTCCAAATTACGATTCGGATTATATTCCTTTACCTGTTGATAAATTTGAAATCCTTCCGAATTTTTAATCATTGCTTCCAGCATTTGATCAGGGGTGTCATAGCTTGATGTACTTTCAAGTGCAATCATTTTTATTATTTTTTCACCGCATTGAAATTCAAGTAGATTATTTCCGTTAAAAAATTCGAGATATTGAATTTTATTTAAAATTTTTTCAAATATAAAATCACTAAATGATGCTAATATACCATTTGCTTTTTCCGGCTCATTTGATTTTAAGGAAACCCATAATGTAGCATCTATTCCATTGACAATTAAAAAATTGATAAACTCATCTTTAAATCCTTCCAATTCCTCCGCGGACAACAACCTATACATCATATTATTTAAAATGCTTAATCAAAAATAATGTGCTGATTCCAAATAAATTAATGACAAAATTGTTTATTTGCTCAATCAATTATTCAAAATAATCTTACACAATTTCATTTTTTTTGTAAAAGTAAGTAGAAACTGATAAAAATCACAAATACGGCTTTTATTATTCTATCAATATTATAATAATTATTAATATCATTATACATTTGCATAAACTTTATCATACAAAATGTAAAGTATATTACCATGGGAGAAAATAATATCCACATAAAACTTCGTATTTCAAAAGTTCAAATCAATAAGTTTTTTGACGATTATTTAACGCAATATAGTCAACAAAAAATAACTGCCGAAAGCTATGAAATTACACTCAACAAACCTGAAAATACAAGTATAAATATTCACACATCGGCAAATTCAAGTAAACTTTTCTTAGATATTCCATTAAAATTTGCCTTTTTAAAAAGTGCAGGATTGTTTTCAGTTGAGGGTGAAGGTGCTATTATGGCAAATATCGAAATAGAGTACAATATCCTCCCAGATTTATCATTATCAACGAGCAGTACATTTTTAAATTATAATTGGTTACAAAAACCTATCGTCCATTTAGGCAATTTAAATATACCTGCTGAAATGTTGGGTGATGTTATCATTCATTTTATGAAGGACAACTTATTGACCAAATTTGATAATGCGATTCAAGAAAACCTAGATATTAAAGCTTTACTCACAGAACAATGGATTCAATACGCCACCAACTATCAATTAAATCAAAATCCGGATTTATTTCTTAATGCGCGATTAAATCAAATTACAAGTCGGTATTTAATATCTGATGATACACATTTAACCCTTAATTTGGATGTAGATATGGATCTTAAAATTTCAGATAAACAAACAGATATTGTACCAGAATTCAATCCAAAATTTGTTTGGAATAACCACTATATTAAAGCATGTTTTCAAGATGTTTTCGTTGAACTTTCGTATAAAAAAATTGCAAAAATCATCATATCACAATTAGACGGGAAAGAATTTGGCGGTAAGCAGGTTTTACTGGATAGTGTCCATATTACAAAACAAAGCAATTTAGAAATTAAGGCCAGTATGACATCGCCTATGACCGGGCTTATAACCATCGTTTGCCTTCCAGTTTTTAGCAAGTCAACTCAAATGATTACGCTTGACAATTTAGATGTAAATGTAAAGGCAAACAACATTATTTATAAGTTGGTATCACCTGTTTTGGAATCTGCCTTTACTAAAAAAATTCAAGATTTAATGCCATTAAACCTCACGAGTTTTATAGAAATATTTATTAAAAAAGTACCTAAAATTCAAATCCTAAACGACCAGATATCTATAATACCAACTTTTAGCACACCATATATTGAATCTTTAGGCTTATTGGAAGATTATATTGAACTATGCATAAATATACGAGATATTGAAATAGAAGTAACCACTTAGACATCATATCAAAATCTTGTCTTTAATCATTACGTTTATTCTTCATTTAAAAGTTGTTGATTCAACTGTCTTTTTCTGTTGTAGCGTTGAATAACCAGTGCTGAATTCAACTCAAATCCAATCAGTAATATTAATGAGTTAAGCTGTAGCCAAATCATAATTACAATCAAGGCACCGATAGATCCGTAAATTTCGTTATATCTACCAAAATTATTGATAAAATAGCTAAAAACAATAGAAGATAAAAGTAAAAAAACGGTAGCAGCAACAGACCCAATATTAATAAATCGAATTCTTCTATACATCGATGGTCCAAATGTAAAAATCAGGCTGATTCCGGTATAAATGATAAAAATTGAAAACAACCAATTAAACAAAGATGCGAAACTGAGTAAAGCATCAGATACATCAAATTTATACTTAAACCAATCTAATATATAATCTTCAATAATCGTAATAAAAAGCGAAATGACCAACAGTAAAAAGAGAATCAATGTCAAGGCTAATGCAACTAGCCGAGACTTCCACCAAGGGCGTTTAAGAAAAGCCTCATTATAAGATTTGTCAAACCCCATCATCAAGGTTAGCATACCATTGGATGAGAAATACATCGCTAAGATAGCACCAATTGAAAGGAGACCATCTCGTTTTATGGAAGTAATATCATAAATTATTGAAAAAATGTAACTGTGTGCACTTTCGGGCAAAACATCTTTTAATTGTTCATTTAGCATCGATGTATAATCCCTGACAGCCGGAAATAAAGGCAGTAAGGTAAACAAAAAGATAATCGCTGGAAAGACAGACAAAAACAAGCTAAAAGCCACTGAATTAGCCCTTGTCGTAATATTGTCTTTTTTTAACTCCTGTAATACAAATGAAATAAAACTATATAAATCAATACCACGAAATCCAGGTGGGCTGTATGATTTTGACCATCGCAAAACCGAAGTAACGATGGGAATATTTTCAATTAAATTTCTAATTTTGTTATTGTTTTTCCTCAAAATAAGGCAACAATTTTTGTTTTAAAAATTCTGGACAAGAAATATTCCGTTGACTTTCCATATCGACAAATACAAGTTTGACAGTTCCTTTGTGAATTAACACATCTCGATCATTAAATATCTCACTGTAAAAGGTACTCAATCGACCAGGCATTTCAATAACGAAAGTCCGGATTGTTAACGCTTCATCATATTTTGCTGGAAGGATATATCTAGACTCAACTGCCGCCACGGGCATCATTATTCTGTGTTCATCCTCCATTTCCTTGTAAGTTAGCTCAAGGCTTCGCATCAGTTCAACCCTACCAATTTCGTAAAGTCTCGGATAATTGCCGTAATACAAATACCCCATTTTATCTGTATCTGCATACCTGACGCGATATGTACAATCCCATGAATACATAATCCTTAATATACGAATTTACATAACTTCATGAATGGTTTCCCTGATAATCGGACAAGTCATACAATGAGAACCACCACGTGCTCTTGATAATTCATTTGATGGAAGTGTGATAATGGTCTTTTGAACAGAATTTGGATCTAATTTACCGGATCTTACATCTTCAATAAATTGCTTTGCATCTATAATGTTATATCCCGCAGCATTAAGTGCGATATCAGTTTTAGGGTTTCTGTCATAAGCGATTGCCACTCCCGGCCTTACAGCCACTAAATTACAGCCATCTGTCCATTGCTCCCTTTCCTGATAAGGGGAGATGCCCATACCAGCAAAAATAAATTTAAAATTTTTGTTGATTTCATGCGTAAAGAAGTTTTTAACAGAGTCATAGACTGCTTCGCTACCATTTTTTCTATGAACAACAACATTCGAACTGATTCCATCATAGACTGTAGGTTTATAACAAACCATCTCATTGTGGTCAATTAACGTAAACAAGGTGTCAATATGCATACATGACCGATCGTCCGGTATATTGATTTGAACAACATTTTTAGTCAGGTTATTTTCAAATAGGACATTGGCTAAACTCTTAATCGCATAATCTGTTGTCCGTTCTGAACAGCCTATTAGGACGTAATCATCATTTAGCATCATGACATCACCTCCTTCAAGTGAAACCACTTCTCCTTTTTTTGAAGGCGGAAATTTATCAAGATGGTTTAGATTTATAATTCGGTTTTGCGCATCTAAATGTTTGAAATAAGGGTGTGCATAAAAAATAAATCTTGTCAAAAGATTCTCCCTATAACGGGCTATTTTTGCTGCTTTAGTGATAACTACATGTCCCTTAATTACGACTGCAATGTCTCTTGTAAATATAAAGTTTGGTATTGGATCAAAAAATATATGGTCTTCATCCTGATAGTAACCTGTTATCAAAAGCTTTGTTAATGTTTTAGCGTCAAGCGACATCATAAAATCCTTATCAGAAGGAGGTAATTCTTCATAATCTACAATCTTATCTATAAGTTCTTCTTTGATATCTAAACTTGCTTCAAGCCCTTCTTCGATCAACCTTTCGGTATCCAATACATTTTCTTTACCGATTAAGTGTTGCAAAACGCGTCTAAAAATATCGTGTTCTTCTTTCATTTGAGGAAGGTGAACAATGTCGTCAAACAAGAGCTCTGCAGCTTTTTTAGGTGATATCCTGGCGATACCTTCATCAGGTCTGTGGATGATTACTTTCTTTAATGCGCCTACTTCTGAATTAACATTAAGCATAAAACATTTTTTTATTTCAAAGGCGAAGATACAAAAAAACCTCTAATAAGAAAAAATGAAGTCACATAATAATCCTGTTTAGTGAAGAAAACTGCAGACAAAATCATATTACATAAATGAATTCAAAAAAAAAATAGAATTTAGTAACAACAATTATTATTTATACTTTTATAAAATAAAAAATTGCGGAGTACGGTAAGGTTTTGTTGCACACTGGAATAAACCAGTCCGAAATTTTGAAAATCCTGGACATTCACAATCTTCGGTTATCGGGATGACCACATTGGGGATAATTCTTAACTCGGTTTTTAACTTTCTGTACTCCGCATCAGGATCTCAAAATAAAAAACAATTATTCAATTTGTACTAAGACGGCGCAAACATAAAACAATTCATATTACAAATATCAATAATATATAAAGTTATTTATATAAAATATTTTTATACACATATACACCATATTAATACAAAGTTACTAATCTTATTTAAAATGATTTACATATCGGCATTAATGTTATAAATAAAAACTTAAATTACCGAATTATATAAAATAACCCTTCACGACTAAATTATAAAGTAACTTCAATCCTTGAAATTTATAAACGACTCATAGATTAGAATTTTTAGTGTGCAGGATTTAAAACTTATTTCAGATCTAAAATCATCTGAATGATACTGCTTTTTTATATCTTTGTACCCCAGATTAAAATTTTAAAAAAAAATGATAATTGTTACGAAAACATCCCATGTAATTTTGTATAAATAATACCAAATAACTATATGATTAAATGGACAATTCACAATAATGAAAAACAGCAGCTTACAAATTTAAAGACTCGTAAATATCTCTTTATCGTAAGCATGCTTATTGCGATTAATTTTATATCCTGTAAAAACGATCCACCCATGACAATAGACTATAACGGAAAAGAGATTTTAGCTATCCACTCGGACAGCATATTACTCAATGATGGATTATCCATTTTATTAAATAGCGATAGCCTTTCCAAAGTGTTTTATCTCGTTCGTCATGCTGAGAAAGATACATTAATAAAGGATAATCCTCCTTTGACTGAAGCAGGTTTATTAAGGGCGACCAAATTAGCAGACATCCTTAAAGGAACAAGAGTTGATGCTATTTATACGACGATGACATTGCGTACGATGTATACCGCTGATTCAATCGCTGACATTAAGGCTATGAATCTAATACCTTATGACAACAAATCTCTGAAAGATGTCATCAACAACGTAAAAAGCAATGATGAGTTAAATCGAATTTTAATGGTAGGTCATCAAAACACAATTCCTGCCATTACTAATACCCTCGCTGAAAAAGAAGTCTTTAACTCTATTTTTGCTGATGATGACTATGGCAATTTTGTAATTGTATTTTTATATAAATCAGGTACAACGGAAGTTTACAAACTTAGATATTAATATTTACCCACATTTTTTAAATTCAGAATTTTTACAATTATTATATGATTTCATCCAGATATAACCCGGCAGAAGTAGAAAATAAATGGTACGAGTATTGGACAAACCAAAAATATTTTCATTCAGAGCCGGACGAAAGAGAAGCATTTAGTATCGTTATTCCACCACCCAATGTTACCGGTATTCTCCACATGGGACATATGCTCAACAACACCATTCAGGATATACTTATCCGTAAAGCAAGAATGGAGGGCAAA
Organism: Portibacter sp.; assembly: GCA_040391315.1. Lineage (GTDB taxonomy): Bacteria > Bacteroidota > Bacteroidia > Chitinophagales > Saprospiraceae > OLB9. The sequence continues at coordinate 42,698 of JBEBYC010000005.1, read as the reverse complement.
AACGCTTGTTGGGTTCCAGGTACCGATCACGCATCCATAGCTACTGAAGCAAAGGTCGTTCAAATGCTTCGCGAAAAAGGCATCAAAAAAGGAGACCTAACACGTGAACAATTCTTGGAATATGCATGGGAGTGGAAAGAAAAATATGGTGGTATCATACTGGAACAACTTAAAAAACTCGGGGCATCATGTGATTGGGACAGAACTGCCTTTACGATGGACAAAGAAAGGTCATCGGCCGTTATTAAGGTTTTTGTAGATCTTTATAAGAAAAACAAACTCTATCGTGGTAAACGCATGATTAACTGGGATCCGGAAGCCAAAACTGTACTTTCTAATGAGGAGGTACTTTATTCAATGGAACAATCCAAACTTTATCATGTAAAGTATCAAATAGCCGACACTGATGAATTTCTTACCATTGCAACAACCCGACCTGAGACGATTCCGGGCGATTCAGCTGTTGCTGTTCATCCAGAGGATCCTAGATATACGCATTTAGCAGGTAAAAAAGTTATCGTACCCATTATAGGTAGAGAAATTCCAATCATCATGGATGAATATGTAGATATGGAATTTGGTACTGGTGCGCTCAAGGTTACTCCGGCTCATGATGTCAATGACTACGAAATTGGCCTAAGACACAATCTGGACATAATAGACGTATTTAATGAAGACGGTTCGATGAGTACTGAAGCGACGATATATCTGAATGAAGACCGATTTATTGTTCGTAAAAAATTTGCTAAAGACTTGGACGCAGCCGGACATATTCTTAAAATTGAGGACTACCAAAACAATGTAGGTCGTTCAGAACGAACCAATTGCGTCATTGAACCTAGACTTTCCCTTCAATGGTATGTCGATATGAAGTCCTTAGCTGGTCCGGCATTGGATGCGGTTTTAAAAGATGAAGTTGAGTTCTTCCCTAAAAACCAGAAAAACACATACCGATATTGGATGGAAAACATCAAAGATTGGTGTATATCTAGACAATTGTGGTGGGGACATCGCATACCAGCATATTATTATAATGATGAAATTTTTGTTGCAGAAACGTTTGAAGAAGCATTCGAACAAGCAAAGCTAAAATTTCCTGATATAGCTTTAGAAAACCTAAGACAAGATGAAGATGTTCTTGATACATGGTTTTCTTCATGGCTGTGGCCAATATCAGTTTTTGATGGCTTCAATGACCGTAAAGAACTCGACTATTACTACCCTACTTCTGTACTGGTTACAGGTTGGGATATTATCTTCTTATGGGTAGCACGAATGATCATGGCCGGATACGAATGGGAAGAAAAACGACCATTTAATCAGGTTTATTTTACCGGAATGGTACGTGACAAATTGCGTCGTAAGATGTCCAAATCATTGGGCAACAGCCCGGATGCTTTAAAATTAATAGATACGTACGGTGCAGACGGCGTACGTTTTGGACTAATGTCTTGTTCACCAGCAGGTGGTGACTTATTATTTGACGAGAAACTCGTCGAGCAGGGACGAAATTTCAGCAATAAAATTTGGAATGCACTTAGACTGGTGGATAGTTGGGATGTGGACCATACGGGTACAGCAAATGCTGGAAATCAATTGGCTTACAACTGGATCAGCAACAAAATCAACGCTTTAGCAGGTGATATTCAAAAGAATTTTGAAGAATTCAGAATTTCTGAAGCAGTCATGAGTATTTACAGTTTTGTTTGGAATGACTTCTGTTCATGGTATCTCGAAATGGTTAAACCACCGTTTGGCGAAAAAATAGATATCCAAACAAAAGAAAATTCTATTGATATCTTTAGTAGAATTACTTCACTTTTGCATCCTATCATGCCTTTTATAACAGAAGAGGTTTGGCATTTACTTAAACATCGAAGTGAAGGCGAAGATTGTATGTTAAGTCAGTACCCTCAACCGGCTCCTTTTGATTCCGTTTTATTAGACCGTGTTGAACAAGCAAAAGACATTATTACAAACATCAGAGATATACGCAATAAAAACAGTATTAAAAATGCGGAAGCCTTAGATGTGGTGCTCTTAAAGTCAGAACGCGCAAATGCTTTGATATCTTTTGAAGGATGGACAGAACTTTGTACCAAATTAGCCAACCTTAATACAATTACCATCACAACAGACGAAAATATTGCAGGAGCAGCTTTTATTTCGGGCACTGAAAAGTGTATTGTCTTAATGCAAAAGGAAATTGATACAGAAAAAGTTATCGAAGAAAAAACTAGAGAACTTGAGTATCAAATAGGTTTTGTAAAATCGGTAGAGGCTAAGCTCAATAACGAACGATTTGTTTCCGGTGCACCGGCCACCGTTGTTGATAAAGAAAAAGCAAAATTGGCTGATGGATTGGAACGTGTAAAAATCCTTGAGGAGGAATTGAAGCGATTGGGAAATCTATAATAATATATATTTTCAGCTAAAGATAGATGTGTAAAACCTTTTTAATGATATTGTATTATTGAACAGATAATTAATATTAATTTCTTAAGGTATGGAAACATTTAACGAAGCTATGAAGTTAATATTTAAATACATGCATATTTTTTTACAAGCTGACTGTTTTTGGACATCGCTGCTTTAGACATTAATTTAAGTTATGGCATATAAGAAAAACGAAATATATAACGAAGATACGACAGATCATGTAGCCGAACTTTATGCCGGTATTATTGATTCCATCGGTGAAGACAAATCGAGGGAAGGTCTTTTAAAGACACCAGAACGTGCAGCAAAAGCGATTCAATATTTAACACAGGGATATAATCTTGATGCAGGTGAAATACTTAAATCTGCACTTTTTAAAGAGGATTATAGTGAAATGGTCGTTGTAAAAGATATCGAACTGTATTCACTCTGCGAACATCATCTGCTTCCGTTTTATGGCAAAGCGCATATCGCCTATATTCCAAATGGTTATGTTGTAGGATTGAGCAAAATACCTCGTGTTGTCGATGTTTTTGCCAGAAGACTTCAAGTTCAGGAAAGACTAACACATGAAATTTTAGAAGCGATTGACACCTATTTAAAACCACATGGTGTAGCTGTCGTTATAGAAGCTGCACACATGTGTATGATGATGCGTGGGGTACAAAAACAAAATTCAGTGACGACCACATCCGCATTTAAAGGTGAATTTAAAAACAACGAAACACGCAATGAATTTCTAAGTTTAATTACATCAAAACTTAAATAAATTATATATAAAAATCGATACATTATGACAGCATTCGTATTTCCGGGTCAAGGAGCACAGTTTGAAGGTATGGGCAAGGACTTATATGAACAATCCGAAGCTGCCCGCCTTATATTTGAACAGGCAGATAAGATCCTAGGTTATAAATTATCAGAAATCATGTTTCATGGCAGTGCCGAAGAGTTAAAACAAACTAAAGTCACTCAACCAGCACTTTTTGTACATGCTATAGCTACACTCGCTTCAAAATCCGAATTTGAACCCAATGCGGTTGCCGGTCATTCGTTAGGAGAATTTTCAGCTTTAGTAGCAAATGGTACACTATCTTTTGAAGACGGACTTAAATTGGTATATGCTCGTGCTATGGCAATGCAGGAAGCATGCGAAGCTACTCCGGGTACAATGGCTGCGATTTTGGGATTAGATGATGCTAAAGTCGAAGAAGTTTGTGCTACCGTCAATGAAGTAGTAACCCCTGCAAATTATAATTGTCCAGGCCAATTAGTCATCTCCGGCTCAATGGATGGTGTAAAAACAGCGATGGTTAAACTTCAGGAAGCAGGAGCAAAAAGAGCTTTACAATTGGAAGTAGGTGGCGCTTTCCACAGCCCATTGATGGAACCTGCCAAGCAATCTCTTGCTGAAGCCATTTTGAATACAACCTTCAACACCCCAAAATGCCCTGTATATCAAAATGTAACAGGGTTACCTGAAACAAATCCTGACAAAATCAAAGATAACTTAATAAGTCAATTGACAGGTTCTGTAAAATGGACACAAACCATCGAAAAAATGGCTTCAGATGGCATTACAAATTTTAAAGAAGTTGGCGGAACCGGAAAAGTGCTTTCAGGTTTGATTAAAAAAATTTATAAAGAGGCACAAACAGAAGCATTATAAATATTTCATGGAAATAAAAGCAGGAAAAATCCTCATAGCTGAGCCTTTTTTGATAGATTCTAATTTTAAGAGATCCGTCGTTTTAATATGCGAACATCATGATTTAGGCACGACAGGCTTAACCCTTACAAAGCCGGTACATGTAAAAATCAATGACTTGATTCCGGATTTCCCTGAATCAAAAGCCCAAGTCTTTATCGGTGGTCCAGTAGAAACGGATTCGCTGTTTTTCCTACATAATGTCGGTGATATGCTGGATGGTTCGATTGAAGTTTCTCAAGGCGTATTTTGGGGCGGAGATTTTGAAAAGTTAGGTTTCCTCATGGAAAATGGCGTGATTAAAGATAACAATATTAAATTCTTTCTGGGTTACAGTGGTTGGAGTGAAGGCCAACTGGATGAGGAATTAGAAGATCAAGCTTGGATTGTCGATGAGATGGATGCTAATTACCTTTTTAAAGTCAAACCTATCGTGCTTTGGCAAACGGTTCTACACAACAAAGGCGACAGATACACGGTTATTGCTCAAATTCCTGATACGGAACTTATGAATTAATCGTAATGCCATTTAGTAATGTTTATTCTTTTGATTCTTCTAATGGGTCGTCTGCAATGCCTGTATTTGACGATGTCTTTCTATACCTAACTGAATCAGTCTGTCCAATAATTCAGGATAAGACACGCCCGTTGCCTCCCAAAGTTTTGGATACATACTGATACTGGTAAAACCGGGTAAGGTATTAATTTCATTGAGCACAATCTTTTGATCCGGTCTAAGAAAAAAGTCCACTCTTGAGAGTCCTTCACCACCGATTGCTCTAAATGCTTTTAAGGCCGTATTTCTTATTTGATCGCTTACAGATTCTGAAATATCAGCAGGAATAACTAGTTTGGCACCAGAATCTGATATATATTTTGCCTCATATGAATAAAACACTTCTGTAGGAATAATCGCACCAACTACAGAAGCTTCCGGAAATTCATTGCCTAAAACCGCACATTCAACTTCGATTCCTGATATAGCTTCTTCTATAAGTACTTTTCTGTCAAATTTAAATGCTTCCTCAATAGCAGCATAAAATTCATCTGCATTGGTCACTTTACTTACACCGACTGACGAACCGGCATTTGCAGGTTTTACAAAGAGCGGCAAGCCCAATTTATCTACGAAACTATTGTATGCTATTTTGGATTTATTACTCAAATCGACGATTTCAAAATCTGCTATAGGAATACCTGCATCTCGCCATATCCGTTTTGCTAAATCTTTGTCCATACCTACTGCTGATGCCATGACATCTACACCGACAAAAGCAACATTATTGGCTCTGAAATATCCCTGAATTACTCCATCTTCACCATTGGCACCATGTAAAACAGGAAATACGACATCTACTTTTTGTAGTCTTTCCATATTTGAAGCATTCGTAAGCCAGCAAGAAGTACCATCCGTCGTTAGAAGTAATGGCTCATTTGACGGAAGTAATTTGATAAGTGCCGGATTTGTACTATCTGATAAATATTCCGTATTATCCTGACGCCACCATTGACCATTTTTATCTATACCTACAATCGTAATTGCATATTTTTCTTTATCCAATGAACGGATAACGCTTTGACCAGAAATTAAAGATATATTGTGTTCTGGAGATTTCCCTCCTATGAGGACGACAAGATTCAATTTGGACATATTAAACGGTTTATAAAAATAGATATAAAAATTCGGTACAAATGTACAATAATATACATATGTAATTTGCATATCTTTCACTAACAAAATACAAATGTGCTGTTTTTTTTTATTTTTATAATTAAGGGCTCAATCCAAGACGAACATTTATTGTACCTGGGTCAAGCCCAACGATTTTGTTATCAATTATTTGTAACCATTTAACTTCACATCATACCATACGCTTATGAACCTTCATGAACTTATACATTTCATATCAGACTAAGTCTCCCCATCCAATTGGAAATTTTAACTTTTGATTTAGTAACTACGATCATTCAAATTTTTATATCGAAATTATTTTTATATTTTTGCGCGCCAAAGTAAAAAAATGATATGATTTCTGTAGAAGGACTAACCGTTGAGTTTAGCGGTAAAACATTGTTTAGTGAAGTATCTTTTGTCATTAATGACGATGATAAAATCGCTTTAATGGGTAAAAATGGAGCGGGAAAGTCCACCATGATGAAGATTATAGCAGGTTTAAACAAGCCGACGCGTGGTCATGTACGCAAAGATGGCAATAGCGTAATCGCCTATCTTCCACAGCATTTGCTTACAGAAGATTCCTGTACTGTCTTTGAAGAAACCATGAAAGCATTTGACGACGTCCTCAGAATCAAAGAAAGGATGGACTTCCTCAATCATGAACTCGAAACTAGAACAGACTACGAATCTAATGAATATATGAAAATCATTGAGGAATCATCCGAGTTAGGTGAAAAATTCTATTCTCTGGAAGATATCAATTACGATGAAGAAATAGAAAAGACCTTGTTTGGTCTCGGATTTAAACGGGAGGATTTCACAAGACCAACTTCAGAATTTAGCGGTGGCTGGAGGATGCGTATCGAATTGGCTAAAATATTGCTTAAAAACCCAGATTTAATCCTTCTCGACGAGCCGACCAATCATATAGATATCGAATCCGTAGTATGGTTAGAAAACTTCCTGACGACGAAGGCAAAAGCGGTAATCGTTATTTCACACGATAAAACCTTTATCGACAATATCACAAACCGAACCATTGAAGTAACCATGGGTAGGATTTATGATTATAAAGCTAATTATAGTCACAATCTACAATTGAGAGAAGAGCGTAGAACAGCGCAAATCAAAGCCTATAAAGAACAACAAAAAACCATTGCCGAAAGCAAGGAATTTATTGAAAGATTCCGTGGTACTTATTCTAAAGCAAACCAGGTCAACTCAGTAGAGCGAATGCTGGAGAAAATGGAAATCATAGAGATTGACGAAATTGACACGTCATCACTTAAATTAAAATTTCCGCCTGCACCTCGTTCGGGAGATTATCCCGTCATCGTAGAGCAACTTTCTAAAAGTTATGATGACAAAGTTATCTTCAAGGATGCTAATATAACAATCGAACGCGGACAGAAAGTTGCATTCTTAGGTAAGAATGGTGAAGGTAAATCCACTTTAATAAAAGCTATCATGGGTCAAATCCCATTTGAAGGTAAATGCCAGCTAGGTCATAATGTAAAAATCGGTTATTTTGCCCAAAATCAGGCCTCGTTGCTCAATCCAGAATTGTCGGTATTTGAAACGATTGACGAAGTTGCCGAAGGTGAAATCCGTACGCAAATTAAAAATATTTTAGGAGCATTTATGTTTTCCGGTGATGACATAGACAAAAAAGTTAAGAATTTGTCAGGAGGTGAGCGAACGCGGCTCGCCATGATCAAACTCCTCTTAGAGCCTGTTAATTTACTCATTTTAGACGAACCTACCAATCACCTCGACCTTCGTTCCAAAGACGTTCTTAAAGAAGCCCTACTCGCATTTGATGGAACGTTGATCTTAGTATCACACGACAGGGACTTCATGCAAGGTATCGCCGAAAAAGTATTTGAATTTAAAGACAAACGCGTTATCGAACATTTTGAAACGGTCAATGACTTTATCACGCGCAATCGAATGGAAAGCCTGCGAGATATCGAGTTGAGAAAGTAAAAGCAACGAAATTCATTTACTATTTATAAATTTTAACCTTAGGCGAATAAATCGTAATTCCGATTTATACAATAACTTTTGAGCACTATAACCTGAATAAAAGGAACAATTGCCTTCGGTATTTTTTAGGGTTTAATTGCGTTTAAGCAAAAAAAAAAGCAGATGTTTTTTACATCTGCTTTTTTAAATTTTATGCATTTCGATTGATACAGTTGAGATCTTCGAACGCTTCTTTGAGACGATTCATAAAAGTTACTTCAGCACTTCTCAGCCAAACGCGTGGATCATAATATTTTTTATTAGGTTTATCATCCCCATTTGGATTTCCGATTTGTCCTTGAAGGAAGGCTTTATTTTGCTCATAATAGCCTCTAACACCATCCCAAAAAGCCCATTGTGTGTCGGTATCGATATTCATCTTAATTACACCATATTCAATAGCCTCTCGGATTTCCTCTTTGCTGCTTCCTGAACCGCCATGGAATACAAAATTGACAGGATTGTGTTTTGTAGCAAACTTATTGACTATGTATTCCTGACTATTTTTAAGGATAATCGGTTCAAGTTTTACATTTCCTGGTTTATATACTCCATGTACATTACCGAAAGCGGCCGCTACAGTAAACTTTTCACTTATCTTAGTAAGCGCCTCGTAAGCGTAAGCTACATCTTCAGGCTGAGAATAAAGTTTATGGCTTTCTATACCAGAGTTATCAACTCCATCTTCTTCGCCACCGGTAACACCGAGTTCGATCTCAAGCGTCATACCCATTGCTTTCATCCTTGTCAAATAATCGGCAGAAATTTGAATATTTTCATGAATTGGCTCTTCGGACAAGTCCAACATGTGACTTGAAAATAAAGGATGTCCTTTGGATTCAAAATGCATCTCACTCGCTTCCAGCAAACCATCAATCCATGGCAATAAATTTTTAGCACAGTGATCCGTATGAAGGATAACAGGAACACCATAGGCTTTAGCCACATTATGAACATGTAGTGCACCTGATATTCCACCTACTATCGCGGCTTTTTGATGCTCATTGCTCATACCTTTACCAGCAAAAAAAGCAGCACCACCATTACTAAACTGAATAATAATCGGTGAATTAACAGCTTTAGCGGCTTCGATTGCACCGTTGACAGTATTCGTGCCTATCACATTGACAGCAGGTAAAGCAAAATTATTTTCATTGGCATACGTTAATAATTCAGTTACCTCATCACCAAACAATACACCAGGCCTAAATCTACTAATAGACATCTTTTATATTTTTTTTAAAATCGTTAAATAATCCCATTATCTGCCAAATAACGCTCTGCATCTAATGCAGCCATACAACCAGAACCCGCAGCTGTAACGGCTTGTCTATATATATGATCCTGTGCGTCACCACATGCAAATACTCCTTCCACATTCGTAAATGAACGACCAGGAACGGTCTTTATATATTTGTTTTCATCCATATCCAACCAGCCTTCAAAAATTTCTGTATTTGGCTTATGCCCAATAGCTACAAAAAAGCCTGTAACCGGAAGTATAGATGTTTCATTCGACTTATTATTAATCACTCTGATACCTTCTACACCATCCGAACCCAAAATTTCTTCGACTTCGGTATTCCAATGAACTTCAAGATTTGGTGTTCTCAAAACGCGTTCCTGCATAATTTTGGAAGCGCGGAGTTCAGCTCGCCTAACTAATAAATGTACTTTTGAACACATCTTAGCTAAGTAGGTAGCTTCCTCAGCAGCTGAATCGCCACCACCGACGATAGCGACTTCCTGACCTCTAAAAAAGAAACCATCACAAACTGCACAAGCAGAAACACCTTTGTTCATAAATCGCTGTTCAGACTCAATACCTAACCATTTTGCACTTGCTCCAGTAGATATTATGACAGCGTCTGCATGAATTTCTTCTCCAGACTCCGTCCATACTTTATGCACCGGTCCTGAAAAATCTACCTTACTTATCACTTCATAACGAACTTCCGTGCCAAATCGCTCAGCTTGTTTTCTTAAATCTTCCATCATTTCTGGCCCCATAATTCCATCTGGATAGCCCGGAAAATTTTCGACTTCATTCGTAATGGTTAATTGACCTCCAGGCTCGACTCCAGTAAAAAGTAGCGGTGACAAATTAGCTCGAGATGCATAAATGGCAGCTGTATAACCCGCAGGTCCCGAACCAATAATCAAACACTTTACTTTTTCAATATTAACTTCTTCAGACATAAATACAAATTTAAAGCAAAATTAAAAAACTATTAAACAATTCATAGTTTGAATTACAAATATATTCAAACACATCTTAAGATAAACTCAAATTGACTATAATGAGTTGCACACATAGAAGCGTATCTCTGTTATAAGTAACTTAAGTAACAATTACGACCTTATTAAAGGTAAGGTATGCTCAATTTTAATACCTTTGTACTTTTAAAAAAAGATTCGCTACATCATGTATATTAAAGTTATTGCGATAATTTTTTTCGGTTTTATTACATTAACTCAGATTCCACTTCCTGAAAGCAAAGCTAAATTAGGCGAAAAACTATTTTTTGACCCGATTTTGTCCCGCGATAGTACTATCAGTTGTGCTTCTTGCCATAAACCTGAATTTGCTTTTGCTGATTCTGTAGCGATCAGCTCGGGAATAAATGGCAAACTTGGCCGTCGAAATGCTCCAACCGTTATGAACATAGCAGATCGAAGTATATTCTTTTATGATGGCCGCGCTAAAACAATTCATGAACAAGTTCACTTTCCTATTGAAGACCCAATGGAGATGGACCTTGCATATGATGCTGCCATTGAACGATTAGTAAAAAACGATTTTTATTCAAAAGCTTTTTTACGACTTTACAACGCTTTACCCAATGCGGAGAATGTGGCCGATGCCATCGTCAGTTATGAAGCAACGCTAGAAACTGCCAATACGGAATTTGACGCATGGATGCAAAATAAACCAAACAATATGAGTCCGGCAGCAATCAGAGGTAGAACAATATTCATGAGCGATCGTGCCAAGTGCTTTAATTGTCATTTTGGTCCTGATTTTACAGACGATGATTTTAAAAACATCGGTCTTTATGACGAAGAAAAATATACCGATAAAGGTCGCTATGAAATCACAAATAACAAAGAAGACCTAGGCAAGTTTAAAACTCCTGGCTTGCGCAATGTGGCCATCACAGCACCTTATATGCATGATGGTAGTTTTAAAACCTTGAGGGAAGTTATCGATTATTACAGCGATCCATTTAAAGTAGTTGCAAACCCGATCAATATTGATATAGATCTGAGCAAACCACTTAATCTGACCGAACAAGAAAAGCGTGATTTGGAAGCGTTTTTGAGAAGTCTGACCGATCGCAGATACTATAAATTTAATTAGTAGGACAAGTCTTCAGGATTGCCTTCAGCGATATATCGCGCAAATTGTCGCGCAAAAAATGGAGCTAAACTTGCCCCTTTTGTGCCCAATCCGTTAAAAAGATACATTCCTGGATATTGCTCATGATGCCTCATCAATGGCCTTCTGTTTCCTGTCGACGGGCGAACACCTGCAATGTGATCAACAACTTGATAAGGAACTTTCAGTATGCGCTGTAGTTCGCTTTCGATGATTACTCGTGCATTTTCCGTTGGCGCATCCGATTCAAAATCCCATTCGTATCCAGAGCCTACCCAATAAACATCGTCGTACTGATGCACTAAAAATATATTGTCCTTATATATTTTTTTAAACTTTGCACCTTCTATGCGAACAAAAAGTACTTCGCCTTTTGCCGGTTGAATATTTAGTTTTTCAAAATAAGGATTAGACTTTCCTTGAAAGCCTTCACAAAATACAATCTTTTCAAATTTAAAATCCTTATAACGAAATGCATTATCTAAAATGATCAAATCATCATAATTTAAATAAGCATCTAAATACGCACCTTGCGCATCCCAATAGTCTCTGTATCCTTTCAATATATTAGCGAAATGGACATGAAAAGCACCCGAAATTTCACCATAGGCCAAAGGTGTATTTACAAATCCTTCAAATTCAGAAGTATCCGCATCTTCGACGATATAATGCTCATATAATGCATCTGTAGTTCGCGAAAGCCAATTATTTTCATCATTGGTTGTTTCCAAAGTTCGTATGACATTAGATAACGTATATGGCCTTATACTAAGTTTTGTGGCAACTTCATTATAAACTTCTAACGCCGCTGGTAAAAAATCATCGATTCGCCAACTTTTTACAAACCTTCTACCGGTTATAGGGTTTACAATACCAGCTGCAACCATTGAAGAAGCGTGCTGATGATGGTTATCAATTATCAAAACTTTATAACCATAGGATTCCAGAAAATGGCCAAGTAAAGTACCAGCAATCCCCTGCCCTACAATGCAAATATCAAAATGATTTTTATCCATACAACTTACCAAATTATAAAATCCCTAACTTACTTGGACAATAAATGTCCCATTTCTTCTGCTTTAACCTTTAGATAATTTTCGTTTTCGTGCTTGGAAGGGATAATAATAGGAATACGTTGATGTAAGATTATATCCGAATTGTCAATTGCGGCTATTTTTTCTGGATTATTGGTTATTAAATCGATTGCACGGATACCCAGATCTTTTAAGATCGTAGTCGCAATATTAAAATCACGCTCATCTGGCTCAAAACCAAGATGGATATTGGCTTCAATGGTATTTAATCCACTATCTTGTAGATTATATGCGTCTAATTTATTTATTAGCCCAATACCACGTCCCTCTTGTCTCAAATAAATCAGTACTCCCGCATGTTTGCTAATATACCTCATAGATGCTTCAAATTGCTCACCACAATCACACCGTAATGAGCCCAATAAATCACCTGTAAGACATTCAGAATGAATACGAACAGGAACAGTAGAATCGGGATTCATATCTTTATGAACTAATGCCAAATGCGGTTGCATTTCCTCATGATTTACTGCATAGGCATACAAATCGAAATCACCCCAAGTGGTCGGGAGATGTGCTTTTACTTGACGAGCTAACAAATTTATCCGTTTTTATAAGATGAAAACAAAATACAAAGCTGGAATGTTTTTTAAATATTTTAATAAAATTTCTTTCCTATTTTATAATTTTGCAGTCCTTTAATTTGAATATGGTCCCATAGTTCAACGGATAGAATAGAAGTTTCCTAAACTTTTGATACAGGTTCGATTCCTGTTGGGGCCACTAATTTTTAATCTTACATATTACTTCAATTTGTTATAATTTTTTCTACCTATTACACATAAAGATATTTTTTATTTTTCATAAAAAATTACCGACTCCATTCGTTTAGTTGTCGTGGAAGAGTTAGAAAATAGTTTCGAACGTTTGCAAATAAAGCGGAATATAATTCGGCAGTTTTAAAAAATATTGGAAAGGTAATAATGTGTAATGAGCTTATTGCGATGTCCCAAAAATAATTTACTGACTTTCCTGATCTATACCGATTTGATGGAAATCTTCGGCTGGCTACTACAAAATTGGTTTTAGAAATCATGGAAATTTCGTAGTAAAAATCAACGTCAATAAAAGATTTTTGTTAATACATCTATGGCAGTAATCAGCTGCTACACTGCATCTAAAGATAATTTCATTCATAAAATTCTACATTTAAAAATTGAAATTTATAAATGTATGTAATTTCAAAATTATGTTATTCCATAATTGAATTGTATGCTTATAACTTATGTAAATTTGTATCTTTGCTATCAAATAACGCGCATTTCCAATGAAATTAATCGTTGACAGCGGATCGACAAAAACAGATTGGGTATTTTTAGATGAAAATGCACAAGAATTTCATTTTCAAACTCCTGGAATGAATCCAATCACACAAAGTACATTAGACTATCGTGTTTTTAGCAATGAGCTTCTTCAAAGTATAGCAGCAGCAAAAAATATCTACTACTATGGTGCTGGAGTTGCAAATCCTAATGCCGTTTCAAAAATTGAAAACTTATTGAAAGCATGCGGTACTGATGGCAAAATCCATATATCAAGTGACTTAGTAGGTGCTGCACGAGGCATTATAGGTAAAAACGAAGGAATCATAGCTATACTAGGAACCGGATCTAATGCTGGTCTTTATCAACATGGAAGTATCACTTTTCAATATCCATCACTCGGATATATATTAGGGGACGAAGGAGGTGGAGTTAGTATAGGAAAAGAACTCATCAGAGCATATTTTTATGGTTTGATGCCCAAATCCTTATCTAAACTTTTTGAAGCAAAATATGCACTTAAAAAAGATGATTTATTAGAAGCGTTATACAAACAAAGACTAGGTAGTGACTATCTTGCTGGATTTGCGACCTTCTTAGCCGATATTAACCACTCATGGAAAGATGCTTTATTAGAACAAGTATTTATGCAATTTATTCAGGCAAGAATTTTACCTTTGTGGCAAATCTATCAATTGCCGGTTTCATTTACAGGATCGGTAGCATATGCAAACAAAGATCATCTGCTTCATATTTTAAATAAGCAGAAAATCAAAACAGGTAAAATAGTACAAAAACCGATATACGCTTTGATTGAATATCACAAATTAACGACAACTAAATGAGTAATATAAAGAGAATAGCAGTATTAACCTCTGGTGGTGATGCTCCCGGCATGAATGCCGCTATACGATCCGTAGTAAGAACGTGTGTTTATCATGATTTGCACGTCTATGGAGTTACAAGAGGCTTTGAAGGCCTTATCAAAGGGGATATTCATAGGCTGGAAGCGAGAGACGTCGGAAATATCATCCAGCGAGGCGGAACAATCCTCAAAACTGCACGCAGCGAAAATTTCATGATGAAAGCTGGCCGTAAATTGGCTTATGACAATCTAGTAGCAAACGATATCGACGGATTAGTAGTCATAGGAGGCAATGGCACTTATGCTGGTGGTCTTCAATTTATGGAGGAATTTGATTTTCCTATCGTAGGGATACCAGGAACCATTGACAATGATATCTATGGCACTGACTACAGCATCGGTTTTGATACGGCTATCAACACTGTTATAGATGCAGTCGATAAAATCAGAGATACTGCAGACTCTCACAATCGCATATTTTTTATTGAGGTGATGGGCAGACATTCCGGATTTATTGCCTTGCATACAGGTATTGGCAGTGGTGCAGGTGCAATTTTTCTTCCTGAAAGAGATATCAGTGTGGAAGAACTATCCGAATCCTTGCAAAAATCAGCTAAAAGACAGAAACTTTTTAATCTTGTTATCGTCGCTGAAGGAAATAAAAATGGCGATGCCAATGAAATAGCTAAGCAAATTCAAATACTCAATCCACAATTTGATGTAAGGGTATCCGTAATGGGCCATTTACAAAGAGGAGGTTCGCCTACAGCAATGGATCGAGTACTTGCATCCAGAATGGGTCATTCTGCTGTCCAAGCGTTAATGCGCGATGAAAAAGGCGTTGCCATTGGGTTGATAAATGACAAAATAACGTTTACACCATTTCATGACGCAATTCATAAAAAGAAACCACTCAATAAAGAGTTGATTAAAATGGCTGAAATCTTAGCGATGTAATTGTTTATCATGAAAATCTGTATCACATACGTTACGTTTCCGAATGCTGACGAAGCCTCAGAAATGATTCTACAATGTCTTAATCATAAATTAATCGCTTGTGGTAATATCTTACCTTCTCAAAGTATTTATATGTGGAATGGCAATTATCATAATGAAACAGAACAAATTGCCATTATGAAGACCTCCATTTCCCGAAAGGAGGACTTAGCAAACTTTATCCAAAATATACATCCTTATGAAATACCGGCTATCTTGCAATGGGAGGTTGAAGCAAATGAGGAATATGCAAAATGGGTCGAAACAGCTACTGCTTAATCGTCTCCGATAACATTCCTTATTTGTAAAAAACGCTTGGCATAATATGGGTCGAACAAATGATCAATCCGGATGCCTCTACTCGTAGATGAATGTATGAAGTATAATGTATCATTGCTCCAATGATGTAAAATACCGACATGTCCCGGTCGATTATTCCGAACACTCCTACCCTTAAACACTAATATATCTCCGGGCTTAGCATCTTTAATATTCGTAACGCGTTTACCATCGTGGATTTGAGAAACCGAACTTCGTGTCACATTCTTTTCGATTTTTGACATTAAAAATTTTACATAACCCGAACAATCGAAAATCATGTTCCCAACCTTGCTTCGATAAGGCTTGCCTAAATACTTTTCTGCTTCTTCAATTATTTTTTTTCGCTTACTTTCAGAAACCGGCATAGGTTCTACAGGAACATTTTGCACAAGATGAATGGGAACAGCAGAAGTTTGTTTTACCTCTGTTACCGAGCTTAATTTATTGTTTTCTTGGATTTCATTAGCAGGAGAGTTAAATTGGGTTAAAATTGTACTTTCAACTTGCTGTGACGGCTCAATATTGCTTTTAATTATTTTGCTTTGCTCCGTCGATTTAATTGCATCCTGGTTATTGGTTTTAGCCTTTGTTGATTTACTTTTTGTAGCCGACTTTGTAGTATTTGGTTTAGAGTCCTGTTTTGCGACGGTGGTCTGGCTAGATAGATAACCCGATATAAAAAATACAATAAAAATCCATACATAAACTCTGTACATGAATTATAATTTTGACGTTGCCGATCAATTAAATTACTCAATCAGAAAGCAATATTAACTCTTTAATTTTAAAAAAAGTATTTTATAGCACATATTTTACAGTTCGATAACATTAATAAAAATCTATAAAAATGTTAATCCAACGTATTTAAACATTATGAAGTACTATATATGAATGCACATGATGACTAATCGCTAAGGCTTTTTGATGGATTAGATTCTTGCAATTTGAGCTGATTCAAACGGTTTAGCGCATTGCATTGTGGAAGATAAATTGTACAAACTTATAATCGTTATACGGCCTTAATGGTCAACATTAAAAATTTTAATAAATAAGCCGCTTAACCTCCCATTTTGGAAAACCACTTATTCAGTAAAACAAACTTATTACTTCATAATTAAAAATATTTAATCATGTATTATTTTGACCATGAAATTTTTACTGCTGATATGAATTCGAGTTCAAGCCTTATGTCAGGCAACCTTTTAAATCCGTTTTTAAGATAAAAATTCAAAGGAGAATTATATAATTTACCGTTCAATTTTTTGTCCGTGTTATGGTCGATTACCCAGCCATTTAATGTATGTTCATTGTTTTTTAGCTCGTTTAGTAATTTAGTCCCAAAACCTTTACTATGAATTTTTCCAGAAACGATGATAGCAAACCAATTTTCGTTATCTCTTGTAAATGTTGTTGCCCAACCATTTATTTCATCATGTTCGTCTAATAATAAATAATGGATTTGTTGGGTTAGTTGTTTCAAATAATTTTCAAAATCTGCAACAAAATTATATGCAAGTTTTCAGGATATTCGTTATTCCACAACTCAAAGATTTTTTGTTTTTCATTTTCGTTTAAATTGATTTTTCTTACGATTTTCATTTTTGTATTGTGATTATAACGGGTTGCTGTTAATGTTTTCAGACTTGGCGTCAATGGTGGCGATTGATAACGAATGGTCTTGTAAATGTACAAAAAAATGAAAGCATTATTATATATTAAGCAATAGCAGCATTCTCGAAAACTGTTTTTAGCACGGCACAATATTTAGTTGATATCAGTTGGAATAAATTAGCGAGCAATATATTGAAGTCTTAACATTTCAGATTGACTTTCCTCGTGCAAATACTTTTTTATAAATTGAAAGCCATATTTTTCATAAAATACTTTTCCTAAGACATTTTTATCAAAAACATTAACTAAGATTTCTGAATAATTGTTTTTAATTGAATCTATTAATTGAGTTCCAATACCTTTTCTATGGTGTTTTGGGCATACAAATAAACCGCCAATACATTGTTTAACATACTAATAAATCCCAAAACTTCATTGTTATGCGTATATATCCTAGTATCCGCTTTCGGTATGTAAATATTAATCAATTGTTCTTTAACCATATTCGTATAATTAAATTCAAGAAAAGGATGTGCGCCTTTAGAAGCTTACTCCCAAATATGAATCATGCTATTTAGGTCATTATTTTGATATTTTCTGATCATATATTGAGTATTTTCTTGACGATTTTATTCCATTACGGTTTACTATACGCGTTTTCAAGTTAAAAGTTTAAATAAACGATTACATTAATTCAAAATACTTAAGCTATTAAGAGCATATGGTTTGACATTAGGCGAAGTGGATTGGATTTATTGTGTAATAGTGCTTATTAAATCTTTAACAAATGTCGAAAAATGGCCGTTATGACTCGTTTTTTGAGCTAAAACACATAAAAACTTTCCGCGAAACATTCATTTTAAGTTGAAAAAACATCCCGAAAAATTGCTGATTCAATGAAGCTGAGTATTAGTTGACCGTAGTTTCACTAATTTATTTCCTATATCTTTCAATGTCAAAATCTGATCTACAATTTAATGGTTGCCCACAATGTTTACATAATATTGCTTCGTTCTTGATGTACTCTGCACAATATGGACATTTTTTTGTGTTACCCATTCGCTTTTGTTTTTCAACATCATTATCTGAAGAAAAGAATGCAATTAAAAGTCCAATGGGTCCTAAAAGAACTCCCAGCATAAATCCAAGACAACTGACATTACCTTTATTATAGGATATCATTCCACCAACGACTCCAAAACAAATCCAAATTATAACAAACGTATAATAAGTAAATTATTTCAATTTTTTATTTATTCAATAGTTCATTTTTCAATGTAGAATAATCTTAATGTCAAATCTATCAATTTTATTTCTAATTATTATAATTAGCATAATTTTGATTCAATGACACTTCTAAATTACCACCAACATCATTTATACCCAATAAAAAAAGTAACTTATCTGCCTAAAAAAATTAGGATTTGCATCATTTTCTAGAGGTATAATAATTTTCTGTAAAGATATACTTTTTTTTTCAATCACAAATCATCCAATGGACTTTTTATGATTTTAAGGCTAATTGTTCTAACTTTCGGCTATAATTCGGTAGTTTACTACTATTGTATCTCAATAAATCTTGAATAAAGCGAAAATCCGTTCCTTTTTCTAAAAAATGTGTATCGTTGCAAACCGTATGTTCAATTTAAAACTGATACGCCATTGTGCCAAACGCCTGTTATGCAGTCTTTGTTCTTTCATCTGTCACTCAGTTAGCTTTCCAAGTTGTGAAAAAGTCCGTTATTATTTTCTCAATATTATCTTGTCACTCCGTCCCAATACCATTGATTTTCTGAATAGGATAAGTCGTCTTTCGCAAAGTAAAGTGAATAGAAGTCATACAAGTATTTCTCATAGTCAAGTTCGATACAAATGCCTTTCAGAATGTCAAGCACTTTGAAGTTGTCGAGTTCTCCGTCGAGTGACTTGTCAATGAAATAGCAAGCGTAGTTTTTAATTGTCTGATCTTTGTCCGAATAGTCAATTTGTAATTCCGCTAAAACTTTGTCCGAAAGCTCTTGCATTTGTAATTGGTTAAATGGTTCACTTTCACCTGCAAGAATTGTCTAATGTTAAGTTTCATAACCAGCCATAAGCATATCGCCCAAGTCTTGTCAATATCTCGATTGAGTGCTTTAAATGCTAATATTTCTGCTGTCGTTTTTACTGGTTTCATTTTGTCTGTTCGGTCGCCCTACTATACCGCATAACGTTTTGCTGATTTGTGTTCGGGCGGGGATTTTTAGCACTAAAGCTCAATCGAAGAACGAATGTTGAATTTTGTACAAGTGTATCATAGTAGCACTTAACCCGCCATATTGCTAATCCCATGAAAGCACTCGTTTATTTCTTTTTCACTTCATATTTTCTAGCCCATTTAATTATAAGTGGTGTCAAAACTACCGTTGGTAAAAGCCAATAAAAAATAATAGGAATAAATTCGGGTAGGTATTTTGCATTGACTACTAAAAATGCTGTTGAAGAAGCAATAAAACCACCTATCATTCTCTGTAAATGTTCAGAAAGCCAATAATTCAAAATAGCTGATTTCCCATTATAATTTTTAAAGTCGTGTCGAACAAAAATAAGTCCTAAAAAACCAAACATTACAAAAACAAGTCCGAAGAAATTTGATTTTAGCAAATTTAATGTTCCAAGTCCAATGAATAAAAGCCCTGCTAATAACATTGAAATAGTCAATATCCAATCTATGATTTTAGGTTTTTGATTTTTGTTTAGCAATCTTAAATGCAAATAGCGATTTCCTGTCCCTACCATATAAACGGTAAAGATGCCTACCATAAACATAAAACGACTTGGATGTAAAACTGACAACACAAGAGAAGAAAGTCCTGCTGTCAGCATAGAAATTGAAAATATCTTGCCTATAATTTTATGTTTTGAGTCTCCTTTATTTCCGACCATATTTAAAATCCCAGTCAGTAAACCTGTCGCACCACCTATGATATGTATTGTCAAAAATATTTTAAAAATTATATCCACGTTGTAATTAATTTAAATGAGCGCTAACGGCAGAAAGTGAAAACATAGTTTAAAATTGGTTGTAAATGTAGTAAATATTTTGTAAATTCACATGTTAACTCCCTTAATATAAATGTTTGTCAAGGTACACTAAAATCGTCTGACTACCTACTTGAAGCAAACCATCTAAAACATAATTTTAGATGAAAATACTTTTTTCACTGTAACATGTTCTGGCGCTTGGTAGATTGATAGAAATTAGCTCCTACTTTGAAACGAAGAACGTAAGTTGAAATTTACGAATTTCATACGATAGACTTCAGCCGACTTTTTGGCAAACTGCTGTAGTAGTACTTCATTTTATTTTATATCTTTTCGTTGTCATTGTTTTTCTTCTTTCTGTTGGCAATACCGGCTATTAAAAAAGTCACGGATAGAATAATTAGAAATGCTTTGAACCAAACCGAGTCACCATAAATTTCAGTAAATTCCATTACTAAGAATACCACAAAGAAAAGTCCTGCAAGAAAAATGTAATTGGTTTGTTTATTCATAACTTTCAAGTGTTTGTTTAATGTCATTTGCTTTTAAGCATAGTGTAAATGTCCAAACTTATAAAATTTCCTTTCTTTACTTCTGAGTCTCTCAATGTTCCTTGAGCTTGAAGTTAAGTTTTTCATTGCGTTTATGCAGTTCAAATCGTTAGTTTCCCACCAAATCCATACCCCTTCTTTTAATTAGTTTACAAAAAATTGAACTTTGGATTTTTGTGTCATTAAATGTCTTGTATTTCTCTGCGTAATATTCAATTATTTCAAGTTTTTAAAATCCTTTGTAAACGTTCTCAAAATCACTACCAGCAAATTGTCTAAGCAAGAGACTTTAAGTCTTTAGAGTTGGGAAGGCTATAACTTCATTTTTTTTGTTTGTTATGTTGCATATATGCAGACTGATAACGCACAAATATACGCATAATTACCAATTAAAAGTTAATTTGTAAAATTTTGGTGAAATTATTTTATGTGTTGATTCAGAGTAACAAGTTATAGTTTGGATTAATTTCACTGATTGTATAGTACATTGGGTGCATTCAAACAAAGCCGTTATCTGGATAGATTTCCCTTATCAAAAAACAATGGGTGGATTCCCTCAGAGGAAATCCTAAAGCGCGTTGGAGTAGTTCCCAGAAAAATGATTTATCCTTTATACCGCTATTTACAGAAACCTATTCGGGATGTTTTGTTATTAATTTATTCCGCTTCACTATTGTCTATTTTGTTAACCACCTATTTCAATTTGTCTTAGTCAATGTATTAAGTTATTCCATTATGGTCTAGTTAAGTTTTTGTAATTATTTTTTTAGTTTGACTATCATAAACATCCCCTTAACGAAATGATTTACGCATTAAAAAAAATCGTTTATACAAACATGAATTTGTATAAACGATTATATCAAGCAACTTAGCTAAAATTAAGTTTATTCGAAGTATTTTTAATTCAACTTACTTAAAATTAATTTTACGCATACGTAAATTTTTTGGTGTAATTTCAAGATATTCATCATCTCGAATATATTCCATTGCTTCTTCTAATGAAAACAAGACTTTAGGTGCAATTTTTACGTTGTCATCTGAACCGGAAGCACGCATATTGGTTAATTTTTTACCTTTAATTACATTAATATCAAGATCATTGTCTCTTGAATGTTCGCCGATTACCTGGCCTACATATACTTGTTCACCTGGATCAATAAAGAAACGACCTCTATCTTGAAGTCTGTCAATTGCATAAGCTAATGCCTGACCTTGTTCCATAGACACCAAAGAGCCTTTATTTCTTCCTGGTATATCACCTTTATAAGGTTCGTACTGATAAAACCTATGCGTTATCACTGCTTCACCGGCCGTTGCAGTTAGGATATTACTACGTAAACCGATGATACCACGTGAAGGAATCTCAAACTCAAGATGTTGGATATCGCCTTTTGGTTCCATCACTTTTAGTTGTCCTTTACGTTGAGTTATTAATTCTATGACCTTCCCGGAAGAAGTTTCAGGCACATCTACTACTAGGATTTCAATTGGTTCAGATTTTACACCATCGATGGTTTTAAAAAGCACCTGAGGTTTACCTACTTGAAGCTCATAACCTTCACGACGCATCGTCTCGATTAAAACACTTAAATGCAAGACTCCACGACCAAAAACATTAAACTTATCTTCAGTATCTGTACTTTCAACCCGCAAGGCTAGATTTTTTTCCAATTCCTTATACAATCGATCTCTAAGATGCCTTGAGGTTACAAATTTTCCTTCCTTTCCAAAAAATGGCGATGTATTGATTGTAAACAACATACTCATTGTAGGTTCGTCAACTTCCACACGTGGCAATGGTTCAGGATGATCCATATCAACGATAGAATCTCCGATTTCGAAGTCATCAATTCCTACGACAGCACATAAGTCACCACTACGCACCTTAGATACTCTGGCACGGCCGAGACCTTCAAATATGTACAATTCCTTGACTCTAGATTTTTTCATAGAGCCATCTTTTTTACATACAAAATAGTCTTTACCTTCCTCAATATCACCTCGATAAACTCTCCCGATGGCAATTCTACCCTGGAAAACATTATAATCCAGCGTCGTAATACCCATTTGCAAAGCTCCCGCATTATATGGAGCTTCGGGAATTTGATCAACAACAGCTTGAAGTAATGGTTGTAAATCTTTTGTTCGGGTTTCATGAGAGAAACTCATCCAACCATTTCTACCTGAACCAAATAAAGTGACAAAATCAATTTGATCATCAGTAGCTCCAAGGTTGAACATCAAGTCAAAAACATCACTTTGAACCTCTATTGGGCGACAATTTTCTTTATCTACTTTGTTAATGACTAATATTGGCTTTAAGCCCAATTCGATTGCCTTATTAAGCACAAATCGAGTTTGAGGCATCGCACCTTCAAAAGCATCCACCAGCAATAAAACACCATCTGCAAGGTTGAGTACGCGTTCTACTTCTCCACCAAAATCCGAGTGACCCGGAGTATCAATGATATTAATTTTTACATCATTGTATTTGACAGCAATATTTTTCGATAAAATAGTAATTCCTCTTTCACGTTCGAGATCATTATTGTCAAGGACTAAATCTGTTGATTCCTTTCTTTCGTCCATCACTTTACATTCGTGGATGATTTTATCGACCAAGGTTGTTTTACCATGGTCAACGTGTGCGATGATGGCAATATTTCTAATTGATTGCATATAATTGCGGTTGATTAATATTTAAATTCTTCTTTTTTAATTGTGATTTTGCGGCCGCGGTATTTCAACATCCCACCCAACATTTGCCTCGAATATTTTTTATCTACTTCGACAAGACAGTGTCTTTTCTGGATATCAATATCCCCGATTTGTTTTTTAGATATACCTGCAAATCCTGCGATAATATCAATGAGTACACCCGGATGAATATTGTCTATCTTGCCGATATTAATAAAATAGGTGTCCATATTGCTGTTTTGGTGGCGTTTGCGTGAAGTCCGTCCTTCTGGTTTTTCATTTCGTCCGACTCTGCCATCTTTTGAACCGCGTTTACCATCACTTTGAGCATCTTTTGAAGATAAATTGAGGTCATCTTTTTCGACCTTTTTATATAATCTATTAAACTCAAGAACCAGCATTTTATCCAACAATTCCTCTTTATTCATGTCGGAAAACAGTTCGTGTGCTTTATTCCTTATTTCTTCACTAAGTAATATCGTTTCGGTATTCATGACCTTTTCAGACCATTTTTCAATTTTCTTATTGTACATCTGTGATTGTAAAGGCACTTTTACATGCTTGATTTCGATGTCCAACATACGTTCAAAAAAACGTATTCTTCGGTGATCCTGAGGTGTAACGATTGCCAGAGAAGTTCCTTTTTTACCAGCACGGGCTGTACGTCCACTTCTATGAGTATAGTATTCCGGATTTTCAGGCAATGAGTAATGCACTACGTGGGTCAAAGAATCCACATCAATACCACGTGCTGCAACATCAGTAGCTACTAATATCGGTGTCGTCTTACTTCTAAATTTAGCCATGACCGCATCTCTTTGAGCCTGCGACATGTCACCGTGAAGTGGTTCGGCGCGATACCCTTCCTTTTCTAAATAATCTGCCAATTCCTGCGTATCCATCTTGGTTTTGCAGAAAATAACCCCATAAAAGTCAGTAAGATAATCGAGTACACGCTTCAAAGCAGCTTCTTTGTCCGATTTATTAACATAGATATAGGTATGTTCTATGTTTTCGTTTGTTTTGGTTTCGGAATGTACTTTTACTTCAAATGGATTTTCCATGTACGTCCCAACAATCTGTCTGATTTCCTTAGGCATCGTAGCTGAAAACAACCACAATACTTTTTCGTCAGGTGTATATTTCAGGATATTATCAATATCTTCTTGAAAGCCCATATTGAGCATTTCGTCCGCTTCGTCAAGTACGAGATAATCCAATTGATCCAACTTAACAGCCTTTCTTTCTATCAAATCCTGAAGTCGGCCTGGAGTGGCTACCAAGATATGCGGCCTATTATTTTTCAACGCTCTAATCTGAGTCGAAATGGAAGTACCCCCATATACAGAAAGTACTTTGATATGCTTTTTGAATTTGCTAAAATTTTCAAATTCTTTAGCAATTTGCTGCACCAATTCTCGTGTTGGTGCCAGAATAAGTGCAAATAACTTATCCGATTTCTGATCAAAAAATTGAATTAATGGTAAACCAAAAGCGGCCGTCTTACCTGTACCTGTCTGCGCCAGGCCGATAAAATCCGGTTTTTTTTCTATTAATGTAGGAATAGCTTTTGATTGTATTTCTGTAGGATGTGTAAATCCTATTTCATCCAGGGCCTTAGTGATCTCCTCATCTAAGCCCAGTTCTCTAAATGTCTGCAACATAATAAATTTAAGGGTGCAAAGGTACAATAAAAAAAATAAAAACCACTATAAACGAAACATTCAGATAAAATATATATTGTTAATTATTTTGTAACAAAATATATTAGTCTGAAATATCTCGAAAGATAAATTTACATTCTAGCAGTTAGCGCAATAAAAATAATAAACTAAATAGCACCTTTTGCCTCTAACTCGTTGAACTCTCTAAATGTAATCATTCGTTGAGAAGCTTCGTCCCACAATTTATTGGAAGCCAATTTGAGGCTATTCCAAAATGTTAAAATCGTAGTATATTGGTTTATCCACTGATTATCTGCAAGTGCCGCCTTAAGATTATAATTAGGAATCGCAGGATTCAAATGGTGTATGTGGTGAATACCGATATTTCCGGTCAACCAATTAAATACGCTTGGGAGTTTATAATAGGTACTTCCTCTAATGGCGGCTGTCAAATAATCCCATTTATCCTTCCACTGTTTATATGCTTCCTCATGCTGATGTTGTACATAGAAAAACCAAATAGCGATTATGGAAAATAAAACTATAATCGTAAAATGTGTCATAAAGAATTTGTACCAGCCAAGCCAAAAACCTAAAGCTAGAAAAAGCCCAATTAATATTACGTTATTTAGGATCAAACGCCATTTTTCGTTTTTAAACACTTCCATTTTTATCAATGGAAGTCTATTGTGTATTAAAACGTAGTAAATAGGACCAAATATAAACATCACCGGAAACGATCTGTAAATGCGGTAGCCAAATCGTTGCCACTTACTTGAAGCTTTATATTCGTTTACAGTAAGTGTATTGATATCGCCTATATCTCTCAATTCAAGTTGACCATTATGGCTATGATGAATGTGATGTGATTTTGCCCAATAATGATAAGGTATTGTACTAAATAAACTACAAACGTAGCCAACTGCATTTCGAGCAAAATTATTACTTAAAAAGGTCCTGTGTCCACAGTCATGCTGAATTATAAAAATTCTAACTAAAAAGAAACTATTGATTATGCCTAGTAGGAATGTCAACCAGTAACTGTAATCTAATGATATATACATTAAAATCCAAATACCTATAAAAGGTAGAAATGTATTAATTATTTGAATCGTAGCTTTTAAGGAATCTGTTTTTGTAAACTTATTTATATTCTTGATTAAAGATTTATCAATCTTGATATTCTCCACGCGCTAAATGAATTGATGTTAAAAGGTTATAATATAATAATTCGAAACACAAAATTAACTAATATTAATGAAAATGATTATATACTGAGCATTAAATTTTCAATTTTAATTCGCTTTTAACATAAAACAGATTAAATCATCGTAACTTTATGCAAATTTTAAATTTAAGTATTTTTGAAAAAGGTATTTTTTTTAACGCTTTTGCTCTATTTTACTGGTACTGGTTGCTATAGTTTTAAAGGCATTACGATTCCTACTGATGTCCAGACTTTCTTTGTTGACAATTTTCAAAATAATGCTATCGGCGCACCAGGTGATATTAACCAAAGGTTTGCAGAAGCTTTGCGCACAAAAATCCGAAACGAATCCCGACTTACAAATAATGAACAATCACCAGACTTAGAATTCTCGGGAACGATCACCAGATTTTCATTAACTCCAGAAGCACCTCAAGCAGGCAATACTGTTGCCTTAAACAAACTTGATATCGCCATTTCAATAGATTATATCAATCACAAAGACGAAAATAAAAACTGGAAAAACAAACAGTTTTCATTTTTTAGAACCTTTGGAAGTGATCAAGATTTTATTAGTATTCAAGATGGCCTTATCAATGAAATATTCGATCAAATCCTAGAAAATATATTTAATGAAGCTTTTACAGGATGGTGATGTCTTATCTTAAAAATTTCATCACCTTAAGGTCAAACAAGATAACTGTAAATTAACCCGAAACTATGCTACATCATTGACAGGATTTGAAAAAAAGTTATGTAATTTTCATTTCAAAATTCAGTATTTCATTCGTTAGCAAATCGTAATTATTCTTCAATATTTTGATTAAAATCTAAAGGATAGAAGTCTTTGAATTGATAGCTAGTAACCTTTTCAATTTTTATCTTATACTGTTTACAATAATGGTTAGAAAGAATGTCTTCAAGTCAATCCTATTTAATTATTAATATTCTACATTCTATTGTCCTCTTTAGCTTGTCTATCTAATGCAGCCTGATCAAAATCGTAATCAGGTAGTAATTCTTTTTTTACATGATCTATCGTATCTTGTAACTCAGTTAAAAACTTATCAAAATCCTCTTTATACAAAAAAATTTTATGTTTTTCAAAATTTTCTGAATTCGGTTTCTTTGAACTTTCAGTCAAACTTATATAATAATCGTCATTTTTAGTTTTTCGGACATCAATAAAATAGGTCCTTCTAGAACCTGCTTTAATCTTTGTAGATCGAATTGGTACAAATTTAATTTTGTCCTTATTTTTCACGACTTATTTATTTTTGGTACTGAAATAATTACTCAGCAAAAATAGGGAAATATTCTTATAAGTCAAAAAAAATTGCAAATAAAATTTTTTAATTTTCTATGCCTTGCAGTTGTTGTTGGTTATACACCTGAGCATAAAACCCATTATTATTCAATAATTGCTCATGGGTTCCAATTTCGACAAGTCTGCCTTCATCGAGTACCAAAATATGATCATAATTTAATTGATTACCTGCTCGATGTGTAATAATAATTGCTGTTTTTCCATTGAGTTCCTGATCAAGGAATGACAGAATATTTTGCTCTGTAGTCGTATCTACTGCCGATAAAGCATCATCTAAAATTACAATATCCGGCTCTTTAATTAGTGCACGTGCAATGGATACACGTTGTTTTTGCCCTCCGGATAAAGTAACACCGCGTTCACCAACCGCGGTATCAAATTGATGTGGTAATCCTTCGATATCTTTTTGTACTGATGCGTATGCTGCATATTTTTTTACCTTTTCAAATGGAATTTCCGGATTACTAAATGCTATGTTGGCAGTTATGGTATCTGAAAATAAAAAAACATCTTGAGGTACATACCCTATCCTTTTTCGGATATTTTCAATATTATGTTCCTTAATATCTCGACCATCAAATGCAATCGTACCTTCTGTTGGATCAAACATTCTTGTTAACAATTCAGCTATTGTAGTTTTTCCTGATCCGGTACGCCCCATGATGGCAATTCTTTCACCTTTTTTAATTTTGAAACTGACATCGTCTAATGCTTTAATGCCCGTATTGGGATACACAAAAGTCACATGGTCAAAAGATATATTTCCTGATAATGGCGCTCTATCATCACTTACATTCACGATATTTGGCTGCTCTAATAATAGGTGATTAATACGCGATTGTGAAGCTTCTGCTGTTTGAATTATCGAAGCGATCCAACCAATTGAAGTAACTGGCCATGTCAGCATATTTACATATAAGATAAATTCGGCAATATTACCCGCAGTGAGCTGGTTATTATAAAATTGAAATCCACCTACTAACACGACTAAGAGTGTACTTAATGAAATTAGCAAGGCCATCAATGGTTGAAAATATGCTTCAACTTTTGCCAATGAAAGCGAACGCTGCATATATTCATCGCATTCTTCCTTAAAATATCCAGAAAACCGATCTTCTTTTACATAGGATTTTACGACCCTGATACCAGAATAGGTTTCTTGTGCTGTACTGTTGAGTACTGAAAGTTGTTGTTTTATCAACAAGCTTTTTTTATTGATAAGCTTAGATACATAGTATATCGATATTGATAATATCGGCAATGGCAACAAGGCAAAAATCGTCAAGGTCACATCTACGCGTAACATGGCATAAATCGTCATTGCAAATAAGGTTACAAGGTTGATTCCATAAAGCAATCCAGGTCCTAAATATTCTCTGACCTTAGATACATCTTCTGATATCCTAGCCATAATATCACCAGTCTGATGACCACGCATAAAAGTCTGATCCAACTTGTTGATATGTGCGAATATTTCATTTCGCATATCATATTCAATATATCTGGACATAACGATGATAGTCTGCCGCATAAAAAACATCATCAGTCCTTTAACGATAGCTAAAACCGTAATAATTAAAGCAAATTGTATCAATACATTTCCAAGATCTTGATAAAATCCTCCTTGCTCCGCATCTGGAAGGCTTTTGTATTCTAATATTTTAGTTTGCACTAAATCCAGTGCCTGCTGGATTTGTTTTGGAATAAGGATTGCAAAATAATTGGAAGCTGTTACAAAAACAATACCTAAAATTAGGTACCACTTATATTTTATAAAAAATCTATTTAGAGTTAAAAGATGCTTCAATTACTAATCATATTATATGTTCGAAATCCACGATTTTACCTATTAGATAGTATTAATTTTAGTATTCGCACCCTTAAAATAATACCCAATAGATAAACCGCTACCAATAGTAATAAATAGTTTAATCCTTCTTTTTGTTCTTAAAAGGATTAAAATCTTTCAATTTGTCTTTAATCTTATCTATCTCAGCTCCTGCACCTTTTTCGATAACTTCTTTTCCTTTTTGCTTCAAAGAGTCATTGATTATTCCTTTCGTAATAGAATCGATTTTGGTAACCACTTCCTTCTGAACTTTAGATTTAATAGTGTCGACAACTTGCTTACCTTTTTCTTCTGCCTTGGATTTTGCCTTATCTAATTCTTTGTTGACTGTTTTTGATATGGTGTCCTTAAGTTTATCTTGCTGACGTTTAATTTCGTTTTGAATACTGTCTTTAGCTTTATCAAGGACTTCCTGACTTTTATCTTTTATTTGGTCTTCAATAGAGACTCCTTTAGCAGATTTAGGCGTTATTTTAAATTTTGGATTTTTAAGGTTGCCTGTCATTTTAACATTGACAAACAAATTTGGCCCCTGATCGATATTTATTCCCAATTTTGAAGCTTCTGACTCCAGCATTTTCAATCCCGATTCCGCAGTAGCAGTAACTTTATTCCCCTGTAAAAGATGACGTGGAATCACTAAATCGATGTTATAATCCATATCTTGATTGATACCGTGTTTTCCGGCCATCGTCATATCGATTCCTTTAATATGTTTTGAAAATTCCTTAATTTCTACATAACCATTGACGATTTCAAACCAATTGCGTGTATTGACAAGATCGATGTTATTTAATTCTTTAATACCCAACAAAGATGATAAATTAGACATTGGATTGATACCTTTTATCGTTCCATTAAGTGTTTCTATCAAACCGGATGCATCAATCGTATTCAAAACAGGCATCATATTCTGTCCAAGGACTCCTTTCATCACCAATGAGGTATTGAAGAATCCATCCAAGTACTCCGCAATTGGTGCTACTTTTTTCATCATATCAAATGTAGTAAATGCGTCCCCATATTTAATTTTATTCATATCCAATTTAATAGAATACACTGGTTTAGACAGATCTTCTGTATTGTAAAGCCCTTTAAATCCTAAAGTTCCGCCCAATATTTTTGTCACAAAATTATTGATAGCGACTTCGTGGTCACGTATATCAAGTGAGCCGTTAGCATCTCTTAGGGTTAGATTCGTATAAGTCAACTCTTTAACCTGTGCATCAATTTTAAGCCGAACTCTTTCAGGAACTGCTATAACAGACAAAGGTGCAGAACTAGACTGCGACGGAACGTCTGTCATAAATTTGTTTAGATCTAGTTTATTGGATATTAAAGATATAGCACCGTCCAAAACACGATTATTAAATAGGTAGTCATACGCATTGACTACGATACCGCTTAATGCGATATCACTACCTTCTATTGATGTATTAAAATTTCTTAATTCCATTGCATTTGCTGCAAGACTAGCGTCCATATTGACCGGTTTTAAAGCAAAACCATTCATCTTAACCGTATTCGCCTTAAAATCTACATTCATATTAGATTTTTTAATAAAATCATCGCTAAGCGGAACAGCGGTCAATTCAGCGTTTGTTTGTGTAGCCGGTGCTGCTTCGGTCATCCATTCGTCTAGGTCAAGCAAGTTCGAATTGGCTTTAACATTTATTTTCATACCTTTTTCTGTAGAGAAAAAAGCCAATGGATTACGGACATCCGCAGAAATTGCCAAATCACTTTTTCCAAGTGTCATATTTGACGACGAAAAGGCAATCGCTTGTGGTGAGGCTGTAGCTTTAGCTTCGCCGATGCTTATCAAAGGCTGTGATTTCATTTTAATCCGTATGTTTTGCGCATTTGCTCCGCCTTCAAAACGGATTGCTTCGTAACGTTCTGCATTAATATCTGACATATTAGCATTGAAGACCAAATCACAATGAATTATTCCATTTAGTATTTCCAAATCCTGAATTGGGAAAGCTTTCGCTAAATTGTTTAAATCTAGCCGACCTTTAAGTTGACCATCTAGCTGCTGATTGCCTGTAAGATTATTAACAAGGAGCCTACCTGAAACTGCATCGTTTCCGATATTCATTTTAAATGCTGGAATATTTACAGTCAAATCTTTATAATCTGGTCGCGTCGTTTTAATTTTGACATTTGCATTAAGGTTTTTAATATCTTGCGGCAATGCAGGATACTTAAATGCACCATTATCAATATTAATCAAAATATCAAAAACCGGTAATTGCTGTAACACTTCGCTATAACTTCCAGAAATTTTACCACTTATGGCCGCCTTTCCACTTGTTTTAACCTGCTCAAAATCTTTTGTATATGCACCTGGCACGATGGATAAAAAGGATTTAAAATCTTCTGATGCTGTTTTAAATTCAAAATCCATCACGATTTCTTCATCTTTCATTTGGATAAAGCCATCACCTTTAAGATTGAGTTCGTTAAATTTAAGTACATTATCTTTCAACGTATATTTACTTTCCGGAAAATTAAGATTGATGCCTGCAACCAAATCAATCGCTACATTATTTACATAATTCATCCCATCGTATTTTACAAATATTTTTTTGGCTTTGCTTGTCGTTTTAAGATCGAAGATGTCTTGGGTAAAATCACCTGAGCCGCTATGATCCAAGCTATCAATCACCATATAAATTGGCATTGTATTATCCTGATAAGTAATGCGTCCATTGATTAGTTGATAATGCTTAAGCTGTAAAGCAAATTTACTTTCTTCACTTTCAGTCGTATCCTTCATGATCAGGTAGTTTACCTTTGCACTATCTAAAACGACCACATTAATCTCTGGATGTATAAGTTGAATTGAATTAACTTGAGGTATCAAATTTTTACCAAATAGTGATTTCAAATTAATATCAAATGATGTGCGATCGGCCTTATATAACACAATACCATCAAAATCGTCAACTCCTTTTATTTCAATAGAATCTATTGACAATCGCATATCCGGAAAGGATTTAAAGAGCGATAAATCAATATCACCAAAAGCTAAGGTTGCATTTAGATTTGCATTGATGTCTTCTTTAAGATATTTAATTATCTTATCCTTAAATACAAATGGTAGCAATAAACCTGCTAAAACGAATCCAATAAGGGCTATTCCCAAAAATTTTAATATCGGCTTAATATATATCATATAAAATCAATTCAGAATTATAACAATATGACGCAAGAATTAGATTAAAAGTATGTATCTATTATAAAATATTTTGCAATGTCTAGCATCAGAAACCTAATCTATTTTTTTTGAAACATTATATTTAACTACTTATAGTCCTAGTATGCGCTTAAGTAAGCCTTCATCCGTTTGAGCACCAGCAAAATCGTCAAATGCTTTATTTGTTACTTCAATGATCAAATCCGATATCCTGGGTGCGCCTTCTTTGGCTCCTTGTTCAGAGGATTTAATACAACATTCCCACTCCATCACTGCCCAACCGTCATAGTCATATTGAGCCAATTTGCTAAATATCTGTTTAAAGTTTACTTGCCCATCACCAATAGATCTAAATCTTCCTGCACGATCTTTCCAATCTGCATATCCACCATAAACACCACACTTACCTGAAGGATTAAACTCGGCATCCTTAACGTGAAATGCTTTAATCCGGTCGTGATAAATATCAATAAAACGCAGATAATCCAATTGTTGCAACAAAAAATGGCTTGGATCATATAAGATACATGCACGTGGGTGATGATTTGTTGCTTCCCAAAACATTTCATAGGTCAACCCATCAAAGATGTCTTCACCCGGATGTAATTCATAGCAAACATCTACACCGCAGTCATCAAAATAATCTAAAATTGGCTTCCATCTTGTAGCCAGTTCACTCATCCCAAGTACTACGAGTCCCTGAGGACGCTGAGGCCATGGATACATTGTATGCCACATCAAAGCACCGGAAAATGTAGCATGTGTAGTTAAACCCAAATGTTTACTTGCCGTTGCAGCCCATTTGAGTTGTTGAACTGCCCATTCTGTCCGCAACGTTGGATTTTCTTTTACAAAATCGGGTGAAAAACCATCAAACATCAAGTCAAATGCTGGGTGTACAGCCACCAATTGCCCTTGAAGGTGCGTGCTTAACTCTGTAATTTTCAGCCCATGACTTTCTACAATTCCTTTCAATTCTTCACAATACGTTATGCTTTCAGCTGCAAGCTGTAAATTTATAAGTCGGCTATCCCAAGTCGGAATTTGTACACCTTTATACCCAAGATCAGCTGCCCAATTACAGATACTATTCAAAGAATTAAATGGTGCTTCATCACATGTAAACTGAGCTAAAAATATTCCAGGTCCTTTTATTGTTTTCATTTTAAATTTCTAAGGTTTTTTTTTATGACCAATCAAGCCATTTGGTTTCAAGCTTTCCCGATTCAATTACTTTATAAATAAATTCCATACCTCTTACTCCATCATCAATATTAGGAAAATCCCAATATTCATCAGCAGCTTTCTCACCTTTCCTATCCGCTAAGATACAATTTGCAACATTTTTATAAATATTGGCAAAAGCCTCAATAAAACCCTCTGGATGTCCTGAAGGTAATCGTGTTGCTGCCAATGAAGCTTGACAAACGTCCATTCCTCCGGTACGATATATCTGTATGGGTTTATCAGACCAACGAACAATCAATGAATTCGGTTCCATTTGAGCCCATTCTAGTCCTCCTTTCTCTCCATAAACTCTAATACGAAGGTTATTTTCTTCACCAGCAGATATTTGTGAAGCATACAAAACTCCACGTGCACCATTGTCGAAACGCATTAAAACATTCCCATCATCATCTAATTTACGTCCGGAAACCATCGTACTTACATCTGCACACAATTGTACTATTTTTAATCCGGTTATATAATAAAGCAAGTTTTCGGCATGTGTACCAATATCCCCTATTGAACCGGCAATCCCAGATTTTTCGGGATCTGTTCTCCATGCTGCTTGTTTATTTTCAGCGGCTTCCAACAATGTGGACAGCCATCCTTGCGGATATTCCACAACAATTTTTCTAATTTGACCTAAATCCCCGTTAGATACTAAATGTCGTGCCTGTTTAACCATGGGATACCCCGTATAATTGTGCGTAAGTGCAAAGATTTTACCAGATTTCTTCACAATATCCCTGAGCGCATATGCTTCATCAAGATTAAAAGTCATCGGCTTATCACTGATTACATGAAAACCGGCCTCCAAAGCCATTTTTGCTGGCATAAAATGTACATGATTAGGAGTAACTATAGAAACCACTTCCATACGTAAATCGGACGGAAGTTGACTTTCCTGTGCTATCATTTCTTGAAATGAAGTGTAAACACGGTCCTTGTTTATAAAAAGTGCTTCTCCGGATTCTCTAGATCTTAAGGCGTCTGATGAAAAAGCACCACAGACCAATTCTATCATTCCATCCAAAGCAGCAGCCATTCGATGCACCCCACCGATAAAAGCACCACTTCCACCACCAACCATTCCCATTCTGATTTTTGCACACATATGCTTTATATTAAGTTATTGTGGTACAAAGAAAGTTAAAAAATGAGAATTTTCTGAATTTATAATCCTTTAAATTATAAGAATACAGTCATCAGAAGTTTCATTTGACTCTGAGCCAATCAATAATATGAATGCTTTGCGCTTTTGAACTATTCAAAAGCAGTTACCAAATTATCCATCAACAGATTAATCAATGGCAACTGATGTAAAGAGTGAATCTTCTGTGTATCGTGTATATCATATGTATTGACACCGTCAAAATATTTTTTAATATCTAAATATACATCAACATTCGTAACTTTATCTTCTTTAATTGAAAAGTTTCTAGGAAGTAATATCGTTCTGAAAGCCTCATCGCCACCAAGATGCAAGGCAAAATCTGTTTCATTATTTTCATTTTCATTAAACTTGATGCTGCCTTCGGTTTTAAAGAATACATAGCTTGCCCATGATTGCCAATACTCAGCAGGACTACTTAAAATTGACGTAGCTGGAAATTCATTGGGGGATTTTGCATTTAATGCTTTGGGTACACCAATCCCAAAACGAATATGGTCATAATCACCGGTAGGCACAGATGGTATTGTATATTCGAAGCCAGTTTGAGGATATGATCCAGTAAATGTAGCGGTCAGATTTAAAAAATCGATGTCTTTAACCAACTTATTTCCTTTTGAATTTAGCATACTTACCTCAGAGATATAAAATGATAAACGCGTCATATAAAATGGCTCGTTCGTACTTGGATAAGGATAATTTTCAAACATCTCCATTGGCTGTCCATCAAATAGTAGATGAAATCTGACATTCAAACTTCCTTTCTTTGTATCCTCATCATCACAAGAAAGTAAACTTAGTACGCATATCAGAAAAAATACATTACGAAACATATACTGATGATTTTAAAATATTTAGATAATGCAAAATGCAATTTAAAAAGTAACGCAATTTACTATTTAAAAGTTGTTAATAATACATAAAAACCAAAAGGATCCGTTGCACTTAGCTCCGTTATCATTACAAAAAAAGGTTGCCTAATGTATCAAATCCTGATTATTTATCTATGTATTGCGCTACATTTTGCCATGAACCTCCATTATAAACGTCCGTGATACCATTACCTTTTAAAATATCAGCTGCTTGGCTACTACGATGTCCACTTCTACAAAACACTATAATATTTTTCTTTGTTTTAAATTTTTCAATGTTAGATGATATCGTATTTAAAGGGATATTTATAGCGCCTTTTGGATGGCCATTTGAAAACTCCATTGGAGTACGTACATCGACAAGGAAAGGTTTGTTTTGAATTTTTTCTTCAAGAACAACATCAATTTTATGTGCAAATAATGCCTTTAGAAATTTAAACATTTTTATGAATTTATAATGATGATCAATAACGTTGGTTAAAGTTAATGCTTACTTTTTTTATTTACGTTTATAATGGGTTTTCTATAAAACAAGGATATTACATTCCAAATTTTGAATTTAATCTCGTATAAATGACTAATTCGATAATCTTGCTTTATCAAATCTATATATTATAAAATGATAGGATTTTTAATCTATTACTCAATTGAACAACAAAGATATAATCATTTGTGTCATTTCTTAGTAACATTGGTTACACTAGAACCCATCTAGCAATTATTTTGAGATTAATTAAAATTCATTTTAAACACGAATTAAAACATTAATTCCGAATACAAACCAAAAAAGTGCATTACAAACCAAAATAAATCACAAAACCAATAATATCTTTACAATACACATTAAATAATCAGTTAATATTAAAATTCAAATTATATTCATTTTGCTTTAAAACTTAAAAAAAATGAAAGTGCAAATAGTGTAAATAATCAATTCACCACGTCTTGAAGCCGGGTTAATTAATAATTTTTTTTATCTTTGCGCAATATCATAACCAACCAGATTTTTATGAACTTACCAGAAGTACCTAATTTAGAAGTCAGAACGACATCAGTAAATGATTCAAAAGCCTTTAAAAAAGATGTACTCCATGACCTATGGTTATCCATTGTAAGCAGAGAAGCAAGTCTTATCGGAAGGAAAGAAGTCCTGAATGGAAAAGCTAAATTTGGAATATTCGGTGATGGCAAAGAAGTAGCGCAAGTTGCAATGGCAAGAGCATTTAAAAAAGGTGATTGGCGCTCAGGATATTATCGAGACCAAACGTTTATGTTGGCACGCGGGCTTTGTACTTTAGAAGCCTTTTTTGCGCAGTTATATGCAGACACAAAAAATGATCCATTTTCAGCTGGAAGGCAGATGAATAATCACTTTGCTACTCCACTAGTAGATGCTGCAGGTGAATGGCTCAATCAGGTAGAAAGTTATAATGTATCAGCTGATATTTCCCCTACAGCAGGCCAGATGGCACGTAGTCTCGGCCTTGCAATGGCTTCTAAAAAATACCGTCATTTAGATATACCAGGTAAAGAACAATTTTCAAACAATGGAAATGAAATCTCTTTTGTAACTATAGGCGATGCATCTACATCTGAAGGTGTCTTTTGGGAAACGATAAATGCTGCCTCTGTTATGAAGGTTCCGTTGTTGGTATCCGTATGGGATGACGGTTATGGGATTAGTGTTCCCATCGAAATGCAAACCAACAAAGCTTCAATATCAAAATCTTTGGAGGGTTTTTTACAAGATGAAGATGGAAATGGCATACTTATTTATACAGTTAAAGCTTGGGACTATCCAAATCTATGTGCCGTTTACGAAAAAGCAGCTCAGAAAGTAAGAACGCAACACGTTCCATGTCTTATACACGTACAAGAAACCACCCAACCACAAGGACACTCAACAAGTGGTTCGCACGAACGTTATAAATCCCCTGAAAGATTACAGTGGGAAAAAGATAATGACTGTATTAAAAAAATGGCTGAGTGGATAGTAGAATCTGGCATTGCAACTCAAGAAGAGATTAATGCGATCCATGATAGTGCCGTTGCATATACAAAAAATGCTAAAGATAAAGCGTGGAAAACCTACCGTGCTGAAGCCAATGATTATCTAATGCAACTCAAAGATATTTACCAATCTATCTCTGACAATACTAAAACGGAAGCAATCCTACAACTTGAAAAACATCTTACAACAACTCCAAATATCAGTTTTGCTGAAATCGTAAGTAATGCCCGTAAATTGGATATCCAGTTGAGTAGGCTCAATTTTTCAGGTCGTGATAAATTAAAAGCATTTATCAAATCATCTTTAGAAACAGGAAAAGAAAAATATAGTACGCGCTTATATAGTGACACTAAGTACGCTGCAATAAATGTATCCGGTACACCAGTAAAATATGGTTTAACACCTGAAATGGTTCCAGGGTATCAGGTACTTAATCATTATTTTGATGCCCTACTTGAATCCAAACCAAATGTTATTGCCT
The DNA here is from genome assembly GCA_040391315.1 of Portibacter sp. GTDB lineage: Bacteria > Bacteroidota > Bacteroidia > Chitinophagales > Saprospiraceae > OLB9. The sequence goes on along the minus strand of JBEBYC010000005.1, from coordinate 4,037 downwards.
TTGGTGAGGATGTAGGACAAATTGGAGATGTAAATCAAGGATTTGCAGGCTTACAACAAAAACACGGAAAAGAAAGTGTATTTGATACAGGTATCCGTGAATGGACCATTATGGGACAGGCAATTGGTAGCGCTATGAGAGGGCTTCGTCCTATTGCAGAAATCCAATATCTCGATTATCTTGCATATGCGTTTTCTGCATTATCTGACGATTTGGCTACATTGCGTTATAGGAGTAATGGTATCCAATGTGCTCCAGCTATCATACGTACGCGTGGACACCGCTTAGAAGGTATCTGGCATGCTGGTTCGCCAATGGGTATGTTGTTAACCTCTATGCAAGGCATTTATGTCTGTGTACCACGTAATATGACGCAAGCAGTAGGCTTTTACAATACATTGATACAATCAGATGATCCGGGAATTGTCATCGAATGTCTAAATGGATATCGATTACGAGAGAAACTCCCTCAAAATCTTCTTGAATTTTCAATACCGCTCGGTGTTCCTGAAATTCTTCAGGAAGGAAATGATATCACTCTTGTTACTTACGGGTCATGTATTCGGGAAGCGCAAAAAGGTTTGGATTTACTACTAGGATTTGGCATCTCTGTTGAGTTAATCGACGTACAGACCTTACTGCCATTTGATAAGCAAGGTGTAATCTTAGAATCCATTAAAAAGACAAATCGCATTATCTTTATGGACGAAGATATTCCGGGTGGTGCTACGGCATACATGATGCGTGAAGTCCTAGAGAAGTGGGATGGATATCAATATCTAGATTCAAAACCGATGACACTAACTGCAGCTCCACACAGACCACCATTTGGATCTGATGGTGATTATTTTGCCAAACCAAATGCGGAAGATGTATTTGATGCAGTCATGTCGGTCATGCAAGAAGTCTATCCAAATAAGTACAAGTAAACATTTTTAATCTATTCTCTTGGCCTTCTTTTGTGTTGAATGATACAAGAGATATGTAATATTTTATATAATTTAGTCAAAATTAAACCGATTCAGGCAACTAAAAGGATTGATAAGGTATCTATATAGATAAATTAGCATATTAAAAAAAAATCAAATATGAATTTCAAATTATTATAAACTATTTATTTTTTTAATATTAACATATTGCAACATGACTAGATTTACTTACTTTATTTTAATGCTTGTTTTTTTGGGTATAAATATTACTAAAAACCAAGCTCAATGTACTCCACCATCAACGCCTCCTTCTCTTATTTATGCAATAGAGCCACAGACTACAACTATATATTTAGGGTGGGCAAAAGGTAGTGGTGATTATTCACTTATAGTGGCTAAAGGAGGTAGTCCTGTCGATGCGAATCCTGTAAATGGTACTAGTTATATATCAAGTGAGGTTTTTGGTAGTGGATCTGATTTAGGTGGCGGAAACTTTGTATAGTTTAATACAGATAAAATTTTCCAAGGAATTGCATATGAACTTAAACCAAATACAACATATCATTTTGCAGTATTCACATACAATAGTGTAGATAAATGTTATAATTTAAATAAGGCGACTGCATTTGAAACAACAGATTCAGGTTATCCTGGTTTCGAATTAAACGATGGGACACCTTTATTTCCAAAGTTTTTGACTTTGGTACTATTGGGGTAAATACATATATAGATACCGTTATATATATTAAAAATATTGCCCAAGGCAATTTGAAAATTTTTGGTGTAAATATTACAAAACAAAATAATAATAGTTTTCAAATTATTTCAGCACCGACTTTTCCACTTTTACTTGCTGAAGATGAAAGAATACCGATTACTATCCGTTGTTATCCTTTAACTATAGGAAATACATCAACTTTTTTGAATCTTTTTTTTAGTAATACATACGAAATTATTTCTTTAAAATTAAATGCTTCAGCTTTATTTTTACCCCTTCACTACCGAAGTATAAATGACGGAATTTGGGAAAATCCTTTAACTTGGGAATCAAGTGTTGACAATATTAATTGGAAACAAGCAGTAAGACCGCCTTCAGATATAGATGGTGCGGTTTTAATTGATCACTATATAACGATTTATGACCCTGTAGCTATTAAAAATGCTGTTATTACTGAAAATGGATTTTTAGATGTCTTTAAAGGACCGCTTAGCATTATTAATGTTCAAGGTGATGATATGACAGTTTATGGAATATTAAAAACTTCTTTTGATGGAGATATCACTACCAACGGTAATATTCTTTTCAAAAAAGGCAGTAACTATATTCACAATGTTAATCATAAAGCTAGTATTCCTAACGGGACTTGGGAAATCGGATCAACCTGTGAAATCAACGGTTATACGTCAACTCCTGACCTAAGTAAAATTGGGTTGAATCAGTCGTTTTTCAATTTAATTTGGAATTGTCCTTATCAAAAAAATGATGCGAATCTCGCTGGATTACTCAATACTGTAAATGGTGATTTTATCATCGAAAACACCGGATTATCACTTATAAAACTATCAGAAACAACAGCGAACCTTAATATTCGTGGTGATCTAATAATAGGTGCAAATGCGATGTTGGATTTGGGTGGGGAGACCCAATCGGCTAGTATTCAAATCGGAGGTGATTTATATATCGCTGGCTCGATTGTAAATTCCGGATCTGCCGGTGCACAAATAACATTTAACGGACAAAAACAAACATTTTATACACACAATTCCAATGCTTTAAATAATAATATTGACTTTGTTATTGATAATAAAACCACCGTAACGCTCAATTCTAATATTTCAATACCTAAAAATCTGATTCTTAAAAACGGAAAATTAGCCTTGGATGCGTATGATATGTGTATTGTCGGCAATATAATCGGGGGAAATAAAGCTTCTTATATACAAACGAACGGAATTGGAAAATTAATTTTAGATGTGCATGGCTCAATGCATTTTCCAATTGGAAATACTTCCTATAATCCTGTCACTTTGACTACAAAAGTGCCAAACAGCCTTGGTGCTCGAGTTATTGACGCAGTTTATACAAACGGACATATTGGTAAAATTATTAATCAAGATGTTGTAAAACGTACATGGGATATCTCTGGCAACCTAATTGACACGTTATCACTTGAACTATTTTGGTCAGAAAATGATGAAGGACTGAGATTTGACAGAGATAAATGCTATATTTCACATTACGAAAATTCTAAATGGAATGGTGAAACACCCGATGCTGCTAGTAACGATATAATGATATCAAGAAGCAGAGACGGTTTTACAACACTATCGCCTTTTGCCATTGGCAGTAATGGAGTTTTGCCCGTAACTTACAATTTATTTTCAGCTAGACCGTATAAAGACGACGTCAAATTGGCTTTCGCAACATTGTTAGAAGAAAAAAATGAATTCTTTGAGATAGAACGTAGTGCTGATGGAGAAATATTTGAATCTATTGGGAAATTAGATGGCGCCGGAGACAGTTATCAAGAATTGCGCTATACATTTATCGACTCTGAGCCGCTTGAAGATTTAAACTACTATCGCATCAGACAGGTAAGTTCTGATGGCTATGAAACATTTACAGATACCAGATTGGTCAAATACAGTTCTTACACCATTACGGTTAACCTTCGCAATAGAGATGGACAAATCGATATTTTTACAGATGTAAATAATTACAATGTACGAATTTTTAATATGGCAGGTCAGGAAGTAGCCTATTTCCCGCAATTATATGGTACTCAATCCATTGGTATCGGAAGTATAGAGTCTGGACTTTATTTTGCTAAAGTAGAGATTCCCGAATCAGGATACTTTGAAGTGATAAAAATTTTGAAATATTGATTACTCTATGAAAAAATCATAAAAGGGTGGAAGAAATTTTCTTTCACTTTTTTTTTATATACTTTTTCACCCTAAAAGATTCACCCATTTTCATTACTTTTAAACTTACAACATGGTTAGTTTTTTGTATTTAAAACTTTCCAAATATAGCATACTTATAAAAATGAAAAGCTTATATTCGTAAAGTCATTTTATATAAATTTAATTATGTATTTATATTAA
>JBEBYC010000004.1:0-199241 GCA_040391315.1 Portibacter sp. | reverse complement strand
ATACAAATCTGATGCTGTAAATGTATAGGAACCTGTTACGGATACTTGGAATTCATAAACATCATAATATTGTGGAATAAATGCTGCACCGCATCTGTTAAACAATGGATCGGTTTCTTCAAGAGCACCTGCGAATTGCGCAATTGGCGTTATAATATCTTCATCTACGCAGTTACACAAAACGATTGGCGCAAGCTTATCTTCTATCTTGAAGTTACCCCAACATTTATTGCCTGATACAGGATCAATAATTTCAAACTTATGCTCCCCCAATGGAATATAAATAGGCGTATTTTGTGCAATTATAAATTTATTAGATTCGTATCCGTATGGCCAAATCACAATTTCATAATCATCAAAACATCCGTATGGACCGCCTTCTAAAAACATATCTGCATTTAATGTAACTTGACAGTTCTCATCTGCTGAGATATTTAAATTATTGTTACAGACCAGATTCTTAGAAGTATATATTTGCCCTTGAATGGTTATATTGAATGAACATTCACGTATGATTTCACCTAAATTAGATACCATTCTGTATTTAATCTCATATTTACCTTTAGAAAGATATGATCCAGGTTGTGGACCTGAAACATGCTCTATTGTAAAAAACCTACAATCTCCTGCTTGTGTAACTAAATTTGGTAAGAGAAACTGGCAAAGGCCTTCACCTAAAGTAATTGTCTGATCTTGTGTACAAACCAAATGACAAGGAGGCTCGACCACGGTTATAGTTCTTTCTGTGGTGGAAGAACAATTATTTGCATTTGTAACAGTAACTGTATAAGTCGTGGTGCTATTAGGTGTCACTGTTATTGTAGCTGTTGTTGCACCAGTACTCCAGTTATAAGTTCCACCACCAGTTGCAGTCAGGGTTGCCGACGAACCTGAGTAAATAATACCATCATTTGGTACGAATCCTGAATTTTCTGTTACACTAATACTAACTATCGGAGCAGGTATAACATTTATGGTAACATTAGCAGTTCCAGTACAATTATTTCCTGTTGTTACTGTAACCGTATAAGTCGTGGTAGTAGACGGTGATACAGATATTGATGTTCCTGTTTGCCCGTTACTCCATGTATATGAACTTCCACCAGTCGCAGTCAATGTAACCTGATCTCCAGCGCATATCATACAATCATTATTAATTAAGCCAGAATTTTCTGTACAGCTTATCATTGGAACCGGAATTGGATAAACCGTAATTGTAAATGTAGTTGCTGTACCTAAACACGTATTATCACCAAAGGTAAATATTGGTGTAACTGTTATGATTGCTACTTTATTTACGCCGGTATTGTTTATTGCAACAAAGGAAGGAATATTGCCTGTACCTGAAGCGGCAAGACCTATTGACGGATCACTATTTGTCCATGAGAATTGTAATCCTGAAGGTAATCCGCTAAAGTTTACCGGATTCGTATTTGCACCACTACATAATAACTGATTTGATATCGGATTTACTGTAGGTGTTGGTATTACTACAACTACAATTTCAGATGCCTCACTCGGACAACCGTTATCAACTGATACCCAAATAGATTGTGGTGATGTCGCAATTGTTGTCATTGGGTCATAACTGTTACCTGTAGCAACCGGTACTGCCATTGGATTTGCATCCGGATCCTCATTATACCAATAATAAGTTTCATCTATTGTGTAATTACCAGTGAGTACAAAATTATCAATTCTTAATGTACCTGTGATATTTGATGCTCCCCAATAATAAACACGGTAACAAGTTTCTGTATTTAACGGAATAGTGCCGCCGGCTGAAGAGCAGTTCGTTCCGGTGATTGTCCCAGTTAATATTGGTGTTCCTGGATTACTAGCTGCTACCAATGCATAAGAAAGTGGTCCAGTATTTGAACGTCTGTGTCCCCAATTTACTGCACTTACACCTGTAAAGGTATAACCACCCTGTGGACTACCTAAACAAAATTCGAAGTAATCTCCGGCTGTAATTGCATTTGCTAAACTTAAATTCGTTGGATCAAAACCTGTTGCTGAAATCGCTGCTGTACAGCCCGAACCGGCAGGTTGTGGGATTACTGTTTGCAACCCTGATCCTGCTGTTTGTATCGCACCGTCACTACTAATGGTGGGATCTGAAGAGATACCTTCACCATTAATGCCACCTTCAAAATCCCAATTTGTCGTGACCGTATATGCACCTCCCAGAAGTGTGATCAACGTACTTTCACCATCACATACGATGATTGAATCAGGTACAGAAGGTTTTTCAGGTAAATCTCTTATGTCAACAAGGATACCTCCGACCACATAACATCCAGACGACAATTCGTATCTTACATAGATTGTTCCTGATTCGTCAATTGCATCTAATCCACTTGTGATTTCATTCGTTTCATTTAATGCATCTGAATTAGACGGAAAATATCTTTTATTTCCTCCTGTTGGGTTTTCACCCAAATCAACTGTTGTTACATCTAAAGTTCCTGGAAAACATACAAATTCCGGCTGAACAATTTCCAGTGTCGGATTTGGATGTATCGTTATTAAAACTGAATCCGGTAAACTTTCACAATCTAAAGCGTTATCATAAATTGTTACCCATATTGTTTGTGGGCTAGTAGTCAATGTCGTGCCCGGATCATACGAAAGTCCCGTAGCTACAGGTGATGTACCCGGATTTTCTTTAGGATCAACTAAATAGAAATTGTAGGTTCCCGAAGCTACTTCATAATCCGCATTGATGACCATTTCTGATATTCTCAATGTACCTGTTGTATTGGAAGCACCCCAGAAATATACTCTATAACACGTCTCTGTAATATCCGGAGTGATAATACCACCGGCTGTAACACAGCTTGTACCGCTAATCATACCTGTAAGTACCGGCGTCATCAAATTATTCATAGGCACAACAGCCCAAGCTATAGGTCCTGTACCCGATCTTCTATTGATCCAATTGATACTTGTCACACCTTGATATGTAACACCAGTTTGTGGTGCTCCTACACAGAATTCTATATATTCATTATCCGCTATAGCATCTGCTAAAGTGGTATTTGCTACATCAAAGCCCGTCAAAGAAATAGCGTCTGTACAGCCACTTCCTGCTGTCTGATATGAACCGGCAATTCCAACGCCCACGCTTTGAATAGGTGCGTTACCGGCTATTGTAGTATTCGATGAAACACCTTGTTTATTGATAGCGCCTTCAAAATCCCATGTAAAAACATTCGAAGCCATTGATATGCCTAAAGCCGGCGCTACGATAAGCGTACTTTCACCATCACACAATTCTATATCATCTATTTCTGGTTTTGCAACACCATCATTAATGACTACTGAAAATTCAGCCGGTTGTAAACAACCAGGATATGCAGGTGTAATACCTCCATCAGGCGAAATATGACCATTATCTACACCCGTATAATCTAAGTATATCACGTTGTTTCCAGCTGTTAAACCTGAAGGATTGAAATCGCTACCAGATACACCTTCTCCTGACCATACATACGTGCCAGTACCATTATCACCTGTTATTGTTGCTGTCAAAGGGTAGGTTTCATCATTATTTATACAATTCGTAAATGGACCTAATGCGTCAATGACTACACCCGGATAAGCACATTTATTGCCTATTATTCCTATTTCAATACCATTTGCATATACGGTTGCCAAATATCCAACATTGTCTGCATGGTTAAATTCATTCGAAACATAGGTTCCAGCTGGCCCTTCTGTAAAACTTAATGCCGCATCACATCCAACGCAGGTTGCTGTAATGATTTGACCTGAAAGGCCTAAAACAGTAATTTGCTCGCTAAATGTACCTATGTCACCTATATTTACAATATCGTTATTACATTGACACGGATCTTGCAAGTCAAATGTATAAACCATACCTTGAAATTCATAAGCACCCAAATCAATAATTCCACCCATATTGTAATTATATACACGCATATTTCCGGCCAAATCCAATGAATTATTATCTAAGCCTGGATATAAAGCATTATCTCCATTTTCAATTGCCTTCGATCCAATTTTCAAGCTATAATCTCCAGATGTACTTATGCCAGGTGCTTGCGGATTAACAAAGGTATTGCTAGCATTTGAACCCAAAATTTGAACGCCATCTAATGCACCAATCGAATTTTCATCACCGGTCTGTATTAGATTATGCGAACTGTTCGTAGCTATAGCACCATTTCCGGATATCCCTGATGTATTTCCTAATACAATAGTATTGTATAATAACGGTTGTTCACTTGACATATTATTGTATATACCGCCACCATTGGTGCTCATATTACCACTGATCGTAACATTCGTTAAAATTGGGGAAGAGTTTTCATAATTATACATACCACCACCGTTAACATTAGCTGTATTACCGGATATCTCAACATTTATAAAATCCGGTGAGGCATTATTATTATATATTCCCCCACCATTAGACGATGCGAAATTACCGTTTATAACGACATTGCTAAATACCGATGAATTATTATCATTATAGATAGCACCACCACTGCCATTGGCATAGTTTCCTGTAATTATTAAATTAGAGAATCTAGGGGAAGCAGAACTGTTAAATATTGCACCTCCGTATCCATTATTAATAGCAGGATTCGTATTTCCACCACGAATTATAAATCCATCTAATATACCTGTTGAATTCACATTATTATTATTATTAATGACGATATGGTAAGAATTTTCATTATTATTTAAAAAATCAGGACCATCATTTCCTAATAAATCTCCCGAAAGTATGGTAGGGTTTGATTTCCAATTTCTTTCGGAAAGTAGTACTTCTGTACCAGCAAAACCACCATAGATAGCTAGATTATTTTTCATCACAAAGCTCTTGCTTCTGTCGCCATCTGTAGTAGGGATATAGGTTCCTTGCGCTACCCAAATTTCTGTTATATCCGAACAATTATTTGCTTTCGCTAAAGCATCCTGTAAACTCGTAAAAGCATCCGCCCAGCTAATACCTGTATTTTGACCGGTAGCTGCTGCATTTACATACAGCACATTACCGGAAGGGCAAGGAAAAATGATACCACCACAATCTGTACCTGATGGACTGTCACCATTGATTACCCAACCTTGATTATTTATCAATGCATTCCTATGTGGTAAAGCGGCCGTTCCATATATCATGTCAACCGCATCCAAAGTTATTCCATAAACCGTTGGGTTATTTACCTGCCAACCAACTAATGTAGCAGAATAATTATCACAATCTAGTCCTGAAAACGATAACATCGCATTCATATTGGTAACTGAAGATAAATCCCAACTTCCTAAATTTCTATTAAATACATTGGCATTATAAAACATATATGACATATCCGCAACACTTCCTGTATTCCAACCACTAATATCACCATTGAATGCGGACGAATTAAAAAACATGCTATTCATGCTTGTTACACTACTAGTATTCCAATCACTTAAATCTTGATTAAAGGATGCGGCATTATAAAACATATATGCCATGTTCGTAACATTACTTGTATTCCAACCACTAATATCACCATTGAATGCGGACGCATTAAAAAACATGCTATTCATGCTTGTTACACTACTAGTATTCCAATCACTTAAATCTTGATTAAAGGATGCGGCATTATAAAACATATAAGACATATTCGTAACATTACTTGTATTCCAATTCCAATTGGCAGAAGCACCGGTTAAAGATTCACAGTACTCAAACATACCAAAACAATTGGTTACCGCTGATAAATCAGGTGTATCAGAAGCTGTAACATCTAAATTTACACACCCCGAAAATGCACTTGCAAAACTACCCCAAGCAATATCTCCCCATTTATTTATTTTTCTGATTTTTGATTTGTCCCCACCATAATTAAAGTATATACGTGGGAAATTGCCAGATATTTCTAATATAAAATCGGTATTAGGATTTAATCCTATAAATTCTACGTCATCTGTTACATTGAATTGTGCTCCCACAATACTACCATCCGATTTTAATTTTAATATAGCTGTATAATCATATCCAGCACCTGCAGTCGGAACCTTAATAGAAGTCGTTCCCTCAGTGTTCCATTCGGTGATAAATGGTTCTGGCCCATCACAAGTTATTTCTACTTCATCGATAAAGCATCTTTGATTTTGATTAGTAGGTCCACTTGTAGCAATTAATAGTTTCGATCCATCAGCTACTCCTGTAAAATTCACGGTAACTTCTTCAAAAGGATTAGAAATAATAGCAGTATAGATAATGGAATGGGATTGTCCATCTAAACTTATCGTTAAACCTCCTTCTATTGTCGTCCAACCTTTAACTTTAACCTTAACCGTTACATTTCCTGAAATACCAGTTAATACTTTAGATTCGATAGATCCTCCTCTAGGATTTGAAGTGTTACCTAACCGAACTGCACCACCGGCCTGATATCCCTTAACAACTGTCGGGAAATTTGTATTTCCATTCCATTGCGTTCCAGAACCACCAGTTGTATTATTATTTCCACTTGTAAGACTAGAAAAGTCCTCATGGAAGCACGACGTCATCGAAAACAATCCTAAACTGCTATCTTCAACACAAACTTCTTTAGACGATCCAATATGGTAGTTGGCGTTTACCTCATACGTAAATAATAAAACGATTAGTATAGATTTTAAGAAGTATAGATTCGATCTACAAGCCAGTAATTTTTTTAAAATTGATATTGTTTGGGTATGCATACGATTTACGCTTTATTTTATAAGATTTCACCTGCTCATATTAAAAAAGGCATTACTACCTGCCATCAATGACAATGCAATAATGCCTAACTATCTTTATGTCCATAAATCATGAACAGAAGAATCATATGAGATTAAGTTTTGGTTTATAAATTTTCAGAATATTGCTTAATAAAAACTAGACAATATCCAACACAAAAGTACAATATAGTTGACTCCCAGCAAAATATACTAAAAACAATTTAGAATATAATTAATGTTACTATATAAACAACTCATTTAAAGTTGAATATATAAAAAATGCATTTGAATTCGAAATGAATTCAATCAAATATACACGCAAAATATCCAAACTAATTTTCTACACATTTTCTTTATCTAACAAAGGCTTTATCACCAATCTATCATAGATAATAATCGAAACTGCAGAAAAAACACCAATACCGAAAATTAATAACCATATTTTATTGGGTTGGTATTGCTCCCAAAGCATATTGGTCATATCCCAGTGAGACATACTGAGTTTTTGTTCAGCTAGAGCAAAATATTGGTTTTTAGAAAACGGCAAATGGACATTGGATACATCGACTCCGCTTGAAGCAGCATATTGTCTAAAACTATCTCCGATCTGTACCCAATCGAGATTATCAGTTTTGAGGTTAAACTGCTGTTCAAAAGTAGAAATATTCATATTTAGTGCCTTAGCTCCATTTTCTATAAAGGTTTCTTTACTGACTACTTCAGGCATTTCTATATTTCTGTTGGTCATTTCTTTTTGCAATAAGGACAATTTATCTGACCAAGCTTGATATACAGAGCCAGAAATAATACCAGTCAAAAAGTAACTTGCTGCTACCGGCAAAAAATAGGTTCCCTGATATAAACCTTCCTTGCCCTTTGGAGTAATCAAAGCGATAAATGAAGATAAAGTTGGACTGGACATCATTTCGCCAATAGCAAAAATCATTGTACCAATTATTGTAAACATGAAATTATTGGTATAGAACGTCAATCCTACACCTATTGAAGCTATCACGGCTCCTCTAATCATCGCATGAATATGTCTCATCTTCGTAACGAAATAGGATATCGTCACTTGTAAACAAATAATCATAAATGAATCAATATTGGTAAACCATTCTGCTTTAACTTGTCCATCTTGTGTAAATGTTTTGCCTAAAGCTGGTATATTCGTATTGATCCAGTTGCTAATCCGGCTGGAATCTACCCAATCTTCGATAAAATTTGGCAAGGTATTAAACAGTTGATTGAACATTGTCCAGAATCCGATCATCAAAATCAACAAGATACTCAAGCGTTTGTCTTTAAGAGCTTCAAATATATTCAAAACTGAATCTTTGATCGCTTTTCCGATAGAATCCTTTGCTTTTTCGATTTTTGGCTCTTTAAAAAAGAGAAGTAAAACGATTAAATTAATCGTAATTACAGTAGCAGCCTGAATAAAAATGATACGCCATCCGAATTCAGTTCGGAGATATGAAGACATTGAAGGCCCTATAAAACCACCAATATTCACCATCATATAAAAGATACCAAAGCCCAACGTTCCGGTAGTTTCATCGGTATTTCTGGCTATGACCGCAGAAGCAACCGGCTTAAAAAAAGCAGCACCTATAGCCACCCATAAAAACACGATATATACTCCGGAATACGAATGTACTTCGCCAAGCATATAATATCCTGAAATCATGATAATATAAGCTATGGCCAAGGAGAGTTTATACCCGATCCGATCCGCTATCACCCCAAAGATAAGCGGCAGGAAGTATAAAATTCCGACAATATTACCCATGATGCTACCCTTTTGGATGTGATTAAAGCCGAGTCCTCCATTATCTGTTGATCCTACCAAATAGAGTCCAAAAAGGGTATAAATCCCATACCATGCCCATCGTTCCATGAGTTCCATGAAACTGGCAACCCAGAAATTACGATTAAAAGATTTAATTGTATCGAAAAGGGATTTTTTATTCTCGGCCATATACATTATATATTTAAATTTACAAATTTTGCCAAAATTATTAATGTTTTTGACAATAATAAGCATTTGGAGAAGTTTTTAGAAAATAACCCATAAAAAAGCCGCCGTATATTAAAAAAACATACGGCGGCTATAAATTTAAAACACTTAAAATATTTAATTATTTTTCAGATAATCTCTCAAAACATATTGAAGAATACCTTGATTTTTATAGTATTCGATTTCAATAGCAGAATCTAAACGCGCTTCTACTTTAAAATCCGTCACTTTACCTGATGGATGTGTAGCTCTTACTTCTAATATTTTGTGTGGGGTCAAATCAGCTTCAAGTCCAGAAATATTAAAAACTTCAGTACCATCTAATCCTAATGAATCCGCATTTTCACCATTAATAAATACTAAAGGAGCAACCCCCATACCTACTAAGTTACTTCTGTGGATTCGCTCATAACTTTCGGCTATGACCGCTTTAACACCTAATAGGAAAGTTCCCTTTGCTGCCCAGTCACGGCTTGAGCCGGATCCATATTCCTTTCCTGCCAAAACAATCAAAGGAGTTTGATCTTTTTGATAGCGCATAGCAGTATCATAAACTGTCATCACTTCATTTGTAGGAAAATATCGACTGAATCCGCCTTCTTTATCAGAAATTTTATTTTTAATACGTACATTAGCAAAAGTACCACGCATCATAACCTCGTGATTTCCCCTACGAGAACCATAAGAGTTAAAATCAGTGCGATCGATACCGTGTTCCAATAAATATCTACCTGCTGCAGTATCTTCTTTAAAAGATCCTGCTGGAGAGATATGGTCAGTCGTGACTGAATCACCAAGATACAATAATACGCGTGCATTTTTAATATCCGTTACTGGATCAGGTGTAGCATTTAAATTTTCGAAGAATGGCGCCTCTTTAATATACGTAGAATTCTGATTCCATTCATAGCGCTCATTGAGGTTAACCTCTAAACTTTGCCAGTCTGTCGATCCGTCAAAAATAACATCATAGACTTCTTTAAAGTCATCCTGTTTCATACAATCATTCATTGTAAGTTGGATTTCGTCTCTTGAAGGCCAGATATCTTTTAAGTACACTGGTTCGCCATTGGGATCATAGTCAATCGGATCATGCATCAAATCGATATCAACCCTTCCTGCTAATGCATAAGCGACTACTAACATCGGCGACATCAGGAAATTCATTTTTACTTGTGGATGAACACGTGCTTCAAAGTTTCTATTACCTGAAAGAACAGAAGCAACGACTAATTCCCCTTTGTCCACGGCTGTAGCGATAGCTGGAGGCAATGGACCTGAGTTACCTATACAAGAAGTACATCCGTAACCAACGGTATGGAATCTAAGCGCATCCAAATCTACATTAAGTCCTGATCTTTCTAGATATTTGGTCACCACTTTTGACCCTGGTGCAAGTGATGTTTTAACCCAAGACTTCGTGCGTAAGCCTTTTTCAACGGCTTTTCTAGCTAATAGACCAGCACCAATCATAACAGATGGATTAGAAGTATTGGTACAGCTGGTAATTGCAGCGATAACGATACTACCGTCGCTCAACAGAAACTCTCTGTTTTTTTCCTTTATTCTTACAGAGTGAATTTTATCGTCAAAGACTACTTCAGAATGGCTTTCGCCCTGAATCGGGACTTTTCCAAACGTAAATTCAGTACCAGATCCACCATCCATTAGCCATGCAGCCTCTCTTCGTAGATCCTTTGCTTCGTATTCACGTTTATACTCAGTTTTTAATATTTTACAGAATTGATCTGATAAGTCTCTTACTAAAATTTTATCCTGAGGGCGCTTAGGTCCTGAAACTGTAGGCTCCAATGTAGCTAAATCCAATTCTACAACCTGAGAATATTGAATTTGCTCATTTCCGGTACGCCATAAGAGGTTCTCTTTACAGTATGTTTCTACAATTTGTATTAGCTCTTCGCTTCTATTTGTAGCGCGCATATATTCAAGCGTACGATTGTCAATAGGAAAATATGTTATGGTACATCCAAATTCAGGTGACATATTACCGATTGTAGCACGGTCCGTTACGGATAATGAATCCAGGCCTTCGCCAAATACCTCTACAAACTTACCGACAACCTTAGTATCTCTTAATAATTTTGTAATAGAAAGTACCATATCTGTAGCTGTACAGTGATCAGGAATTTTACCCGTAAGTTTAAGGCCTACTACTTCTGGACATGTAAAGAAAATTGGCTGACCGAGCATAGCTGCTTCGGCTTCAATACCACCTACACCCCAAGCAACCACACCAATACCGTTGACCATCGGTGTATGTGAGTCAGTCCCAACAAGGGTATCCGGGAACAACCAGTCGTCTCTGTCGATGACACCTTTACATAAATACTCAAGGTTTACTTGGTGGCAAATTCCCATTCCAGGAGGTACCACTGTAAAGTTTTTCAAACCACGTTGTGCCCATTTAAGTAATTCGTACCGTTCTTGATTTCTGTCAAACTCAAGCTCAACATTTTTGGCATATGAATAATCCGTACCATAAAAATCCACTTGTACTGAGTGATCAATAACCAAATCCACTGGAATAGCAGGATTAATTTTTTGACCATCCTTACCATGACGTACAAACTCAGCTCGTAAAGAAGCCATATCTACAACTGCTGGTACACCAGTAAAATCCTGCATAAGAATTCTCGCAGGTTTAAATGGTATATCTTTGTCAATTGGTTTTGGTGTCCAGTTGAGTAATGTATTTACATGTTCATCTGTAATACTAAATCCGTCATAATTCCTTAGTGTGTTTTCGAGTAAGATACGAATACTAAAAGGAAGATGTTCGATATTTTTTTCCAGATCCTTAAGTGAACTATAATGATATTTTTTACCATTAACGGTTATATCCTTTTGGGATTTGGCTTTTGTATAGCTCATAAATTATATAATTTAAATACTTTATAAAATTAAAAATGCAATTGCCACCTAATAATACAAACATTTAAACAAGAAGAAAACATTTGCTTCATAAAAGTAACTGTCTAACAAAATTTCTAATAAAATGTTTGGCTGCAAAAATATTAAAAATAAAGAAATTTACAATATGTATAGTATAAATTGAACGGGTTCGCTAAAAAAAATATTGCACTTTAGTATTTATATCATGTCCAAAACTTTTTATTTAGAATAGGTCTATCTAAATTTGACCAAAACGCATTTTTGCTTGAACTTAAAAAGCTACATCGATTTAAATAACAAAAATATTAAAGTCAACTTTCTTTAATGATCAATCACAAACACCTTCTACATATTATATTTATTTATAATTTATACAAAATTGACATTCAATGCTATATTTTTTAAGGGAAAACACGGAAATTTCAAATTTTAACACTTAAAACACATACAACCAATTAATAATACATGTACTTTTGTTCTAATATGTTATTTACTTATTTTTATCACCCATAAATGTATATTGGAATGAGAACAAAAATGTACGCAAAACAAGCTATATGGAGTTTATGCTTCATGTTGCAAATTTTCACTATTCAAGCCAATGATAACATGAGTTATCCGTTGGTCCTCAATTGTCCTTCAAATGTGTATGTCAGTTGTACTGACGAATTGTGGGATCTTTCCTGCTATGGTAATGCTACTTACACATATCGTGGTCAAACGTATAATGCCGGTAGTCCATCCGTAACCTATCATCTCAACTCGTGTAATGCCGGTTATATAACACGAACTTGGATGGTAGAAGACTACAACTGGAACTGGTACTCGTGTACACAGTACATCTATGTTTCTACATATGGAAACGGATCGCCAGTTATTTATTGGCCAGAAGACATCGAACTTACTGGATGCAATCCGAATACGAATCCTTACTATCTACCAGAGCCGGACAACTATCCTACTTGGGATGAAGGTACCTGCAGCATGTTGGGCAGATCTTACAGTGATATGGAGTATTGGGTCAACAATCAGTGCCGTAAAATCATGCGTACTTGGAAAGTCATGGACTGGTGTGATTACTCTCCACATTACGGATATAAAATCTATTCGCATGTACAGATTATTTACATCAGAGACAATACTGAGCCGGTATTTACATATCCTTCAGAGATAACGGTCGATGCTTATAATTGTAAAAATGCAGAAGTAAAAGCTGATCCATTAACGGTTAATCAAAGTTCATGTGGTGGTAGTTTTGAAATATCTAATAACTCACCTTATGCATTTCACAAAGGCAATAATATTTCAGGAATATATCCGATTGGAACGACTAAAGTAAACTTAACAGTAAAATATGCTTGTGGCTTAACAAAAACCAAAACCGTTAATGTCATCGTTAAAAATGCTAGTAAACCGACTCCGTACTGTCTTGGATATATGACGACAGCTTTGATGCCAATCGACAATGACAAGGATGGAATTCCCGATGAAGGCATGGTAGAGGTTTTTGCTAAAACTTTTGACAGAGGTAGTTTTTCGAGTTGTGGCAACACACCACTCAGATTTTCCTTCTCTAAGGATGTAACTGAAACCTCACGTATTTTTACATGTGCGCATGTAGGTAAAAATATCGTTCAACTGTGGGTTACTGACAGTAAAGGCGCACAAGAGTTTTGTGAGGTAACACTAATCATTCAAAATAATGGAGCTAAAATTCCAAATTGTGAGCCAAAACCAGATGATCCAGATCCAGATCCAGATCCCGAAACACAAGATTCGATTTATCAGGTAAAAGGAAATGTACTCACACTTACAGATACTCCATTAAAAGACGCTATTATGACAGCACGATATCACGATCCCGTCATCACCTATACGACTATTTATGATACCACAGAGACACTAGTATTAGATTCATTTATTAATATATCCGGGTATAAATTGTATCGTTATATCAAAAAGCAAGTTGTCACAGAAACAAAAGATTCGACTTTGCAATATGTATTCTTTAATACATGGACTGATTCTCTCGGAAAATATACATTTGACAGCTTGCCATTTGGCGACAAGAAAGTTGATATTTTTGGTTCGTACAGCGATATTCCAAATCGATTTATCGACGATACAGACGTATTGCTTTTAAGTGACTATATTGCCGGAAAGATCAAGTTTTTCAGTTATCATCAATATTTGGCTTCAGATATCAACGAAGACGGTATTATCGACGAAGCAGACAAACAAATATTAGATGACTTCGTCAAAGGCATCATTACAGTACTTCCGGGAGATCATCAATGGTATCTCTTAGATAAAAATGCGACATATACAAATCCTGAAGATGTCCTGACACAACCATTGCCGTTGATAATAACACTGGATTCATTGGTCAAATCAAGTGGTATTGCGGATTTTGTAGCCATCAAAAAAGGTAATATTTCTATTGATCCAGGTTCTCTTCAGGAAAATGTCCAAGTATATTTAAGATCACTTCCTGACAATGGTATTTCGATTCAGGCGCATCCGAATCCATTCCGCGAACGTATTACATTTTTTATTGATTCGCAGACAAATCAGCCTGCTAGTTTAAAACTGTATAATTTAGCTGGACAGGAAATCATGCATCAATCATATAAATTATCAAAAGGAGAGCATTTCATTGATGTTCAGTTGAATAATCAATATGAAGGAATGTTAATTTTTCAATGGCTGATCGACGGTAAGATCTATAATGGTAAAATAACAAAAGTGAAGTAAATCTCTATAAATTTATATTTGGTAAGTGGAAATCTGTTCATTCAGATTTCCACTTTTTTATTCAGCCTTTTTTGAAAGTATAATTCTATCGATCTGATACGAAAGTAAATCTATAAAATATCGCTATACCATTTGCCCATTTATTCAAAATTATAAAAAATGGAGACTTCAAATAGTGCGAAGCCTCCACTAAATATTAATTTAAAGTACCTAATCCCAGAAAATGTTGCAAGTCAACTATAGATAGTCCACTTAATAATGCACCTGTGACATCGCCGTCATCTCTGTAAATTGGGCTTATTTTTGATTATACTCCAAATAATGATTGTTAAAAAAGGTAAAAACAAAATTAGTTTATACATTAAATTAATATCATAAGTTAATGAATTTAATTTATTAGTTGAAATAAATCCAAGGATTACAAAAAAAGTAAATTGCAACATATTACCATTCTCCTTTCTAAGATATAAGATAGACAAATACCAAAAAAACAAACTTAATATATAAGTACATCCAATATATAATATATCTAATGAATTCATATTTAAAATTTTTACCATCCAAGCCATGATGCAATATCACCACCAACTATTGGTATAGATGCAGAAAGTGCTCCTCTTCCCATCTTTTGTAAAAATCTTGGACCAGGCTCTGCTAGCTTATTACCATATTCCGCAGGATACTGTAATACTCCCTTTTAATTTACCATTTTAAAACAACATATAATATGAAACGACAGCGTGCGCAACATAATCACTCTGTTTGTCTCATAAATTTTTAGTATTAATTTGCTTTTTAGCTACCTTATACTTATCAAAAATAAATATAAATAAAGTTAAAACAGCACTCATAATATATATATCTTTATCAGAAAATGGATCGTTAAAGAAATAAGAATCAATCTTTTGCAGTGAATAATAGCCTACAAAAATAACCACATATACACGTATAATACGCATAATTTTATCTACATTCATATTTATCTATTTACGTACGAAATCCCTCCATACTAGTTATCAATTCTTAAAATGCATATTCTTTCATTCTTCAATGCAATATTATTTTCCTACCTAATAATCATCCCTGACTGCTTTATTTCAACCCTTATATCGAAGCTAAAAGTAAGTAGCCTCTTTAAGAACTACATTTTGTTTCATGCTTTGTAAGCTTCCTTTACCAAATTCTAGGATAGTATTATCACCTGTTTTTGAATTTAATAGTCCACAAGTTTTTAAACTAATTTACACATCAGCATACCTTTAATATGCCTCAAATGAAGGCTTCAAAATGAGATTTTGTGCGTTAACCTGTAAGCTAAAGCACAAAAACATATGAAGTAAGGGCTTGGTAATATATAGTCATTACTTATTTAATGTGTTTAAAAATGATTTTTAAGTAGTGTATCATATCGATCTTTATTAAAAATTATGTTGTTTTTAAATATGACATTTATGCAAAATTTGGGCGTTTCTACTTTCACTTTCCTGTACTTCAGTAGAAACTTGCAAGTTTTCTATGACAGGAAAATTTTAAGCGAAACGCTATATATTTTTATATTATTTTATCTTTCTATAATCCATTTTCATATTCAAGGATAAATATAGAAGATATTTTAATACCAAGCACTCATTTTTAGCACTTTATTTAAAAAAGGGTTGTTTTTTTTAATATAATATTGTGTATTATGTAGTTTAAACGACTATATTTAATCTTATTTCATACATATATCCAATGGATATTCGGATTGAAAATTGTGATAAGAATGAAATAAAAATTGGCAATGGCTATGCAAATTTATATATAAACATCCTACATATCTTTACCATTTAAACCATTCAATTTATTAATAAAAATTTACCCTGTGGAAAAGACAAACATCCCACAGGGTAAACAGCATAACAAATCAGCAATTTTTGAAAATCACTTTCGTATAAAAACCGCCTTTCTTTTTTCTATAAATGCAGCGGCACCTTCTTTGGATTCTTCACTTCCTATGGTTTGTCCGAAGTTTTCGTATTCTTCCTTAAAGCCGTCCACTGTTTTGTCGTAATAGGCATTGACTAAATGGATCGTCTGTTGTATTGCCAATGGACCTTTTGTCGCGATCTTTTGCAAAATTTCCATCGCTTTTGCTGCCTCCTGGCCAGACGCTGTCACATGGGTAACAAGCCCAAGCCGCAAAGCTTCATCAGCTCCAATCATATCCGCTGTAAGCAACATCTCCAGCGCCTTTCCTTTCCCGACGAGCTGTATCAACCGTTGAGAACCGCCATAACCCGGCACTAAGCCAAGATTTACTTCTGGTTGACCAAATTTCGCATGCGCACCTGCAACGCGTATATGACAGGACATCGCCAGCTCGCAACCGCCACCAAGCGCAAAGCCATTAACGGCAGCAATGACAGGAACGTGAAAACGTTCTATTAGAAAGAACACATCTTGGCCTCGCTTCGATAAAGCTGATCCGCCGGCAGCATCTAGAGAAGCAAACTCTTTGATATCCGCACCGGCTACAAAAGCTTTACTTCCCGAACCAGTAATGATGACTCCTTTTATTTCTTTGTCGCCTACACGTGCTGTAAAGAAAGCTTCCAAAGCATCAAAAACGCCTTTGTTCAGTGCATTTAATGCTTCAGGTCTGTTGATGGTTAATGTATAAAAGCCATCATTATTTTCTATTATTACCAATCCATTATCCATAATATTTCAAATTTTATTTTTGTTTTTTAAGAGGTAGAAATACTTCAGCCATCATACAACGTACACTTCCGCCCCCGAATTTTTCAATATTTGGAATCGGGATAGGCAATAGGTTTGTTTTAGCAGAAAGCTGTTTTTTCTGAGCTTCTGTAAGACTATCAAAAGCACTTTGTGACATACACAAATAGCGTTGCCCATTATTCGCGATCACTTCCAACATGTTTCCAGCATAGGCTTCCATCTGATCAAAAGATATCTCAACAATTTCTTTACCAGTCTTTTCAAACAGTGCCTGTAATTGCTTTTTACTATTTTCGTCTGGAATACTTTCCATGCATATCACGACAAAATCCACACCAAGCGCCATCATCACATTTGTATGATAGATTTCTTTACCATGACGGTCTAGCGATTTAAACACACAGCTTTTCATTCCCATAAGGACATTAAATTTGTCCAACAAGATAGGAGATGTACGTGGACTCAGACAAGCATATACGATTTGATTGGAGCGGTCTAAAATCATACTTCCCGTACCTTCCAAAAATATAGGTTCGCTGTCATCTTCATAAAATTCAAAGCAATACCTATTTTTAATATTAAACTTCTCCCCTATCTTTGAAATGATATCATCTCTTCGCTCAATTCTTCTATTTTGGGCATACATAGGATACGTTATGATAGCACCATTTGCATGAAAACTAATCCAGTTATTTGGAAAGATGGCATCTGGCTTTTTAGGTGTTTCTGTATCATCGATCACTGTTACATCAATGCCCTTGGCTCGAAGCATCTCTACCATATGGTCAAATTCGGATATCGCCACGTTTTTCAAGGCTTCAGCATCGTTAATTTTTTCAGTGGACTGAAATGCATTATTAATGGCGGTTTCTTCATTAAACCCAAAATTGGCAGGACGGATCATCAATATATGATTAGACAATTGTTCCATTCGATTAAATGATAAATTTTTAATTAAATGGCAAAATTAGGCTTAAATAATAACAATTCATAAGGTTTTTACAAAGTCGTTTAAGTTATGATAATAAAATATCATTAACTTATTTATAAGCATTCTACTAATATTCACTTCATAGCGTTATTCTTCTTAATCCTTTAATATTGATTAAAACAAAATGACAAACTTTTTTATGTCCAAAATAAACGTGCAATATCTGCTTATTTCATCAAGTGCTCGATGTATTTTTGCCAATCGCCAATGCTTAGATATGATGTTACCATTATTGCGGATAATGTATAAACCAAATTTTCTGATTCATGAATTATATTTTCCTTATTGATCGCATTTATAAATTGGATCTTACTTGAATCCTTATACTTTCCTAAAAATATCAATACTTGAAATACCTTAGTTTGCGAACCATCATGCTGACAAAAAAGAACAAAATCTGGAGTAAAAATGCTACCAAAGCTATCAAAAAAACGCAACTGACGTTCATTTCGTATTAGATAGACATCGCTATATTTTTGATTTAGCCATGAATAACTCAAAGCAAAAATTGATACAAATGCTTCCTCTTCCTTTGTAAAGTTACTTGTATTATATACATACCAAGGTGCATTCAAAACAAAAGAAATTTGTCCATCATTACATTCGTCGGCTTTATAAACAATAATTTCCTTATCTTTAATAACCGAATGGATGTCAACAAGAAAAAATTTCGATCCGGTGAATGTTATTTGTTTTGTTTTTAATATATTTTCAATTTCATGTAAAACACTACGAACGGCTTGGAGATAATCTTCATTCGTTATATCATGAAGTCTAGCTTCTGATGCATTAAAAGTAATATCTAAACCACCTAAATATAACTTGCTTTCAATAAAAGCTGAAAGTCCTGAAATATTAGGAAAGTACTTTTTCAAATTATCAAAATAGAAAAATGAATTTTGTGCTAAAGCATAACGAACTACGTGCTTTGGAAAAGCTCCTAATGATATGGTTTTAGAGTTTGGTTTTTCTGATATGGATACTGAATCGGCGTTAAATAGATCGGACACTAAACCAGCACCCGAAGCAAGTGTAAATGAAAATTGACGCAAATCAACACCCATATCCACTAACGATTGTACATCGAGGTAGCTTGTAGGTATTTTTTTATTGATAAGAGCATTGCCTGATTTGTAAAAATCCGATTGTTTGAAAGCTTCTTTCAAAATGAGCTCTTGGGAAACAAAATCTTCATTCGTTTCACAAATGCCGATTTCCACCAATGCTTTTTTCAAATCTGTAATGTAACGACTGTCTTCTTTGGTGTGATAATACAATGTTTCTAATATTTTCAAATCATTAGTAACCTCATCGTCAAATTTCCGCTTATATTTATCTTGTGTAGGTTCAATAGCAAAAGGAAAATATCTCGCTCCACGCCCGATTAATTGTGCTTCTGACATAGTAGTTTTACCTGTTTTCCGAGTAGTACCATCGCGTTCCTCATACAAACGTACGATGTCAAATAAATTTAAAACATCCCAACCTTCATTGAGTTTTTGAACGGCAAAAATGGCTCTTATGGGATTGTTTTCATCATCTAATGTATTAAGTAAAATTTGGTTTTTCTCCGCTTCTAAATCGTTATTGGCACTTAAACAGTTTTCAAAACGAAAATTCGCTTGTATGCGTTGTACAATTTCAACATTGGAAATATTATTTTTTGCAAAATAATCAAACGCTTTTCTAACAATCGAAACTGATGATGATTTTTGTATATTATCAATCATTGAAACCGAAAAATTGTCAATAAGCTCGTGAAAATTGGCTTTGTTCGCTTCGGATTCTTTGATGGTTTGCTTTGCTTTAAAAAGGATTACGGGTTTTAGATTGATGTTGTTTGAAGTGGCTAATTCCTGACGGTAAATATTCAATATCAATGCTTGAATAATACGCTCCTGCTCGTCATACTGCGAACAAATAAGTTGGATCTCTTTTGAATATTTGTCAATCCGAAATTGAGAAAGGTCGTATTTATAAATGACTTTGTCTTGGTATTTCTGTATAATTTCTCTGCTTTCGTAATCAAAGGTAGCTGTAAATTCCAATAAAACGTTTGCAATATTCATATTATGAATGCGTCCAATTAATTCGCCCCAAACCTCAGCATTATTGTGATGTGCTTCATCTCCTATCAAAACGAACTTCCTGTTTTCAAAATCATCGAAGCTTAATCCGTTTTCACTGACATTCAAAAGTAAACCTGAAGTCAACATTTGAATTGAAGCAAACTTGATGTTGATATTTTGATTATCAGCTTCGTCAAAGTTGTTTACTTCTTTGATATGAACGCTATTTCCATGAATGGAAATTTTATCCTTAAATAAATATTTTGAAGCGTTAGGATTTAAAAAATTGTCTTTTGTCTTTTGAATAATATTGTTGCTATTGACGAAAAACAAAAAGTTGCGATACCCTTTTTGATAAAGATGTAAAATCAAACCAGCCATGACCAAAGTTTTGCCACTTCCAGTTGCCATATTAAACAATAAATGGTATGGGCGCATTATTTTATCATTGATACCTTCGCTTTCTAAATACATAAATCTTTTAAAAGCTTCAGCTTGATAAGGTCTGATTTCGTGTTTTAAATTGTCCGTAATCCAATCAGCAACCTTGATTTTTGCCAAAGTTTTTTTGATATCAGGATGATTAAATATGTCGTTTATTAATGCCATTTTATAAATAGCCTTTTTGGTAAAAAATCGGTGATTCACCCCATAATTTATATATCAGCGGTATGTCAAACGGTAAAAAACTTGAAGAACCGTCCGGATTAAAGTTTTCAGGACAACATAAAACATCATCTTCTATCCAGCAAGTTCGTTTTCTTGACGTAGGAATCTTTATTTTTCCATTTTCGTATTTTTCTTGTAAATATTTCAAATCCAACACGACCAATTTTATAAAGTCTGTCAACGTATGTCTTTTGTCAAGGAATTTACTTCCATTTGTAATACCATAAACCAGATAATCTGCTTTAATTTTGTAAAACTCAGATTTTACTCGTGCCGGATTTGGGTTAATATCCCTTCTAAATCTTAAAGTCGCATCGGTATATTGTTGATAGTAATCATCTCTAAACCGTTCTTGAATTGAAATTTCTTTACCAGTTATATCTATAAGCAAATAATCAATACCATCATTTATATCTTTGTTTTCGTCATAATCTATAACCGTCCAATTTAATTTATCATAAATCAATGGAATAGCTAAATTTAAATGTGCATAATCCGTAAAATCTCTATCGCTATTATACTTTGCCATAAAAACATTTGGTTACATATTGCTCTTCTTCACTTAATTGAAAATCAGCATCATCAAGCGAAGAAAGATTGACATAGAGTTGGTTTTTATCTAGTAAAGAGCAAAGATGTTCTTTTTGTTGATCAATTTCCAATGCTTTAAATGCTTCTAAATGTTGATCTTGCTTGATAATATCCACATTGTAATTCAAAAAAGACCTTTCTTTCATTAATGCCCATATTTGCAGCAAGGTTTTGGTGTCTTTTGCATTTTCAATTTGTTCAAGAAATATTTGATTGTATTTTTTGAGTTCTAGATAAACAAAATCACCACCACCTTTCCAATTTACCTTTTTAGAAATTCCAGTTACATCTCCGGCGATCACATTCTTTATTCTAGCTACACTATCATTTTCACCATAATCAAGCTGTTCGATACCGATATATTGACGCTTCATTTTATGTGCAACAGCTGCAGTAGTACCGCTTCCGAGATGATAATCCAAAACCAGGTCATTTTCAGCAGTGGTCAATTCCAATATCCGCTTCATGAGTTTTTCGGGCTTTTTGCCACTAGGAAGATTAACACCTCCTTCAGTTTGGTTGGTTTGAAACACTTCATCATCCCAAAGATCTGAAATCAAGGTGCCGAAATAGTTATCCTTGCCGTCTTTGACAATTCGGTCTTTCAATGGAATAAAAACTCCACCATCATACACTAAGACCAATTGATTTTTGCTATTGGTATATTCAATAACTTCTTTTTTATTTTTTGAAGCTAGGATGACTTCTTTTATCTTTTCGCCTGCTTTTTTATTATTTTTTTCAAGCGAATAAATATGGGTATAATTTTTTAATGCATACTGTACCAAATCGTCTTCCGTACTAAATTGCTTTCTTAAATCGACGATTGTGTATCCATTTTTTTCTTTAATCACTTCATAGCGATAATTGACATTAAAATCACTTTTGATGTACAAAGGATAAAAACGGTAGGTTGGATTTTTTGAATAAAACAACAAATATTCCTTAATTTTAAACAATCTTTCGCCTCTGCGTACATTGACAGCATTAACTCCACTAGGTGTACTGGTTTTCACGACGATGGTTTCCCGATAGTTTTCTGGTTTAAAGACTTCGTCCATTAACAATTTTAAATTTGCTTGTTCATAGTCATCGCATTGGACAAAAATAGCTCCGTCATCGCTCAACAATTCCTTTGCAACATCAAAACGGTTCTTCATAAATGTCAGCCATGTTGATTTATTGAACCGATCATTATAATTAAAACTATCGTTTCCAGTATTGTATGGTGGGTCGATGTAGATGAGCTTTACTTTTCCTGCAAATGCTTTTTTTATTGAATGCAAGGCAAGTAAGTTATTTCCTTTCAGGATCAGGTTATCTGTAATCGTTTGCTGTTCATTTCGATTAAAATGGTCAAATGGATGTTCGCCCGCGCTGTTAATACGCTTGGCATTCGTTAGCACTTTTTGCTCTAACAACTGTGTAATTTCGTCCTGTGCTAAGACTTCATTAAAGAAAATTTCTTCTCTTTTTTCTTCTTCCCTACTTTGTCCTCCCTCTAAAATGCAATCCTTAAATGGCCATACTAAAGCAATTTCATTGCGTTGTTTTAAAAATTTTCCGTCAATATTTAAGCCGACTTTTTTTCTGTATGTTGTGAAGCTACTGTTTAGATAACTTTGCTGTTCGAGAAATTGAGTAAACAAACTTTGATTAAAAATGAGCACATCATTCACCTCTATAAAAAACCGATCTTTCAAAATAGCCTCATCGAGCAAAAGCCCGATCAGTACAGCATCCAATTGCTGAGCTTTATGCAGTATAACCCATTTTTTTAAATGACCGTCATCTGTAATAAATTTAGGATTTTTTTTAAGTTGTTGCTCTAAAAGTTGATATAACTTCATGCGGTTCTTTCGTTATAATGAATCTGAATGTACTATTTTCAATATGATACCAAATAACAGAGGTTTATGATTCAAACCTTCAAGCTACTAAAGGCAAATATACAAGTGTTTTGGGATTTATTTGGTTTTATTTTGAATTCATGAAGTGTATTGGCCAAAAGCCTTAAAAATCATTTTTATTCCCTAATTTTGGCTTTTCATTTTTTTTAGCAATAATCTAGTATGAAAATTTCCATCTGGTGTATCGGTAAGACAGACGAAAAGTATTTAGATGAAGGTATAAACAAATACCTTAAGCGATTGGTACATTACAGCAAAGTTGAATTTGAGGTTTTCAAGGATGTAAAACCGGGTAATACAGGTGAGGAAACCCTAAAACGTGAAGCAGCATTAATCCTTGCCCGATTAAAACCTGAGGATTATTTAGTACTATTAGACGAGCGCGGTGATACGTATAGCTCCCTACAATTTTCAAGTTATATCGAAAAGCTGCAGTTGCAAGGTATAAAAAATACCGTTTTTCTCATTGGAGGTGCTTTTGGTCATCATGAACTCATAAGAAAACGTGCTCAAAGCCTGATATCGCTTTCAAAAATGACTTTTTCTCATCAGATGGTCCGATTGTTTTTTGTTGAACAATTATACCGAGCATTTTCCATTTTACGCAATGAAAAATATCACAATGAATAAGGTTAGTAAGTAATTTCTTGCTTTCCGATTCCCTGATTTACAAAATAATGCGTCGCAGCTACTGTACACAAATATGGTGCAAACATTACTCCAATTATCGGAATTAAAAAGAGAAAAGTAAATATTGCCCCCAAACCAATGGCAGCCCACTTGTGCTTATAAACCAATGCAAGCGATTCTTTGTAAGTATAATGACGTTCGAGATAGTAATCCATGATGCCAAATCCTGCAAAATATGCCTGAATTATAAAAAGAAGTACAATTGCAATCATATTAAATCCAGGAATCAACCCACTTATTAATAATACGATTGAAAATACAAGTTCTTTTGTCAAATTTCGTAAATTGATTCGTACTGAACGCGCAGCTGAAGTAGCAAAACTAAATCCTTTTATACCGCTATCACCTCCCAATTTCTTTTCTAACTTCTCGGAAACAATACTCAACATCGGACCTGAAACGATCAACAAGATATACTTTAAGGTTATCCAACAAATCCAAGCAAGTGCTATACCACTAATCATGCTAAAAAAGACCGTTTGTTTTGCCCAATCCCACGGAATCCACGTTACAACTAATGTACCAAACCATGATGAAAAACTCCATATTATCCATAGCATAAGTGCGACCAATGCGATACCAATCAAACCTGTATATAAAATATATTTTGCTGCTGACCGTCGCATGGTACTTAATGCGATAAAAAAATCCTTTATGATAATCGCTAATTGCCCCATAGCTTGTTTGCTAATGATAGAAATTTTAATTCCTTTGTAACTATATACGAAAAATCCTTAGTTTTTATTTTTTTGAATACGCAATTTTTCCACCTACTATAGTGTAAAGTACTTCTGTTTCTAAGATGGCTTCATCTGAACAATTTAGCAAATCATTAGACAGAATAACGATATCACCTAGTTTGCCTGGTCTTATCGAGCCTTTGATATGCTCTTCAAAGGTTGCGTAGGCATTCCCCATCGTATATGCGTATAAAGATTCCTCACGAGTCATCACCTGCTCAGGAAAGAAAGCTTTTCCACCCGGTTCGCGTTTTCGCGTTACTGTAGCGAAGATATTATAAAAAGGGTTTTCGTCTTCTATTGGCGTATCTGAACCATTGGTTACGATTACACCGCTATCTATCAAACTTCTCCAAGGATATGCGCCTTCTTTTGCTCGTTGTTCACCTAATCTTTGAACGACAAAAGGTGCATCCGATGTACAATGAATACCCTGCATCGAAGCAATAACATTAAGATCTGCAAATCGCTTTATATCAGCCGGATTGAGATGTTGAGCATGTTCTATACGCCAACGCCAGTCCTTTTTAGCCGGATTTTCTTTCATCACTTCCTCATAGATATCTAGAACCGTCCGATTGCCTTTGTCACCGATAGCGTGCACACAAAACTGGAGGTTATTTTTTACACAAAGATTAGCGATTCTTTTCAAATCTGAAATATCCGTTAAATTTTGTCCCTTGAAGCCACTTTTATCATTATATGGTTCCAACAGCCATGCCCCATATGACCCCAAAGCACCATCGATAAATCCTTTAATCGCATTACAAGTATAAAAGTTATTACCCACATTGGTACGTTTATATTGTGCTGCGTACTTTTCCAATTCGTCAACGGGATGAAGCATCATTGCCCATATTCGAACACGCATTTTGTGGTCTTTGGCTAACTGTTCGTACTTTTCCAATTCGTCAAATTTACTTCCAGCATCTACAAAACTGGTGATGCCCTTACGAAGGCAGTCATCTTCTGCAAATCGGATAGCCTCAAACCATATAGAATCCAAGATACCCTTATCTAATGAAGCTTGATAAGCATCAAAACTACGGGTAATGAGATCCATCGCATTCTCTTCAAATACGCCAATCGCTTCACCATGTTGATCCCTTACGATTTCACCACCTACGGGATTAGGAGTTTCCTTTGTAATTCCGGCTACTTCCATCGCTTTAGCATTGGCATATAAGGCATGACCAGAAGCGTGATATAAGAGTACGGGATTATCAGGTGAAATGGCGCTTAAAGTATGATGAAATGGATATTTATACATATTGGGATTGGGTATACTGTCCCATTTTTCCTGATGCCAACCACGTCCTATAATCCATGTGTCTTTGGGTGATTGTAGCACTTTCTCTGATACATCTCCAACTATGGATTCCCAGCTTTTTGATTGGGTCAAATTGAGATTTATCAAACTATACCCAAGACCGGCAAAGTGACCATGGCCTTCGATAAAACCTGGCATCACAAAATTTCCACCGGCATTAATGATTTCTGTATTTTCATCAACATATCGTTCCAATGATTTCCAATCATCTATTTTCCATATTTTATCGCCCTTAATAGCAATGGCATCGCCACTGTATGTCGTATCTACAGCATAGATATTGGCATTTCTTATGACCAAGTCGGCGATATCTTTATTAGTACAACTACATATAGATAAGGTCAACAAGCCCAAAATTAAAATCGAAAATTTTAATGTAATATTCATTTTTATAACAATTTCAAAAACATACACAAAACTAATAAAAATAATGAAACCAATAATGTTTTACCCATACAGTTCATACAATGTTATGACAGCAATAATCCTTTTTAACCTTTTGGGTAATTTGATAGTATCGTATTTTTTAAAAAATCTTTCCGCTGATTTTTTTCGGGTCTACTTCAACATAAAAAAAACTATTTTCTTTGAAATTTCTTAGATAACTTTAAGTGCAGCTATCAATAAAAACTTTTCAATTCCAAGTCCTTAAAATTGCTTGTTAACGGCCAAACATACACATATCATAGCTGGAAAGACCATGAATGATAAAGGTTCTTACTTTAGGATATGATCTCAAAAATAGCTTGACTTAAAATTATAACCCTAAAACGGATACTATCCTTTACAAGTTTATTTGATTTTTCGCAAAAAACAATGTAAGCAGACAATTTCCTCATAATGTATTGACTTGGTTGAGTTTTATGTTAGTTGTTTAACCGTTCATTTCCACTATCAATTTTTTTTTACAGGTTGTTTTGCTTGCTCACAACTTCAATCGTTACTGGATTTTGTTACTTTAATATTGTAAACTATCAAAACATTTTTAAGCGCCTGCCATGTAATTTCGAGGATTTTTTTTTGTATCAAAATATCTTACTTTCAGATACAGAAACTAGAATTCACACTATATCACAAACGAATCCATTGGCTTCTTCTTATTCATCATGAAGAAATCCATCAAACAACAGAAGCCGCATAGCTATGTAGCTTCTTCAAAAAACAGCATTTGATCCATTGAAATGCTTGCATCAAATCGTGCTTATCCTTTAATTTTATGCTCATTTTAAATGCAGATTTTTGTAAATATACATTTCTTTTCATTTCTGAATACAATAATGCAGATTTTACCTCTAAAAAAGTGAGGAATTTAATGCTTAATCCTAAATGAAAGTAAAACCTTAGATTTTAACCATTTTCAATCAAAAAATGTGATTTTTACTGTAAAAATTTTATTCTCTTACGTCAAAACGTCATTTGTAAGAATATAATATATAAATATGTCTAATCTTCATCAAAAAATTTCAGATTTATTCATTATGAATTTAATATAAATCAGCATTGCTCACAAATGCAAACATAACAACTACCGCAAAACTTATCGTCTAACGGTAGTTTTAATAGATTTTAATAAATTTTACAACTTTACAAATCGCTGTGGTTTAGCATGTTGTTTATCAGCAATCAAGATATAATAAATTCCCGATGATAAATCTCTTATATCCATAAGCTCATTTAAAGTAACTACTGAGACAAGCTGACCGGACACATTAAAAATATAACCGTTACTTCCCGTAAACGCTTCATTTACTAACAGGAAATTATTGTCAATATTATTTATCAGAACTTGTTTGTCCTTAATTTCTGTTTCTTCAGTACTTACTTTAGTGTCGAGTTTTGCACAGAAACTAAATTGAATTGTTTGTTCGACTTCATCAAAATAAGCACCATTGCCACAAATCGTTTTTGATACTTCATCCACATCTATATCAAAGATTGCTAAAGGTTCATCTGTTGTAAATGACTGATTACCTAAAAATTCTCCTTTTTTACTGACAGTGATAACATTGAAACCAAAATCCTTGTTAAATGCACCATTGGAAGATCTAGAATAATACAAATAATTACAAGAGTCTTTTACGATTTTTCTCATATAATAACAATCTACATCAGGTTCGAAATCATTATATTTTGTTGGAAAAAATACGGTATCTCTTATAGTCGCAACTCTGACGCTGATTCTCGAATTAGGAGGATTGAAAGGGTATTTTCTGTAACGTTCGTATATTGTTATAGACTCATTGTCCTGACCCATTATTAGACTTTCTTGATTACCATATACGGTATCATCCCTTTTGACACGTACTTTCTGCTTGTTTAGAAATCTGAATGCTTCATCATAATAAAAATATTGGTCTCCCATTAAAACCACATACTTTCTATTATATTCATCATAGAAAACATCATAGATAAATATAACTTTATCATCTATATCTATATTATTTTTCGTTGCTGTAATTGTATTTCCAGTGATAGAAAACAGTGTTATCCTACTCGCATTCATATTCCTTTGCGCATTTGTGCATATATATTGTCGTTGACCATTTACGACTAAATTTTTAAATTTAAAGTTAAAATGATATTCAAGAAAATATTTATCCATTACCATAATATCCAACACTGTGATATTATCATTTTCTATATCATAACTACAAAGTGTAAGGTAATTTGCTAAATCCGAATGGGTATATGCTAAAAATCTGAAAGCATCATCTTCTTTCCAAAAGTCTAAAAGGTGTTCGCATCGTAAAGTGTCGTTTATATCATAAAAGGAAGTTAGCAACTCAGGTTCGCCATCTTTTATACGTATAAGTTCAGACCCTAACCCTTTATTTAATGTAAAATGATATACATCCTTATCAATTACTCTCGTAAATATGTAATGACCATAAGCATATTCGTCTATGGGCTTATATTCTATTTCGTATTGAGCAGTCAAACTTTCAAAACTAAACGAAAGAATAACTACTAAAATCATGAGCTTAATATAATCCATTGGTGTAATGATTTAATAAGTTAAAATTGAACGTGAAAAGAAACTATCAATATGAATAGTATATGGAGTTACAGCATTTATATCATTGTAATAGTTCGTTATTTTAACATCACAAAAACAAACTTCTGCACGCCAATGCCATTTACTTTGATATTGTGATGTAAGTAGATCACCAAAAATGTTAATGTTGCAAAAAGATTTTCCGGGTGGAATTATGGACTGTATATATTCCTTTAAAATACAAACTGTACAATTCAACTCTTCCGCGTCATACTCCAATTCTGATTGTATTGTGTAATCAATTTCATAAAATAAATCTAAGTTATTGCAGTTTTCAAAGCTATTTAAAATTTCACTTATATTACTTGAAGACCAAATTTCAACATTCGTACATTCAGAGTTTCTATATGAATATTTACCTACGATTTGATTTTTACTGTTGTACAAATATTTAGGAATGGAATTATTAATTACTTTCTGCACTTCTTCCTGTGCCGAAGTAGTGTAATCGCCAGGTTCATTACAAAGACCACCAGGTGTGGAGAGTTCACCAAAAAAATCAACATCTCCTAATGCCATTCTGAAACAATCGTCTGATGCAAAAGCATCTTCAAGGCAGTCTAACCCGTCACCGTCTAAAAAATTTGGATTGCTTAAGTCGCCTGTAAATGCAGATAATAAAAAAACGACATCAGTACTTCCTATTTCGTAAGACAAATCTAAAAATAGTAATTTTCTAGGAGAAGAATAAATATGATTTTTTACATTTGTGAATATAAAGTCAGCTAATTCAGTAATCTCATCTTGGGTTAATTTACCACTAAATGGGATAGGAATACTTTTTTGATTTTTGTATATCCTTTGAATTAAAATTTGACTTGCACCTTTAGAGCCTAAAATATTGAATAAACCTTCAAGTCCAAACTCTACTTCAGATATGGTGTATTCGTATTCTTTTTCATAATCAAGTAAATTAATTCTGAAATTTTCAAGCCATAATAATTGAGTTGAATCAGAACTGAATGATCTAATTTCTAAATTAGAGTTCATTTTATTTGATCGATAATCATCATTTTTACTACAAGAATAATTTATGAAAACGAACATAGTTAGACAGAAGTAATAATTAATTGATTTCATTTTGTATGAATTTTTATAAATTTGTTAGTTATACATAAAACCAAATTTAATTTATTTTTACAAAAAAACACATCGTTAATAAACAATTAAATTATAATTAACATTTATTTTGATTT
Source organism: Portibacter sp. (assembly GCA_040391315.1). Classification (GTDB taxonomy): domain Bacteria; phylum Bacteroidota; class Bacteroidia; order Chitinophagales; family Saprospiraceae; genus OLB9. Next base: position 168,863 of record JBEBYC010000004.1, on the reverse strand, counting down.
TATTACAATTTTAATTTTCAAAATCCACTTTTTTTATATGCCGTTACTGATTTTAACAAAGACTTGTTTGCAAGCAAATATATGTTCTAATTGTCAAGTATAGAGCTATTTCAGGAATTTATCTGAATAAAATTAAGGGATATTTATTAATGATATTGATTTTATCCATACAGTTCATACAATGTTATGACAGCAATAATCCTTTTTAACCTTTTGGGTAATTTGATAGTATCGTATTTTTTAAAAAATCTTTCCGCTGATTTTTTTCGGGTCTACTTCAACATAAAAAAAACTATTTTCTTTGAAATTTCTTAGATAACTTTAAGTGCAGCTATCAATAAAAACTTTTCAATTCCAAGTCCTTAAAATTGCTTGTTAACGGCCAAACATACACATATCATAGCTGGAAAGACCATGAATGATAAAGGTTCTTACTTTAGGATATGATCTCAAAAATAGCTTGACTTAAAATTATAACCCTAAAACGGATACTATCCTTTACAAGTTTATTTGATTTTTCGCAAAAAACAATGTAAGCAGACAATTTCCTCATAATGTATTGACTTGGTTGAGTTTTATGTTAGTTGTTTAACCGTTCATTTCCACTATCAATTTTTTTTTACAGGTTGTTTTGCTTGCTCACAACTTCAATCGTTACTGGATTTTGTTACTTTAATATTGTAAACTATCAAAACATTTTTAAGCGCCTGCCATGTAATTTCGAGGATTTTTTTTTGTATCAAAATATCTTACTTTCAGATACAGAAACTAGAATTCACACTATATCACAAACGAATCCATTGGCTTCTTCTTATTCATCATGAAGAAATCCATCAAACAACAGAAGCCGCATAGCTATGTAGCTTCTTCAAAAAACAGCATTTGATCCATTGAAATGCTTGCATCAAATCGTGCTTATCCTTTAATTTTATGCTCATTTTAAATCAAAAAGTTTAAAAAAAAGCACCTTTTTACTTAAAAATAATCAAGTCTTATCGAATTATTACCACGCGCTTCATTGCTGTTTTATGATCTTCGCCATAATGTATCCGAAATAAATACACGCCCTCCGGCAACTCGGATATATCTGCTTCCCATATCATATCTGGCCACCTTTCTAAGCGTAGCACTATCCTGCCTGTCATATCCGCCACTTCTACTCCTCGTATCAATCGGTTACTTCTGATCGTCACCTGCTCACTGGCTGGATTAGGATATACCTCGCTTGATGCCTTTGATGTCTCTGTGATATACTGCTGTGTCGATGTCACTACTTTGATTTCCGGGTCACAATACGGATACGATGTTCCTAGTCGGTAGTTGGGGAAATGGGGTACATAGCATATCGGTACATCCAACCGGAAGAAGTGCTGCCGCACATCGCACGACTTGCCCCCCTTATCTGGTTCCATGATCACGTGCATAAATGGCACACAAAATCCCGTAGCCATATAGATACGGCAGTCCGGTCCTACTTGCATCGCACCAAAATATGCCGGCTGTCCCCAACTCGCTACTGTGCCGTCCCATACCGCTATCGTATCCGCTACCAGCACATCCGCGTCCGCGTCTATCTGCATCAGATATGGGCCATTCCCGATATATACATATCGACCACTTGGAGAAAAGCTCCCACCAAATGCAAATATATTTTCCTGTGTCACTGGTAGATATCGCTCTCGGGAAAATATACCCGTCTCTCTATCAAAATCCATTACTGAAACTCCACCGTAATAATTGGAATACCTGAAATAACGGCTTCCGTCTGAGCTAAAGCCAGATACACACACACCTATATATTTATGTCCTATTTCCTGACTTCCAAAAGGAATTAGCTTACTATCTTGTAATAAGGTTGTATAATATCGGTTGCTGCCTCTTTGATCGGAATTTATAATCCACCAGTCCCGACCATTGGCGTGCCTTACAGCAGTCATGCCTTCTACACTCATCGTTGTATCCGGATGATAGAACTGGTTTTTTAATATCACACGTCCTCGTCCGCTATTCGCTTTCATATCTACTACAGAATAGCGTGGTATCCCATAGAAGATAATACTGTCTTTCAAGTAGTAGTCTATTGTTAAATGCAATATAAAGAATAAACTGTCTTTATCATCCGCAGGTAATATGAGTGATGACTGATGGCTACTTAAATAGGCATCATCTGGTTTCCTACAGGAATTGATTGCCGCTTTACCTGGATTAAAACCTGTACCATTCTCCATGATTTCATGAAAAGCATTCGCTACACTGCAACCGTTAAAGTAAAACAATAGATTGCCATCCTTATCGGAAATATTACATGAAGCAAAATCCATATCGAACGCTATTCGCTCATATGCTAAGTGTACACTGTCCGACTTAAACCTAAGTATTGGATCTTTGGTAATATGACTCCAATAGCCCATGACCATAGTAGCGTCATGCCGTGCCTGCGATAGCAATACTATCCCAGGCATCAGCATGACTACTATTGTATATAATCTAATCCTTTTCATATTATCGAATTATTACCACGCGCTTCATTGCTGTTTTATGATCTTCGCCATAATGTATCCGAAATAAATACACGCCCTCCGGCAACTCGGATATATCTGCTTCCCATATCATATCTGGCCACCTTTCTAAGCGTAGCACTATCCTGCCTGTCATATCCGCCACTTCTACTCCTCGTATCAATCGGTTACTTCTGATCGTCACCTGCTCACTGGCTGGATTCGGATATACCTCGCTTGATGCCTTTGATGTCTCTGTGAGATACTGCTGTGTCGATGTCACTACCTTAATATCCGGGTCACAGTACGGATACGGCGTACCGAGGCGGTAGTTGGGAAAGTGCGGTACATAGCATACCGGTACATCCAACCGGAAGAAGTGCTGCCTCACATCGCACGCCTTGCCCGCCTTGTCAGGCTCCATGATCACGTGCATAAATGGTACACAATATCCCGTAGCCATATAGATACGGCAGTCGGGCCCTGTCTGCATCGCCCCGAAATACGCGGGCTGCCCCCAGTCCGCTGCCGTGCCGTCCCATACCGCTATGGTGTCCGCTGTCAGCACATCCGCATCAGCGTCTATCTGCATCAGATATGGGCCATTGCTGATATACACAAACTTGCCATTGGGAGAAAAACTTCCTCCATAGGCAAATATATTTTCCTGCGCCATAGGAAGATATCGCTCACGAGAGAAAAGACCTGTCTCTCTATCAAACTCCATTACTGAAACACCACCATAATAATTGGAATACCTGAAATAACGGCTTCCGTCAGAACTAAATCCAGATACACCCGGGTCATACCACGGTTGATCAACCACCTGGTTACCCATAGGTATCAGTTCTCCGCCACTAAACAATGTCCTATAAAATTTATTTGTTCCTCTTTGACCTTGATTAATAACCCACCAGTCACGATTATTGGCATGACGCACTGCAGTCATACCAATTGAATGCAATGTATCTTGAATATAAACTTGATTCTTTAATATTACTCGACCACGCCCTCCATTAGCTTTCATATCTATAATTGAATAGCGTGGTATTCCGTAAATAATAATACTATCCTTAAGAAAATAGTCATTAGTTATATGAATTAACATGAAGATACTATCCTTGTTATCTACTGGCAAAATGAGTGATGATTGTGCACCAAATACATATGCACTTCCGATTTGGGTGCAAAAGTTATTTGCCACTTTACCGGGGTTGAAACCCGTACCGTTATCCATAATTTCATGATTGGCATTTGCTACACTGCAACCGTTAAAGTAAAACAAAAGATCTCCTTGTTTATTCGATATATTGCAAGATCCCTCTTGCATATCTAATACCAATCTTTGATATTCAACAAAAGTACTGTCTTGATTGAATTGTACCACTGGATCTTTATAAACATCATCGCTCCAGTATCCCAATACCATAGTTGCATCATGCCGATCCTGTGATAGTAATACTATTACAGGCATCAGCATGATGACAACTAAATATATCCTAATCAAGTACATTATTGTATTTTAATTAGCTTTTTGGTATCAAAATTTTGCTCACTTCCATAAGTAACTTTTACTATATAGATACCAGCTGGTAGTTCTCTGATATCAATGTCAGTTGCATTGTATCCTCCAATCTCAATGTCACGAAAAATATGTCCGTTTAGGTCCATAATTTGAACAGAAGTCATTTGCTCCGCAGTTATCGTTAATCTATTATAAGCCGGATTAGGATTTAGATATACACCACTCGCTTTGGGCTTGGCACTATGCCATTCGGTAGTGCCGCAAAGTACATTATCATCATAATCTTGATATACGTTATATGCCTCCAACATCCCTCTTGCACCATAGACTGCATCTCCTCCATAGAGTGGACACTGATGTGCAATCTCCTCAAGACGATACATATCTAAAGCTGTAAGCGTATCGTTCATGAACGCCTTTCCTGATATAGTCAACAAGTCTTTTGTATTTGTCCAGGGCGCTGCTTCTAAACTCAACGACTGCAATCCGACGAGTGCGTTCTGAATATCTGTGATATGAATTGCTCTTTCTTCCGAATACATCGCTCTATAAATACTATCTGTAACAGTGGAATGAGTCTGTGTTGGTTGATTGGCTATGTTATTGAAGTAAGCTCCACTGACAGTGTAGTGATTTACTCCTGCTAATGTTCGCTCCGCCTGGTATAAAACGCCTAAGGTTGGTGCATGGCCGCTCATAAACTGGGCTACACCCGGGTAATTGATATAAGCCGAAGAATTCGACTGAACCGATTTATAGAGCTGCCAGTAGCTATGCGCGTGTATCTCCGGCTCATACTTATCAAAAGGTATGGATTGGTCTATTATCTTTGTCACTAACTCCTCCGGCATCACGTAAGCATTGCCGCAAGCGTCTCCCGACGAGCTGACACTGTTTGCCGGGCTTGCCACCTCCTCTCCGGGATTATACGCTATGGTTAGCTGAGCCGGTTGCGCCTCTATCGTAGTATGTGACGTATTTGACCCTGCACCGCCGGCAGGTCTCCATAGTTCATTATAATTGCTACAATCCCGTGGTGTTATATTTCTAAACTCTTTGACGAACCAGTCTAAATTACCCGGAATAAGCGGGTTAGGCCAGTATTGCCCCAGATTTGGATTATCTATCACTGTAAATTGAGAATAATTTAAAAAGGATTTATCATTTGATAAGTGCTTAGCACCAACAGTATGGGCACTATTATTCCAAATATTGAAAGCATGCTCCTGCTTACCCATCACGACATTGCCATCTGCCGGGTACAGACCGCAGTACAGACCTGTATGTACCTGATTGGATGCGTTGTGCATAAAGTCGCCGGTACCCATCGCCCAGAAATTAAAACCGTAAGAGCCGCCCTGTACTTCGTTGCAGGTTACATTATAGCCGGCTACGCCATTCATCGCTATGCCTTTGATTTGGCTGACCTCCGATGTCATGCCTGCACCATTCAATAACTGGTTATGACATGCGCTGTTTTTCATACCACCATTTATTGTGATCAAATTACTTTTAGCAAGTCCCTTACTTTCCATATAGGAGTCCATGATAGCGTTGCCGGACGAGTTATTTAAACGAATACCAGCCATACCGGATTCCGTCAACTCATTATTCAATATACTCCAGCCCGTACCCTGATTAAGCGCATTCGATATAGTGATACCATAGTCCACGTTATCAAAAACGTTATTCTTTAAATTTGATTTGAAAACCGGTGTGGAATTGGTCGTTATAAATCCTCGGCTACAGTTCGTAAATGTATTATTTTTTATATGATGCTTTAAACCTGGACTATTCGACTGGTGCACACCAATGAAATTATTGGTAAATGATACGTAGCTTAGGTCCATATTATTTCTCAAGCAGTTGATGCCGATCTGCCAGTCAGATACTGTGTTAGCTCCGAAATCATTATCCATCTTCAGTACATCTCCTGTACCTATCGCTTGGATACCAGTACCACCTGAATTTGAAATACCCGTTATTTGACACCCTGATAGCTTCAAAGAAGTAGTATCAGCCTTGATGCCAATAAATTTAACCTTGCTGATTTGCACCTTTGTAAGGTTAACACTACTGCAATTAGAAAGACGGATACCGTAATTGCCCTCGCTGATATCAATATCCGTGCAATCTTCCACATCAGAATTAATAAGGTTTACCGCTGTAACGTTATCCTTAAAGTTGGTTTTATTCAGGCGTACTATTGCCCTGTTGCCTTCTATTGCTGTCATAGTATGTTCGATATTGGTATTGTTTTTAGTCTCAAGCTCAGTTCCCGGGTTGAGCTTGATGCCCTCCCATCTACCTTCACAGGCTGTCAGTGTACTACTATCCAAAGTAAGCTTTTTTTTGTCACGTAAGATCAGCCTCGAGTTTGGCCCAAAATAAAAATTTGTATTGCAGTAGGTCTGATTTATATCTATGTCAAAATCGCCATCTATATATACTTCCTTAACGAAATCACCAAAACAAAAATTTAAAGAATCAAAAGGCAATTTCAGTTCAGATGCTTTTACCAACGGTATGCCGCGCTTATCCATCTGATACGGATATTTAAATTCAAAATCCAACGCTAAAGAATTTGAAGAATAATATTCTAATCCTGTATAGGTATCTTTAATTTTTGCTGGATGGTCGAAGAAATATACTACATTTACAAAAGCGCCCGTATAACTTGTTGTACCATTCGGATAGAAACCACTACCATTATCTTTGATACGTATTTTAAACGGAACAAAATCTCCACCTCCTTTTGGTAAAAATACATTTTCAGACCTAAGTAACTTATTATATTTGCCCGCAATTCCACCACTATAAGGTATGGGATCATTAAAAATGTCTCCTTTTTCTACAATTTCAATATGTTCGTCATTATAAACAATTTCAACTCTATAAATTCTGTTTCGATCACATATATTGGTGACAGCCGAACTCAAATCAAAGGTATCCTGATTATCAGGATAACACCTAAGATCCAATTCGTAAGCGCGATCCGACATGTTCGTTATCTTGATATCGTTGTCACAACTTTCGCAAAAAGGATCTGGTCCGAAATTGTTAACATTAACGCAACTTGCAGAATTTAATCTATTATTTAAATTTAATATATTTTGCGCTCCTAATTGATTGTCTGTTGAAGTTAATATTGTCTCTGGATACATGAAACTCGTCAGAAGTTCTTCGTGTTGCATACCCAAATGGTGTCCTATCTCGTGCGCAATGCCATTGGCTGTTTTGATGAGATCAAATGTAAATTCCGATATTGAGCATACTGCGCTATCTGTATGTGGACCGATGCCACATAATGCAGCATGACCACCTCCTGCCTGACCAAATACGCCTCCTAATCTTCCTATCCCGGTAATATGATGTACCATATCTGGTGTCGTACATCCATCCGAACGGTAATTCCAGTAATTTGAAGTATATATACGCATGGGACGTGGTTGCGTACTATAGGTATTCAACTTAACTGCAAGTTTTAATTCAAATATTACATTATAATCATCGTAAATTTCATTTACAAGATCTACCAAATGCGATAAAGTATCCATTGCACCCTGCTCAGAAGCAAATGCAGCCAAATAATGCTGGTCATAGCTGATACCTAGCTCAATAAATCTCCAACCATTATTTCCCTGTCCTTGTAAAAACCATGCGTTTGCAATTAGTGTCATCATTAATACTAAACGTTTCATTTCTAAATTAGATTTAATGTTAAAAAATATTTTAAATAAGTAATTACAAAAGTTTATCCGAAACATGATTTAATTAAAAAGTTTTTCTCACTTCAAATTACACTTTTAAAAAATCAAATGCTCAATTTATGTATATTTTGATATAAAATCTATTTTTTCTATACCAAATATTGCAAATGTAAAGTTAGATACAGTTTTGTTAACTTGTCGTCAATATTTTGTAATATTTGTCCAATATATTAGTATATTTGTCCATTATATTGGATTTAATTAAATAAATTTCTAAAATATGAACGTTGGACACAAGATAAAAGCACTCAGAGAGAGCAAAAACATCAGCAAAGAGCAAATGTGCGACCACTTGCACATATCATTAAATACTTACAAGAAAATAGAATACGGAGAAAAAAGCCCGACCTTGGTTGACTTGAAAATTATAGCAGGAGTTTTTAATGTTGATCCGACAATATTCCTTAAAGACGATAACACGTCTATTATCAACAATGGAGAATACGCATTAGGATTTAAAAATGTAGAGCGCAATGAAAAAGATTTGATTATAAATTTTACAAAATCTATAGAAAAATTGTCTGAATCCATATTAACCATGGCCAATGCAATAGATAAGAAATAGTTTAAAAGTTGAAACGATTGAATCCACTTTAAAAAGTAGAGCTGTTTCCATAAATAAATGCACAACTAGATGGATGTTTTTTAAAAATAACGCATTAAAAAACAGAAATAGTGGTAATTTTGGCGATGATGATTAACGAAGCGATTAGTAAAAAAACGACATTTCATTAAGTTATTTTTAATGACAGATCAATAGAAATACGCTATATAGTCAGTATAATTATAAAAAACGAAATCAATATTGTAAAAATTATACTAACTTATCGACATTATAATTTCAGAACTTTTATGTTTTCTTAAAGGACTTACTTGTTTAATGGTCCAATCATTATTTTAAATAAGCAAGTAATCAAATTCCAAAAATCTCCAATTAAAAAAGCACCAAACTTTCGTTAAGTGCTTTTTTAATTATGCGAAAATCATTATTTGAAATTGAAACGATTATTTAGCTGCTTTAGACTTTGTAGCTGCATTTTTAGTGGGTTTTGCAGCGACCACTTTTACAGTTTTAACGCTTGCTACTGTTTCTGTTTTTTCTTTTTTAGGGGTAATTTTTTTAGGCGCTTCTTTAACAGTGGTTGATTCTAAAGCATTCGGAGCTACTGTTTCCAAAACCAAAAGGCTGTTTTGAGTACCCATGTAAAAAGAGGGCACCAATTGGTCTGCATTTGGATCATTTTCCCATTGGTTACCATTAATTAAGTATCTGAATTCATAAGAATTACCAGCACTTATTTCGACAGAAGTCGAAAATCCATCTTTACCTTTTTTAAATTTAGGTGCCTGGTTTGAATCCCAATTATTAAAATCACCTAAAACCTGAACTTCATTTACACCTTCATTGGCTGGAAAAGTAAATGTAACTTTATAATTCCCTTTAGCTTCTTGAAACTTTTTTAAAATACTCATTTTATTATTTATTTATGATTTGGAAGACATTTATCGAATAATATGAACTAAGCAGATTGATATAATATTGAAAATGTATAATTTATGATGCAAAATTACGCATAAATCAAGCATTCACACAGCAAACACAAAGCCAATTAACAATAATTAACACAAATAAGTATCAAATTAACAGAATTTAATTTGTTTAAGGTGTCGTATTTGAGGATAAAACAAATTTTTCTATGGTAGGGCTATAATGTTTATGTTCTAATACAAGTACTAAATCGGCAATTTCTTGAGCTGACATATGTGGTTTAATAGGAACTTTTGCCTGAAAAAGCATCTCACCTTTATCAAATTCCTCATTTACCAAATGTATTGTCATTCCAGATTCACGCTCATGATGGTCCTTGACAGCCTTGTGGACGTTCAGCCCATACATACCTTTGCCTCCATATTTTGGCAATAAAGACGGATGAATATTTAAAATTTTATTGGGAAAAGACTGAATCAGCCATGGCGGAATCAACTTCAGATAACCAGCCAAAATGATATAATCTATTTTGTACTCCTCAAGTAGGCTTAACAAATAGGACGAATCATCCAATTGATTTTTTTTAATAAAAGTTCCAGGAATGTCAAAATCCTTGGCTACATTAAGTACACCTGCTCCAGATTTATTTGTAACAATAAGTCCAACATGGATTAAAGGGTGTGCTTTAAAATATGCGCAAATAGCCTTTGCATTACTGCCACCACCCGAAGCAAAAATGGCCAGATTTAACATACCGTTAGTTTAGTACATCATAATCACGGCGTCTTGAAATATCGATTCCGCCCATAATCGACTTTACTTTTTCTTTCTGCCCCTTATCCGCGACTTTAAATATTTCTATGATTTCGTCCTTTTTAGTATCACTAAATATCAGTGTCAAATAGCCATTAGGAAAATCTAAATTCCCTTGACCTATAGAAGTTAGGGCACTGAGTATTACTGCACGGCTTTTATCTGGCTCATTATACATTTTATCGAGGCCTTGTCTGTGATATTCATAAAATGCTTGTCTGAATTGTCTAAATTGCGGACTTTGCGCATTTTCCAACATCCAAAATCTGTTTTTCTTAGCCGCATGGTCCGCCTTCCATCCATCATCATTACTAAATCCGGTTGGCAAAGACCTTACCACTTCATTGGCCAGCCTATAGTAGAAATCCCCATTATTCACTTTAAAGGAATCATTATCCATACCAATAATCATATACGCATAAAAACTCAGTATAGACGAAAGATTATCATAAAATGTATTTGTAGTCTTTTGGAGTACAGACATTTCATTAAACGGAAAAACGATATTATTATCTTTAATATTTAGCATGGGAGTGACGTAAGTTGTATAGAATACAGGTCTTTCTGTCTGTATGGACAACTCAGCCCTATACACTCTATCTGCTGTCTCTTCGGTAATCACTAAAAGGAGATTGCCTTTGATTTTTTCATGTTCTTTATATCGGTCTTCACCCCACTGAGTGGTATTTAAAAATTCTTCAATTCTTTTAGCCAGATTGGGAAGAAATTGTGGATCAGCCTTTACTAAGTTTAACGAAGGGGTTTTATCGACGGTAACTTTTATATTAAGTTCCTGGGCATGCGCATTATTTATTTCGAATAAACAAAAACTCAGAACGATCAAAAAAATAACTTTAAATTTCATGTTTAAATATATTTTACTAGATAATCCAAAATATCTCCGGCAACTGCTTCTTTGCTTTTTAGATCATATGAAGTGGTATTTCCAGCATTATCCAGGATGGTTATTTTATTGGTATCATGCATAAATCCGGCTCCGGTATCTTGAAGTGAATTAAGAACGATAAAATCTAAGTTTTTCTTGTGCAATTTTTTTGTAGCATTGACAATTTCGTCATTTGTCTCTAGTGCAAATCCGATCATAAGTTGATTTGCTTTTTTCCTAGCCCCTAGTGTAGCAGCAATATCAACGGTTTTAACCAAGTCTATTGAGAATTGTTCGTCCGTTTTTTTAATTTTATTTTGTGCAACTATAGCAGGTCGATAATCTGCGACAGCTGCTGCAAGTATGATAATATCGCTTTCTTCAAAATGAATTGAAGCTTCTTGAAACATTTCTTGAGCAGAGGTAACTTTAACAACATGCACATGTGCCTCTTGTATAGACAGTTTAGTCGGACCGGTAACCAACACAACTTCCGCACCGCGTCTTACGCATGCTTTTGCGATTGCAAAGCCCATTTTCCCACTGCTATTATTCCCAATAAAACGAACCGGATCTAATGCTTCGTAGGTTGGTCCAGCAGTAATCAAGATTTTTTTTCCTTTTAGATTTTGTGGTTGTCCAAAAAGATCCGCTACAAAATCAATAATCTTTTCAGGTTCTGCCATGCGACCGTCACCGATGAGTCCACTGGCCAAAAAGCCATATCCTACCGGCACAATTTTATTTTCATTGGAGTTTAATAATTCAATATTCCTCCTAGTTGATTGGTGCTGCCACATATCCAAATCCATAGCAGGACAAACAACGATCGGACATTTAGCTGACAAATAAGTTGCCATCAACATATTGTCACATAGTCCATTAGCCATTTTTGCTATTGTATTAGCTGTAGCGGGTGCCACAATCATCAAATCTGCCCATAAACCAAGATCAACATGATTTTTCCAAACACTGTCATCTTTCCAATCGATATACACAGGATTACCTGAAAGTGTACTCATCGTTAATGGAGATATAAATGCTTCCGCACTTTTGGACATAACAACTTTAACTTCGCAACCTGCTTTTATAAGCAGCCTGCATAGATAAGCGGACTTATAAGCTGCTATGCTTCCCGATATAGCTAGGATGATTTTTTTTCCTTCCAGCAAGCCAGATAGATTTTATTCTTCAGTTGATTCTTCTGAATTTTCTTTATAGTCATACTTGATATTACCCCTATTAAACTCTTCAACTGCGATAATCGCCGGATTAGGTAAACGCTCGTAAAACTTACTGATTTCAATTTGCTCTTTATTCTCGATGATTTCTTCAATAGTATCAGAACTAGAAGCAAACTCATCTAATTTATTATGTAATTCAGTTTTAAGATCTACAGCTATTTCTTCAGCTCTTTTATTAATAACGGCAATTGACTCATATATGCTACGAGTTTTACCAGAAATTTCTTTAATATTACGAGCTTTAACATTAGGGTCCAAGCCTTGTAATTTTGATTTAATATCTGAAATCAATGTCATATTTTTAAAATTTTTTAAGTGCTGCTAAAGTTTGTTTTTCAATGGATCGAGCTTCCTTTACCATTTTTGAATCAGGATGCTTTTTTACAAACGTATTAAAGTGACTAAGTGTTTCGTTATATCGTTCTTCTTGTTTTTCATATATACTATTTGAAGCTAGGATATAGGAAGATTTTAGAATTAAAAAACGAATTTCTTCTGTATTATCAGACTCCGGAAAATCTTTCAATGTATTTTGAAAAGAAGTCATCGCAGCTTGATACTGGCCAATTTTATAATAAAGTGCACCCTGTTCAAAAGACTTCTTTTCTAATTTTTTTCTCATCTCATCGATAAGTCTGTTAGCCATTTCGCCACGTTCGGTGCCTGGATACAAATTAACAAATTGCTCCATTCCTTCAATCGCTCTAATTGTATAAGACTGGTCTAGTTTATAATTTGGTGACATCATATAATTGGAATACGCTGCCATATATTCGGCTTCCTGTCGATTCGGGCTATTGGTAAATGTGCCTGCAAAGTTTTTAAAATAGGTAGCAGAAAGAATGTAATCCCCTTGATAATAATGCGCATATGCATAGTTAAAAAACATTTCTTCTGCTTCTTGCCTGCCCCTATAATATTGGATAACGCCATCATACAAAGCAATCGCTTTATCGTATTCTTTATTTTTATAATACTTATTGGCAGCTGCAAACATCTTATCCGGTTGATTACTAGAGCGTAATGTTTCAAACTCAGACTTGCATCCTGCAATTAATACCAATAAAAATAATGCTAAAAAAGGATATATTTTCATAAGTGCGCAAAATTATACTATTTTTCAATAAAAACTATACCTTATGATTAAAATTAACTTTTGAATATGGATTTTTCTTTAATCGCATTAATTTAAATTTAAAAAACAACGCTATAAAGTTCTAAATTGTTAAATATTAAATAAATAGTTTAATAATCTTAACTTTGATATCGTTTTATGCGTTATCTTTACATCGAATATTATATCACTTTTTATTGTAATTAAATTTTTATCAAATGAAGCAATTACTTTTCTTATTTTCTTTTGTGCTTTTAGCAACTTTTTCAGCTAATGCTCAATGTAGCTCAAGTGCTGCTGGTACTAAAGCATGTTGCAAAGCTAAACAAGCTGCAGCTGCAAACGCTAATGATAAAGTTAGTGACATGGCATCTTTAACAGAAATTGAAGCAGAAGTTGAAGCAGCTATGGCAGCATCTAACGGAAACATCATTAAAAAGACTTGTGAAGTATCCGGCACTACTAAATTTTATGGTAAGTCAACTAATGTTAAATCAGGTGAAGAAAGCTGGAACGAAGTAAAATATGACTCTAGCAAAAAAGCCTTTACAGAAGTAGCGTCTGCTTATATGGAAAAAGACGATGCAGGTAATAAAGTAGAGACTAAAGCTTGTGCCGGTGCTGACGACGTAAAAGCATGTGCTGGTAAAGCAGCTAACAAATCTTGCTGTAAAAGTAAGAAATAATTGAAATGACTATTTTTTAGGTATTCATTTTAAAAAAATACAAGCCATTTTACTTAACGTGAAATGGCTTTTTTATTTTATACATATTCCTTCTATATCTTGCTTCTCATAAATTAACTGCATCAAATTTCGGTATTTCCCTCCAATCGAAAAATAAATAAAATATGTACGAGCAAGAAATCATTTACAAATATAGGTTAGGTATTTCTCATAAGGTTCATCATCTATTCAAAACAAAACCATAACATTTAATAAATTAAAACAGGCATGGAAACGAATGTTGCCAAGCCTGTTTTACAATTATAAATTTAGCGCTTACTGTCTATTAATCTTGTGCATTATCTGGCATATTACTTTCAATCTGGTCTTTTACTTCTTCTTGGTCCTGACCTTTTAGATAGCTTGGCAAATTTAGTCCTGCCATATTAAACAAGTCGTTGAGCGGAGGAACAGTTTTCATCATTCCGGATACAAAATTTGCAGTTGTACCGTTTTCACCGCCGCCATTCGTACCACTATCCCAAACTGTTATCTTGTCAATTTTAATATTTTTAACAGCTTCTACCTGTGTTTTGACAAGTTCTGGTAGCTTTTCTATCAATAGCAACTGGAAGGCTTGTGAAGGATCACCACCTGCTGCTTTAACAACTTTTTCATAACCCTCAGCCTGCTTTGTAAGGATTTCATAAAGTCCCATTGCTTCTGCTTGCATTTTAGCATAAATTGCATCTGCTTCCCCTTTTGCATTCAACCGAATGCGCTCTGCCTCAGCTTCTGCTTCAATAATGGCTCTTTGACGTGCAATTTCAGCAGGAATAACAATGTTGGCCAACTGACTGGATCTTTCACGTTCTGCCCTAGCCGCTTCTGCCCTTTGCTCTGCAGCATAGGCATCTTCCAATGCTTTAGCCTGTTGTACTTTTTCGGCGGCTATAGCCAAGCGGCTTGCTTCTGCCTCTCGTTCACGACGTACCGCTTCTGAATGCGCAATTGCGATTTTTGCTTCGTTTTCTCCTTGAATTGCTACTGCATTTGCCTCAGCCATCTTTATTCTAGAATCTCGTTCGGCTTCTGCTTTACCAATTGCCTCTTCCTTATCTGCTAAAGCGATGGAAACCTCTTTATCTTTTTGGGTCATAGCGATTTTAACATCTCGTTCGCGGTTGGTTTCAGCAATCTGCACATCTCGTTCGCGATCTGCCAACGCCTTACCAGTTTCACCTACTTTCTCTTGTTCGGCGACACTTACTTTAGCTTCATTGATAGCTTTAGCTGCGGCTTCCTTACCTAATGCTTCAATATATCCAGACTCATCATTAATGTCTGTAACGTTAACGTTAATGAGCTTAAGACCTATCTTTTTCAACTCAGTATCAATATTTTTGGATATATTGTCGAGAAACTTGTCCCTGTCAGAGTTGATTTCTTCAATCGACATTGTGGCTATGACTAATCTCAATTGACCAAAAAGAATGTCTTTGGATAATTCCTGAATTTGATCTGGACGGAGTCCAAGCAAACGCTCAGCAGCATTATTCATGCTATCAGGTTCAGTAGATATTGCTATTGTAAATCTACATGGTACATCAACACGTATATTTTGCTTACTAAGCGCACTAGTCAAGTTAGCTTCAATAGAGATTGGTTTGAGGTCCAGATAGGCATAATCTTGTATAACCGGCCATATAAACGCGCCACCCCCATGGATACATCGCGCGGACGTACCGCCCGTTTTACCGTAAATGACGAGTATTTTATCAGATGGACATCTTTTATATCTCGATATTAAAGCTAAAATCAGTCCTGTAAGTACGAAGACTAAAATAACAATGAGCATTAAACCAGGTGGAATTGATGGAATCATATTTTAAAAATTATATTATAATTTAATTATTTGTAAACATTAACGATCAACATATTATTATCCTGCAAATCTTCGATGATGACCTTGCTTCCCGTTGGTATAGCATCCGCATAAGTCACCGCTTCCAATTCATGCATAGTGCCTTTATGACTGACGATAATCTTACCACTGCCTTCTTGCTTGCCGGGAATTCGCAAGTAAACGTCGGCTTGGAAACCGATAAGCTCAACAGGATTAAAGGTATTGTCCTCTTCAATTTTTTTAATTTGTAACGCCAAATAAAAATACAAGGTGACAAAAATTATACCTACTGCTACCGACGCCAAAATCAATAAAAATTTACTCGAAATAGAACCGTGCATCAATACACCTGTCCAGCTAAATCCTAAAAGAAAATTAATCGCATTACGGATGGTAAAATATTCCATAAAACCATCCGTGTCCCCAATATTAACCTCGGAATCAATTTCTGTGTCAGCATCTATACCAACAAATGTCATAATCAACTGGATTACAAACAGTAACGAAACAGGAATGGCAATATACCAAAACGTTGTCAAATAGACATCAGCATCTTGTAGGAAATCAAACATTGATCTTAAATTTAATTAACATTTAGATTAACACCGTTTTTAATTCAATAATTTCAATTTTCGGATAAAGATAGTACAATTAATCGAAAAAGACCATGTAAAAGGGTTTATAAATTATTAAATGATTTCGCACTGAATTGGTCTAATGACCTTAGCAAAAATGCTTCTATTGTATTTCAATGTTTGTTTGCTTTAGTTAAAATTATATATGTATTCATTAAAATAAATCGTGTAAAAAATTGTTGAAGTCAATCCTTGTTATTTATAAAAATTTACCAATTGGATTGTTCATATTGCTTTAATTTCAATCATTTAAAAAAAACATTGTATATTTGCATCCCTTATTTAATTTTATTCAAAATGGCACCTTTAATCTCTGTCAATAATAACCAGAAGACAAAAATCATTGCTACGATAGGCCCTGCGTCTTCAAGTAAGCAAGTACTTACAGAACTTGTTAAAGCCGGTGTTAATGTTTTTAGACTTAACTTTTCTCATGGCACACATGAACAACATCAAGAAGTAATCAACAGTATTCTTGAGATCAATGCAGCGTTAAATGTACATATTGGGATTTTGGCAGATTTACAAGGACCTAAACTTCGAGTTGGAAAAATTGAAAACAATGCTTTGGAAATCCAACCGGGTGACATGCTGACCTTTGTCAACGAAGATTGCATTGGAACTAAAGACAGGATTTACATGAGTTACGAACATTTTGCCCAAGATGTCAAACCGGGTGAAAAAGTATTAGTAGATGATGGGAAAATTGTTTTACAGGTTGTATCCACAAATAAAAAAGACGAAGTAAAACTAAAGGTATTATTTGGAAGCGTGCTATCTTCTAATAAAGGTGTCAACTTACCGGAAACGAAGGTTAGTCAGCCATCATTAACACCAAAGGATATTGAAGATCTAAACTATGTGCTTACACAACCAGTCAATTGGATTGCCCTTTCATTTGTACGTGAAGCTAAAGACATCAAGGAACTTCAAAAACGCATTGAAGAAAAAGGTCATTTTGCTAAGGTTATAGCAAAGATTGAAAAACCAGAAGCCATTCGCAATATCAAAGAAATCATTAAAGTCTCAGATGCGATTATGATTGCACGTGGCGACCTAGGAGTAGAATTTCCGATAGAGAAATTGCCAGGTATTCAAAAGATGATCATTCAGCGATGTATTCAAAAATCAAAACCAGTTATCGTCGCTACACAAATGATGGAAAGTATGATGTCCAATCCATCTCCCACAAGAGCAGAAGTTACAGACGTTGCTAACGCTGTGCTCGACGGTACTGATGCCGTAATGTTAAGTGGCGAGACTTCAGTGGGAGACCATCCACCATTAGTAGTAGATGCCATGCGCAGAATCATCACAGAAGCAGAAAGACATTACCATATGCTGGGTAAAAGAGCGCAGCCAGATCCTCAATCAGAGACTTTTTTGTCTGATGTACTGTGCTTGGGTGCACCCAGAATCGCAGAGGAAGTTAATGCTAAAGCCATTTTGGGTCTTACGGTAAATGGTTATACAGCGTTTAGAATGTCTTCATATAGACCCAAACCTAAAATTCACATCTTCTCAGACAAGCCACACATGTTAAATACACTGAGTTTAGTATGGGGTGTAAGTTGTTTCCTTTATACAAAATTTACCACTACAGACGAGACTTTTGAAGATTTGAATCAAATCCTGAAAGATGAAGGTATAGTCAAAAGCGGTGATATCGTTATTAATACCGGAAGTATGCCCTTATACAAAAAATTCCGTACCAATATGATGAAGATAACTGTAATTGAATAGATTTTCCGGTATTTTCTAATTGGCAAGTTATCATTATGGGCAAATAAGACAATTATAAGACCCTCTATGTCATGCTTCCACATTCAATATATCACTAAAATTATCAATATAATGTGTATCTTTGAACCCGATTCATACGTTATAGGTTTATATTTGATACAATCTTAATAATGGAAGTTATATTTAAACGTTTTTTAACGTTATCTGCTGCATATTGCTTTGGGTTTACATTATTATATGCGCAGTCCCCGGACAATAGAATGACAGAAAGAGAAATTAAAGTCGAAGATCAATTTGTCAAAGTCAAACTATTGGAAATATCCGGAAAAACAGACGAAGCAATCAGAATATTGGATACACTCCGTCGTTCCATACCAGAAAATGGTACGCTTTTCTTTGAGTTAGCTAAATTGCATTATACTAAAAATGATTGGAATCTAACGGAATCTAATATCAATCAAGCGATTCGAGTAGAACCGAATAATCCTTCATTCAAAGCGTTTCAATTGGAATTTTTCCTTGCCCAAAACCGAATAGATGAAGCAAAAGCGGCATTAAATACACTAATCGCAATGAAGCCTCAGGATGAAAGTTATTATTGGTTGCTTGCAAGTATAGATCAAGAAAATGGAAAGTATGCAGATGTACTTCATACCATTGCTTTAATGGAAAAGAATTTGGGTTGGCGAACAGATATTCAACTTAAAAAGTCAGAGATTTTAGCCAAAGATGGACAAGTGGATGGTGCGATTAACACTTTAGATGAACTCTCCATCAAATTTCCCGAAAACACTTCCTTTCTCAAGCGAATTGTTATGCTACTTCAGTCCAATAATCGCACAAATGAAACTGAGCCTTATCTAAAACGGATATTGGACATTGACCCCAATAATCAAGAAGCTAAACTCGGACTTATCTTGCTTTCAAATAAACAATTAGGGACAGATGATAAATTGAGCACGTTGTTTCCATTGATTAAAAATCCAGAAGTACCTATCGATATTAAAATAAAAGAATTATTACCATTTTTACAAAAGCAGGCGACTTCTAATGACACAACTTTCGATAATCAACTCATCAACCTTTCCGATCAATTGGTTGTCATCCATCCAAACGAGGCCAAGGCACACGCATTATATGCCGATGTCCTTAAAAATACAGACAATATGACCGCTGCAATTCGCCATTATGAACGCGCTCTAGAGTTCAATAAAAATATCTATGCTGTCTGGGAACAACTCATGTTTTGTTTGAATAACGTAGCAGATTATGACAAGCTCAATACCATAGCTAATGAAGCCATAGATTACTTTCCAAATCAGGCGATGTCCTATTGTTTTGCTGCTAAAGCAGCCTTAGAAAAAGGAAACATTAAAAAATCTAATGCCCTCCTCGACGAAACCTTATTGATAAGTGCCGGCAACCCGGTAGTAGAAAGCATAGTATGGGTTATTAAAGCAGAAGGGGAGTTGAAACAAAAACGACTTGATATAGCAAATGAATATGCTCAATTGGCCCTAAAAATCAGTAATAACAAGTTCGCAGATGCATGGGAAATTAAAGGGGATATCGCTTTCGCTAAAAATATACCAAAAGATGCCATGACCTATTGGAAAAAAGCATTGGAACTAGGTGGAAATCAAATTAAAATCAACACCAAATTAAAGACAATTAAAAATCCATAATGAGATATAATTTATTGCTATTAATGCTCTTGTTGGTAATGTCCGGATGCAAAACCAAAAAAGTCATTGCCCCGATCACAGAAAGAAGTAAAGATGAAGTCCTCAAGTCATTATTGGAAAGAAATATTGATTTTAGGTGGTACGAAGCTAAAATGAGTGCCTACATTGATTCGCCTGACGAAAAGATTTCAGGAAGCATCCACACTAAAATGGTAAAAGACAGTTCTATGCTGATATCATTAAAAAAATTTGGAATAGAAGCTGCAAGGGTCTATGCCGACAAATACAATTATACCGTATTGTACCGATTTGATGCAGCCTATGAAAGTGGTCACATTAACGACATTAAGAAAATCATGTCTTTTAGTGTCGGGCTTGAAGATTTACAGCAGTTGTTGTCCGGCAATATTATTCTACCGGATACCGCACAAACAACGATAACAAAAGTGGATAATCAATATCAAGTGACCAGTAGTGTTGATGGATTATGGATGCAATATTTTGTGAATATTCACAATTTGGAATTGACAAAGATGACCATAACGGACCAAAGCAATCGCAAGGCTACGATAACTTTTCAGGATTACAAAAATGTACCGGGTGTAGGTAACGTAGCATTTACGCGCAATTTTTCGGTACCTTATAATAGTCATGGTGATGCAAACCTCGAATTAAAAATTTCGTCCATAGAAATAAATAAGCCTTTTGTAATTAAATTTTCAATACCAAATAACTATGAGCGGCTTTAATATTAAATGGCTTCTTATTTATTTTTTTATATGGTTGCCCGGATTGATTTTGGCGCAAAGCAAAGCGCAGTTAGAAAAACAACGACTTCAGATAATAAAGGATATTGAAAACACTTCAAAACAATTAGAATCTACCGAAAAGACCAAAAAGGAAAATATCGACAAACTCAAAATTCTCGAAGGTCAGGTTAACAGCCGTAAAAAACTTATTGACAATCTTGAGAGCGAAGTAAAACTCAATGAAGCCCTAATTCAAAGCAATCAGGAAAGATTGGGTGATTTAAAACAAAAACATGCCATTCTACTTAATCAATACAAGCATTTGCTTCAAGCTAGTTATTTAAAAAAAATGGCCAATTCCAAGTGGTCGTACTTACTTTCCTCTACCAACCTCAATAATTTAATGATTCGATGGCAATATATTCAGCAGTTTGATCGATACACGGACAACAAATTGCAAGAAATAAAGCGGATTTCTGATGAAATAGAATCTAAAAATCTGGAAATAACGAAAGTAAGGGAAAATACCCTAGCGGTTCTTGACGAATCGGCTAAGCATGTTACTTTATTACAAAAAGAACAAAAGGAAAAAGATGCCCTCGTCAAAAAACTTTCTAAAGAGGAACAATCGCTCAGAGCAAACCTTTTAAAACGAGAAAAAGAAAGAGAAAGACTCAATACAGCCATCGAAAAGATTATCATAGCAGAACTTGCCAAAGCAAAGGCCAAAGAAAAAGAGCAGACATCTACTTCGACCGGAAAAAAGAAGGAAATCGACAATTCAGGATTTTCTAATAATAAAGGAGCACTAAACTGGCCTATTAGCAATGGTAGCATCATAGGAAGGTTTGGAACACATCCACATCCGACTATTAAAAATGTTGAAGTTTCAAATAACGGGGTGGATTTTGCCTCGCCATCTGCTTCAAGTGTTCAATGTGTTTATGATGGTGAAGTAGTTGGTGTTACCTATATTCCTGGCTTTAAAAATATGGTCATCATCAAACATGGCAATTACTATACCGTTTACTCAAAACTAGATGATGTTAGTATTGAAAAAGGAAATAAAATCAAAGGTGGTCAAAGCATAGGACGGATATTGCCGGGCGAAGGTGGTCTTGCAGAGTTGCACTTTGAATTGTGGAACGACAAAACAAAACTCAATCCAGAACCTTGGTTTAACAGATAATTTTTGTCCTTTAATTTTTATATCGGAAGTATGTTAAATTAAAAAGCCCGGCAATCAATTGCCAGGCTTGTCTTTTCATATCCAATGAGCTGTATATGCCTGCATATAATTGGTAATCATGATAACCAGCATAATAGTCAGCAACAGGAAAGCATATACAAAACGCTGATCCCTGAAAAGACTCTCGTCTTTTTTGTAAAACATAATATATGAGTTGTGTTTTGGTTATTAAATCAATATATCAAAAAAATTTCGTCTACTATAGTATAGCCAAAAACGATACCATATCATTTTTTGATAATATGAAAAATAGCCCTTAATTCATATGTGAAAAATGGGCAAAATTCATGTCCTTATTTTGCGCCACATATTGTAATAAGTAAACCAGCAGATTTCATATAATAGTATTTCATAAATTAAAATTCTCTTTAAAGTCAAGTCTGAAAAAATTACCATAAAAAGGGGACATTTTTTTTATTTACCCAAAAAATCAGTCTCGAAAAAACACTATTGAAAATTGGAATGTGATTTTCTTGAAGGTTTATTCTGCATCTATGCAAACAAAAAAACCATCATTTCCTTGATTTTGGTAAAGTGGCATCAATATATAACCACTCAACGGGGCATAAATTTCATTTCCCATGTATGTAGCGAGGAGCTGCCCTTCGTAGATTGTGTCAAAATTTTTAAATCCAGGTAACATTTCCCATTCCGAAGCATCCTCTACATGGTGTCGATAATTAACCTTTACTTTCTCTGGCATATCCAGATTATTAAAATTGAGGATATAATCGTAAGTACCTATCAATGCTTGAGCGTTAATAACCTTTGTCGCCCTTAAAAATTGAAAAACGGCTGCCATACATCGATTGACTGAAAGCGGATCGTCGTGATGTCCACCTTCGAATGCCAGTGTTACAGATGGAATTCCCAAATAGTTATAATCAAAATAATGAAGCGTCGTGCCAGATAACCCTTGCATTAATCCAGTAACTAACGGTGCTTTTATCTGCAAAGCAATTTCCCTACTTTCTTCCTCGCCACCTTCAATGCAAAAAATACCGTCTGATGAAGTCGTATGAATGTCTAACAGATAAATCTTAGAAGGATTGACCTCACTGATAGCAGTATTAATTTCAATGATTAATTCATAAATTTCTTTGGATTCATTTTTAAGGTTATCGATGGGTTTACTCAATATTGATTTAATAATTTCCGGTGTCCACATCCGGTTGATATCCTTACATATATAGCGCTTTCCTTGTTGATAGGCCTTCATATTGCCAATCAGACCGATGATTACCCCATCAAATGTGAAAGCCGGATTATTTTTTTTTTCCATTTCGAGCATTTTAAATACCAATTCCAATGCTTTAACACCTGCAACTTCATTTCCGTGCATCGCTGCCGTAACAATAATCAAGGCGGCTGATTTTTTGCCCTCGTATTTGCCTATCGATCTTGAATGTACCATCATTATGCTTTTTTCAGTTGGAAAATTAAGAACCCTGCATTATGATACAGAATAACTTCAAAACCAAAAATACGAAATGTTTTAAATATATATATACCTAAAGAGATAAAATTAATTTAAAAGTATGTCTTAAAATATAAATATCCATAATGATTAAGTGATAGGGGGCTTATACTTTATATTCTAATGATTTTTGGCCTCACCTATCGTTGTAGTAACGTATATTCCTTTAAGAGTAGTTGGTATGTTTGCAACGGCTGTTTTGAATACT
This sequence comes from Portibacter sp., assembly GCA_040391315.1. Classification (GTDB taxonomy): domain Bacteria; phylum Bacteroidota; class Bacteroidia; order Chitinophagales; family Saprospiraceae; genus OLB9. Next base: position 145,207 of record JBEBYC010000004.1, on the reverse strand, counting down.
CGAAAGAAATGTAATAATAATGTAATGGTCAGAATAAACCAATCAACTTCACATCCAAACGACAACATTTCTTATCTATTACCATACATTTATGCAGATTTCAACTTACAAACTTTTGTTAGTTAGGACTAGATTAAACGGTTCACTGCTTTGCGTAATGGCGGATTATTTGCACTAATTTTATATCGAAGCACCGTCTTCAAAATTAGCAAAAAAAGATTCAATCGAAGCCGTTTACCCGCCATTTCACAAAACCCTTGTTGTAGGTAGTGCATGAATTAGTCGTTATGGTTTTGGTCGCCTTGGGTGCGTTGACTTGGTAGCTCTTTTGCATTTTTACTTGGCTTTGTGTGGTTGGGAAAATGCAAATGTGCTACCCAAAGCGTTGGAATAGCTAAAACTTAAAAAACTCAACCACATAATCAAACGGAATTTTTTCTTGTTCCAATCGCCAGTTGTTAGCTTTTAAAATGTCATAAAGTTGTTGTTCTTCGTCTGTCAAGTTTAGTTTTGCTGAAATATTTGTTGGTGTACCTTCGTCCTCTTCAAAAAACTTGTTAAAAGTTTGCTTGTCCATTAAAATACTTTTTGTCCGTGGAAAGTAACCTCTGAATTGTGATAAGATTTCAAAACCTTGAACGTCTATATCACCCCAATAAAGCAATTCAAGATTGTCAAACCAACGAACATTTTTAAGATTATTAACGCTGTAACCACTCCCGAATATTGCAATCGTTTTGTCCATTTTAGGAAGTGTTAAAGTTGTATAGAGCGTTGTTTTATTTTCTACAACTAAAACTTTTCGGATTGTTAAATTCAAATTTTCAAATTGACTGACAGGAATGGCAATATCATCAAGACCTGAAAAGAATTTTTGGCTGATTTCTTTATCAAGTACCTTAAAGCGAATTTGAGGTTCAGCAAATTTCAGATTAAATCGCTTTTCAAACTCTTTTTCTTCGATGTTGATGTGTTCTGAAATAAGAATATCAAGTAATTCTCTGATTACAGTTTTATTGTTTTCTATAAACTTCGTATGTACTTTTATCGGTAATTCCCTTACATACAAATTGGGTTTAGGGTTTTGTCTGAAGTATTCGCACACTTTCAAAATGCTTTCCCATTTTGCTTGACTTGCAATTGCTTTCACTGGATTTTTGATTATCCAATCTTTTAATTCGGGAAAAGTGTCAATAATCTTCTTAACACTTTCATTGAACGACTCTACTTCTTTTTCTTTACCCAAAAACTTTAAAAAATCTTTTTCAGTATCAAAGAAAATAGAAGTTGGCAAGTCTTGTACACCTAATGATTTTGTTTTTACTTTCTGAAATTCCAATGTGTAGCCAAAACCTTTTTTCTCTTTGGATTGGCTAACAATTTGTTGAATTTCTTTTTCAAATTCTGGTAACGAAGATTTGGTATAAGTTTTATCTCCACGAATAATCAGTTTTTCAAAAGGCTTGTTCTCAACCAAAGATTGAAGAAAAGAAATGTATTTTCTTTCAGTTTTGTTCTTTATTTCTTGTGGCGTAATCATTGATTCAAATAATTTACTTTTTCTTCTTTGAATTGTTCAATCGGCATATCATACAGCCAAGAATGTCTTTCTTCTTTTCGTTCTACAAAATGTACGAACGAAATATCGTTCTCAACAATGTGAATATTATCGCTTGGCGTAACCACCATTAACTGCAAATGAAGCTGTTTACAAAGCGTAATCAAATAACGTGCTTTATCTTCATCTTGTGCTTTAAAGGCTTCGTCAATGGCAATAAAACGGAACGAATTACTTTGTAATCCTTCTTTGGTCAAGCCAAACTGATAAGCGATTGCCGAACCTAAAATCGTATAAGTCAATTGGGCTTTTTCTCCACCAGAAAGTTGTCCCATTGCTTCGTAGGTATTGAATTTCTGATTGGTTTCTTTATAAAATTCTTCGGCTTTGTAGTTGAACCAAGAGCGAACGTCCATTACCTTTTTACGCCATTCTTCTTTGTCCAATTTGGTAATCAAAGGTTCGATGTGATTGTAAAAATGGTTTTTCCGTCCGTCAATAGAAGCATCTACTTCCCTGATGTTTGGGATTGCTTTTTCAAGAAGATTGCGAAATTCTTTTACTTCATCATTGATTTTATTTGGTGCTACAAGCTGAATGTATGTTTTCGGATTGTTTTTGAAATCAATGGCCTTCAATGATTCGTTTAAATGCTTGATATTATCTTTGATAGAATCCGACCAATTTTCAAAGAACATTCTAAAATCGCCAACTTTGTTAGTAATCGTTTCCTGCAAATAATCGTTGAACTTCTTTTCAAATTTTGGAAGATTGTCTTTTTCTAATTTTCGTAAAAACGTTTGATACTCACTGATTAAATCCAAATTGGTAGAATCGGGCAAAGCATTCACATCAGAACGCCAATCTTTGAATTTGTTAGTGATACTTTCTATAGGGTGTTTAAACGCTGTAATTTTCCCGCTTACCTCTCTTTCTTTTTGTAGTTTTTGACTATTTAGTTCGGATATTTTTTGCGAATTTTCATTTTGAAATCTTTCCCGACTTAGTTCAAAATTTACATATTCAATGCTTAACAAATCAGGGTTTTGATTTTCAAACTCTGATACATTAATATTTCCTAACGAATCGAAAATATCCTTGTTATCTTTTATTGTTTTTTCAATGCTCTTTTGTTTTTCTTCTGACTGAAAAATTTCTCTATCCTTATTTTTAATATCTACTTCCGAAAGATGTTTTAATTTACTTTGAACCTCTTTTAACTGCTCTTGCAATCGCTTAACTCGGTCGTTTGTTTTTTCTAAGGCTTCTTTCTGTTCTGTCTTTTCTTGAATTTCGATGGCATAAGTCTGCCAATTTATATCATCGTATTTGTCAAACTTAGAGAACAGATTATGACATTCATCTCTGAATACACCTAATTTTTTTATCTCGGTATTTTTACTTGTAATCGCCTTTTTGTTTTCAGTTTGCTGATTTTGTAAACTGATTAGTTCTTTCTTTAAAACAGCAATTTTCTCTTTATTGTCCCAACCTAAAACGTAGTTTTCTTTTCTTGAAATGTGCGGACGGTCGTCTTTTTCGTGTTTTCCTCTCTTGAATTTTATCAAACCGTTTTGAGTAATTGCCATTTCGGAATGCCGTTCAAATTCTGAAAGAGAATCTACGCAAGTAAAATTGAATTGAGCTTCTAAATAGTTTTCAATCCAATCATAATAAACCGTTTTTGGCTTTATGTCAATTTTATTGACCAAGGATTTTTCCCCTATGTCTTTACGTTGAAAATTTTTGAGGTAATCTTGTTCTTCGTATTTATCGTAGCGAATCCTGCCTTTCAAATTATTACTGTTCACATATTGGTTTACCTGCGAATAATACTTTGGCGGAACAATCAATCGCAATGCAAAATTGTGCAATACTTTTTCAATAGACGATTCCCAATTTTGTTCATCATCTTTTACCTTAATCAATTCACCAATAAAAGGAATTTCTTCTCTGCTTGCTCCTATATGGGCAATAATTTCATCTCGTATTTCAGCTTCTCGACCAGCAATGTTGTTTTTGTTTTCTTGAAGCGTTTTTATCGTTTTTACTAAACCCTCGGTTGATTCGGATAGTTCATCTTCCTTATTTTTCAATGCACGAAGATTTTCATTTTCCTCTTCAATTTTCTGCGTTGTAGTTTGTTTTAATTCTTTTGCTTTTTCTCTGCTTGTATTAAAAGTTTCTTCGCTTGGATTGGTGTTCAATTCAATGCTTTGAGCGATTTTGTTGTAGTCGTCAAGTTTTCTGCTTCTATTATCTTTTAATGTGGTAAGATTTTTAATTTCCTTTTCTAAATCCTTGATTTTGCTCCCAACTTCATCTTTTTCAATTGAAATAGAAATCGTTCTTTCTTCCTGTTTTAAATTATCTTCTTTCTCACGTAATTTCCCTAATTCCTCTTCCAATCGTTGCAATTCATCTTTGCATTTTTCTAATTCTTTTTCGCCTAATTCAACACCTTTTTTAGCAAACCAATAAACAGCCGTTTCTTTTGATTTTTCTAATCGCAATAAATCGGTTTTGATGTTGGTCAATGTTATCGCAATTTCATTGATTGGTTTAAGTTGATTGATTTGCTCTTTGGCTTTCTCAATATTGGTTTTAGCATCCATTAAGGTCAAAAAACTTTCTTTCAGTTGGATAAATTCTGCTTCGGCATCTTGTTCTTCCAACATATTGGTTCTGATGAACTCATCCAAATCTTCCAACACTTTTACGCCCACAACTTGATTGAACAAACTCAATGCTTTTACAGAACGCATTCCGAAAAGATTTGCCATTCTTTCTGCATAAGCGGTCGGACCATCTAAAAATTCAATTTTCTTTTTGTTGGCATTTGCGTTGTGAATTTTATCCAATCTTCTTTTCCATAAACCTTTGGAATCAAAATCAGCAAAATCTTTCTTTACTTCAAGTGGAACGTGAGCAATTCCAAATTGTCTTCTCAATTCGTTGTTGGAAAACCACCGCACCTGAAACAAGGTAATTTGCTTTTGGTCGGTATTTTCAAAATGAGCTAAAATAACAGAATAGTCGTTCGTAGTACGCAATTTTTGTGTGGAAAAAGAAGTTTTTCCTTCTTCTTGGATATTTCCATAATGTCCTAAAACATACGTTTCTTCGGTACGGTCGCCCTTTTTCTCAACACCTGATGATTGATTATAGAATCTATCTTTTTTCGCAGGAACAATCAAGGTCAGCAAAGCATCAATGTAAGTACTTTTCCCAGAAGCATTTGCACCCGTCAATAACGAATTATTCCCTTGCGGATTTATCCTGAAAACATTTTTGTCAAAAGTTCCCCAGTTAAAAACTTCCATATATTGAAGTCTGAAACCCGCTTTGTCAGAACTTGTGCTAAACAGACTCAACATATTCTTTCAGTTTATTTTGAAAATCCTGTAATATATCCAGTGTTATTTTTTCTTTGATGATTCGGTGTATTTGATATTTCGTTTCGTTGTCTTTTTTGCTTATCTCCTTTAAATAACCCAAATCAACTACTCTTTTGATGTAGCTATCCAAGTCTTTTTGAAATTTCAATTTGTTGTAACCCTCTTGCAAAAAGAGTTCTAACTCATCTTTTATTTCCGAATCCGTAATGAATTTTTCAGTTGCCAACTGTGTTGGGTTACTATCGAATTCTTCTAAACTTTGTCTTAAAACAACAAGAACGATTGAGGTTTCAAAACCGATTTGTCGCCTTGTTACCAATCCAAGCGTGTTGCCTTCGTTGTCTTCCAATTGCTTTACAAATGCAAAACCTTCATCTTTTTTCACGATGAGTTCCAAACCAATTTGACCAATGTATTCCTGTATCTCGTTTTGATAGAGAATAATATCGTCCCACACTTTTGAATTTCGTTCAACAGTTGATTTAAGCAATGCTACTATCGCTTTACTGTATTCTTTTCTATTTTTTTCTAAATGGCTCATTTGGTCAAAATTATTTCGGGAATTTTGATTTGTTTTCCTTTCTCCACATCAAACACGATATTTTGTGTTTTATCAAGACTAATTGAGTGTTTAAACTCCTTTACAATGCCTATATAGCCAAACAATTCGGGCAAACCTTTTTCAAGACCGCCATAATTTTCAACTACATCCAAAAGTGTTGTTTGAGATTTTTCTTGCAAAATCTCTTTGATTCTTTTCCGCAATATCGCCTTATCAATATTTGATTGAGAAAACAATTTCCCAAGATGTTCAGACGAAGTAATATCATCATCTGCAATGATTGGTTTGTTCGTGTAAGTAACCGTTTCGCTTTGTTCGGTCGTCAGTTTTCGCTCAAACGGAATGTTGATTTCAATATCGGTTTCCAATTCAAATGAAATTTCGGGTTTCTTCTTTTTCTTGCTGATTTCTACAAGTTGTTTCTTGATTTCTTGGATAATCTTTTTGGTTACTTCCGATTTTGAACTTTCATTTTCACGAATAATCCGACTTAATTTCTCCGCCATTTTATCGTTGGCTTTATAAACTTTTCTACCCGAATTGTACAAATGATTTTTCATTCCTTTCAGAAACGAATCGTTTACAGGGATGGCTTTTTCTTCCAAAGTATGATACAATTCCTTTGTTAGACTTTCCCATTTGTTTTGCAAATCAGGATTGAGGATAAACGACCAGAAAGCATAAAAGCTTTTCCCTTGTTGACTGTCTTTCAGTTCATCAAGAGCATCAAACGTAAAAGCCAAAATATCACTCTTGGTCAAACTCCCGTCCGAATGTTTTTGATAAATGCCTTTGGTTATTTCTTTGAAATTGTCTTCTACTTCTTTAAAATCGGACAATAATTCTTTGGCAGATTGGTTGAGCTGATTAAAACGCGGAACGATTTCAAACTCCTCAAACACTTTTACATCTTCTCCAACCTTTATTCGTTGAATTTGTTGTTCGATTTCCAATTTCTTTTCTTCCAATAATTGGATACGCTTTTCGGTATCCTCATTGGTAAATTCAACCAACTCTTTTAACTGATTGAAAATGTTATTGAATTTCGATTCCGTACCAACAAATTCCTCTTTTTTCAAACTCGCCAACCAATCAATCGCCTTGCTTGAATGTGCAGAAAGTTCATAAAAAACTTCTCCTTGTTCGTCAGGATAATTGGTTAAGAAACCTCTGTTTGTCCAATGTAAAATGTACTTTTTGGCTTTATCCTCATAGGTGTCAAACGGATTTATTTCGCTGTCTTCATCATTTTCAACTTGTTTGTCTTCCAAGAAATCAGCTAACTGAATGTGAATATTTTCTGATGAAATAATGGATTGCTGATTGAATACATTTACTAAAAATTCAATAATCATTTCTCGATTTCTCAAACGCAACAATTCAACACTTGGTGAAGTGTTGAGCGTGTTTAATATTTGAGAAATGTCAGCCATTTTTATTTTGTTAGTTCGTAAATTTTAAACCAATAGAAAAATGCTTCCGGATTGAATTTTTTTTGAGTATTATTTCAAAAGATTATTATTTGTTACATTCTCCAAAATACTCATTTGTTGAATGGCTATTTTGTTGAGTTTTATTAGTCTGTCTTTTTGTGGTATCTTTTCGTTGATGAAAACTGCATTTAGATTTTCCATATTCGCCAAGCAAATTAACTCGTTGATAGTCGCATAATCTCTGATGTTGCCTTTCAAGTCGGGATTTGCTTCACGCCATTGTTTAGCTGTTTTTCCAAACAAAGCAACATTTAACACATCTGCTTCATTGGCGTAAATTATCGAAGTTTGTTGAGCAGAAAGTTCCTTTGGGATAAGATTGTGCTTAATTGCATCGGTATGAATGTGATAATTAAGTTTTGCCAATTCCCGTTTGGCTGTCCAACCAACTTGTTTTTGTTCTTCCTTTTTTAGCCGTTGAAATTCTGTTATCAAATATAACTTAAACGGAACGCTGATTGCAGAGCCAAACTCAAAAGCAATGTCTTTGTGTGCATACGTTCCACCGTATTTTCCTTTCTTTACAATAATGCCTATGGCATTGGTCTTTTCAATCCATTCGGAAGCACTCAACACAAAACTTGGTAATCCTGCTTGCATTTTAAAGTGGTCAGATTCCACCACTTTAAAATTGGGATTGTTAATTTGCTCCCAAGTGCTGAGAAATTCAATGGCATAACGTGTTCTTAACCAATTTTTAATTATGTCGGCTGCACGACTTTCACTTTCCTTTGCATTTGCCATATCAGTAAGTGAGATGTAATCTTTTTCCTCAACCGATATAATCGTAATTTCTGTGTTCTCTACGTTTATCTTTGCCATAAATTTGAAATTGTTTTTACAAATTTGGTTAGTTCTTCTTTCTTTCTTCGTCTGTCGGCATAACGAAGCATTTTACTTTGATTTATGGTGTATTTAGCAAACACCTCTTTGAAAGTTGTCCGCATTTCCGCACCTTGTTGAGCCGAAAAAATCACATCATCGCAAAAAATGTCCACCAATATTTTTTCAATGGTTGCAGTTTCTACTCCGTTGATATTTTGCGTTGGTGCTTCGGTAACAAGTGGTTTTATGATGAATACTTCGTTTTCGTTTACCACATACTTTTCCAAAATGTCTTTTGTCGGTTCAATGAAAACCGATTTTTTTATTTCACGCAAAAAGTAAAAAACGGCATTAGTTGTTTCTTTGTCAGTTTCCACTAAAACAAAAAATTGGTTAGGTTGGTGCAACATAAATTCGTTCAAAACAGAGGTGTTCCAAACACACAGATTAGCAAAAGGAAATTCCGCTTTCAGTTTTTTAAAAATACTTTTTGTTGTTGTTGAAATTTCGGGAATGTAGTTTTTACCTTCTCCCAAAGTAAACTTTCCTCTGCCGATACGTTTTAAAATCCCCTTTTGAATAAAAGTATAGATACGCCAATTTACCGTTGTCAGTTTTATGTTCTTTTCTGTTTGTTCGTAAAAAGCAACAATATCCTGCGTTTCAAAAACAGCTTTGTTCTTGAAATGACATTTTAATTGGTCGGTATGTAGTTTGTCCGTTGCGATGATTTTCTCAATTTTAAGCAAAGATAATAAAAATCTATGAAACGGCAGTTTTTTTTGAAAATTGCCATAAAATAGTATCGTCATTGTGTTGTTTTAGGAACATTTGGACAAAATTAAATGTGGTGAAAATCGTTGGATTTATTCGGTATTTTTGCTGAGGGTTGGAATTCTATGTTACATACAACCTGTAATGTTGATTTCATCCTATTTCTATGTAGTTATTGAGCCACCGGCATCATGCCCAATCCAAGTTAATGAAACAATATTTATGCATCTATAGGAATAAACTCAAGGGAAATGTCAATAGTTGAATTGAATTTATCACAAATTTATGTTCCGATAAGCACTAAAGATTGCTCATGGACATTAAACTACAATATTGCAAATTTCAAATTCGGAGTGATTTCTTGGTTTGATAAGCATTCAAACCAAAGTGATATTGTAATATTCCCACGTGGTGATAGCTTTTCTAATGTTACTTCATGTACAACATAGAAGGAAGCAATCGGCTTCCAAATATGGATTTCATTACATAACATACCTTATTGATACCAATACGAACTTTAGAATCCTTAAATATTCCAAAATGGCTTAAACCAGACACCACTTTTCCTGAGCTACCTATAAGCTCAATGAATCCTATATGTAATTACTATATTGAATGAATCAACAACAAAATTTTTCCGGTATAAAAACTTACTTTTATGTTTATAAACATAAATCGCAATTAAGCCATACCTTTAGAGATACACTTTTTATTATCTAAAAAACATAAAATTTGAATACATAAATTTTATTTGTTGCAACAAATTAATATGTTTTTGTGTTAATAATAATATTAATTATTTTATTATGAATCGCAATACATTTATTAAAATGTTAGGATTTTCAGCATTAGCACTAGGAACAAAATCATTGTTTGATTTAGAAAAAATTTCTTCAAATTTGCCGAGGACAGCACGCATGCCAATTCTTTTTTTAGGACATGGTAGTCCGATGAACGCAATAGAAGAAAATGAGTTTGTTCAAGGTTTTAGAAATATAGCCAAAAAAATTCCAATACCTAAAGCAATCATTTGTGTTTCTGCACATTGGTTTACAAAAGGAACAATGGTTACCGCTATGGAAATGCCTAAAACTATCCACGATTTTGGTGGTTTTCCAAAAGCATTATTTGATGTGCAATATCCTGCCCCTGGCAATCCCGAATTGGCAAAGGAGACAATTGAATTACTTGCACCATTAGGTGTAGAGGCTGATCATAGTTGGGGATTGGATCACGGTGCATGGAGTGTCATCAAGCACCTTTATCCAAACGCTGACATTCCTGTTATCCAGTTGAGTATTGATTATACTAAAAATGCAGCTTATCACTATGACCTTGCTTCGAGATTAAAAAAACTCAGAGAAAAAGGTATTTTAATAATCGGTTCCGGAAATATAGTGCACAATTTAAGACTTGTAGACTGGAAAAACCTGGATAAGATAGATTATGGCTACGACTGGGCTATCGAATCTCGCGAAAAAATGAACAATTGGATTTTAAATGGGGATATAAAACTGCTATTAGATTATCAAAATCAGGGTCGTGCTATCCAATTAGCAGCACCTTCACCGGATCATTACCTGCCTCTAATCTATACATTAGGCTTAAAAGATTCCAAAGAAGAAGTAATTTTATTTAATGACAAATTACTTGCCGGGTCGTTGAGTATGACCTCTGTATTTATAGGATAAATTTGAAAATATTGTTTTTACGATTGGTCGATGGTTAAAAATTAAAGAAAATGGAATTTTTTGAAACGACTGGAATAATTTATTTGTTATAATCATTGATAAGAAAGAAACCTAATTTAATACTTATGCCGATGATATTAAACTAATAGGATGCAGTTTTTTTTAATCAAAATCGTATAAATAATGCGCCAATTAAAGATAACAAATACCATTACATCCAGAGAAAGCCTAGCACTGGATAAATATTTGACAGATATAGGGCGCATTGATTTGCTTACAGTCGATGAAGAATCAGAATTAGCAAGAAAAATAAAAGAAGGCGATGAAGCTGCGATGGAAAGGCTTATACGTGCCAATCTAAGATTTGTTGTTTCAGTGGCAAAGCAATATCAGCACCAAGGATTGTCATTACCTGATTTAATTAATGAAGGCAATGTAGGTTTGATGAAGGCAGCAAAACGCTTTGACGAAACCAAAGGCTTTAAATTTATTTCTTACGCAGTTTGGTGGATAAGACAGTCTATTCTACAAGCTATTGTCGAATATTCACGCATGGTCAGATTGCCCTTTAACAGAATTACAGCCTACAATAAGGTCAATGAAGCTTGGATAAGCTTTGTTCAGGAAAATGAAAGAGAGCCTAGTATAGAAGAGTTAGCAGACATTTTAGAAATGACACCTTCAGAGATTACTTCAACACTAAAGGAACATGGCCGTTATGTTTCTGTCGATGCACCAATTACAGATGATGAAAATGCAATTTCAATGATTGATTTAATGTCAATGGGTGAAGAAGACAGTCCCGATCTTAGACTGATGGAAGAATCTGTTAGAAAAGAAGTCATGGAAGGACTCGAAGTTTTATCACCAAGGGAAGCTGAAGTTTTAATAGCACTTTTTGGTTTAAATGGCAATCGCCCACAAAGTTTCGAAGAGGTCAGCGAAAAATACAAATTATCTAAAGAACGTGTCAGACAAATAAGAGAAAGAGCACTTAGACGTATGCGAAAATCTTTTTCACGTAATTCGATGTTATCTATATTGGGATAAAACACCTTAATCAAAGCATGGAGTTAGTGGATTTTTTTAATTTTATATTCAGAATAGGATTTTCTAATGCAAAATGGAAAAGAGAACTGAATCAAATGCGCATTGAAGTTAAAGATCTGAACGAAAAATTAATTCCTTTTAACTACGAAGAACTGGAATTACTCTCTCTGAATCAAAGCAATGTTTCAATTAAAAGAGGTTTTTCTAAAATATATAAAGGAATCTTAGAAACCATCTATTTTGAGCCTTTATTTTCCTATATTATAAAGGACTTTAAGGGTGATTATAGACTGTTGCTCGTCAATTCGTCTAAACATGAATTAGCCCTTTTAAAAAAAAGTGACGCTACACATGTTTTTCTTAACAATAAACTTTTTGGTTATTTCACTAAAGATTTTGTATTTTTAAATGAAAATAGAAAACCTGTAGCATATATCGACTTTAAAAATTCTACTGAGCAATGTAAAGTGTGGTTAAATGGTAAAAATATCGGGTTTGTAAGGAATCCAACCATCAAAAAATCTACCACTATCCGCGCCTTCTCACTTTTTTCAGCACTAAAAGATGATGATCTCATCGTTTTTATGAGTTTGATCTTGGCTTACATTTTGGAATCCTTACCTAAAAAATAAATAATTCCCCAAAAACACATTTTTTAATTAAGCATTAAAGACGCACGCAACACCTTACAGACCAACAAAAAAGGAAAGTCTTAAAAGAAAAACTATGTAGCTGTCATCAAAGGAAGTGTAAATAAGGTCATTATTTTAATCTACAAATACTCTTAGAAGTGCGATGCAAGACCTCGTGACAATACAGCGCCCTTTTACTCGAAAAAAATTCTAGCGCTAAAGTCAACGGAGTAATGAATTAAAAATTATTATATTCTAAATGGATAAACCGATTACTTAATCCTAGGTCTATAAATAGAAGCAATAAAATGTACAATAAATTTGAATAATAAAGTAAAGCTATGCAATTACAGTATTAACGAAACAATTAAACAAAAAAGCCCTGATAATCAATAGATTAACAGGGCTTTTAGTGATCCCGGCAGGATTCGAACCTGCGACCGACAGATTAGAAATCTGTTGCTCTATCCAGCTGAGCTACGGAACCTTTTCACTTGTGATTCTTAAAATCGGACGCAAAATTAATGATTATTTTTAAATTTCATCACAATTGACGAAATATTTTTAAATAATTATTTTTTTGAGTAAAAATTCAACCTTTTTCCAAGTCCTTGTATGAAATTTCCACGTCCGTCATATACTAGGTGACCATTAATAAAAGTGGCTTTTACCGTACCCTTTAAAGTTTTCCCTTCCAGCGGTGACCACTGACATTTATAAAAAATATTTGACTTATCGACCGTAAAATTTTCATTGGGGTTTATCAATACTAGGTCTGCATACATGCCTTCTTCGATATAGCCTCTATCACGAATACCAAAACATTGTGCAGGTGCATGGGCCATTTTTTCTACTACTTTTTCCATACTTATTTTACCTTTGTGTACAAAATCTAGCATTAACATCAGACTATGTTGTACTAGAGGAAGCCCAGAAGGTGCAGACATGTATGGCAGTGATTTTTCTTCCCATGTATGTGGAGCGTGATCCGTAGCAATAATGTCTAACCGATCATCCAAAAGCGCCTCAAATAAAGCTTCTTTATTTTCTCTAGCCTTTATGGCAGGGTTACATTTGATTTGATTTCCTAACGATGCGTAATCATCCGCCGAAAAATATAGATGATGAACACATACTTCTGATGTAATGCGCTTTTCTGACAATGGCAGATGATTTTCAAATAAGGACAATTCCTTAGCAGTAGAAATATGTAGAATATGCAATCTGGTATTATGCTTTTTGGCAAGTTCTACAGCCAATGATGATGAAAGATAACATCCAGCCTCACTTCTTATTAGCGGATGCATCTCTGATTTGATGGCTTCACCGTATTTAGATTTGAAAAATTCTAAATTTTTACGAATCGTTGCTTCATCTTCACAGTGCGTAGCGATAAGCATCGGCACATTTGCAAAAAGCTTGTCAAGTGTAACAGAATTATCGACAAGCATATTGCCGGTACTTGAACCCATAAATATCTTTATACCACAGACCACTTCGGAATTGGTACGCATGACCTCATCGTAATTATCATTCGACGCACCCATAAAAAACGAAAAATTAGCATAACTATTTTTTTGAGCTATGTCATATTTTTGCTGGAGCAACTCCTGAGTAAGCGTTGGAGGATTGGTATTGGGCATTTCCATAAATGAAGTAACACCACCTGCAATAGCAGCCTTTGATTCTGATGCGATATCCGCTTTATATGTTAGTCCTGGTTCCCGAAAATGCACCTGGTCGTCTATAATTCCGGGAATAAGCCAAAGTCCATCACAATTAATTTCTTGATGTGCAACATCTATATTTATTGAAGGTGCAATCTGCTCTATATGTGCATCTTTTACATAAATATCTGCATACTTGCGGCGTCCTCTATTGAAAAAAAGTACATTTTTAAAAATAATGTGAGCCATTCCTCTGTTTTTAGTGATGTAAAGCTAATCAATAATTTTATATATACTATGGATTTCTATGAGTAAAATTAAAGTTTTACCTTTGCCCAAACTTATTCGAAGCGCCAGACATTGATGTTGCACTGACGCTCAAAGTTATAAGTCATAAGATTTATGAAATTCAATTGGGGACACCTTAGAAGCCTGTTTTATTTATACGTTTTACTAATCGTTATCTATACATTGTTACGCATCGTTTTCATGCGTTATAATGCTACAGATTTCGATATAACATCGAACATGGACGTTTTTAAAACAATAGTAAATGGACTTCGATTTGATTTATCTTCAATTTTATTATGCAATCTTCTTTTTTCGGTTTTATGGTTACTACCTTTCGGTAAATGGTGGAAAAGTAAGTCCTATCAGTTGTCCTTAAAAATACTCTTTATAGTCGTCAATGGATTTTTTATTTTACTTAATGTCATTGACATTGTCTATTTCCCTTTTGTAAAAAAACGCATGCAAAAGGATGCTTTTCTTTTTTTTACCGGAGACAAAGGCAATGAAGTTTATACGCTTCTACCTACTATTTTACTTCAGTTTTGGTATATTTGGTTGTTTCTTATTATTTTAATTTATTTGATGATTAAATTTTACGATAAGATTACAACCAATATCAAACGCATACCATTTCATTTTAATTGGTTTTATATGCCTATTATTTTGTTGATTTTAGGCCTAGAATTAATTGGAATCCGAGGTGGCCTTCAACTACGTCCTTTAGCAGTCATTGATGCATCACATGGAACGAGTATTCAAAATATTCCTTATGTTTTGAATTCTACTTTTTCCATTATTCGTACTTGGGGTAAAAAAAGCATTGAAGAGAAACATTTTTATAACGAAAGTGCATTCAACGAATGTGAAAAACCTATAAAATCTATTCAACCTATCGAAAATCATGGTAGTAAAAAGCTAAATGTCGTAATTATCATGGTTGAAAGCCTTTCCAAATCGTATTTATCTTGGTACAAAGGTTCGGGCAACACGCCTTTCCTTGACTCTTTGATGAGACATAGCTATGTTTTTAACAATGGTTTTGCCAATGCACGTGAATCTGTACAAGGAGTTCCAGCTGTTTTAGCTTCTATACCATCTTGGATGGACGAACCATTTATTTTTTCTAAATATGCTTCCAATCAATTTAATTCGATAGCATCCATTACTAAACCATACGGCTATAAAAGCTACTTTTTCCATGGTGCTGCTCGTGGTACTATGGGTTTTTATGCTTTTACAAATCTGGCTGGATTTGACAAATATTATAGCAAAACGGATTATCCGGACGAAAGTCACTTTGACGGGGCATGGGGTATCTGGGACCACCATTTTTTACCTTTTATGGTAGACAAACTTAATAAAGCATCGCAACCATTTTTTGCAGCGACGCTTACGATAAATACGCATCATCCATTTAAAACACCAGAGGATTTTAAAGTAAATAATCCAAGTGAAAAGTATCCGATATTAAATACCCTACCTTACGCGGATGCAAGTTTAAAAGCCTTTTTCGAATTAGCGGCAAAACAACCATGGTTCCCAAATACGCTTTTTGTGATTACGGCTGATCATACAGGCCCAAAAATAGAAGATGTACATACAACTATGGATGATTATCGCATTCCTATATTATTTTATAAACCTGATAATTCCCTTACGGGCTATTCAGATTCGATCATAAATCAGATTGACATCATGCCTGCAATCTTGTCGATGATTGGAATTGAAAAGAAGATCTTTAGTTTTGGGCAAAATATATGGGAAGATTCTTGTCCACATTTTCATTTAGATTACAAATCTGGTATTTATCAATATGTTGACTATAAATATTGCCTCCATTTTGACGGCACTAAAACGATAGCTGTATATGATTGGAAAAACGATTTACAACTTAGGCAAAACCTTGTTAATCATGCTGAAATCGCAACTATAATAGAAATAATAGAAACACGCATTAAGAAAAATATTCAAGTGTTTAATAACTCGATGATATACAATAAAATGCTAACCGATGCAAAATAGTTATACTTTTAAAAGTTGGGCTTTCCCTTTTTCATTAATGGCATCTATTCTAATCGGATTACAGTTGTGGAGGTGCTTATTTGTATTGTATAATCATGTAGGAAGTTACCTCTCTGTAATAAAAGCTTCGTTTCGACTGGATTTATCAATGGCTGGTGGTTTTTTCCTGCTCTGCCTTATTCCTTATTTATTATACATGATTACAGGAAACGATGGATACAAACGCTTCCTCAAAATTGAGGCTATCGCCCTTTGGTGTATAATTTGTATGGTCGAAATATCTTCCATACTCTTGTATCCTGAATGGGGAACAACCCTCGACAGTAGAGCTATATCCTATCTTGAAAATCCCCGCGAATTGTGGGCTTCTGTCAAAAATTTCATACCATGGACCGTAATTTCCGCTAGTGTGTTAATCACTTTATTGGGAATATGGTGGATTAACAGGATTTTTTTTAATTGGCATCACATACATAAAAGAACTATTGTATCTGGCTTAATAATACTTGTTATCGGTGGACTATCTTTTCTTTTACTTCGTGGTGGTCTGCAAAAAGTGGTTATAACACCTTCAGATGCCTTTTTTTCGATGGATATGAAAGAGAATTTTGCTGCAACTAATAAGATATGGTACTTTTTATATTCCATTAAAAAATCAGAAACTTTAAAAACTACATTTGATAAAGATACTATAGAGGAATTTGCTAAAGAATATACCTCAATCCGATGCCTCAATTCTGGTCATGATGGTAAATGGACCGATAAAAATATCGTATTAATCATATTGGAAGGCTGGTCTGCAGATATGGTAAGCTATCTTTACTCAAAAGAATCAATTACGCCTTTTTTCGATTCACTAAGTAACCATAGTACGAGATTTACCAATGCTTTTTGTACTGGTTTCAGAACGGATCAAGGGCTTGGCAGTTTGCTTAGCGGCATTCCTTCTATGGAAGGTCTTAACATTCTGCAAAAGTTAGATAAAGTTAAAAAATTTCCATCGCTTCCTAGTGCCTTGAAAACTGCAGGTAGAAATACGTCTTTTATATATGGTGGCGACCTCAACTTTGCCAATTTGTCCAATTACTTAGTGACGCTAGGCTTTGACACGGTTATTGGACAGCAGGATTTTGAAAAAAAATATTTAAGTTCAGATTGGGGCGTTCCGGATCATATTGCAGCTTATAAGGCATTTGAAGTGATAAATAAACAACAATCACCTTTTTTTGCAACATGGCTGCTATTGAGTTCGCATGCACCATTTGATGTATCGATCCCCAATAAATATTCAACGGCTAAGGATAATGCCAGTAAATACAAATCATCTGTTGCTTACAGCGACTATGCCCTGCGTTTATTTTTTAAAGAAGCAGCTAATCAATCTTGGTTTGAAAATACAGTTTTTATCATAACCAGTGATCACGGTAGCACCCATTCAGGTTGGGCTGGAGTCGATGAGCTCAATCGCTTTAGAATTCCAATGCTTATTTATAATCCTATTACGCAAAAGGATGCTCTTGTCGAAATAACGACCCCTTGCAACCATTTTGATTTGCCTTTGACGATAGCAGCATTGGCAGGTATTAAGCAAAATGATTTTAGGTTTAGCCGTAATGTTTTTTGCAATACGAATCGTAGTGCTTATTGGTGTAGCGATGCCGTATCTGGCATATACGACGGTATTAATAACACGGTACAACCAATAAACAATACTAAAAATATTAAGCATCCACAGCCGCTTCTTTTCTTAGATATGGTCAAAACATGGTTTAATGCACTTTGATATCAAATAAAAAAAGTTGATAAGTTATATCGTACTAAATATTGAGGATTTTAACAATCAAATATTCGATAATAAAGTATTGCCGAATTTCGACATACAGAAAGAGTAAACTGCTCAATTTCATCTTCTTAAGTAAATGAAAATCGGGCACTCAGCACATTACTGAATGTTATTTTGTCAATATAATTTCATATATAAAAACAATATGCATGTTCGGAGCGTGTAGATTATGATTTTCATAATTTATGGATTACAATCTAAACACTTTAAAGTACTAAAGTAAATATTCAGATTAATGTAATCGAAATTATTGCGACTAACGATACTATTGAATTGTATATCCACATATTGTTTAAAAAAACCCATTCAACAAAAAATTGTTTTGCTTTGTCAGATTAAAATAACTTTTTAAATGCAGATTATTATAAATAAAAAAGGGATTGTCCTGAAAGGACAACCCCTACTTAGTAGCGGGAACAGGACTCGAACCTGTGGCCTTCGGGTTATGAGCCCGACGAGCTACCAACTGCTCCATCCCGCGCCAATGACATTATAAAATGTAGAATCTATATCCTATATTTACTAATGGACCGCAAAGGTAAGTCCTTTATTTTAATTATCCAAATTAAAGTTAAATATTTTTGATTTAATTTAGCAAAAGTGGATTACTGACTATTTGATCCACTTTTCCATTTGATTGAGTATAGCTGTCATATCTTTAGGAAGTGGACACTCGATGTCTACCTGATTTCCGGTTATTTGATGTGTAAAACACAGTTTATGCGCATGTAGTGGTTGCCTTGATAAGATAGGTCTTTCATCCTCATATTTACCAAGATTAAATTTCTTTTGCTTTATTTCAGAAAGATAAAATGCATCCCTACTCCCATAAAGCGGATCAACGATAAGCGGGTGGCCGAGGTATTGAAGGTGAACGCGTACTTGGTGCATACGTCCGGTCAAGATTCGTACATGCAGTAATGAAAACCGTTCGAAAGTTTTTATTATTTTATAATCCGTAATGGATGCTTTACCTCTTTTATGTACAAGCATTTTACCTCTGGTTACTGTTGATTCGGCTAATGGAACATCAATTCTACCAGATTCAGGATAGGGCTTCCCATCTACGATAGCCGTATAATACTTTTCGATTTCTCTGGACATAAACAAAGTTGACATCCATTTATGGGCTTCTGCGTTTTTAGCAAACAGATTAATTCCACTTGTAAATTTGTCAATACGGTGCACAGGAATAATCTCAGGGTATTTGGTTTTCAAAATCGAAACCAGATTAGTAATATCAGGATTAAATCTGTCCTGTATCGTTAATACTCCTGCAGGCTTATTGACCGCAATCAAATATTCATCTTCAAATAGAATCTCAGGATTATAGTGCTTCAAATGGTTAAAATTTTAACTGGCTAAATTTCTTTTTGCCCTCGATATAGTATTTATAAACAATGGAATTATAATATTTTCCTTTATAATTGGGCTTATTGATTTTTACATTCTTAATCCACTGGTGTTCCTTATTGCGTCTCTCAAAGACTAAAGGAAGGTGTCTGTAAAACGACATATGTGCCTTTATGATTGCTAGTGTAGATTTTGGCCTTTTGTCTATCAAAAATTTTATACCTGCGATTCCATCTAGGATTAATCTAACAGGAACCAACCACAATAAGGAAGTTATATTTACATTTTTAGTCAACAGATAAAGATTATTCCTAAAATTAAGAAAATCTTTTCTAGGATTATTATAGTCCAAAGTACTTCCACCTTCGTGATAAACAATACTTGAAGGAATACATTTAATACTGAAACCTGCTGTTTTCATTTTCCAACACAGATCGATTTCTTCCTGATGTGCAAAAAATCCACCATCAAATCCACCAATATCCTTAAAGAGCTTAGTTCGCGTAACCATAGCAGCACCACTTGCCCAGAAAACTTCGATGGGATCCTGATACTGGTTTGTATCTTTTTCTATTGTTTCAAATATCCTACCCCTACAAAATGGATATCCCAATGCATCTATAAAACCACCGGCAGCACCTGCATATTCAAAACTCGATTTGTCCTCAAGCGATTTAATAACAGGTTGAACAGCCGCTAGCGCTTTTTCTTGCTCTAATGCGTCCAGTAATGGGTCAAGCCAGTTGCCAGTCACCAATACATCAGAATTAATGATTGCTACATATTCTGTATCTATATTTTTAAGCCCTTTATTATAACCTTCGGCAAAACCATAATTTTTGGTCAATTCGATTACCTTAATTTCTGGATACCATTCCTTTACAAATTCAATAGACATATCGTCTGAATGATTATCAATGACGACAATATCAACATTGAATTTAGAAGAACTATATCCCATCATCGGTAGATACGCTTCTAAAAGCTCAACCCCATTATAATTAAGAATGGCTATGGTTACATCTGCCTGCTCAGGTATTTTTTTTTTATATTTACTAAGCGCTGATCTTGCATCCAATTCATCCTGTTGAATTTGCTTTTTGAGCGTTTCAACACTATCAAACTTTTGATCTGCTCTTAAAAATTGAATGATATTTACTTTGATGGTGCGGTTATAAATATTTTGATTGAAGTCAAAAACATTTATTTCTATATTATCATTTGTTTGGTCAGAGACAGTCGGACGTTTTCCGATGTACATCATTCCTCCAAAGAGTACTTTATCAATTTCAATTTCGACAGCAAAAATACCTTCCTTAGGGATGAGTTTAGCTTTATCTTCTATTTGAAGATTTGCAGTAGGATATCCTATTTGCGTACCAATCTTGTCCCCATGAACTACCTTTCCGGTCAAGAAGTAAGGAAATCCCAAATATTCCTCAGCCTCCTGCATCTCACCATCTAAGATTGCTTTCCTTATCCGCGTACTGCTGATAGCGATATCTTCAATGTCTTGACGCGGGATTTCAATGATTTTATAACCTGATACTGACTCGTATTCTTTTAAAAGGTTGATGTCGCCATTTCGGTGCAAACCAAATCGATGATCATATCCAGTAACAATATAGGCCGGATTAAAATTGCCAATAATAAATTTTTCTATGTACTCACGTGGCAATTGTCTCGAAAATTCAAAAGTAAAAGGTACAATGACGACATTTTGAATGCCTAATTTATCTAGCAACTCCAACTTTTCTTCAAACGTTGTTAATACACTGATTGCATTAGAAGATGGATCTAAAACTGTACGGGGATGCGGATAAAAGGTGATGACTACACTTTCACCATTAATTTCTTCTGCAAGGGATTGTACTCTTTGCAGTATTTTTCGATGTCCTGAGTGGATACCATCAAAAGAACCTATCGTAATTACAGCTTTTTTAAATGGGGGAAGCTGATTGATATCTCTGTGTATATTCATGGGTAGAAACGCCTCTTTCTGTCTATAGGCACAAAATTAAGTTTATTTAGTAAAATTCTTGTGATTTATAAACAATTAACAAGTTTTTTAACTTTATATTGTTGCGAATATTTATTTTATATTTAAGATAATTAAATCTTTAATAATGATTGATAATAACATTGTTGTATCTGCATTAAGAAATGTCAAAGATCCTAAGACCGGAAGAGACATCATCAGTGCGCGAATGGTCGAGGATTTTACAATTAATGGAAATGATATTTCTTTTTCAATTGTGCTTGATTCGAATGATCAAGATATAAAATCTTCACTAAATTTTGCCTGCATGGAGCAAATATCTGCTGTTTATCCTAATGCCAATGTGGATATTCATTTAAAAATAAATAGCACTTCCCATCCAGATGATGAAGGAATCTTGCCGCAAGTAAAAAACATCATTGCTGTTGGTTCTGGTAAAGGAGGTGTAGGTAAGTCAACAGTCTCTGTTAATTTAGCCATCGCTTTAGCTAATGAAGGCTATAAAGTCGGTCTCATTGACGCTGATTTGTATGGACCTTCAACCCCTACGATGCTGGGACTTGTTGGTCAAAGACCTAAAGTGGAATTGCTTTATGGCAAACATAAATTAATCCCGCTAAAAGCCCATGGTTTGGAAGTGATGTCTATCGGATTTATCATCGAACCCGAACAAGCTGTAGTCCTAAGAGGACCTCGCCTTGCCGGATTGATTAAACAGTTTATAAGTGATTGTTTGTGGCCGGATTTGGACTTTTTAGTGATTGATTTACCACCGGGAACTGGCGATATACAGTTGACACTCGTTCAGACTGTTCCTATAACGGGGGCAATTATGGTAACAACACCACAGGAAGTAGCTGTCATTGATGCAGTCAAAGCATTAAACATGTTTTTGTTGCCAAATGTAAATGTACCTATTTTAGGTGTGGTTGAGAATATGAGTTGGTTTACACCGGCAGAATTACCAGACAATAAATATTATATATTTGGTAAAGGTGGTGGAAAGCAATTGGCAGATTATGCCGAAGCACCATTACTTGGACAGATACCATTGGTTCAAAGTGTAAGAGAAGCCGGTGATAATGGTACACCTGTAGCTACGAACGCGGATAATCTGATTTTTCAGAATTTTAAAGCGCTTGCTCAAAACACAGCAGAAAGTGTAAATAAAAGAAATGCCGAAAAAGCACCAACTAAAATTGTTGAAATCAAAAATTAAGTGTACTTACCAGAAATCAAAATATTATCACTTTTTAAAATATAAACCATAATATTATCATTCGTAGCATTTTAGTTGTGTTTAAAATGTGAAAGTGATATATATATATATATTTAGCAACTTATGTTATACACATGAAATTCTTATTTTCAGAAAGGATTGTATAAAAAATGTGTATCTTTGTCGTATGATAGAATCAAATAATAAAACTGAATTGATTGATTTGATTAATCAAGCTTTGGATGAGATTAGACCACACCTCAAAGGCGACGGAGGTGATATTGAGTTGGTAGATTTGACTGATGATATGATAGTATTAGTCAAATGGATTGGAAATTGTGCCTTTTGTTCGATGTCTGCAATGACAATGCGGGCAGGTGTAGAGCAGTCAATCCGGGCCAAAGTGCCTGAAATAAAAGGTGTTGAAGCAGTAAATGGATATTTTTTACAATCATGACTAGAAGCGATTTACACACTCAGATTCAAAATAAGCAAAGTTGCTTATGTATTGGATTAGATACCGATATCCAAAAAATACCTGTACAATTTCTAAATTCCAGTGACCCAATTTTTGAATTTAATAAAGCCATAATTGACGCTACGCACGATTTATGTGTAGCATACAAACCCAATATAGCATTTTATGAATCTTTAGGCATTAAAGGCTGGATAGCACTGGAAAAAACACTGGATTATATTCCGAACGATATTTTTACCATAGCAGATGCAAAACGTGGTGACATTCAGAATACCAGTCAAATGTACGCTAAAACCTTTTTTGAATATCTCAATTTTGATGCAGTTACTGTTGCCCCTTATATGGGTGAGGACTCAGTTGCCCCTTTTTTGGACTTTAAAAATAAATGGGTGATCGTTTTAGGTCTAACATCGAATCCTGGAAGTAGTGATTTTCAACAGTTGAGATTAGAAAATGGGGAAATGCTATATGAAAGGGTTATAAAGTCGGTACAAAAATGGGGAAGCCCGGACAATCTAATGTTTGTTGTAGGAGCTACAAGAAACGAAATGATTGAAAATGTACGAAAAATTGCTCCTGAACATTTTTTTCTAGTTCCAGGAATTGGTGCACAAGGAGGTAATTTAGAGGACGTAATGCATCGAGGAAAAAATGCACAAACTGGCTTGCTCATAAACGCTTCAAGAAATATCATATACGCAGATGACGGTCCAAATTTCCAGGAAAAAGTAAGGGCTAGTGCATTACAGCTCCAGGAAAGCATGGCTTTATTTCTGTAATCAGAAAAATAAATCAATAAAGACAACCTTTTTAATTAAACCTTTGTTGAATTTGAAAACATTATTTTTTTACTTAAACGATTGATTATAAAATGTATCCAGTAGAATTGACAATACCATTAGCAAAAGATTTGACAGACTTTGGATTTGATGGTTTAACAAATGCAGAAGAAGTTACCAATGTACTTGAAAATAAAGAAGGTACTGTTTTATTGGTTGTAAACTCTGTATGTGGATGTGCAGCGGCGAATGCAAGACCAGGTGTTAAATTAGCCGTTTCCAATGGAAAAAGGCCAGACAAATTAGTTACTGTATTTGCAGGAGTTGATAAAGCGGCCACTGAAAAGGCAAGAGAATATTTATTGCCTTATCCACCGTCATCACCAAGTATTGCCTTATTTAAAGATGGCAACTTAGTTCATATGCTTGAGCGCAGGCATATCGAAGGGAACTCAGCCCAGATTATTGCTAATAATTTGGTAGATGCTTTCGAAAAGTTCTGTTAACCTATATATGGTTTAAAAAAAAGCTCCCGATTTATAAAATCTGGAGCTTTTTTTAGCTTTTAAATAACCTAACGATTAGTCTTTATATGGAAGCGCTGGTACAATCCAGTTAAATTTATCCTCTAACGTTCTATTGCGAATGCCATTGATCTTATCGAATGCCCAATTGCTATATTTACGTGTATTGACATCTAATTCTACTATATCATCATTGTGTTTGATATGTGAAGCAGGAGCAACAACAGCAGCAGTACCTGAACCAAATGCTTCTGTTAGGCTTCCATTTTTACCAGCTTCCATCAATTCGTCAATACTAATAGGGCGTTCCGTCACCTTATAACCTTCTGCTCTAAAAAGATGAAGCAATGAATCTCTGGTGATTCCGGCGAGTATAGCTCCATCCAAATTAGGTGTAAGTATCTCATCGTTAATTACGAAAAAGATATTCATGGTACCAATTTCCTGAACATATTTTTTATGAATGGCATCTAACCACATGATTTGGTCATATCCAATTTTTCTAGCCATCGTAGCGGGCAGAAGCGACGCTGCATAATTACCAGCTGTTTTGGCTTCACCTACTCCACCTACTACTGCACGTACGTAGATATCCTGCGAAAGTAATTTTACAGGGTTGCTATAATATGGACCTACTGGATTAGTAAAGATAATAAATCTATATGTTTCAGATGCCTTAACACCAATTGTAGAATCTGTTGCATACATAAAAGGTCTGATATATAAGGCAGAACCTATTTTTGTTGGTATCCATGCCTTCTCCATATCAACCAAGTTGTGCACAGCTTGAATAAACAAATCATTAGGAATTTCAGGCATAGACATCCTAACAGCGGATTTATTAAATCGAATCGCGTGCATTTCGGGTCTGAATAATAAAGCATTACCATCATCATCCCTTGTTGCTTTCATTCCTTCAAAAATGGACTGACCATAATGCCAAGCCATATTTCCGGGATGTGTAGGTATAGGTTCTACAGGTTTAATTTCAAAATTAGTCCATTGGCCATCAATAAAATCGGCTACGAACATATGATCCGAAAATATTTTTCCAAATGGAATATTTTCAAAGTCAAGATTAGTTACACCTGATTGTGCAACTTTAGTGATTTTAAATTTGTAATTCATCCAGATTGGGTTTTGTGTTAAAAATTGTTTATTGGTATAATCAAAGTAAATTCATTTTATACATTGCTAATCCATTAGTATTTTAATAAATTTACTAAAATTACTTTAGTTAATAAAGTAACTAATTTCCAAAAAACTTTAAATCATGCAGAAGTTTACATCAAATCTGCAATAATTGCCTACAAAAGTAGGTAATTTATTTGTAAGTTTTTAATTTTACATAAATTATTTTAGTAAGATAAAATTAAATTTCGACATTCACATTTTCGCAAAAATTATACATACAATGAATCCCTTAAATGACCTGCTTTTTATTATCCCTGAAGAAAAGCAATCGGCTGAATTTACTATTTCCGGCAATGGTTTTAAACGCCTTGTTGTTGTTATAGATCGAGATAACTATGATGCTCAAGAAGCTGAATTATTACATAAAATGATGTTGGCGATCAAATATAATATTAAAGAAGATGTTTTCCTCATCGAGGTTGACAAAAAAACTTCATTGTCATTGGCCAATTTAATTTCCGTCTGGGATAATCTTATTTTATTTGGAATACCACCTTATAATTTGGGATTAAACATCCAATATAAACCCTATGTAATCCTGCCATTAGAAGAAAAAAACGTCATCTATGTAGAAGATTTAAAATCAATAAGTGCTAACAATTCTAAGAAACAGGCGATATGGGGATTATTTCAAAAATTGTTTTTAAATCATTAAATCATGATAAAGACTTTCGTTTTTGCAACATCAAACGAACATAAACTTCAAGAATTGAGGGCAATATTACCACATTATGAAATAAAAGGGTTAAAAGATGTCGGTATTTTTGAAGAGATTCCTGAAACCGGTAGCACATTAGAAGAAAATGCCTGGATAAAAGCTAAATATCTGTTTAATAAAACCGGTCTTGTTTCATTGTCAGAGGATACTGGTTTAGAAGTTGAGGCATTGGGTGGCCAACCGGGTGTACATACCGCTCGATACGCTGGCGACCATAGAAATCCAGATGACAACATTAATAAGCTAATATCAGCACTTGCTAATATTAACGACAGAAGTGCTCAATTCAGAACGGTTATTTGTTATTACAACGGTATTGATAAACATCTTTTTGAAGGGATTGTAAAAGGTAAAATTGCATTTGCGCGCTCAGGAAATGAAGGATTCGGTTATGACCCAATTTTCATTCCCGCGGGATATAATGATACTTTTGCTGTTTTAAATTCTGACATTAAAAATTCGATAAGTCACCGTGCAAAAGCGGTAGAAAACCTTTTAGTGTATTTAAATTCCTAATCAATTAAAGTAAAATCGCATTTGACCAATAAACATAAAAAAAAAAGGCTTTTCGAAATCGAAAAGCCTTTTTTATGTTTAATATAAAAGATATTAATCTTTTTTATCAACTTTTCCTTTGATTGTCAAGTATGTATCAGCTGGATCAGTGTTCGCAGTGATCGTAACTCTTTTAGAGTCTTCTTTACCACCTTTTGCACCTTTACCTTGAGAATTAAATACAACTTTGATTTCACCAGATTTACCAGGGGCAATTGCATCTTTTGGCCATTCAGGAACTGTACATCCACAACTTCCTTTTGCATTACTGATGATTAATGGCTCATTTCCTGTGTTCGTGAATTTATAAACATGTGTTACTTTTTCACCATCCATAACTGTACCCCAGTCATATGTATCATTTTCGAACTTAATTGTAGTAGTTGGACCTGTTGGAACTGGAGTTGTAGCAGCTGTTGCTGGATCTGTAGCGATTTGTGAATTTTCAGCATTCTGAACAGCAGCACCCGGAGTTACTTCAGTTGTTGGTGCATTGGCAGCTTCATCAGCGGCTTTTTCTTTACATGAAGAAAATGCTAAAACTGTTACAATAGCAACAAAAGCTAATAAATTGAACTTTTTCATTATACTAAATATTTTTTAATTGTTTAAAAACTTAAATAAAAACGTTTGCAAAATTACACCCTATAAATGTTTCCAACAACAGAAATGATTCTGAACACTAAGCGATTAACAAGAGATTAACACAATATAAATGTGATTAACAGTAGGAAACACTTAGCTTAAAAGCTATATATTATGAAAATAAACCAAAACTAAAAAAACAAGAACTAATCAAATATTGGAATCAAGGTTTGACACAAAGATTATTTCTTAATTCTCCATCTTTAACGGTGAAAAATCTCGTTGCTTAAAGGATATAAAATAAGCTAACATAAATGGAACTTAGAATATAAATTTTAAAGCGATGATAACACAAAAATTAGAAAAACAAGTATTCCGCAAGCAAATATCAAATAGACAATCAAACATCACAATAAAAAAACAACAAATTAAGCCTAAATATAAGCGCCTGACTTGATTTCTTCTACACTTTCAGGATTGATCAAAGTAGAAATATCGCCTATCTGATCAAATTGCTTTTCTGCTATTTTCCTAAGGATTCGGCGCATGATTTTTCCAGAACGTGTTTTAGGCAATTGAACAACAAACTGGATAATATCCGGCTTTGCAATCGGCCCTATATATTTTGTAACGATGTCAAGTATTTCTTTCTTAAGTGATTCGCGATCAGCTACTTCATGCGTTATTTTAACATAAGCATAGATCCCTTGTCCTTTGATGTCATGCGGGTATCCGATAACAGCTGACTCAACGATATCCGGGTGTTCGTTAATTGCATCTTCGACTTCTGCTGTTCCGATACGGTGACCAGATACATTGATAACGTCATCTACCCTACCTATAATCCGATATCGGCCATCCTCGTCTCTTTTGGCAGCATCACCGGTATAATAATATCCTTTATACGGGGCAAAATACGTAGTACGGCATCGTTCGTGATTGCCATAGGTAGTCCGCAACATTCCTGGCCAAGGATATTTGACACACAACAATCCTTCCATTTGGTTTTCATAAATAACTTTGCCATTCTGATCTACTAAGACCGGTTGAACTCCCGGCAGCGGGTAAGCCGCAAAACAAGGTTTTGTATCAGTTATTCCCGGCAAGGATGAAATCATAATTCCTCCAGTTTCCGTTTGCCACCATGTATCAATGATAGGAGCTTTTCCATGACCTATTTTAGTGTCATACCATCTCCATGCTTCTTCATTGATTGGTTCACCTACAGACCCTAAAACTTTAATACTTCCAAAATTATATTTATCCGGTTCGTCCCATCCAACGGCCATTAAGGCGCGCAAAGCAGTAGGGGCTGTATAAAACTGATTGACTTTATGTTTGTCAATTATTTGCCAAAATCTACCGATATCAGGATAACCAGGCACACCTTCAAACATCAATGTCGTTGCACCTGACAATAATGGGCCATATATAAGGTAGGAATGTCCTGTAATCCAGCCAACATCAGCTGTACACCAATAAACGTCACCTTTCTGGTATTGAAATACATTCAAAAAGGTATAGCACGTGTACACCATATAACCCGCTGTGGTATGAACGACACCTTTTGGCTTTCCGGTAGAACCCGATGTATAGAGGATAAACAAAGGGTCTTCAGCATCCATGGGTTCGGCCAAACATTCCGCATCTTGCTTGTCCACGAGTTCATGCCACCAAAGATCTTTACTTCCCCATGCAACATTTTCACCAGTAGATTTATATACCAACACATTTTCGATACTGTCACACCCCATTTCTAAAGCATCATCAACAACATCTTTAACCGGTATGGTTTTCGGTCCTCGACGATTATAGTCCGTACAAATAACAAGTTTTGCATGTGCATCTTTAATCCGCTCCGCTAATGCATTGGACGAAAAACCGGCAAAAATCACAGAATGAACTGCACCGATTCGCGCACAAGCAAGCATAGCAATTGCCACTTCAGGTACCATAGGCATATAAAAACAAACACGATCACCTTTTCGTATACCTAAAGATTTGAGGGCATTGGCACATTTACACACTTCACTTAATAATTGCTTATAAGTATAACTTTTTACAGCGTCGTCCACTTCATTTGGTTCCCAAAGTAATGCGATCTCGTCACCTTGTGCTTCAATATGCCTATCCAGACAATTTTCCGTAAAATTGAGTTTTGCACCATCAAACCATCGGACATTCGGAGTTATCATATCTTCTTTGACAATAGAATCCCATTTCTTTTTCCACGTAAAAGATTCAGCAATCTCTGCCCAAAAAGCTGCAGGATCCGTTATACTTCGTTTGTATGCATCCTGATATTGTTCTAAAGTTTTTATTTGGATTGTCATATTGATAAAAAATGATGATTTGTTATTACAAACTTACGCAATTAATTTAAAAATACAAACCATAACTAACAATTTTGAAAAAAAACGGATATAATACATCAATATCAACAACATAATTCATGCTTATTTGAGGTAACTATATGGACTACTACTGCTATAAAAAGTCAATATACATTACTGATTATTCAAATTAATACATAAATATAACTTTATCAACATCCAAAATGTATAATATGATAAAACAAAAAATCCAAATGGGAGCACTTCATTTGATTGAATATTCCGGAATATTTTTTTCTTATGAAAATAGTATTAATTTGAACAATATACCTGCACTTATGGCTTTATGCGTTTATTTTCCTTTAATGCTTTGACAATTATATATTCAAGTTGGCCATTGACACTTCTAAATTCATCAGCTGCCCATTTTTCAAGTGCATCGAAATATTTTTTCTCCAATCTTAATACAAATGTTTTTTTATCTGACATTACAAAGATATTATTGATATAATGTACCGGTATTAACAACAGGCGAAGCAGACTTATCCGAACATAGCACGACTAAGAGATTACTTACCATGGATGCTTTTTTCTCTTCATCAAGTTTGACTATATCTTTTTTACTAAGTGCTTCTAAAGCCATCTCCACCATGCCAACAGCACCTTCGACAATCTTATGTCGTGCAGCTACAACTGCCGTAGCCTGCTGTCTCTGCAACATTGCACTTGCAATTTCCTGAGCATAGGCAAGGTGACTGATACGTGCTTCAATAACTTCAATACCTGCTATAACTAATCTTTCAGCTATCTCTTGTTCAAGCATTTCATTTATTTCTGTAGAATTTGAACGCAAAGTGATAGTAGCTTCCGCATCCTCAAAATTATCATAAGAATAGCCCATTGCCATTTTACGCAAAGCAGACTCGCTCTGTATATCAACAAATTTGACATACTGTTCTACATCAAAAGCTGCTTTGAAAGTATCCTTAACTTTCCAAACGACAACAGCTGCTATCATAATCGGGTTACCTTGCTTGTCATTTACCTTTAGCTGAGAAGTTTCAACATTGTAAGCACGCAATGATACTTTCCTTTTAAAATACAATGGATTTGTCCAATAAAAGCCTGACTCTTTAATTGTCCCCATGTACTTACCAAACAACGTCAGAACTCGGGAACTATTAGGTTCAATCGCTATAAAACCTGGTAAAATAAAAACAGCAAGTACTAAGCCTATGATCGCTAAGGGATCTTCATACATTGCTATGATGGCTACTGAACCTGCTAACAGTAAAATGAAAACGAACAACATTAAATAGCCAGAATTAGGGGTAATAACTTTTTCTTTACTCATTGAAATTTAATTTTATTTTAATATTAATATGATATCAATTTAATAACTAAATACATTCAAAAAAAGTTGCATAAAAGTTAATATTTTTAAAAACATCAAACATTATCTTATAAAAAGTCGTTTTTGAGGTACAATTATTACCTTTGCAAACTTAAAATCAGGTAAACTTTATTATTTATTATGAGTACAGAATACAAATCAGACATTGAGGCTGTAGATGCGCTGGCAGCATCGTATCTCGAATTGAAATCAGAAATTGGAAAAGTCATTGTCGGACAGGAAGATGTCGTCAAAGCGGTCATCATCTCACTTTTTAGTAATGGCCACAGTCTATTGGTTGGTGTTCCCGGTCTTGCCAAAACTTTATTAGTAAACACAATAGCAGATGCTTTGGATCTGGATTTTAAACGTATTCAGTTTACACCGGATTTGATGCCATCAGACATTACAGGTTCTGAGATACTGGACGAAAGCAGACATTTTAAATTTAATAGAGGACCTTTATTTACAAATATATTGCTGGCAGATGAGATCAACCGTACACCTCCAAAAACACAGGCAGCTTTACTAGAAGCCATGCAAGAACGTTCGGTTACCGTATCTGGAACCAAGCATGCGCTACCCAAGCCATTTTTTGTATTGGCAACCCAAAATCCTATAGAACAAGAAGGAACTTATCCTCTACCCGAAGCGCAATTAGACCGTTTTATGTTTAACATCCCATTAGACTATCCGTCTTATGAAGATGAAATACAGGTTGTAAAAAGCACCACATCCAATACTAAATATACACTTAGGAGCATTCTGACCGATACACAAATTTTGCAATTTCAGTCATTAGTAAGAAAAATCCCTATCGCGGACAATGTTTTAGAATATGCCGTAGGCCTTGCAACAAAAACTAGACCAAATACAGCAAAAGCAACCGCAGAAGTTAACAATTATATTTCTTGGGGTGCAGGACCTAGAGCATCACAATATTTAGTAATCGGTGCCAAGTGTCATGCTGCAATCAATGGAAAATATTCTCCGGACAAAGAAGATGTTCAGGCTATTGCCAATTATGTATTACGTCACCGTATAGTGCGCAATTACAAGGCTGAAGCCGAAGGTATCAATGAAGACCAGATTATCAATTCCCTATTTTAATTTAGTGTTTTTTATAATTAAGTACAAAGAAAAATAGTGACATTGCGCGATATGCATCGTCTAGTTTATATTATTAATTTATATCAAAACTCGTTCATTGATGAAATATTTAACAATCTTACTCACTTCATTGATGTTAATTTCTTGTGATCCAAAGGATTTACAAAATATATTAAACACAGTAGGGAATGTACCTCTTTCAAATGCTGACATTGCCGCTGGTCTTAAGGAAGCTTTAGACAAAGGCGTTGATCAAAGTGTTAAAACACTTGCTGCCAAAGGTGGTTATTATGATTCAGTATACAAAATCTTACTTCCAAAAGAAGCTCAAGGTGTAATCGACAAGCTAAAAATTATACCAGGATTTTCTAATTTAGAGCAAGAAGCTATTAAAAAAATCAATCAAGCGGCCGAAGATGCAGCATCAAAAGCTGGCCCTATATTCTTAAGCGCTATCAAGCAAATGACCTTTGATGACGCAATGAATATCCTTATGGGTGATAAAAATGCAGCAACACAATATCTACATAGAACTACCTACAATGCCCTTTACAATGAATTTAAACCGGTAATGGTCAATTCTTTAAATAAATTTGGTGCTTTAGATCTTTGGAAAGATGCCATTGACCAGTACAATTCGATTCCTTTTATCACGAAGGTAAATCCCGATTTAGCTGATCACGTTTCCACTAAAGCATTAGTAGGATTATTTAGCCTAGTTGAGAAAAAAGAAGCGGGTATTCGTACGGATATCTCTCAAAGGTCTTCTGATTTGTTAAAGCGTGTATTTGCTAAGCAAGATAACAGATAATCATATTGCTATCATATTATACTTTGTAAAATCGTTATACTTCATGTCGATAGGTTTTAATCAAGAATGATAAGGATTTTTTAAGAATGCAATTTGATTATAAGAAAATAAAAGGATAGACTTTATCACATAGAAAAGTCCATCCTTTTCTATTTTTTTGAACAATGAGCAATAAAAATCCGTAGGTAAATATTTAAAAATCGGTCTTCAAGACATTTTATTTATATATGAATCTATAACAACAACTGACATATAAATATCAGAAATCAATGGAATAATCGTTTATTTTTACCTTAATTTCATAATATTGCATTTCTTTTTTAATGTTATCACCATATGAAAGACTGGAATGCATGTATATCCTATAGGAGATTTGGTTATCAACCGTCCACACCACAATACCTTAGATCGGAGTTCACCAGAGATTATGATCGGATAATTTTTTTATCTGCATTCAGAAGGTTGCAGGATAAAACACAAGTTTTTCCCCTTCCGGGAAATGTTTTTGTTCACAACAGGCTTACCCACTCACTTGAAGTGGCATCAGTAGGCAGGTCATTGGGACAGATCGCAGGCAATAGAATTGCAAATGAGCTACAAAGCGAGCTTAGTAAAGAAGATATTGCATTTTATCAATATGAATTATCGGGTGTAATTGCATCTGCTTGTCTTGCACACGACGTAGGCAATCCTGCATTTGGGCATTCGGGTGAAAAAGCCATCAGCCATTATTTTGAAGCAAATGCCAATCGCCCGATAAATGGAACGACATTAAAAGCACATTTTAGCGATCTGGAATGGCAAGATTTGATTCAATTTGAAGGAAATGCCAATGCACTTCGCCTATTGACCCATCATTTTCAAGGAAGACTTCCAGGTGGCCATACATTGATGATGGTAACGCTTGCCTCCATCCTTAAGTATCCTTGTGCTGCACACGAAGTGGACAAAAACTGGATTCATCGTAAAAAATTTGGGTATTTCCAATCCGATAAAGAGGCTTTTGACAAGATAATTGATGAATTTAATATGCAAAAAAGTGATGGTACGATTTTTAGGCATCCATTTGTTTATCTTGTAGAAGCGGCCGATGATATTTGTTATAGGATTATTGACATGGAAGATGCGCACAGAATAGGAATATTAAGCCGTTTACAAATAGAGCACTATTTTATACATTTACTTAAAGATTTGGATATCAACACAGCTCGTACCGAAGAAATCGTCAGAAAAATTACAGATGACAACGAAGCAGTCTCTTTTCTTCGTGCAAAATGTATTCATGTTTTGGTTAATTTTTCTACTGACATTTTTTTTAAGTACAAGGACGATATATTGTCTGGAAATTTTAATAGTTCGCTTATGGACGAAGTCAATAAATCATGTAGTACGTTGGCTGAAATTGAAAAAATATCCATAAAAAAAATATACAACCATCCTTCAGTAATTGAAGTCGAACTCGCCGGATATAACGTAATGTCGGAGATCCTTTCCATATTTGTTGAAGCCATGATTACGGACAAAAAGACAACTATGCAAAAGAAAAGTCTGCTGCTCATTCCACAGCAATACAATCTTGCCGATGCAGATACGAGTTACTACGAAAAAACAATGGGTGTCCTTGATTTCGTTTCTGGCATGACAGACGGGTATGCCACCGAAATGTATAGAAGAGTAAAAGGAATAGAGATCCCTTCTCATAAATAATTGACCCCGAATATATCGTTTAAACGCAAAATAATCAACATTAAAGTCCGTTCGTATTGAAATCAAAAAAGTTGTCTAGTTTTATTGATGGACTTTACACCTACCAGACATAACATACAACAGCTGTAAGAAACCTAAAAAATACATTGTAATTACAAATAACAAACGTCTAATCAAATCAACAGATTGGTAAATATAATTCATAGGATTATCAATTTAAACGCATAAAGAATTGATAGTAAGCAAGATTAATTAAATTTACCAATAAATAGAGATCAAATAAATTATTGTTTTATCTTTGCTATCAATAATATTTTTCGGACAGTCCTTTCCCTATATTCTAATTTTTAAAGTAAAAACCAAATCATGCGAAGTTATTTGTTTGTATTAGCATTATTATACATTAGTCCTGCCATTGCACAGCATATTCAAAATACGGCACACTCAACTGGTACGAATGCTTTAAAACCATCTGTCATTTGTGAATATCTTGCATATGAACCATTTGATTATCCGATAAATACACCTCTTAATGGACTTAATAAAGGGGAAAATTTTGAAGGTTCATGGAATGTTCAAAATGGCAACATCGAAATCCCCGGATATCAGATTGGATCTACGACTGGTTCTCTTAGTTTTTCTAATTTGACTAGCGGTGGCCATCATATCTCTGGTGGGAATGAATACTTAACTTCTGGTCGAAGGCTAAACACTTCTTTAAGCGGTCCATTTCAGAGTTATGTAGAGGACTGGGACCAGAATATCGGTGCAAAAACCGAGGGTCAATCCCTTTGGGTAAGTATGCTTATGGCAAAAAAAGTAAATAATAATGAAGAACTTTATGTTGAATTTCACGATAATAACATAGCATGGTGTAATTCATGTTCGGCTGGAGTAAAACTTGGTTTAGGGTACTTTGGTAGCCCTTCCAATGTTGGTGGACAAAAAAAATGGTCACTCAAATACAACAATACAATTTATACAACCAATTATAATGTAGTCATAGATGAAGCTGCATTATTGGTCGTACACTTAACATTTAACAATGGAAGCACTGAAGTCGAAATGTATGTTAATCCTCCTGACATAGGCCAAATTAATCCTGGTAAAAATCCCGACCTTGTCATATCGAATGGTAGTCCTTTAAAATTTAAAAGCCTAACATTCTATGCCGGAGATATAGCGAACAGAGGTGCATTGGATGAAATCAGGATGGCGACTACTTTCCAATGTGCTGTTCCTGATGCTTCAATAGAATACCTAATACCTCCGGTAGCCATAATCATGGCCAATCCAACATCGGGCATTGTACCAGTTACAATAGATTTTGACGGTAGTCAGTCTATCAATAACAGCAGTGGCGATCTTACATATTTATGGGATTTTGGTGATGATAGTGCACTTTCAAATGACGTGACACCTCAACATACCTATACAATTAGTGGTGGAATAGCTACCGCTTCGCTTACGGTCACTGATATCAACGGCAAGTCGCACACAGCTTATCAGACGATCACTTTGCTAGACGAAAATGGTACTATTAATTGCATGCCTTCGATAACATCTATCCGAAAAGCAGATTGTACCGGCAATAATGCCCATATTCGCATCAATAGCGAATACAACACTGACATTTCACTTACCTTAGGTGGAACGACAATTCCGCCTACATACGACAATGATTATACAAACTTAACTACAGGAATTTACGAATTAACTATAGAGGGAAACAATGGGTGTTATAATCATTACAACCTGCATATAGATATCGATAGTACACTTTGTCAAGACTGGATTCAACAAAGTTGTTCTATGGAAATCGGAACAAATTTACCTGGATTTGCTGATTGGGAACCACATAGAGCCATGCGCAATTTTCTTAAAAACACGCGCGGCCAAGCTATTCCATATTCAGATGCTTGTAACTGTTGGTCATTTGACGAAGAGACGAACCAATCCATCTTTAGTCAAATAACTTTCGACGATGGTGGTTATCCACTTCAAATCCCATATTCAACAAATCAAGGAAATATCAAACTCAGATATTTTGTATCTGCCTCAGGCGCCAATATGCCTCCTGGACATACGTATGTATTACTTTACGATGGTGATGGTACAATTGATATTAGTGGAGCTTTTTCCAATGTACAGCAACAACCCGGCAGGATACAATTTGATTTAATGGGTGATGGAACCTTTTGGTTTCAAATTACACAATCTACTTTGGGAAATCATATCAAAAACATCCGAGTTGTCAGACTTGAAGACGAATTAGCAGATTTAGAAAATGAGCCCTTTTATAGTGTATTTCTCGAAAAGATAGCGCCTTTTAGTGTGCTTAGATTTATGGACTGGCAGCATACGAATAATAATCCAATGACTTCATGGAATCAGCGAACAAAACTAACCAGATTTAGCTATGGAAGCGAGGAAGGAGTACCTTATGAACTAATAATTCAATTAGCGAATATGACTAAAAAAGATATCTGGATTTGTGTACCTCACGCTGCGGATGCTGATTTTATTACTCAAATGGCGGAATTATTCAAATCACAATTAGACCCGAGTATAAACATTTACTTAGAATATAGTAACGAAGTTTGGAACTGGATTTTTAGTCAGGCTCAATATAACATCCAGCATAATCCGTTCAACCTTAATTATGGTCGCGCTATGGCATTAAAGGCAAAAAAAGTATTTGAAATATGGCATCAGGTATTTGAAGATGAGCAATGTCGAGTAAAGCGTGTACTCGGAATTCAAGCTGGCTTCAACTGGCTTAATGAACAAATATTAGCCCATCTAGATCAGGATGACTGGGATTATGGTTCACCAACGCATTATTTTGGTTTGGACCATGAAGAAACAGGTAATCCTCGATTAGATCTTTTAGGTACAAATGCTACAGTAAACGACATCATGACGAATGCTCAAAATAATTTCAATTCTTTTAAAACGTTGGTTAAACAAGATTATAGAAACATCCAGATTTTTGGCAAGCCAGTTATAACCTATGAAGGCGGCCAACACTTTGTAGGCAATGTATTTGGTCAACCATATGACTATCAACAAGCGATGTGGGATGCACAAAGTAGTCCTCAAATGTATGACATGTATGTAATGTTGCACGATTCCATTCGAAGTTGGGGTTGTAAACTTGCTACAAATTTTAGCCTTGCCGGTGCACAGGAAAGTGTCTATGGCTCATGGGGTGTAATGGAGACCATTGATATTCAACCACCCTACTTCAATACTGCACCAAAATTTCAGGCATTATTAGATAGTAGCCCATCAGAAACATGCCTAAATACAAATATTTGGTTAGGTAAAAATAGCCATCTCTGGTCAGACCGTTGTAACTGGAGTAAAGGTAAGCTTCCAGACGAAAATACTAATGTTATCATAAATCCAGATTATCAATTCGCACCACAAGTGGACATTAACGTCACAATACGTTCAATTTCCGTTCAAAACAACGCAAATTTAACTATACTATCAGGTATTACATTC
Organism: Portibacter sp.; assembly: GCA_040391315.1. Taxonomy (GTDB): domain Bacteria; phylum Bacteroidota; class Bacteroidia; order Chitinophagales; family Saprospiraceae; genus OLB9. The sequence continues at coordinate 107,133 of JBEBYC010000004.1, read as the reverse complement.
AATGTAGTAGAGAGATAAAGCAAACTGTAAACATAAGTTTGATTTAATATTGAATAATAACATGAATATGCAAAATCGAGGAAAGGCAAATAATATTAAAATGTAAATGAACATTATACTTCCAATAAATGCAATTTCAAAATTCTGTTCAAAACAATTGTTTAATTCCTTTACCTTTGCAACTATGAATATAAACGGTAAACTTTCTTTACTCATTTTGATGCTTATCTTGAGGCTTGGCGTTGTAAATGGACAAAATAACGAAGTTATTGTATCTTTACTTACTTGTAGTCCAGGCAATGAGATATATTCTATTTATGGTCATAATGCTTTGCGTATCCAAGATCGCAATACAAATTCAGATATAGTCTTTAATTACGGCACCTTCGATTTTGACACACCTGGATTTACTTTAAAATTTTTGCGTGGAAAACTACCATATCTGCTAAGTGTTGCTGAATATAATGACTTCATGTATGAATATCATTTTTATAATCGTTCGGTTACGGAGCAGATTTTAGACATAGACAGTATAGCCAAAAACAATATTCTCAACTTTTTACGCAACAACTTACAACCAGAAAACAGAGCATACAAATACGATTTTTTTAATGACAATTGCGCAACAAGGCTCAGAAACATTTTGGATAAAAACATCGTTGGGCTGAATTGGGACGAAAATGCTGCATCTCATAAAACGTATAGGCAAATCATAAAAGAATACCAACAAAATATACCTTGGACAAATTTTGGTATTGATCTTATAATCGGCATGCCTGCAGATCGCAAGACGACATTGAAAGAAGAAGTCTTTATACCGGATTATCTGGCAAATGCGGTTACAACAGCTACTGTCGATAATAAAAAGTTACAATTCATAAAGCGAACATTGTTGGAATTTGAAAAAAATGCTGCTATTCCAATGTTCATAATGAGGCCAGAATTTTTATTTATTATACTACTTTTACTAGAACTTTTCATTTTATTTAAAGCATACCATCGCAAGAAAGTGGCATTTGTCAAAAAATATGATGGACTTTGGGTTGTCATTGTTTCTTTTACCGGAATATTGATGTTATTTATGTGGTTTGGAACCGATCACCACCCGACAAAATATAATTTGAACATACTTTGGTCAAATCTACTCATTCCAGTATGGTATTTTTACGGAAGATATAACAAGAAATGGTCAACTATTTTTTTTGTTATAATCTTATTATGTCTAGCCATTTCATTTATGAATGCTATGATACAAATACTGCCACAGTACTTCCATCCAGTTGTAGCAATTATTAGCTTAATTTTGATCTTGAAAGGCTGGCGTATCTATAAATTTCAAGAGTTAGAAACGTATCAGCCCATAACGCTAAAATAAAAAGTAACCTTATCGGCACATCATCAACGCTTTTGTATTTACTTATTAAATTGTAAATTATTATGTACGACCATTTACTTGCACCTTTAGACCTCGGATGGACAACACTCAAAAACAGAGTGTTGATGGGTTCAATGCATACCAACCTTGAAGAAATACCTTTTGGATTTGAACGAGCTGCTGTTTATTATGCAGAACGAGCAAGGGGGCAAGCTGCACTTATCGTCACTGGAGGTATTTCTCCCAATGAAGAAGGTTGTATTGCATCCATGGCAGCTAAACTTAGTACTAAAGAAGAAGCAGAACAACACAAGCTAATTACTGAGGCCGTTCATAAGGAAGGTGGAAAAATCTGTATGCAAATTTTGCATACAGGCAGATATGGTTATCATCCAAAAATTGTCGCCCCATCCGCCATTCAGGCTCCTATTAACTTTTTTAAGCCAAAAGCCATGGCGGATGCGGATATAGACCGCACCATAGATGATTTTGTACATTGCGCATTATTGGCAAAAGAAGCAGGATACGATGGAGTCGAAATTATGGGCTCTGAAGGTTACCTGATCAATCAATTTATCGTTAAACGTACCAATCAACGTGGTGATCGTTGGGGTGGCAGTTACGAAAATAGAATTCAATTTCCCATTGAAATTGTTAGAAAAACCCGTGAAGCTGTTGGTTCCAATTTTATTATAATATTTAGACTATCTATGTTGGATTTAGTTGAGGATGGCTCTTCATGGGACGAAGTAGTTATTTTGGCAAAAGCAATCGAAAAAGCAGGTGCTACAATGATAAATACGGGAATTGGTTGGCATGAAGCTCGCATACCTACGATAGCAACTATGGTACCTAGAAAAGCTTTTGCTTGGGTAACCAAACGACTAAAAAAAGAGGTTAAAATTCCTTTGATAGCCGTTAACCGAATAAACACCCCTGATGTAGCTGAGGAAGTACTTTTTGAAGGATGTGCCGACATGGTTTCAATGGCAAGACCATTCCTGGCAGATCCAGAGATTATCCTTAAAACGATAGTAGGCCGCACCAACGAGATTAACACTTGTATCGCATGTAATCAGGCTTGTCTCGATCATACATTCCAAATGAAAATATCATCTTGCCTCGTCAATCCGAGAGCTTGTCACGAAACTGAACTTAATTACATCCCAACCCATCAATCAAAACAAATTGCAGTAGTAGGTGCAGGACCAGCAGGCCTTGCTTTTGCTCATATAGCAGCTATGCGCGGGCATAAGGTCACGCTGTATGAATCTGATAACAAACTAGGCGGACAGTTTAACTTTGCCAAAATCATACCTGGAAAAGTTGAATATGGCGAAACCATACGATATTACACCGAAATGATGAAAAAACACAATGTACATGTGCTTTTGAATCAACGTGTTGACGCTGATTTACTGTTAAATGCAGATTTTGACGAAATTGTCCTCGCTGATGGAATCGAACCAAAACGATTGGAAATTGAAGGGCACGACCACCCAAAAGTTGTATCCTATACAGATGTCTTATCTCAAAATATAATCATAGGGAAAAGTGCTGCGATCATCGGTGCTGGTGGTATTGGATTTGATGTTGCAACGTTTCTCACGCATCAGCCCCCTGAAACCGACGAAATCTCAACATTTATGCATGCTTGGGGTGTCGACCAATATTTTATTCAATCCGGAGGTTTAAAAGCGCCAGATTCCCAAGTACCCGCAAGAGAAATTTATTTACTAAAACGTTCACATGGAAAACACGGTGCTTCACTCGGTAAGACTACAGGGTGGATACACAGGGCACACCTTAAAGCCATGCACGTAAATTTTATAGCAGATGTCCAATATTTGAAAATCGATGACCGAGGTCTTTACATCATGCACAAAGGCGAAACGCAACTATTAGAAGTGGAACACATCATAGTATGTGCCGGACAACTATCATCACGTAAACTCTATGATGCATTGGTTGCGAATGGGAAAAAACCACTTTTAATAGGTGGGGCATATGAGGCTAAAGAATTAGATGCAAAAACAGCCATTAAACAAGGCTGTGAATTAGGTGCCAACATATAATTTTACTATTGTCTTGGATTGTTAATTTATATTGTTGACATTACGGCACCGATTATACCTGCATCATTTTGAAGCTTTGCCTTATCTATCTTTATCGGGACATTTAAATACGGTTTATACAACTCAAAGTTTTTAGAAACACCTCCACCGATAAGGATTAATTCCGGATTTAAAACGTTGTAGAGATGGTTGAAATAAACATCCAATTCCTTTCCCCATTTTTTCCAGCTAAGTTTAAGTCGCAATCTAGCACTATTAGAAGCATATTTTTCAAAAATCGATTTTTTATAATACAAATGCCCTAGTTCTGTATTGGGTAGTAACTTACCATCATAAAAAAGAGCGGAGCCTATCCCTGTACCTAATGTTACAAAAATAACGATGCCATTTTTACCTTTTCCTTTGCCATGGGTCATCTCAGCAATACCGGCTGCATCTGCATCATTAATAACGTTCACTTCTGAATTTAGAGCACTACTAAAATGCTTATTTATTTCATAATTGATAAAAGAGGCATCAATATTTGTGGCGGTCATGGAAATACCATGCTTGATAACCGCAGGAAAGCATATTCCAATTTTTTTTCCATGCCAATTAAAATGATCGACGATTGTTTTCAATCTTTCAATTATTGACTCCGGAGTAGCAGGTGTTGGAGTTTTTATCTTAAATTTTTCTGCTTTTAAGGTGCCGGTTAACGAATCGACAATATTCGCTTTTATTCCTGTACCACCGATATCAATGCCTAGAACATCCATGTCGAGCTACTTTATTTTATTAAGATTATTTTCAATATTTTAACGTCTTCAAGCGGTCTGTCTCGTTGATTCGTTTTACTTTCTGCTATCGCGTCAATTACTTCAAACCCTTCGATAATCTGACCAAACACGGTATATTCCATATCGAGTGCAGGAGCTCCACCTTGATTCATTAAAATTTCTTGAACGGCTTCTGAATAGGTTATGCCTTTTTCATAACCATAATTTTCAATTTCTAATGTTGACATCGGCCTTCCATGGACAATATAAAACTGCGATCCCGATGAAGCTTTATCAGGATTAACATCATCGCTTAACCGGGCTGCAGCAAGTGCACCTTTGATATGATATAATGTATCGCTAATTTCATGAGGAATGGTATAACCAGGTCCACCACTTCCCAAGTCTTTTCCTTTTGCCGCATATCGGGAATTTGGATCTCCTGTTTGAATCATAAAACCTTTTATAACCCGATGGAATAGAAGCTCATCATAATATCCATCTTCTGCGAGTTTAACAAAATTTTCCTGATGTTTTGGCGTATCGCTATATAGTTTAGCTAGCAAATCACCTGCAGAAGTCTTAATCCATATTAAACATGCTTCGGGCGCTTTGATAAATATTTCCTTTTTGAAAGTATCTGTTTTTTTTCCTTTAGAAGCTGACAGCGTAACGGTGTATCTCCCAGAATGTAAAAATATATGTTCTGGATTAGCCGAATGTGATATAGTACCATCTCCAAAATCCCATAAATATCTATCTGCCTTTTTAGAATGATTATGAAAACGAATTTTTGTTGCAGCGTTAAATTGATTCATATCTACTTCAAATGCGGCCTTTTGGCTATAGCCAATGACAGTACTCACCATCCAAAGCAGGACAATACTGTATTTTAACATCCCTTTACTTTTTAGGGGTTTTATAAATCTTCATACGAATATCCTTTTTAGGACGTTCGAAATCGTCAGTTGGCTCTTCAGCGATTTTATCAATGATTGCCTGACCTTCTATAACTTCCCCAAATACTGTATAGTCATGGTCAAACATAGGAATACCACCTACACGATGATATTTCTCTAATTGAGCTTCCGAATATTTAAAATTTCTGATTGCAGAAATCATTCCCAATTCCTGATCATTTACAGACCTACCTTGAACTATAAAAAATTGGGATCCGGAAGATTGTTTTTCGGGATTAACATCTGCACCCTGACGAGCCGCCGCTAACATTCCTCTGTAATGTGGTACACCAATCTCTGCCGGTATTTTATATCCAGCATCATTTACCCCAAGGCGATCCCCTGGTTTTGCTTTTCTGGAATCTGGGTCCCCGCCTTGAATTATTGACCCATTTACGACCCTATGAAAAAGCAAATCATCATAAAACCCTTCATTAACAAGCTTTATAAAATTAGCCTTATGTTTGGGAGTAGAATCTAAAAGTTTGACGACCATTCTACCGTATTCGGTTTCGATGGTATAGGTTTCTTCTTCCTTCGTACATGCCAAAAGCCCAACAATCAATAAAAATCCAATAAATAAATGTTTCATATCAATTCAATTATTCCAATTCAAACGGAGTGACTTCGTTATATTTATTAAAATATTCAATAACTAAATCTTTCAAATATTTTTCTTGTTCAAGTTCACCTTTAATTCCAAATGACTTTAACACTTTCCAATGTGGCCAACCATCCTGATCTCTGCCGATAAATTCATAGTAACCCCTCATTTCTAGCAAGGTACAAACCGCAATATGGATTAAATCCACCTTTTCTTCTTTTGTAAATTTCTTTTTAGGGATGCGTCCCAATTCCTGTACCCCAATCAAAAACAATATCGTTTGAAAATCCGGTAATGACTCTTTATTAAGGGCATCTTTAACAATTGTCCTTATGCGCAACCATTCAAAATCCCTTTCCCAATCTTCCATCTTTCCTTTAATATCAATTTAAGGTCGCAAATATATGTTTTTTTTGGATATGAATTAAATCGATCGATAATTAGTTGGTGGAACTTGTACTATGGACTAGGTGTAGATGCCTGCTTTCCAAAATGCTGTACCCAATAGTTTTGAACCCTAGCTACTGCCATTTCATCGACTTTAGGATTCATCAACATCATGCAGTGTTTGTAGCTTTTTAACCAGTCTTTTAATACCTGATTAAATGTTTCCTGACCTCGCCCTAAGTTTTCACCTGCGACCTTCCAATTGTACCCCACTAGATCTAGTCTAGCCCCAATATCTAATCCATCCGTTGAGTAATGTTTTAAATAATCGTGTTTATACATATCATCGGCCTGAGAAAGCGCACTTTTATACAATATTTCATTCCATTTTACTTTTTGTACTGGTGGCATATAGCGTCGCCCACAATAACAACCTGTTTCTCGAATTGCATTAACCGCATCAAGGATATACTTTTGCTCTATAGAATCAGGATTTACTCCTTTGTCATCCACATGTAGTGGTGTCATTAGAAAATATATTACGAATGCGATTATCATCAGAAAATTAAATGTTTTTTAGCCAATATTCTTTAAAACGACTTATAACGATAGAAAGTTGCTTTGTCATACGGTGTATTTGCAAAACTCATTAAAGGTAAGCCCAAATATTTAGTGAACATAACAAATGTAACCTAAGAAGATTTATGGTTAACCTTATTTCAAAACCGCATATAACAGCAAAAAAAACACCAATACTTAGCATTTAATTAACAAATACCACCACTTGCTAAACATTAAATTGAATCCATAACAACAACATACATTTTTTGAATGATAAGTTTTATATATGACAATAAAAGTTTAAAACCTCAATTTCATTATTTCATCATTAATATTGATATCTACAAATATTAATATTTTATGCATTTAATGGATATTAGCAAGAATACTTTTCACAATGTCCACCCAATTTTTCTATTATATTCAGACCTTAAACTAATGATAATAATATTAATTTCAATAAAGTCCCAAACTAGAAGTAAGTGATACAAATTGGTTAATCAGTTAAGCTCAACCAAATCGAAAAGCAATAATGTATTTTTAAATTTCAGACAGCGCACCTGCAAATTATTAATTGTGGGCTGTTAAATTTTATTGCATGCAAAATGATATCTAAATTCTTACGCTCGGTTTTATAGTTAATTATATATTTGCTGTTATTTTTAACTTTAATTAAAGACAATCAAATTAAAAATGAGCCATTTAAAAATATTATATACACTTGGAATTGCATTTTTTGTCTCCTCAATGCATATATCTGCACAAGATTTTTCTCTATATCAAAAATTCAAATTTGCTGTTGGAGGGGACACATTACCATACAGGATCCTATTACCTGAAAATTATAATCCAGCGAAAACGTATCCACTGATTGTCTTCCTCCATGGCTGGGGCGAAAGCGGCAATGACAATGAAAAGCAACTCACACATGGTGCTTCACTATTTTTAAAAGAAGAAAACAGGAAAGCATATCCGTCAATAGTCGTTTTTCCTCAAAATCCGGTTACTTCATTTTGGAGTAATGTTCAAAGCGTCATTAATGAAAAAGGAGAAAGAACTTTTCATTTTCAAAATGGTGGCAATCCGACTACTTCAATGAAGCTTTTGACTGATTTAATTAACAATCTTATGTTACAATACAAAGTCAAAAGAGATCAAATCTATACAATGGGACTAAGTATGGGTGGAATGGCTACCTATGAACTTGTCTATAGGATGCCAGACACATTTGCAGCCGCTATTTCTATATCTGGTGGGGCAAATACGGCATTAATTCCACAATTTAAACATACTTCATGGTGGATATTTCATGGTTCAAAAGACAACATCGTGTCCTCAAAATTCTCAGAGAACATGGTTTACTTGATGAAACAACAAAAGGTGGATGTGTTTTTTACGTTTTATCCTGATGTAGGACACAACTGTTGGGATTTAGTTTTTAAAGAAAAATATTTGATGTCGTGGTTATTTTCAAAAGTTAAAAAAGCATCCTAACTTTTAAAATTTGTTGTTTGGAATTTCATTAAACCTAAACAGTAACGACCTGCTTAAAATATGCATAAGACTTAAGTAAGCCTTCCGATCTAGATACTTTGGGCGCCCAATTGAGCACTTCTTTTGCTCGTGTGATATCAGGTTTTCGTTGTTTGGGATCATCCACTGGTAAAGGATTGTGAATTATATGGGCTTTAGAATTCCCTACTAGGTCAATGATTTCCTTTGCAAACGCTAATATTGTTGTTTCTGAAGGATTACCGATGTTGATCGGAAGATGATAATCACATAGTAACAACCTATAAATTCCTTCTACTAAATCATCAATGTAACAAAAAGAACGTGTCTGTTGACCATCTCCAAAAACGGTAAGACCTTCACCGCGAATAGCTTGCGCAAAAAAGGCAGGTAATACTCTACCATCATCAATACGCATGCGCGGTCCATAAGTGTTGAATATCCTAACGATGCGCGTTTCTAAGCCGTGATAAGTATGATAAGCCATCGTTATTGCTTCCTGAAATCGCTTAGCTTCATCATATACGCCACGAGGACCAATTGGATTGACATTGCCCCAATATTCCTCATTTTGCGGATGGACCAACGGGTTTCCGTAAACTTCGGATGTTGATGCAATAAGGATTCTGGCCTTTTTTGACAAAGCTAAACCAAGTAGATTATGGGTACCCAGTGAACCAACTTTTAATGTCTGTATAGGCATTTTCAAATAATCTATAGGACTTGCAGGTGATGCAAAATGTAAAATATAGTCTAATTGCCCAGGCACATGAACAAATTTTGACACATCATGATGATAAAATTCAAAATTTTTTAAAGCAAACAAATGTTCGATATTATCAAGGCTACCCGTTAGAAGATTATCCATTCCTATCACGTGATATCCTTCCTGAATTAACCTATCACACAAATGAGAACCAATAAATCCTGCTGCTCCGGTTATAAGTACGCGCTTCATAAAGTTTTATCCTAAATTCAGAAAAACCCAAAGGTAATTATTCATATATCATCTACTCAAGAAATTATGAATAAAATTCACAAGACAATTTAACGATGCGTTAAAATAAAATAATTTAACAACCTATTTGACTTATGAATCCTGTTTTCATATTAAGATAACTATCAAATTATTTTGAATATAAGTTTTTATACATATAACACTTTTTGGCAAAAACTTCAATGATTATTTCCTTTGGTGAATTAAAAATTAATTCACATTTGTAAAAAATAATAAATAAATTACAGATATTTGCAATGTTATTCGACATATAACGCTTATCCTAATCAATAAAAAAGCTTTAAACAGTCATGATGTCTCCTTTAAAACAAAAAATGGCAGCCTATAATTTGCCTCAACAAATACAATCTATGGGCTTGTATCCTTTCTTTCGTACGATAGAATCGGAGCAGGATACCGTAGTCAAAATTGGCGGTCAAGATATACTAATGTTTGGATCAAACAGTTATCTTGGTCTCACAAATCACCCAGTTTTAAAAGAAGCGTCAATAAAAGCAATTGAAAAATATGGATCAGGATGTGCTGGATCTCGATTTTTAAATGGCACACTTGATATTCACCTTGAGTTAGAAGAAAAATTAGCCCAATACGTAGGTAAGCCCGGTGCACTCGTTTTTAGCACTGGTTTCCAGGTAAACCTTGGAGTTATTTCATCTATTCCTGGACGTAATGACTATATCATCTTAGATGATCTCGACCATGCTTGTATAATTGATGGTGCCAGACTTTCCTTTGCTAAAGTCATAAAATACGCACACAACGATATGGCGGCACTCGAAAAAGTCCTCAGTAAGTGTGAGCCTGAAAAAATGAAACTCATCATCATCGATGGCGTCTTTAGTATGGAAGGTGATATCGCAAAACTACCTGAGATCGTAGAACTTTCTAAAAAATACAATGCCAATATAATGGTAGATGATGCGCATGGTTTAGGAGTTCTTGGACATTTAGGAAGTGGTACAGCTAATCACTTTGGATTGACCGACAATGTTGACTTAATCATGGGTACATTTAGTAAATCTCTAGCATCTATTGGTGGTTTTATCGCTGGCGATTTGGATACAATGAATTACCTCAAACACAATGCAAGGTCACTCATCTTTAGTGCAAGTATTGCACCTGCAAATGCAGCCAGCGTTATTGCTGCACTTGATCTAATACAAAATGAACCTGAGCGCATTCAAAAACTTTGGGACAACACCCATTATGCCTTAGCAGCCATTAAAAAAGCCGGATTTGATACTGGACACTCAGTGACCCCGATTATCCCGATTATTATCAGGGACGATTACAAGACTTTCCAGATGACTAAACTTTGTTTGGAAAGAGGAATTTTTGTTAATCCTGTCGTTTCACCGGCAGTACCAAGTTCATCTTCTTTAATCCGTTACTCATTGATGGCTACTCATACAAAAGAGCAAATTGATAGATCAGTAGAAGTGATGACAAAAATTGCCCATGAAATCGGTATTTTTGATGGCAATCATGTAAACGTATAGACTTTAAAAGTCAATTCTATTAAGCATTTATTTTCTTTGGACATTATATATATATGCTTGACATATGTATATTTAAATTTTTATTGCAAAATGTTCAATTCAGCAAAATACTTAATATATGAATGGATTTACTATTTGAATTTCCTAATAGGAATCGATATAAGTATTATTTATGCAAATATTTCACGAAGTAAATCATCAACTTTAGTCAGCGTGCGGACCTCAATATTCAACTTATGCGCACTTTTTTTATCTGCTTTATGTTTGGCGATATAAATGGTTTCAAAACCAAGTCTTGCAGCTTCCTGGATACGTTGTTCAATCCTACTTACAGGCCTGATTTCGCCTGCCAAACCGACTTCACCGGCAAAACATATCTTTTTACTTACGTGAATGTCTTGAAGCGAAGAAATCAAGGCAGTAACAACCGCTAGATCAATGGAAGGATCTGATACTTTGATTCCGCCAGCGATATTGAGAAAAACATCTTGATTACCAAAATTAAGACCACATCGTTTTTCAAGAACGGCTAATAGCATTGCTAATCTTCTCAGGTCAAAACCGGTTGCAGACCGTTGAGGGGTACCGTAAACAGCTGGGCTTACCAATGCTTGTGATTCAATGAGCAAAGGCCGAAGCCCTTCTAATGACGCAGCTACCGCACTACCACTCAACTGGTTGTCATCCGGTGACACTAAGAGTTCTGACGGATTTGGAATTTCCTGTAAGCCACGAACATCCATCGAATAAATACCGATTTCATCTGTACTTCCAAAACGATTTTTTAATGTACGGAGAATTCTATACGCATAATGTTGGTCGCCTTCAAACTGTAAAACTACATCAACAATATGCTCTAATAGTTTAGGCCCTGCTATTCCTCCTTCTTTAGTAATGTGGCCAATGATAAATACGGGAATATTAGTCTCCTTAGCAAAACGTTGCAATTCGGCAGTACATTCTCTTATTTGCGAAACACTACCAGGTGCGGAATCTATATAAGGACTTACTAAAGTTTGCACAGAGTCAATTATCATAAAATCCGGAGTGAGATCATTCGCTTCTTTTAGAATTTGAGAAACTTTTACTTCTGTATATACATAACAATCAGGATTAGAATTTCCCAAACGATCGGCACGCATTTTAATTTGCTCTTCGCTTTCTTCTCCAGAAACATACAATACTTTCTTTTTTAATCTTAGCGCAAGTTGGAGCATAAGGGTTGACTTACCAATCCCTGGTTGACCTCCTACTAAAATTATTGAACCTGCTACTAAACCACCACCTAATACCCTGTTTAGTTCGCCATCCTGAGTATCTAACCTCAATGTCTGAAGTGGGGATACCTCATGTAAACTTTTGGGAACAGGTTTTTCTTTTGTTGGTTTTCGCCAGAAACTGTCTTTCTCTATAGATGCCGGTTTTTTTTCAATTAACTCTTCGTGGTATGTGTTCCATTCCCCACAAGAAGGGCATTTACCGATCCACTTAGGGGATGAAGCCCCACAATTACTACAAAAGTACGAAGATTTAATTTTCAAAAATAATTTTTCTTAAAATGGTGACTTTAAAATAATTTATCTGTCCTAAATATAACTTAGCGTGTTAACTTCACTTTAAGTGGAAACAACTTCAACGTTGTTTCATATTGGTTTTTTGGGGTTATACGGCGTCTGGATAGTATTCAGCGCCGTTTTTTTTTATCCCAAATGTTAGATTATAACACATTTTTTAAAAAATAGTTAATGTGTCATCTCTAAAAATGAAAAGCCATTTACTTTTTATCGGATTGAAAAGTAAATGGCTTTCAAATTTTATATAAACTTGATTAAGGGAAAAGCTAATAAATTATGCGTCCTTATGATCCGTATCTTTGTCTGAACCATGTACGATGTCATTATACTTTTCTTTTGCTTTATCAGCAAGATCTTCTAATTTGTCTTCAACCTTATCTTTTATGTCATCGGCTTTTTCGGCAAGGTCCTCAAATTTGTCTTTTGCTTTATCAGCAAGATCTTCTAATTTGTCTTCAACCTTATCTTTTATGTCATCGGCTTTTTCGGCAAGGTCCTCAAATTTGTCTTTTGCCTTATCAGCAAGATCTTCTAATTTGTCTTCAACCTTATCTTTTATGACATCGGCTTTTTCAGTAAGGTCTTCAAATTTATCCCCTACTACCTCTGCAACCGCTTTTGCAGTATCGACCACATCCTCTACCAACTGTTCAACAGAATCAGCAATTTTTTCCAAAAAAGAAGTTTCTTTTTTAGGGCTTATTAAATCTGTTGCAGCTTTTTCTAATTTATCTGCAATTTTATCCATTTCTTTTGATTGCTCAGCGATATCAGAAGCAATTTTTTGTTTTACAACTTCTTTTGCTTCTTCGAGTTTTTCATGCTTTTCTACCTTAAGCAATCTTTTCTTTTCTTTATCGATACGTGTTTCTATTTCCTTTTGAGTCACATACATATCTGCAAGCTTTTCTTCTTTAGATTTCAGACGTTCTTCAATCATTCTAATTTTTGCTTGACGAAGTTGAACTTCTAACTGACCACCAGAGTCTGCTTCTTTTTTGACTTGTTCATCCAAATCTCTTTTGTCGAAATTGATAGAACGTTCCATTTTTTGAATAGCACCATGCAGACCGTTTAATCTGGATTCAAGTCTTGCTAAGTTATTATTCACGGCACCACCGGACTGAGAACCTCTCTGCTCTTTAAGCTTTTTAAAAGTTGCGTCAATTTTTGCCCACAAATCTTCTCTATCTTCTTTAGTAAATCTAAATTCACGTATTTTTGCCTGAAGTTTTTTCAAATCTTCAAAAAGTGGTGACAGACCTAAGCCTTTATCCAATTTCTCTTCAATTTCATGAATTTCAGTTTTGAATGATTGGGCCATATTTTTGGATTGCTCCTCAAACTGTTTATCTAATTCTTTTCTAAGGCTTTTCAATTTGTCAAATAAAGCATTTGTTTTTTCTTTAAGGGAAGCTCCATGTTCTCTAAACAAGTTTTTTTCATTTAACTGCCCTTGTACTTTATCCCAAAACTCTTTGAGTTCATTCCACTTATCATTTTGGTACTCTGTAAGTCCGTCAATTTTATCTTTTATTTCCTCCAATTCTGTTTTGTACATTTCGTAAAGTTTGGAAGAAAGAACAACAAATTGCCATTCAGCCTGCGCTCTGGTAATAATATCAGGTCTTTCTACGCGGATTTCGTCAGGCAAAATGCTATCAGAGACTGAAAGTTTTCTTTCAATTTTTTCAAAAGTCGAAGGGAAATCAACTTCTTCGTCATCTCTCCACTTTTCAGACATAGCCTTAAAAAATTCTTCAGTGGCAACGTTTTCAGGAAAAGTGTATATTTTTACAATATTTTCCTTTTCCAGTAATTCCAGTGCGATTAATAATTTTTCATCTTTTTCATTGGAACCCCAAAGTACAATTTTGCGTCTCATAATACAATGTAATTAAATAAACTAAAAAAACTATTTGTAAGTAAGTAAATCAATTAATTAAATGGTTGTCAACTAAGTATTGTGCGATTTGAATAGTATTAGTTGCAGCACCTTTACGGAGATTGTCAGCGACAATCCACATATTCAGTGTGTTTACTTGAGATTCATCTCTTCTAATTCTGCCCACAAATACTTCATTTTTATGTTTACTATATAACGGCATTGGATATTTAAATGTTTTAGGATCGTCCAATACAATTATACCTTTTGTTTCGTTTAATATCTTTTTAATATCATTAATATCAAATGGCTTGCCAAGTTCGACATTTACAGATTCTGAATGTCCGCCATCGACCGGAATTCTAACGGCAGTAGCCGTAATCCCTATATTTTCGTCATTTAAAATTTTTCTAGTTTCATTGACTAATTTCATTTCTTCCTTTGTATAGTCATTGTCTAGGAAGACATCACATTGTGGTATGGCATTTTCAAAAATTGGATAATGATATGCACGTTCATTTTCAGAAACTGTCGCTCCGGATTTTTCAATATTGTACTGTTTTACCGCTTTTGCACCAGTACCTGTAAAGGATTGATACGTGGATACTACTAGCCGCTTGATGCCATATGTGCGGTGTAGTGGTGCCAAAGCCATAACCATTTGAATTGTTGAGCAATTGGGATTGGCTATGATTTTATCTTCTTTCTTCAACAAATGGGCATTAATTTCCGGAACTATCAATTTTACGGAAGGATTCATACGCCATGCACTTGAATTGTCAATAACTGTTGTACCCACTGCTGCAAATTTAGGTGCCCATTCGAGTGCAGTATTTGCACCTGCAGAAAAAATAGCAATATCTGGTTTCATATCGACAGCCTCCTGAATACTAACTACAGTATAATCGTTCCCTTTGACCTTGATTATCTTGCCGACGGATCGATCAGAGGCAATAGGAATATAATCTAAAAAGGAAAAACCCAGTTCTTCCATAACTTCATTAATCACGCTTCCTACCAATCCTGTAGCGCCTACTACTGCTATTTTCATCTTAGTTAATAATTTTATTTATGATCTATTTCCGAATATATCAAAATACAAACAATGATATTAACGTTAAAAAACAATCCAGAATTATATAAAAAGCTGTTTTATAAAAAAACAATGGTATAATTTATGCCGCAATACTTTGGCTTGTATTATATTTGCTTTTGTAATAACCTCTGACATATATCAGACGATGGATAGATTAGTGGTTTCAATATCATTATACAATAACTTTATATCGTAAATATATGCAGCGCAAAGATAGCTTTTTTCAACATTTGATACTTGTTTTACCTATGAGATTTTTTATACTATTGTCATTTGTTTTGATATATAATGTTGTAAACTGTCAACTAAAGCTCAATTTTGATGACGGCAATATTCAAACGGTCAAATGGTTTGGAAATATTGAAAATTTCAAGATTAATACAGCCGGACAACTTCAGTTAATGACCAGCGGAGCCGGTGAATCTACGATATATACGAAATATAAAGTCCCAACAGATAGTATTCAGTTTGATGCATTTTTCAAGATGCAGTTTGCCCCGTCCAATGACAATCTGAGTAAGATTTATCTATTTATTGACCAACCTCAAGAAGCCGGCGCCAATGGATATTATCTAAAATTAGGGGAAAACGGTTCTAATGATGCAATTCAATTATATAAATTGACCAATGGGGTTTCTACCCTATTAGCCGCTGGAACAAATGGGGCGATCGCTTTAGAGCCTGCACAGGCACGTTTTAGTATCAAATTATATAGAAATGGTGTTGGTACGATGTCTACCGATTACACAGGACAGCAAAATCTGGATATAGACCTCGATTTTTATGACCCTTTGCTCACGATTGCCGATTCTATGTATTTTGGTATAAATTGCAAATACACTGCAACACGTTCAGATAAATTTTTTTATGATGATATATTCATTCAAACTGTTGAACGCGACACCATTCCGCCAAGGGTTACAAAAGCTACTGCTAAAAACAGTCAGGAAATCAGCATTATTTTTTCTGAAAGGCCAGAAGCCAATGCTGTAGTCAAAATTGCTAATTATGTTGTCGATCAAGGGTTGAACAATCCATTAGAGGTAATTTATAACACAAATAAACCTCTGGAGGCCTTGTTAAGATATCCTGTTGGATCGATAAAAAGTAACGTTATTTATACGCTTAGTGTAAAAGATATTACCGATAAAAACAATAACAGTATCGAACATCAGATACAATTTTTCTTTATTGACAAACCAGATGTCGGTGATCTTATAATCAATGAAGTGCTAACAGATCCAAATACAGGAGGTGAAGATTTTGTAGAAATTTACAATACTTCAGACAAACTTATAAAATTGGACAGCTTGTATATCGTCAATAAAGAACGTAATGAATCCAGAATTATAAGAACAGACTTTATACTCAAACCAAGGTCTTATGTAGCAATTACTAGAAATGTAGAATTTCTAAAAGCGACCTATAAAACGCCTGATACAGCCGCCTTTATAGAAGCAACAATTCCCGCGCTCAATGTCGCTTCAGCTAATATAACGCTTCAATATAATAAATCAGGACAACTGATCACAATAGATTCCTTCAATTATGCACAGAATATGCATTATAAATTACTCAACAACTCCAAAGGAATCTCGTTAGAACGCATACGGTTAAATGGACTGACCAATGACACAAACAACTGGCATTCTGCTTCTGCTGATCGTAATTATGCGACACCTGGATATCAAAATTCAAATTACAAACCCGAAGTGGAAGCAGAAAATGAAACCTTTGTTACGATAGAAAAAAACACATTTACCCCGAATGGTGACGGCATTGATGACATCTTGTTAATTCATTACAATTTAGAAAAAAGTGGTTTTCTGGCAACAGTACGAATTTTTGATAGTGATGGATTTCCTGTTATTGATTTGGCAAACAATTATTTATTAGGAAGTGAATCGACTATCAAATGGGACGGTCTTGATCAAAATGACCAATTAGTAAAAACAGGCTTGTATATCATCTACTCAAGGGTGTTTCATCCAGATGGCGATGTTAAATCAAATAAAAAAGTAATCGTTGTTGCTCAGAAAAAGTAAATATTATGCAAAAAAAATCTTCAGTCCTAAAGATGCTCATGTATATAAGTATATTACTTATCCTTGTATCTTTAGGCTTAATAATTTTGCCTGATAGATCTGATCAAATATCCAATGAATATTTACTTAATTATACACTTACGGGATTTATTTTGAATGTTTTTTTTGGCTTTGTATATAATTGTCGGAAGTTTTTAATGCTAAATTTGATATGTGCAGTTTTAATAGCATCACATTTAAAATCAACAAATATTGAGATTATACAGATTCCAGATTTAAAAGATAATCAATCCGTCAATTTGGTAGAGATCAATCTAAATGAAGTTGAAAATCCTGAATCAATAGCTAACTTGCTTAATAATCGTTTGATAAATGTACTGGTTTTTCAACAATGCGATCCAAATTGGGACTATAACCTTAGTATGATATTAAATGATAAATTTCCTTTTAATGTCAAACTCATTCAATTACATCCAAATGGAACAGCTATTTTTTCTAAACTACCTTTAACATCTTCAGATACTTTCATGATTAGTAGTTTTCCGGCATTAAAGACATCTATTATTGTTAATCCTGGAAAAGATACCATTTCAATTATGTCGGCATATATTCCTTCAAATAGTGAAGTTGCTGAACAGGAGATTATCGACCAATCATACGATGAATTGGCAAACTATGTAAAAAATTTCAGCAGTAAGAGTATTGTCGTTGGACATTTTAATCAAACGTATTGGTCACAAAATATCGTTCATTTAAAAAACACCTTAAATCTTAATAACAGCCGTCGAATTATTTATCCGATTATTTCAATAATGCCGCATGACCATATATTTTACACATCTGATTTACAATGCTATGCGTTTAGTGAAGTTTTAAATAAATCTAGAGTAAGAATTGGAAGCAAGGCTTACTTTGTAACTGATAAAATGTATGAATAATATGACAGATGAACTGACAATTACTTATTTTCCATTTAATGCATTAGAGCTACATCTGTTATACGATATTTTAAGATTAAGGCAGGAGATATTTGTGGTGGAACAGACTTGTCCTTATTTAGATGCAGATGGTAAAGATCTGGAGAGTATTCATGTCACCGGAATTAATCAGGATAATAAGCTCGTTTGCTATGCAAGAATTATACCACCAGGACTATCTTATCCCGGATTTGCTTCTATAGGCAGAGTTATCTGTCATCAAAACTACAGAAAGCATGGATATGGCAAATTCCTTATGCAAAAGACGATTGGAAAAACAATGTCGTTGTATCCAAATTTCCCCATCAAAATTGGTGCACAATCCTATTTAAAGAAATTTTATGAATCTTTGGGCTTTAAGGATATTGGTGAACCATATATTGAGGATGGAATTCCGCATATCATCATGACGATGGATTAAATAAAAAAAGCCCACTGCTTTCAGAGGGCTCTTTTTCTTCGCTAAAGATTTTTTCAATTTATTTGAAAAGAATATCAATCTTTGAGACTTGGTGTCTCTCTATATATAAGAGCCTTTATGTTACTATTTCGTTGCTTATAATGGTATAAAAAAATATATTTTTTTAGCGCAAACAGCCTAAGATTTACCATTTCGCTCATTATCAACGCATTATGACTTTGCAAAAAAAATAAAAAATAAAAATATTTTTTATCAAAAACGGCCATTTATAAATTATTTTTGCTTTTATTCCCCATCAAATAATTTTTTAATAGCGAAAATGTATGCAACATCAATTAAAAAGGACAAATTGGATTAGGATTTAGCTATTAAAAACATGTAACGAAATATCGAATTACCTATAAAAAATGGGATACACTAATGCTTATGATCTAAATCAATTCAAGATAATTTTATACCTTTGTAAATATTTGAATTATAAAAAGTATCCTTCTAATTACATAAAAGTAGTTAAAACGTTAAGGTCAACTACCAATTTGAGTTATGAAAAAGTATTTTATCCTTTTAGGACTGTTTTTGACTGTTAGTATTTTTGCGCAAAAACAGGCACCAATCGATACAGCACAGGTTATTCAACCCTATCGAAAAAATGCACAAAACACGCTTCATAAACCCTATGTTATTTATATTTCTGCGGATGGATTTAGATATGATTATATCAAGAAATATAATGCAACTAACCTTAATACACTAGCAAATAATGGTGTTTGGGCCAAGAAAGGGATGTACCCAGCTTATCCATCAATAACATTTCCAAACCACTATACGCTCGCTACGGGCTTGTATCCAGCACATCATGGAATAGTCGACAATTATTTTTACGATCCACAACGCGATAAAATTTATACAAAGTCAAATATGAATGACGGAAGCTGGTATAACGGCTTGCCTATATGGGGACTTGCCGAACAACAAGGAGTAATTGCAGCAAGTTTATTTTGGGTAGGCGCAGAAAGTGATGCTGGTGGTACAAGACCTACTTATTGGTATAGATATCATGAAAAATTCAATGATGATGACAAAATCCGTATCATCCGCAACTGGCTCGAACTGGAAGAAAGTCAAAGGCCACATTTAATCACGTTGTACTTTCCTGAGGTCGACCAAGTTGGACATAAGTATGGTCCAGATGCTCCTGAAACCGAAGCTTCTGTTCAGTTTGTTGACAATGCAATTAAAAAACTCGTAGATGCATTGGAATCGCTCAATCTCCCAATAAACTATATTTTTGTTTCGGATCATGGAATGATTGGGGTGGATAAATCGGATTATATACCTTTTCCAAATGTAGACCCGGACAAATTCCATATTATTAATAGCAGGACTATTGCGCACATTACCGCTAAAAAAGAGGAAGATATTTTGCCGCTTTATAATCAATTAGTAGCTGCAAAACCCAAAGATTACAAGATATTTTTAGCAGAAAAATTTCCAAAAAAACTTCATTACAGTTCCCGTGAAGATACTTTGCGCAGGATTGGTGATATAATCTTAGTACCGAATGGTTCCAAGCTCTTAGTTAGTCCTGACCGCCCCAATCCTCCAATTGGTCACCATGGTTTTGATACACGTGCTGTACCTGAAATGAAAGCAACATTTATAGCATGGGGGCCAGCATTTAAATCCAAAAAAAAAATTTGTCCATTTGAAAATGTCCATGTATATCCCTTAATAGCTGATTTACTTGATTTAAAGATATCGCACAAGATCGACGGTGATAGTAAAAAGCTAAAAAAGATATTAAAACGCTAGTTTATATCTTAATTAGTGTTGTTTATACAAATTCATAATTCTGTTTTTTAAAATTTCTTATTTTATGTTCCGATTCTTACTAATTTTTGTTTCATTCATACTTAATTTTCAGTTTGTTCAGGCACAGATAGAAATCAATATCGAAAAAATAGCCAAGGTCGTTTACCAACAAAGCTACCATGGACAAGTAAATGCGCAACAAAATCCAATATGGCTCTATGCAGATAAGTCGTATGCCTTGATAACATCAGCGGATCAAATCTCAAACAAAGCACCATTTCCAAACGAAATGACTTTGGTAGATCATTCTACAGGACATTATAGACAGTTTGCCTTTATTCAAAATCAAGAAATTATAGCCATGATGGATACGAGTTACATCAATATCCAAACTTTTGAATTCTTGGATGAAACAAAAGAAATATTAGGATATAAATGTAAGAAAGCGAAGACAAGCATCAATTCAAATACGATCGAATTATGGTACACAAATGCACTGGAAATGAAAGGCAGCCCAACGATTATAGGGCAGCAGCTAGGACTCGTACTTGAATATGTTCGTAATGGAAACTTTAGCATTACAGCTATTGCTTTGGAACACAAATCTATCCAAATGCCTGTTTATATCACAGAAAACAAATATGAACTTTTAAGTAAAATCGATTATCAAGATAGGTTGTGGAAGAGTAGATTCACCACGATTCCGTTATTTGACAGACAACAAATTCATTTTTCTGATCACTGGGAACCACGTGAAAACATTATTCGTTTTGCCCATGGGACCGTAGCTGTGACAAAAGTAAAATTTCCAGAATTAAATCGTAATCATCAGATTTTTTTAGACTTGACGGAACAATCCAATGGCGATGCTTACGACCGAACTGGTAGCGTATTTATGATTCCTACAGACAAGCAGATCACGTTTTTAAACGCACTAGAAAATGGTGTACAAGTTTTACCCATTTTTGAAAATGGAAATGGTAAAAAATACCAAGGTGTCGTATCTACTGATAATTATGATGTACCCGTTGAACTTATGCGATTTTTTACCCCATTTGGCGTAAACCACTTTAACGACAGAGTCACATTCAAAGGTAAAGTATGGCAGGATTCAGCATTTTACCGTCAGGATATTTCCTACTTTGCAGATATATTGAGTGATCGTGAAGTGTATATCGGTGTATTTATTGGAAATTATGACAAAGGTGGCCATATTGTTTCTAGTCATATTACCATTCATAATAACGAAGCCTCAAACACTCCCTTACAGCGAGTTGTCCCGATATTTAACACGGTCAATGTCATGGAAATGGCAGGTCAGGAATACGGTACAATGTTTGACGACAATAAAGAGCTTACCGCAACATTTATACTTGAAAGGCCCATTAAAAAAGCTCAGCTAATATACACTACAACTGGTCATGGCGGATGGGAAAATGGCGATGAATTTGTCCCTAAAAAGAATACAATTCTACTCGATGGTAATATCGTTTTTGATTTAGCACCTTGGCGTTTGGATTGCGGTTCGTATCGCTTGTACAATCCAGTTTCAGGTAATTTCTCTAATGGACTTTCTTCAGCAGATTATAGCCGATCCAATTGGTGCCCGGGCACTTTGACAAATCCATATATTATAGAATTAGGTGATCTTAAAGCAGGACAACATAGTATTCAGGTCAAAATACCTCAAGGTAAACCAGAAGGCAGCAGTTTTAGTGCGTGGAACGTTTCGGGTGTTTTAATCGGCGAATAAATATCTTCCAGCTAAAACGCTCTAAAAACTTAATTATTTAAAAATGTTGCTAATTACTAATTGTTTTCATTACTAGGTGGTACGACGATATAACAATCTTCACATTTACCCGGTTTAATGTCGATTAATCCTTGTAATTTTAGAGCCTCTAATATATCCTTCAAGGGCATATTTAGATTTAGTTTTATCTTTTGTTCTTCATCATACTTTAATCGTCTGTCAATTTTTACTTGTTTACGATTTTGCTTAGCCAAGAATACCTTAATTAACGAACCCAATTTATAATAAGAATCATTAGAATTGATATCTGGATCAAGGTTTAATTTAGGCACGACCTTGTCCTTATACTGAACGTCTGATTTCTCAATGACTTCCGGAATATTAAGTTTGTTAAATTGACCATTCATATAATTTAATTCATCATTAGGCTTGAGAATAACGTAGTTTTCTGAATTGGAAATCGAAGACACCTTTACAGAACCTTCAATATTTTTGATATAAATACCATTATTGTCTTTTTTCAATATAAACTTAGTGCCTAATACCCGGACATCTATACTATCATATCTAACGATAAAAGGCAAAATATTCTTTTTAACATCAAATGTAGCCTCACCTTCTAAAACTATATATCGGGCTTTTTCATTTTTAAAAGATAAAGGATAATTTATTTTAGCATTTTTAGCCAAGGCTATAGAAGAACCATCTGACAAGATTATAATTTCAGCTGATTTTGAGACATGATAATCTACTCTATTGCTTTTCTCCTGTTTAAAAGAAAACAAAAAGATGAAAATGAGTACAAGAATAGCTGCACTTGTTCTTATAACATTTAATATAGATACTATTTTGGGCTTGGATGGGCTGCTATCAGGAATAGTATCATCTGGCATAGTTTCTTTTACCATATCTTTAAAAGCATCCCACTCATGCTCAATATCCAATGAATGGAACTGATTAATCTGGCTGCATTTCTTTAATATGGAATCAAATTTATTCAAAATTTCACTTATATTCTTATATATGACGTTTATAAAAACGTACTATCACAATTTTTAATTAAATAAATCTGGATGATTTTTAAGTGATGTTCTTAAATGCTTTAAAACGACACCCACATTATAATCCACCATACGTTTTGAAATCTTAAGAAAATCAGCAATTTCATCGTAAGATAAACCTTCAAATTTATTTAATATGAAAATTTCGCGTGATTTTTCTTTTACTGATTTTAATGAATTTTCTATGATACTCCTTACTATAAATGCGTCAAATTCTTCAATGTTGCTATCCATCACTTTTTCAACGACCGAATCATCGAGCGATTCTGTTTGCTTTAACTTTTGCTTTTTAATATGTTCAAGCATTGTATTCTTAGCCATTTGGTATAAGTACGATTTAATCGATGTCTTTATCTCAATCTCGCCTCTATTTTTCCAAAGTTTGAGAAAAGTACTTTGCACAACATCCCTACTGACCTCATGATCATTGAGATATTTATTAATAAAGTTCACAAGCGGTTCAAAATACGCTTTAAATAGCTTCTCAAAGTCTTGTGGTGTCCTGAATGAATTTTGGCTCAAGGAGTAACAAAATTTAAACCGCAAAAATAGCAATATTTACAATAACATTCAGAAAATCAGTATCTTTTTAGTCAAGAGTGACTCGATAACTTTCCTGATTGTAGTCTTCAAGACGCATCAGAGGAACTGACACAAAGAAATCTGTCCCTTTTCCGACATGTGTTTCAAAATAAATTCTACCATTAAAAGATTCTATCATATTGGCAGAAATCGCAAGACCAAGGCCGGTTCCCGAACTTTTAGTTGTAAAATTTGGTGTAAACACTTTATCTTTCATATGTTCGGGAATACCAGTACCATTATCAGAGATGCGTAAAATTGCATCATTACCCTGACGTTTGAGTTCGATTTCGATTTTACCTCTTCTATTGTCAGGTATAGCCTGAATAGCATTTTTCAAAAGGTTATTGAGGATGCGCACCAAGTGGTTTTTGTCCGCAAAAATGTATAAATCATCGATTGGCTCAATCATATTTATATCCATATCGTCTCGCTTTCTAAACAAATCATGTATCGCCTCCACAATTTCATTTAGAGATATTTTTTCATTACTAGCCTGAGGCATTGACGCAAAATTTGAAAATTCATTGGCTATTTGCGACAAATTATCAATTTGTTCGATAAGTGATGACGAAATTCGTTTGATCATCTCATGTGCACGCTCAGGACTTTCGTTTGTGGTACGTTCCAAATATTGAATATTGAGCTTCATTGGTGTGAGTGGGTTTTTGATCTCGTGTGCGACTTGCTTGGCCATTTCCCGCCAGGCAATATCGCGTTCGGTTTTTGCCAGTAACTCTACACTATCTTCCAACTCTTGGGTCAAATTATTATATTCGTCAATGAGCGTTCCGATTTCATCATTTGACTTCCATTCCAGCAATTCATTACTCTTTCCAAGTTTAAATCGTTTTAACTTTTCTGCTAATTTTGTAAGTGGCTGAGTGATCGAATTGGCAATCGTAATTGCAATCGCTCCTGCTATTAAAAACAAAAATATATACGCATTGAGGATTGTACTTAAAAAATCTAAAATATTTTCAGCGGAGTGACCGTGATTGTGATACTCAATATCTAGATAAGCAAATGCTCGATTTTCATTTAAAAACAATGCAATATATTCATGGCCTAAGGTACTATGATAGGAAGATAACTCATTATTAGCTCTGATACCATTATTTTTCCAAAAGTAAAATGGAATCCTATAATTTACATCCCCCATAGAAGTTGATGCCAATAGTCGTCCTGCAGCGTCGTATAAACTCAGATCTTTGTCATGAATGTAGGACAGTTCATTGAGTTTGCTACTCAAATATATTGCCGCAAATTCATCATCGGCAAGATTTTGAACACTCGAACGTACATTGTGAATAATTGTAACGGTCTCTTCCTTGTTTTTTGTAAGTTGATTAACCTCAATTAAATTTTTAAAGTAAATAGCCGTAATACTTCCAATAATTAAAAAAGTTACTACAATTAAAATGATAATGGCAAGTTGAATTTTTGTCTTTAATGAGGAACGCTCTCCAAACTTCAAATTAAAATTTGCAGGTAAAAACCCGTACTTGGTATTGAAAAGCGTTAAAATAAAAATGATAATTCCACTCCATGAAAAAATAAATGAAAATAGAGAGATCGGTTTGATTAATCCCGAAATTTTCTTCCACGAAACGATTTTATACTGTTGGGAAGGAA
This sequence comes from Portibacter sp., assembly GCA_040391315.1. Taxonomy (GTDB): domain Bacteria; phylum Bacteroidota; class Bacteroidia; order Chitinophagales; family Saprospiraceae; genus OLB9. The sequence continues at coordinate 81,544 of JBEBYC010000004.1, read as the reverse complement.
TCGAAACCACTAATGAATAACCATCTAAAATCGTATCATTTTGAATTGTCACCAGCTTATTTAAATCTGGGGTATTTTGAAAATTATCTGTTTTTTCAATCAATTGATCTTTGCTAAAAACTGCATAACTAAAGTTTTGTGGGGTATGTCTTTCTTTGCTTACTGCCGAGATCTTTTGTGCAATTAGGAATAGATACCACGAAGCATTTACAGGAAATGGCCTTATTACTTCCAGACGAGTGATATATTTATCTTCAAATGGATTATGGTATACTTGCCGATTGACCTTATAGGCATTGGTGTATGTTTGATTTAATTTGTAAAAATCTGCAAAATAATTACTAAAGACCGTTGTACCGGTATTCTTATCAAAGAGTTCAATATCAATAATCACTGAATCCGAAATTACTTGAGATACCTGATTAAACATGAATTGAAATAAATCTTTCTTATCAAGTCGGGCACTATTGTCCAAAGAAGCGATATTGTTATATACATTTTTGGCCAAAAGTGAATCCTGAATATCCATCATCGTTTTAATGATAGCATCATCTGGCTTCGCATAATAATCCGTCAAGAAAGCTGTTCGTTCGGATACATCTTTTTTTAATCCAAAATAGAATAATACTACGGCTAAAAACCCCGAAAACATGACCATCCACCACAGGAGATAGGTAATTTTTTTATCCTGATTTTCAGCATACGCATCTATAATCAGGCTATAGGCTACGATAAATATTGTAAATTTTAATAAAGGAACATACAGTGGAAATATCAGCAATGTTACTAAAAAGCCAATACTCCACCCAATCAGGCTAAAAAGAATTTTTTGATTTAACTTTAAATTGCCCTCATTTAACCATTCGTACAATAAATGTGTACTTTGAAAGATGAGCATCATGGAAATAATAAAGCCTGTAATTAGAATAAAACTGACAATGTCAAATTTCAACATAGACTCTATTTCCAGATTTACATTTTGATTGAGCACAAAACTTTGTACTACATAAATCAAAAAAGCAAAAGCAACCCAAGTAAATGCTCCCGTTAGTATTCCTACCAAATGAAAGCGGCTATTAAAATATCTTTTGATGTACTTTATAATTTCAGGTAAAAAGTACACAAAAATCACACATGCTACAAGCCCTATAACATAATTTCCAATGCCAATTTTGAAGTCATCAAGCGCATTTTGTCCTTTGGAAATTCCTTTTAGTAAATTGATAAATGGCGGAAAATAATGAAATCCAAAGCTGGTTCCTAAGATGGCCGTTAATAACGCTAACGGAAAAACTATGGATTTTTTATGATTGATTCGCTTCTTAATAATCAAAGAAAAGTATAGCGTCCCTAATATTACAGATAGCAAAAAACATATCCATGCAAGTGTTTTAAATCCTGGATATTTCTCCGCCTGAATGATCTTAAATCCAATTTTATGGTTTTTAAAATATAATGTATTCGCACTAGTATCCGATGTAAGTGCTATTATTTTTTGAGGGTAAACACTGTTAAAAGCATGAATATCTAGTGTGATTTTAGCCGTTAACGGTGGGACACTAAACTTATCCAACAGAATAATGTCACTTGGTGCTGAAGACGAAACTGATACCGCTTTATTCCAATATATGACAGAATCAAGTTTAAACAATTCTATACTAAATGGATTGTCATCTAGTGAGGTCAATGTCATTATATCTTGATTGCCATTGAGATACCGATTGACAAAAGTGGTACTTTTGCTATAGTGTTCATCCATAGCTTCTGTAATACGATTCGCTAAGATAGCCGGATTTATCTTGATATTGCTAACAATAAAACCAAGTCCGGACAACACGGCTAAGACAATTGCCAATCTTTTAGACCATACGTACATCTACTAATCAAGTATATATCAAGGGGTAAAGATAAGTATAAAATTGAAAATTGACGCAATATGTATTACCAAATTTAATAATATATATTTTAATCAAAATAAGGCTAAATTGACACTAGACTATGCAGATCAAAACACCCCATTTTCAATCAATTTAATTCAAAAGGAAAGATTCATTTATCAGGAATTCAATTCTATCAAAAACTTTGAATGCAAATATTTTGTTTCATCATATGGGACATACCGCTCTATCGCTTTTGGCTTGTACAAAGGAGGAAAGTCCGGACAACGTAGAGTACCACACCATCTAACGGATGGGGTCGCGCGAAGGCGTGATACAGAAAGTGTTACAGAAAATAACCGCCTTGCTTGTCAGGGTAAGGGTGAAAATGAGAGGTAAGAGCTCTCGTATATCGGTAGTAATACAGATATAGAATAAACCTTGTGGGTTGAAATGCCATGTATATTCGCAATCCATTTTTTGGAGAAAATTGACTCGGTTTTTAGATATTACGATATCAGTGCGAAGGGGTAGGCAGCTTAGATAAATGATAGAGCGCACATGTATTTGTGTGACAGAATCCGGCTTATAGGTATGTCCTTTTTTTCTTTTAAGCCTATTTTTTTAGCATAAAATCGACTTGCATATTATTATAAAGTGCTTATTTCACATGCTTCGATTTCGGTCTCTTGTAATTTGCTATTAAATAACCTTTTTTTAAACGGTATTTTAATTTATTTTTATTGTTCCTCAAGAATTGAATGACCTTTTGTCTTGTCTCCAGATGTCCATTCCCAATCTTCATGCAATCTCAACTTACCATTTTCAAGAATTTCGGGTTTTGAAAAACAGATTCCTGTCATAAGTTCGCCATGTTCATTTAATTGATGATATCGCATATTGATGTTTCCATTAACATCAACTAAGCCAATTAAATGTCCGTAAATAATTTTGCCACCACTGTACTCAGCAATCAACAAATTACCTTTTTGCTTATAGTGAAAAACCGTTTCATTTGAAGTTTCTCCATTTTCGGAATTGATTACAGCTCTGAATAACCTATTGTTATAATTGATCATATTACAATTTTATTATCTATTTTATATTGAATACATCGTCGCTAACTACTCGACCATATTTTTTTGTAAATGATTGGCTAAGATATTTAGGCTAAAAATAATGGAAAAAATCGCCAAGCCCGGAAAGACGACCATCCACCAACTTTGCATATTTCTACCCTCTGCCATCATTTTGCCCCAAGTTACAGTTTCTGTTGGAAGTCCGATACCTAGATATGACAATGTGGACTCTATAAGGATACTGCCTGCTACACCAAAACAAGCCAAAACCCATAATGTAGGAAGAATATTAGGTAATACATGTTTAAAAAGTATTCTAAAACCGGACAATCCCAGAATTCTCGCTGATGTGATATAATTGGTCTCCAATACTGACATGGTTTCTACTCGTGCGTGTCTAGCAAATTCTGTCCATCCAAGAAGGGAAATAACAAATATTACATTCCATATCGATGGTAAAGCAAAAATTCCAGTTAGTGCTAAAAAGAGAAACATTCCCGGAAAGGATTTGCGCGCTTCTATTACCTTCATCAATATCAAATCCAAGGAAATAGCATATTTTTTCAAACCATTCATCTGGTTACCTAAATAGTACATTAAAGCAATTAAAAACCCAATAAATACGACTATTCCGATGATAGAAAACCAAGTGTTATTAGAAAATTCAAATATCAAATAAAATAAACCTATAACTAAAGTTAGTAAAATAGATATTATCTGGAATAGATTAAGTCCAAAACCAAATTGACGATTATAAGCAGAGAGCATGCCAAGGCTTACACCAAATATGAAAATAAAGATGATCGAAATAAAACCGACCATGAGAGAGATACGTGATCCATGTATCATCCCTGAAGCTACATCTCTACCTAATCTATCTGTACCCAACCAATGTTTATGTTTCGTTCCATCAATTACGGTAGTCATTGGACTTATGGATGTGCATTTTTCTATGTGAATCGTTGATGGGCTATAAGGAATTAATGGCTGCAAACAGGTTTCCGTAGTCATACACAAAACCGGTTTATCATTGGCTATTATAGGAGCAAAAATCGCCAAAAATAAGTAAAAAAGTATCACCCCAAAAGCTAAATGATATGACTTTATTCTATTTATCATAGCTGAATACTTTTCGTTCGGATTCGCGGATCTGCCCATGCGTACAAAATATCACTTATGGTCAATACCAACATTGCTATTACAGCCAGCACCATCAATATTGCAAAAACGACATTCCAGTCAGCTGCATAAATGCTGTCAAACATCAATCTGCCCATTCCAGGTATATTGAAAATAACTTCTACGATTAAAGCCCCCGACATCGATGCAGCAAATCGTCCGCCAACGACAGTAATTAAAGGTAACATAACATTCGGCAATATATGTTTATATAAAATTTGCCTTATACTTAGTCCTTTGGCAATCGCCATGAGTACATAAGGCTTAGACTTCTGTTCAATCACATTATTACGAATAAGCGTACTTAAAGGTGCTATATCATTGGCTATCAAAACTAGAATAGGTAATATTAATTGATTGCTAAAGCTAAAAAATGATTTTAGTACACTTTGACCATCCGGGACATACCATAGCCCTGGCGTAGGAAAAATATGCATCCAACTACCAAACCTATCTGAAGTAAAATAAATTATCAACATCGATGCCAGCCAAAAAACGGGAATAGCATAAAAAATCAACCACAACGTACGATTTGCCTTATCAAAAAAGGATCCCTCCTTCATTCCTGACCACAATCCGAATGGAACAGATATTAATATAGAAAACACTAAACTCAAGATTGTCAGTAACAAAGTCCAGGTCATAGCTATACTTACCTTGGGCAAAACTTGGCGACTATCTTTAGAGGATATTCCAAAATCACCTTTCAATAAATTTTTTATCCAATAATGGAATTGATTGTCTAACCCATGCCAACGAAAGGTAGGATAATAAATTGATTTTCGGGATTGTTCCATATTGACAATAGCATTGACCAAACTTTCATCGAGCAAGTCAGAAGTATCCCTAATTTTTGTCATTTGTACCAATTGATCCACATTGTTTTCAAATTGTACTTTGTGAATAACTGTTGACAAGGTCTTGCTCAAAATAGTATCCGCCATTGCAGTAGTTAAAAAAGCATCCTTTGCATTGAGATATTGCAAAATTGATCGATATGGAATTCGTTGTTTTAGTAAGGATTTGGCTAAGTGTCGGTTATCTTGATGGATAATTTGAGATACATTATCTGGATAAAAATCCGGAATAACAGAAAAGTAAAAATCTGGTTTATCTAAATGAAGTAGCTGATAAATCCTTGCGTATTCCTGCTTGGATCGGTTGTTATCCTGTGTTACACCTTGCATTTGCAACATAGTCTCCACCGGATCTGCCGGTGTCATTTTACTCAAAAAGAAAGCTAGAATGACAATAAGCAGTAGTGTCGGAACGAATAAAAAAATTCTTTTGAGTAAAAAAATAAGCATGCCTATTATTTTACAATTCCGACACCAGCGAATGTAAATGTATTTGCTAGATAACCCGGACGTTTAGCTGTAGCTGAAGCCTTCCAACTTTTGGATACGACCATTCGCTCTTCCGGAGCATACAAGAATATACATGCCTGATCTTGATAAATATGATATTGTATTTCCTTATAAATAGCAATCCTTTCTACTTCATCATGGGTTAAGGGAATTTTGTTGATTAAGGCATCTACTTCCTGATTACTATACGATATTTCATTGCCACCATCAGGTGTATTATTGGTGGATACCCATCGAGACAAGTCATCCCATTTTTGTAAATCCTGTGACAAAATAGAAGGAATTAGTTGAAACTTTCTAGTTCGAACATTTTCAGCACGGATTAGTTTCATGTCTTTTTCGGTGATTTTGATATCCATTCCTACTTTGCGCGCATTTTCTTGCAACAATAAAGCGATATTTTTGCCCAATTCTTGACCGGTAATCAAAATTTCAATTTCGAGATTTATTAATTTACCTTTGATATTCTTATCCAGTTTGCCATCTAGGTTACTATCCTCCCAACCTGCATTATAAAGTAATACACGTGCAGAATCTAAATCATAGTTGATAGGAAGCAAGTCTGTATTGTTTGTCTTTTTTAGTGGATGAATCGGTCCAGTAGTTCGGGTTGCTTTCCCTTCTTCAAAATTTTTGATGATACCATTTACGTCAAGCAAGTGTGCCAAGGCTTTTCGTACATTTCGGTCTTTCAAGATTTCGTCGCTATTATTCAATAAAATGTAATACTGTTTTATCAGTGCAGGATGGAAGAAATCAAATTTTTCCTTTAAAACAGGATCATTTTCCAATTCAGAGTAAGCTTTTGCTGATAATTCATTGATTACATCCAATCCGCCATTCCTTAGTTGCGCTATAGCTGTAACTTCATCAGGGATGATATGAAATATCATTTTGTCAGGACCTTGTTGTAACTCGGCAATATCTATATCATCAGCCCAATAATCCGCTTTTTTCTCTAATACAATATTTTGATCTGCCGTCCATGAAACAAGTTTATAAGGTCCCGCACCAGAAACGATTTCTCTGGAAAACGCTGCTGAGTTAAAAGTTTCTGCAAATTGAACCAATTTTACATCCTTTTGTAATTGTTCTTTATTTTCATCGGTAATATCTTTAAAATCGTAATCATCTAGTACGTTTAAATGATCATAAATATATTTAGGGTACAGCGGAATATTGACCGCAGCCTCTAAACTAAGCAAATATGCATGACCGAAAATCACAGTAAATTTGCGATCATTGGATGGGTCAGGCACGATATCTTTAATATTAGATGTGAAATCCCTATAATTTCCAGCATCCGTCATAGGCAAATTGATTACTTTCATTGTAAAAAGATAATCTTTCACTGTTATCGGACTGCCATCATCCCACTTCGCTTCATTTTTAAACTCTAATTCAAAAGCAACGCCTCCTGCATATGTACCCGAATCTATCGCCTTTTCTATAGGCATTTCCTTTATTAATACCGGCTCTAATGCTAATGTTTTGGGATTATAATCGGCCAATGGTACATGGATATACTGATAAATTTCTCTTGATACAGGATTTGGAAAAATCAATGGATGTAGTTTATCCGGATCTTTTTTTAACCAGATATGAATGGTACTTTCCGTTATTTCTATCTGATTTTTACAAGACAAAAATCCGATTGTGAACAAAAAAATTACAAGGATATACTTTGGGCGCATCATAAGTAATATATTTTACCACAAAATTAATCAAATAATCTACTGTATAACGCAATGGTCAAAAAAAAGTATGTAAAACCAAATAAACTTAGTTGAAATCACTTATTACTAATAGTAAATTTCATTAAAATTAGAAGGCCTTTCATCCATGTAAAACCAATTAAGAAGATGTCTTAACTCATTTTGAAAAGATAATGTTAGTTCATGAAACTCATCTATTTAACAAATTGCTTCATTTAAGAAGCAACATTAATTGCATGGCCTTATATTACTTTCGACAAATAAAAAAAACTTGAACGTTTACATTGAATAAAACATTCAAGTTTTCATAATGAATCCCTGCAAAATCTTTTAAGTCGTTATAAAAATTTATGCTGATGCATTTTTTAAATACTTAGCCATATCTAGACTAAAAAAATCTAAGCAAATTTAACCATTTCCTTAACGAATAAAGGTAAAATGGTTATATTTGTTGGCCATAATCAAACTAAAACACACATTTTATGTATTAAAAATTTTAATAATTATATTTTACATAAATTTTATCTATAATATTAATTATCAATCCTTAAAAATACACCTTTAAGGGTAAATTCGAGCTCAATCCCATTTTCTAATTTAACGGACTGATGTTTTCGATCTAAATCCCATTCTACAATATAATTTTGGGGATAGTTGTACTCTACATATTCCCAAATTTTTTTAGGAATAACACTTTTGGGTAGTTTTGTATTAGATTTAGAATCTATACTTTTGATATTGTTATTTCTATCAAACTCCAATTCAATGTTATCACTTAGAATAAGATCAAATTCCTTGGATAGTCCTTCATTATCGATTTTTGATTGTAGTACATTGTTTTTTGGGAAATGTTCTTTGACATAATTCTGAATTTGAATTGGAACCTCTGAATAAGTTACAATTTTATCTTGACTAAATCCGACAAAAGACAATGTTAGTACACCTGCAATAAATGCGCTTTTTAACTTTATTATTTTATTCATTGTATATAAATTGATTAAGAAAATAAATATAAGGGAATTTTCAAATTCCTTAAAACACACAAAAAAAACAATACAGTTATTCTATAAGTTTCCTAAAAGTACGTTGTGTGACAAGTCTTTTGAAACTTTAATTATTTAATAACAATTCTTTAAAAAGTCCATGTAAGAAACACACCGAATTGTTAAGTTGTATATTAATATAAAAAAACAATTTTACTTAATCGTAAAGAACCCTTTTAAGGATACAATACAGACAATGAAAATGAAATGAAAAAGATTAAAATTACACATTCATCAGACCAACCAATTCCTTAACCTCGCGCAACGTCTGCTGAGCAGTTATTCTTATTTCAGAGGAGGATTCCTTAATCAAATTTTTAAGTTGCTTTTTATCAGTATTGAGTTCTTGTTTTTTGGTAATAAAACCCGAAGTTAGGTCAACGAGTGCATCTGCAGTGACTTGTTTAAGATCTACATATTTTAAATTACCATCATTATATTGGTCCATAAGTTGGTTGTATTCATTTATCCAACCGGATGCTTTGATTAGTTCGAAAAGATTATGTACACCGGGTGCCATTGTACCTTCGGATACTTCTCCTGAATCTGTAACGGCTGATTTAATTTGACGACGTAAGGTTGCTTCATCAGCAAACAATGATATAAAATGCTTGTCGCCAGCAGATTTACTCATTTTTTTATTAGGATCTGCAGTAGAACGAATTTTTGAGGTCTCTGTAAATAAAGGTTCAGGCAAAGCAAAAAAATCTTTTCCTACCTGATTATTAAATCGCTGAGCAATATCACGCGTTAATTCTAAATGTTGCTCCTGATCTTTACCTACCGGGACAAAATCTGCTTTGTAAATCAATATATCAGCAGCCTGCAATACCGGATAATCTAACAATCCAGCAGAGATGAAATCATCTTTAGCCCCTTCCTGTACCTGCAAACTTTTATCTTTAAACTGCGTCATTCTCGTCAACTGTCCATAAGAACAAAAACAATTTAAAATCCATGTCAATTCGGTATGTTCCGGCACTAATGATTGTATAAAAAGATATTCAGGTTTTACGCCTATTGCTACGAGATTTGTAACCATCTCCCAGGTATTAACTCTGAGTTTTTTTACGTCATAAGGCATTGTCATTGCATGATAATCTACGACACTAAAAAAACATCTGTATTCATCTTGTAATTTTACCCAGTTTTGGATTGCCCCAAAATAATTTCCTAAATGCAACGTTCCTGTAGGCTGAATACCTGAAAATATTGTCTCCATTGTTTATTGTCCTATTTTCTAAATTGAAGCGCAAAGATAGATAAAAAGCATGAATATTAGATCATTAATCAATGGACATTATGAATCACTTCATCTTCCCATTGACAAGCTAATTCTGGATGAATCCCTTGCGTACCTCGAAAATATTCGACGATATATTTCATATCTACCTTATAATCACCCGTTGGATAAAACGGTTGATTAAATTCAACTACCTTATTTTGAAAGTCAAATTTAACTAAAATTATCGGTACATTGGCCTTATATGCTATATAATAAAATCCAGATTTGAATTTAGTAACTCTTTTTCTAGTACCTTCAGGTGCGATGGCAAAAGCAAGGCGATCATATTGATTATATAGATTAACCATCGTTTCCACAAAATTGGTACGTTGCTTCCTATTTACTGGAATACCTCCCAATTTTCTAAAAATAAATCCATAAGGCCATTTAAAAAGAGAATCTTTACCTATGTAATTAACATTAATAGGGATAGCAAATTTTAATAGGATGCCAAGTGGAAAATCCCAATTGGAAGTATGGGGATATACGGCATAAACTTTTTTAGCGATGGATTCAGGATCTATACCTGTCCACTTGAATCCCCACAACTTTAATATTAATCTGCTAAGCCGTTTCATCTAGATAGCTTAAATAGAAATTAAAATAAATTATCTGTGACTAATAATATTCACTACCACTCCGCATTTGGATGAGCACGTTGCAAATATTGCATATCTGACAACATATGGCCTAAATATTCGCTGTGTAAGCCGGTTTTTCCTCCTTTTCTGGCAAAGTAACCATCAGGTAAAACCAGTGTTGCTTCATCGACGACTTCCTGAACTTTTGCCTGTGCATACTGCCTTATTACAGCTAAATCCGGACTTATCATTTTTATATTACATTCCGTTTCGTAAGAAGCCGGCAAGAACATCTCATCAAAAAATGACATTAGATTATTCAAAGATTCCTGTACTTTTTCATGACTTTCTTCTGTACCGTCTCCGAGTCGAATGACCCAATCACTTGAAAAGGCTAAATGGTAACGTGCTTCCTTAACACTTTTATTTGCAATGGCTGCAAGTACCTCATGGTTACTTTTCGTCATTGCATCTAGGTGATAGAAATGCCAGCAATCAAACAAAAATTGTCTGACGATCGTATCGCCCCAATGCCCATTGGGTTGTTCGACGAGTAATACATTATTAAACTGTCGCTCATTGCGCAACATCGGATAATCGTCTTCAGCCTTACCTTCTACATCAGCGAGATATTGGTAATATGATCTGGCTTCACCGATGAGATCCAATGCGATATTCGTCAAAGCAATATCCTGTTCCAATATCGGTCCATGACCACACCAATCTCCCAAGCGCTGACCTAAGATCATATTATTATCAGCCAGCATTAATATAAAATCTTTTATATCTTTATCCATGATTACATGTGTTTAACTTCGTCAGGTAATTCGTAAAATGTTGGGTGTCGATAAATTTTATCAGATGCCGGATCAAACAATGATTCGTTTTCATCCGGATTAGATGCGGTTATGTGACTAGATTCAACGACCCAAATACTCACACCTTCCATCCGACGTGTATATACATCGCGTGCATTTTGAATTGCCATTTGTGCATCAGATGCATGTAAGCTCCCTACATGCTTGTGATTTAGACCATTTTTAGATCTGATAAATATTTCATATAAAGGCCAGTCTTTCATATAATAAAAAATTTATATATTATTTAAAATCAATCACACAAAATCGGTTTAGACATTATCCTTCCACTATCACTCACCGTGATTAGATAACAAACCCCTTCTTGATCTTTGGCAATCCATCCAAATCCAGCGTCTGTAACGACAATATCACCGTTTAAGGAACTAATATAATTATTTGACGGGGCAGTAGTACTTTCTGCTACCAAATAACCAGAATTATTTACAAATACTTTCCACAAGCTATTATCTGGCGCATGAATGATATGGCCTTTTTGAGCTTCCGTGGTTTTAAGATAAGCTTCTTTTACATGTGTACTTCCCAAAGGAATATTCGCAACAACCATGGTGCCGACTTTACCTGCATTGTCAACAATAATTCTATAGTTTGTACCGTTTGTACTCGTCAAGACAATACTGCGACCTGAACTTGTAAAATAAGTATCTGTGCTAAATTTTATCTGTTTGCCTTGTTCGACTCCTGTTAAAGTCGGTTGTATTTTATCTGAAGCCAATTTTAAATAGGCTGCTTGTGTATAAATTGCTGGTTCAGTAATCGTCCACGAATTTTGAGGATAACCTGTGTTCCAGTCATAGTAAGCTTTCAATGCAGGTTGATCAGCAGGTGGTGACAACATGATACATAAACTATTGTTTTGACCACCACAGCCATTTGGGCAACACGGATCCAATGCCCAATACGGATTTGCACCACCAGGAATAAAGCCGGGAGCAGGTCCATACGTTGAAGTGCGTACGTCGTCCCAATTACTGCTACCATCCACAAACCAACTATGATAAATTGAATTTACAGAACGACTGGCCCCTAAATTGTACATATTGGTCAGGTAGGCAAGGCCATTAGGATTTACCCCATGTATATAATGAAGATAACCACCTATTATATTGTCAGCTGTTTGATTTTTATTACTGTCAAGATTAAAAAACGTATATTCCTGATAAAGGCTTCCTTGGTTACATTTCGTTTCATTACTTCCCCACGTTATGTTATCCGTTTTTAAAAATGCGCGATAAGCATCCGTATTGTTAGAATAAGCTGGAAAATTATCCGCATGATTGTCCATCGAAGTTTTAAAGGCATTTCTAATAGCATTGGCTACGCCACTTGACACACCTTTTAATTGACTAAAATGCATCAAACTTAATTGAATGACATTTTCAAAAGGATATACAAAACCCCATTGAATCATATGACTACTTGCATAGAAACTTTGAACGTAATCTTTATAATTATTATCTTCAGTCAAATCGTATAGATATATTGCAGCAGCGATACGCCGCATTTCACGCTCATAATTATCCGTTTCTTGTTCGCCAGCCGCTAAATTATTAGAAGCATTATAATAAGTTATATTTGGATTTGCTTGAGCCCAATTCCAAGCAGCTATTGCTTTAGTTTGTAAAGTAGTTGCATAATTTTGAGCAGTAGGATGGTCTATTTTGAAGAATTGCTTAGCAGCAAATGCAAACATTGCAGCTGTACTCAAAGAAGCGGTAGTTGTTTTTGGCCCATAATATCTAGTTGCATTATCTGCTGAAGGAGGCGATGCGGAAGCAAAATTTTGAACACCTACCACACAAAATACTCCACCATCAATATCCTGCATTTTAAGTAACCAGTCCAACTCAAATTTAATTTCATCTAATAAATCAGGAATTCCATTTCCCGATTCCGGAATATTTAGTTCATCCGATTGCCAAGCTTCAGGTTTCATTTCGTATGACCAAAGCAAATCCAATACGGGTTTGTAAGCAAAATTGACGTATTTGTTATAATCTCCGGCATCATGCCAGCCACCAGACATATTTTTAAATAGAGCTGCATTTAAGGGATCATTTATAAATCTGCAATTAATATCTTGTGTATGACATGCTGCGTCTTCATATCCACTATCCACATAAGGAGTACTTTTGGCTGTACCGCATCGTTGGTAGTAAAACGCTTTAAATACGGCTTTTACAACATCTTCATAGATCGAACTACTTATTTCAAAATCTTCTGATCGATATCCTCCATCAGGAAATCCGGCTATATGATACGTGCCAGGAGTTGTAACGCTACTAAAATCAAACCACCATACCTGATCTCCACTTTGGTCATGAATCGCACCATTATTCCATGCAGTAGGACTGGCACTAAATACAACTTGATGGTTTTTTGAGTTTTTAACGACCATTGTAGCCGGTACTGTATATGAAGAAGTATTATTATAACCATATACCGGATTTGAAATGACCGCTATTTTTTGACTTGAAGGCAAATAACCAAATTGGTCAACCTTAATAAATGGAACGTAAAGTTCGTTTAACGCCCGATTAACCGCAGCGACAGCATCAATTCTACCAAACCCAAACGTATTATTGGGAATGGTAGAACCATTCGTTCCATTACAATTTTGACTAGAAGTGAGCCTAAAAGCTGTTTGTTCAATGATATCTTCTATCAATTCAACCTCTCCGGCCAGATTAGGATTTGCAGAAATCATTAGTGCAACAAGACCAGCTACATGAGGTCCGGCCATACTCGTACCACTGAAATTTGCAAAAGAACCGTCTTTAAGACATGAACGCACATTTACACCGGGTGCTGTTACATTGGGCTTAAGCCTGAATGACCCATCTACTAAAACTGCACCACGACTACTATGCGCCGCAATTCCATCAGAATTATCTGTAGAGCCAACACTAAAACTACCTTCAAAAATCGCAGCTGGATCATTTACAGAATTACAATTAGAACCGCTATTACCCGCTGAAACAACTACAACACAACCCGCACTACGAAGGATATTGATAGCTGCTTCCATCACTTGAAAATTTGTTGTATTACAATCTTCGGATGGTGGACATCCCCATGAATTATTAATCACATGTGGCATTTTTGTAGGATCACCAAGACCACCAGCAACTGGATAAGGTGCTAAAAACCATTCAAAACACTCTATATAAGTTGACAGTTTTCCATTACCAGCATCCATATTACGACAACCGATCCACTTTGCTCCAGGAGCTACACCGATATCATTACCATCATTATCGGTATCCCCAACCATAGTTCCCATAGTATGTGTGCCGTGATTGTGATCATCACATGGTTCAGGGCTGTCTATCCCACAAGGATTGGAAGATTGATTTTGATGAATGGCATCATGCCAGTTGTAATCATGGTTTGCACTAGTACCATTCCAGCCTCTGTACTTATTTTTAATTGTATTTACTTCCCATGCGTACCCGGTATCTTGTCCACCAATGACGACACCTTGTCCATTATAGCCCATTGCCCATACTGATGGGGCACCAATTTTATTTATGCCCCAAACTGGAGCTCTATCACTCTGTTGATTTATATCGCGCTCTGGTGTCGGCAACATCGTAAATTTCCCATCTTCAATGATACATTCAACATCGTTGCGAAGGCTCAGTTTTTTGATCATTTCCATGTTACAACTTGCTGAAATCATATTAACGATATAGTAAGATCTGAAACGAATCTTATTTTCTTTCAATAACTCTATGATTTCAGTTTGTGTTTCTTTTGCTTTTTTATAAAGCTGATGATATACATAGGTCGCTTTAGCATCTTTGCTTTTGATCGCTTTCACTGCTGAAATATCCGCCTGTTCTTTTAAAATAATAACGATATCTTGATTCGTCTCGCTCGCCTTTTCTATTAATTTTGGATCAACTTTATTGACGAATTGTGCCTGCATATTTACAAAATACAACGTAAAGGCCAACAGAAAGATATGTCTCATGTATTTCTATTACAAAAGTGAAATAATTAAGCTACGGATACGGATTTAGATTTTTCTGTCTGTTGCTTTTCCGCATAGGCTAGGGCTGCATCTCTAACCCATTGGCCTTCATTGTGTGCTTTAATGCGCGCATCAAGACGCTCCTTATTACAAGGACCATTACCGGCAATTACTTGGTTAAATTCTTCCCAGTTGATTTCACCAAAGTCATAATGTCCAGTTTGCTCATTATATTTAAGATCTGGATCTGGCAAGGTAACTCCCAATACAGCCGCTTGTGGAACTGACATATCGACAAATTTTTGGCGAAGCTCATCATTCGAAAGGCGCTTGATTTTCCACTTCATGGATTGAGCACTATTGGGTGAATCTTTGTCTGACGGGCCAAACATCATCAAGGATGGCCACCACCATCTGTTTATAGATTCCTGTACCATTTCCTTTTGCTCAGCCGTACCTTGACTCATCACATATAGTATGTCAAACCCTTGACGCTGGTGGAAGGACTCTTCTTTACATATCCGAACCATCGCTCTTGCATACGGTCCGTAGGAAGTTCTTGTCAATGCAACCTGATTGACAATTGCAGCACCATCCACTAACCAACCGATAGCTCCCATATCAGCCCAACTCAGTGCAGGATAATTAAATATACTTGAGTACTTGGCTTTGCCCTTATGAAGTTGATCTATCATTTCGCTTCTGGAAGTACCGAGGGTTTCTGCTGCAGAATAAAGATATAATCCATGTCCTGCTTCATCCTGAATTTTTGCCAGTAATGCAAGTTTTCGTCTAAGACTAGGTGCTCTTGAAATCCAATTTCCTTCAGGCAACATTCCTACAATCTCTGAATGTGCATGTTGGGAAATTTGACGCACTAGATTCTTTCTATAAGCATCCGGCATCCAATCTCTTGGTTCTATCTTTTCCTCGTTGTCAATACGCGTTTGGAATTGCGCTTCAAGTGAAATATTTTGATTCATCATATTATATTTATTGAATTTCAATCACGAAATTAATTATTTTTTAATATTTTAATGGGTTAATACTTTTAATACGGCTTTTGACAAATTTAAATACAACGTTGGTTTTGGATATTTTTTAGTAGCACGATACGACCAGTTTAACATTTTCATGATAATACTAAAGGTTATATCCAAATGGTCAAAATCGAACAATCCCATAGATTTTCCACCAGTAAGTATAGATTTGAAATTAGATTCATATTCCTTACGCATGGTTAAAAATACCTCTTTTGTGCCTTCCGGCAAAAATTTCCATTCATCATTAAATACTGTCACAGAAGCGGGATGTTCATATGCAATATCTGTATGTAACTCAACTAAAGACATGATTTTCTCTTCAAATGATAAATCCTGATTTAAAATCTTTTCCATGCCTTTACTAAACAATTCAGCACAATTGAGACATATCTCAATCAGCAATTCTTCTTTAGAATTTATGTGGCTATAAATACTTGAGGGTTCAAGACCAACTTTAGTAGCAAGGGCACGCATACTCGTCGCATTATAGCCTCTGTCCTGAAATAAATCGGCTGCCGCATTTATGATATGTCTTTTTTTATTTGAAACGGATGTCTTCATTTTTTATTTTTGATCAAAATCAACATATACCTTTTCTGAACGTGGATGTGATTGACACAACAATACATATCCGGCTTTAACTTCATCTTCTTCCAACGAATAATTTAATTCCATCGCGACTTCTCCTTCAATGATTTTTGCCTTGCATGTACTACAAACTCCACCCTTACAAGCATATGGAAGATCTAAACCTTTCGCTATACCAGAATCTAAGATATTGTCCCCCACATAACCTACAGTAAATTCATGAATATTACCATCCAATTGAAGTGAAATTTTACTTTCTTTTGATCGGTCTATTTCGCTCAATTCCTCCGTGTCTATTGACTTTTTAATACCATCTGTATTGAAAAGTTCAATATGGATTTTATCCTTATTGATACCTATAGAAACCAACGCATCCTGAATTTCAAAAATCATTTCATTCGGGCCGCAAATCATGAAAATATCGACTTCCGAAGGATTATAAAACAATTTTGAAAAAAATTGGCATTTATCATTATCTATACGGCCATAATATAAATCAATACCTGTCTTTTCGCGTGAAAATATATGGTGAACCGAAATCCGATTCATAAATTTATTTTTAAGCCCTTCGAGTTCGTCACTAAACATAATGGAATTATAATTCCTATTGCCATAAAACAAAGTGACCTGTATGTCTGGATAATTATACAAAATGTCTTTTATTTGAGCCATTACTGGAGTAATACCAGAACCAGCAGCATAAAAAACGACCTGCTTTTTATCGGTATAATCAATGGTAAATTTTCCAGTGGGAGGCATTACTTCCAGTTGGTCACCAACTTTAAGATTGTCATTTACATAATTAGAAAATCTTCCGTCTTTAACCTTCTTTACCGCAACAGACCATGCGTTTTCTGATGGTGCCGTACACAATGAATAGGAACGACGCAATTCCTCACCATTATGATGATATTTAAATATCAGATGCTGACCGGCTTTATATAAAAATTTTGATTGTAAATCCTCAGGAATATCCAATGTTACTTCTACACAGTCACTGGTAAGTTGACGTATCCCTGCTACATTGATGTTGTAAAATTTGTTACTCATGGTTGGTACGAACATTTGTTCGCAAAGTTAACAAGTCCCGCTCATTGATACAAATATCTTTATACTAAATTGAAAAAAATGTCATAAAATAACAAACCAATTCAAATTTTAATGATAAATTACGGAAATTTCACACAAAAATGGATTCATGCTCAGTTTTTAGTTTACATGCTTAAAAATATCATTTTATATACCTGAAGCAAATAATAATCGAAGCCGCACAATGAATAATATCATAACCAATTTTGTATCATTTAATTTAATTCATAATCAAAGTTAAAAAAATTGCTTGTAAAATATGTCTTTATATCTAATACAAAACATTAGTATTTTACAATCATTCTGAGTACCGAAAGCAGGATTCTGTTCCGCTTGAGATTTGCAACATTTAGATAAAATAAGTATCTATTATAGAACGCCATTTTTGCTTAAATTTATATCCATTTTGTAATTTTTCAATCATCATCCTATACAATCTAAAAAGAAATTTTACATTTGCGTCTATATATAAAAACGAGTAATGCATACCTTTTATCTACATCTTGGATCGAATGTCGGCGATCGTAAATCGATGTTACTTCAAGCTATAAATTCCATTAACCAAAGTATTGGAAATGTCGTTAAAAAATCTTCAATTTATGAGACAGAACCGTGGGGCTTAGCCAATCAGCCAAATTTTTACAATATGGCTATCGAAGTACATAGCGAATTAAATCCTGAAGAAGTTTGTCTTGCAACCAAGGCTATCGAAAAAGAGATGGACAGAAAAAAAGAGATTCATTGGGGGCCACGCAACATAGACATAGACATCCTTTACTGTGATGATATCGTTTATTCAAGTGAAAAATTAACTATTCCACATCCACAAATCTATAATCGCAATTTTGTACTGATACCGATGATGGAAATTGCAGGTGATTTTATGGATCCTGTAAATAAGCTTACCATTGAATCACTTTATGAGATTTGCGGTGATACGAATGAAGTTTTTATATTAGAGGATTAATATTTTAAAAAAATAAGCTACTTTTGGCTTTTAAAATAAACTAATTATCGCATTGGAATTTCCATATAATTACATTTGTATAGAAGGTAACATCGGTGCTGGAAAGACGACCTTTTGCCACATGCTCAAGGAAAAATACAATTGTAGGCTCATCTTGGAGGAATTTGGTGACAATCCTTTTTTACCACTTTTCTATGAAGATCCCAAACGATTTGCATTTACTGTAGAATTGTTTTTCATGACTGAAAGACATGAACAAATGGAACGCCACTTACTAAATCAGGATTTATTTCATGAGTTTACCATCGCAGATTATACGTTTGTAAAAACGTTACTTTTTGCAGGTAAAAATCTGAGTGATGAAAAATACAGATTATTTCAAAAAATGTTTCAGGTGCTTAATCAATCCTTGCCCAAACCTGATCTGTTAGTGTATTTTCATAGGAGTGTTGACGTATTGCTGGACCAAATTAAAAAAAGAGGTCGCGAATACGAAAAGCATATAACTGCTGATTACCTAATGGAAATTCAAAATGCTTATTTTGAGTATTTCAGAAACATTCTCACTTTTCCAGTGCTCATAATAAATCTCAACACAATTGACTTTGTAGCAAATACCAATCATTTTGAACAAGTTCAATATCTAATATCCAAAAAGTATAATCCCGGTGTTCACCGTGTGAGTCTACTTATGTAATTATTTATGTATCCTTAGATTTCATATCTACTTTCATATAAAAACATCCATATCGTCCAAAGTCTGTTAATCATTGAACAAGCAAAACCATGTAGAAAATTCCGTTTACGGAAATCGCTTCTCATAAATTTAATGAAGCAATAAAGAACCCACAAATTCTGTATTTCACAAGCTTAATTACTACGATATAAAGTTTATATCTTACTGATTTTACTTTGATATGTCTTTCCTCCCTGGATGATTTTCACCTGATACAATCCTGAAGGATAGTCACCCATATCTAAAAGCTCTATCCCGCCACCTAAGATTGGCTTATCTACTACAAGCTTACCAATCATATCATATACTTTAAGTTGTAAAGCGTCTTGTGAAGCATCAATATTAGTCAAATCAATATTAAAAAACTGTAAGCCCGGATTAGGATAAATGATAAAGTTGTGATCAGATGAAAACGCATTCAAATGAACAACCCTAGTATCAGAATACACAAATTTACCATCTTGATCTACTAATCTAAGCTTATAGTAAAGTGTATTTAAGTTGTTTCTATTGCTAATAGGAAGTAAGTCATCTAAAAAGTCGTATTTACGCAAATCATTACTGTTACCGGCAGCAGCAACTGTTCCGATTTCTGTCCAGTTGCGTCCATCCTTACTACGCTCTATTGCAAAGTAATCACTGTTAATTTCAAGAGATGTCGTCCAATCTAACTGCACACTCTTTTCATTCAGCTTTTTAGCATGAAAAGTCGCAAGTTTAATTGGGAGCGGAACATTTGGTACTGGATAAATCATATTATCCTTATATCTTGGAAGGCAAAACTGTATAGAGTTTCTATAATAAAAATAAGCTCCAACGCCAAGATCTATTACAGGTATAATATCTGTCATCACCAACTCTATTGTATTTGATGGAGGTTCTATATTAAATTTCCCTACCTGAACCAATGAATCTAATGGAAAGATATCCGCAGGACGAAATACTTCAGCGCTTGAAAAATAGTGGTAGGTATATCCTGGAGGTTCATTGAAAAATGGATCATCAGATGCAACTTCTTGTACTAAATATAATTTAAAATCAGGATTTTGTTGTACAATATCAACCACATGACCTGATTCGGTCTTTATCCAAAAAGAAGTAAACTGCACCCATTCGGTAGTCGGGGTTTGTTTTGCTTTTGCATAAACAACGGCTTCATTTTGTGGGCCTTTAAAGGACAACTCTATATAATCCACTGAAGAAGGTGGATCAGCTGGATCACACGATTGACCAATAGCAATGTATGTAAATAAAAGACTTATAATTATATTGATGATGGTTTTCATATTTGTTATATTTTAAAAGTGACGAGACAATACTCTATTTGGAACTCCATTCAAAGATTCTGTAAGGAGTATATTCACATCAGAAGCAATAGGCGGAACGGCCTGAGGCAAATATCTTACTATTCTATTCATGTCAACGTCATATGGACTATAAACATTATTAAGTACATTTGTTGGTATTCCACCTAAGCCATTTATCAAAATGATGTTTGCATCAGATGGAATCGGTGGCACTGCTTGTGGCAAATATCGAATTTGACCATCTTGATTGACATCACCCGCCCACATTGCATAAATACCATTTATATTTACCATATTTTGATTGTTTGTATTTGACGGATTTGTATAGGCCTCAGCTACACTACTACTAAAATTCTTAGGTGTAGGATTTACTAAATTCATTCCTGATGCAGTACGTATACTTAAATGGTTTCTATGTCTAAGTGCAATAATTCCATTGTCCTCTGCATCTTTCAATCTTAAAGCAGCACCATCATAATTAACAATACTTCCATTAGACAAAATAAAAGCACTCGTCTGCGAAATAATATTAGTTGGATTTGAAGCATTTCGTACTTCAACTAAAATCCAATCTGTAGCCTCTACAGGAATAGCTGGTGCCGTAACAGAAGGTGCATTAAATGGAGAAGCAGTATAAGGTGTCGTTAAAGGAATAAGTCCATTTGTATTTAAAGTTTTGGACATTGTTGATCCAGTCATTGCTCCCCCTAGAAAAGCAGTTAAATTAGCCTTTCCAAAGAAATTCATCCCCGAAAATTTAACATTTAGGTCGCTTGTTTTAGCTGTAATTTGATTAGAAGCAGCATTACCAATACTATTGTCAAACTTCCAATCTGTCGTATAGTAAGCTCCCTTAATAAGCGACGATGAACCATTGATATCACTATCTGCATAAGTACCAGTAATTGTATTTTCGTAGTTTGCTATTCCAAATGCGATCACTTGCCACTCTCGATTCAGATAGTCCGTAGTTTCACTATATTTGTCCGTCAAGCCGGTAGTGTAGGAACGTGCTCCTAGAGAAGCATTCGAATAATTCGTTCCCACGACTACACAACTTATCGGTGCATAATGTGTAGCGTCTCCCACTTCAAAGTTCTTTGAGGCATTCGCTGTCATTTCCTTAATCAGAAGGCCGGTTCCATTAGTCTCTACATAATTATTGTTACCAGCATTAGTCACTGATGCACCTGCAAGTAGTTTTAGATTATTATTTCCAATTTTCACATAATTATCCGTGTTAGCAAAATCAAGGGTATCGCTCACCTTCATTTCATCCAACAAGGTTATATTTTGATTTACCTTTTTGAGCTCTACAAATCTAAAAACAGATCCACCGGATGTAACATCCGAATTAACATTTCCAATAAATGATAATTTTGAGTTGTTTCCGGATGTGATTACACCGGTATTGGTCAAATCGTTTTGTACTTCTACCGTTCCGTTGTTGATAATTGTGCTCCCCGCATTATTTATCAAATTAGCCTCAACTCTTAGCGTTGCAGTACTTTCGATTGTAATCGTGCCACCGTTGTTTATAAGCTGCCCAAAACTGACAGTAGTAACAAGGAAAATCAGCGTTAAACTTATTAAAAATCTCATATTGGTTCTGGATTAGAATTCCATACTGACGTCCTTTTTTGTCCAGATATTACCGCATGGACCGTTAAAAAATCAATATGGTATTTATTATTAAAAAATAACAAGTGTAAAATTAATTATTATTCAAATATAGAAGTATAGTTCGCAAAAAAATTAATACATAAAATTAACACAAATATATATTTATTTATACACCAACAACATGCAATTGACGCACTATCTAAATTTGATAAAAAATTTCAAAACTGACATTCAATCTCAAAAAAAACTTAATCGTTAATAGGACCATTTAACAATGACCATATTTAAATCAAACGTCTTGAAACTTAAACTATTGGGATTATTAGAAAAACTATTGCAGAAAATTAAAATACAATATTACGCATTTTTTATATAAGTTCAAGAAAAAAATTATAGATTTTTATAAAACATTCATTTTTTTCTTGCGGATTGATTTATTTGATCAAACTTGACTGAAAAACCTATCCTAAACTGCGCTCTAAACTTTTTGCTTTATTCCAGAGCGCGTCCATTTCTTCTAAAGTAAGATCTTTAAGCGGCCTTTCAGAATTGCTTTCAATATACTCAAATCGCTTTTTAAACTTTTTGTTGACACGTTCTAGTGCAGTTTCCGGATTAATGCCTTCATATCGGGCATAATTTATAATTGAGAATAACACATCGCCAAGTTCTTCTTCCATCTTGTCTTTATCTTGAATTTTGACGACTTCTTTAAACTCGTTAATTTCTTCTTCCACTTTGTCCCACACTTCTTCCTTTGTATTCCACTGGAAGCCATACTGTCCGGTTTTTTCCTGCATTCTATATGCTTTCACCATTGCCGGCAAACTATTTGGTACACCGCCTAAAACGGATTTTTTTCCTTCGTCCAACTTTATTTGTTCCCAATTGCGCTTGACTTCGGATTCGTCCTGTACTTTAATATCCCCATAAATATGAGGATGTCTTTTGACAAGCTTATCGCAAATCGCATTGAGGCTATCAGCAATATCAAAATGCCCCGTCTCCGATCCTATTTTAGCATAAAACACCATGTGCAACATTAAATCCCCAATTTCTTCCTTGATATCGTCGAGATTATTTTCCATGATAGCGTCAGATAATTCATATGTCTCTTCGATAGTTAGAATTCGAAGCGATTCAAACGTTTGCTTCATATCCCACGGACATTTGGCACGGAGATCATCCATGATATCTAACAGCCTTCCAAAGGCTTCCAATTTTTGTGCTTTCGGAGTATTCAAAATTGTTGAAATTTTTAGTCACGAATTATAATGATGCAAATGTATGAAAATAATGAGAAAATATGCACTATCAATTTACAGGTACATATCTTTAAAAAAGATATTTTTATACATTATATTGCTAGATAAGTAATGTATATTTGGTACAATAGATATAGGTGTCATTTTTTACGCATAAAAGATTATACGTCTTTTGGATCCAAGCCAACTTTAAGTGGTATACTTACTTGTGCATGGAAACGACAATACTTTATTGGGTTTTATTCGTACTTATGATTTATACTTCGTGATGTATCTTATCTAATATTTATTTCTAAATACTAAGGGAAATAATACCCACATATTATAAATGGAAAAGCTAAAATATAGTATTTACAACTTTATTAAATGCTCGTATGGGATCGGTATCTACTAGTACTGAAGCGTATATTATCGGGGTAACTTCATTATATATATCAACCGTTTTACACTAAATCGACCTGCACCATTTGAGATAAGCAACAATAAACCGCCCATAATGGCGAGATTGCGCATAAAATATATAGCATGAATTCGTTTATATTCAGGAGCATCATCCCAAAATGAATAGATAATCAATGTATATGGAATCCAATAAAGAAGTAATAAGACCGCTCCAAACCGGGCGTGATAACCTATTAATACTAATACAGCCCCTAAAAGCAAGATAAATATCAACATATAGAGCAGTATATCCTGATTCCACGTAATGCCATAGGTGGACATCGTTGCCTTAGTCTTATTAAAAAACACAATTGTATCCAATGCTTCGTATATAAAAACGAAAGCTATAAGTATTCTGGCCAGTAACTCTGCGATATCTTTCATAGTGCAAAGATAAACAATCCTATTTCAAAATAATAAAATAAACTTTTGAATTCACTTGCGAAGATTGATCGTTTCAAATTGTAAAATGCTCAATTCTATTTTTTTTACAACAATAGAATTTATACTTCGTACTTTGTGTTGATTGTTCGCCAAAATGAACGCATCATTCGTATTGGCAATAGAATTATCGTAATCAGAGAAGCCGTACTAAAAAATAAAAATTGATATCTAATATATTTAGCGAAAGCGTAATTACTTTCTTCCAAAACATCCATAAAAAACCCCATAGAACCGTGTTCGTCAATATAAGCGGTAAATTCCATCAAGCTATCCAACTGATACATAAGCAATGGAATCGGTAAAAATATCAGTATTAGACGAAACCAGTTACTGCGCGAAAAAGGTGAATACTTCAATAAAAAAATCCACCTCGTGAATGTCACAAAAACTATAATTGCGAAAATATTTGGAATTAGAAACTGATAGTTATTGTTTGTCCTAAAATAAATGGGTAATATAAACAAGGAGCACAAAGTTATAGCAAAAAGAATTCCCAATATCTCATACTGGATTTTTTGATTCATATTGAAAAATTTGAATATCTTTAGAAACAAAAATGCAACCTAAAAAGGTCAACCCTGAACATACAAAATAAACTTATCTTCAAAATAAGGTTCATTAAAATACTGCATGATTGGCACGACTTCTTTGTATTCATGCTTTTTCAATAACTTTAGTTCTTCATTTAAGTTGCCTTTTAATGCAATCAATCCATTCGGATATATATTTTTATGTTTGGCAGAAAGTACTTTTCTAGACCATAACAACAAAAAATCTACTTTGGCAACTGCACGAGTAATAACAAAGTCGAACTTCTCTTTAAGTTCTTCGGCTCGTCCGTTTTTAACGACCACATTTGTAAGTCCTAAATCCTGAATAATTGCATCTGCCACAACCGTCTTTTTTCGAATACTATCCACTAATGTAAACTTGCACTCAGGAAATAAAATTGCCATTGGAATACCCGGCAAACCACCACCTGTGCCCAAATCTAAGACAGATGTACCTTCTTTAAAAGTTATGAATTTAGCGATTGCCAAGGAATGTAGAATGTGATGCAAGTATAGATTATCGATATCCTTTCGGGAAATGACGTTGATCTTTTCATTCCATTCACGGTACAAAAGATCTAGCTTTGCAAACTGCTCGCGTTGTATGTCACTGAGTTGGTGAAAATAACTTAGTATGTATTCCAAAATCTTGTTTTACATTTTCAAAGGCAAAAGTACAAAAAGAAAGGTAATTTCAAGTAAATTCTTGATTACTCCGACAAATTTAGCGTAAGTAAATGCAATGCGTAGGAATTATCAACTTCAATAAAGCAATACTATTAAAGATTTTGTACTTGTTTTGGATACGAATTCATTACTTTGATTTAAAAAATATTCATATTATCCCTGAACTAAAATCTTCGTAAATTTATTTTACAAATACTTTGTTTTAAGCACGTTGCAGTGATGAATATTGTGCCCTACAGTCATAAAACCAATAGCTTCAGCTGTAAAATTATAATCATTTACTTTCCCACTAAAACGCAGCATTTCATGGGTCATAGATTTGAATAATGAAATCGAAGCATTTCTAACCACAACGTATTCAGCTGTTATATCATCAATAGTTTGAAATGCCACATCAACATTTTCAATATATTGGATTTCATCAAATGCAGATAATACAGTGTCGTCAAAACGCGAAAACCTGAAAGCCCTATATGCATAAACCCTTTCACAATCAATGATATGACGAAAAACAGCTTTAACCGTCCATTTATTTTGCTGATAGGCAAAATTTTCTTTCTCAGGTGGAATTTGCCTCATAAGTGTTAGCGTTTCTTGCTTACTTGATTCAAGTGCTCGAATCAGATCATCTGTTTCAACCAAATCGAAGTAAGGATGACAATATTCAGGTGCAGATAGGTATAATTCAATGGTTTTCATTTTCTAATTTTATACGAATTTAGCGAATGCTAAACGAAATTTCCCATTACCTTCAAAATCAGACGTGGTTTACAATTATTATTTACAACTTATGATATCCAACCTATACCTATACAAACTGGACAGCATCAACGCTTTTTATCGGTGATTTTTAGTCATTCAAAAATATATTAAAAATCCTTTCGCGCTACCTTATCAGCGTACATTGACCTTTATTTGATTTTCTTTCGCCTAAGGCATTAACATATTCCAATATATATGCATAAACACCTGGCATAACATGTTCGCCTATATTTTTTATTTGACCATTCCAACCATACGTAGGGTCGTCACTCTCAAATAGGAGCTCACCCCATCTGTTCCAAATCGTCAATCTGTAATAGCTTACACCCTGAAAAGTCCCTACAGGCTTAAATATGTCATTAAGTCCATCATTATTAGGTGTAAATGCATTGGGCATTAAAAAATTAACATACGGTAAAATAGGAAGAAGTACACGTGCTGTATCCGTACAACCGGATCTGTGTAAAACGATTTGTTCTATTAAAAAATGTCCAGTATCACGGAATGTAAACGTAGGGTTTTGGAACAAAGAAACTCCAAGCGTATCAAATTGCCATTGCCAGGCAATCCCACCTATTGATTCATCAGTAAATGCTACTGTATTGTCCAGTAAATTGGGTTCATCCGGCATATAGCTAAATCCAGCTTTGGGACTTTCTACGACTTTTAT
The DNA here is from genome assembly GCA_040391315.1 of Portibacter sp. Lineage (GTDB taxonomy): Bacteria > Bacteroidota > Bacteroidia > Chitinophagales > Saprospiraceae > OLB9. The sequence continues at coordinate 54,391 of JBEBYC010000004.1, read as the reverse complement.
CAGATTATTCCATCTTTTTTCTGTACTACAACCGAGTGGTGAAATAATCTGTAATTGTACGGTATAAACTCCCGTGTTTTCATATAAATGCTCAGGACTAAAATCTGTACCGGTAGTACCATCACCAAAGCTCCAAAGTAATTTATACGAATCATCGATAGGTGTACTGAGATTATTGAAAAATATTTTTGCTGGTTGGCATCCTGTAAAAGTATTAGGCTCTACGACTATCAATGAAGGTACCGGATAATATTCAATCAACTTAAAGACGGTGTCTCTACACTTATTTTCATCTTCTGCTATTAATCGTACTGTTTTATCCCCGGGAAATTCGTATTCGAAACCAGGATCTTTAACCGTTGAACGGCCTTCGCCAAAATCCCAGTTCCATTGTTGAATAGGACCTGCACCGCTTACTGAAAGGTCTTTAAAATGAATTGGACCTGCAAGACAAGTGTCATAACTGAATGAAAAGTCAGCATTAATTGATGGAAATATGTTTATGGTAATATTAGCCGTATCAATACAATCCACTGCACCTACGAGATCTTTATTGAGTATCATGGTGCCTACATACTCCCCTACTTCTGGAAAAGTAATACTCAAATCCCTTGTAGAATAAGTTTTTTTCTCACCCTCGATATCAAATTCCCAATAGTAATTTTTTATAAATTTGACATCCGTACTATGATTTTTAAAATTTATCGTTCGTTCACCACAACTATTAATGGTATAATCTTTACCATTTTTAAATGTTGCTTGAATATCGGCATGGACCGCTTGTTCGCAGGTAGTAACATTAAATTGAAAATCTCTACGCAAAGTAGAAATGAGGACACCATTTCTATATTCCTTTACGCAAACTCCAACCACATATTGTCCTAAAATATTGGGCGAACCACTAATTACACCGGTTTCGGGATCTATATATACCAATGGGTCGCCGCCCATAGGTTTGTCTATAGTATATTCTGGTGTTCTGAATGTTACATTATCATATGGTGGTGGACAACGGCTAGGATTTGGGGTCACACCGTTACAAGACTGCGCATTTCCACCATTAGTTCCTTCAGTACCACCTGCTGTTAATGGTGCGCAAAATTCATAAACTAAACTATCCCCATCAATATCCGTCGCTGAATGATTAAAATCGATAGGTCTGTTAACGCAAATTACGACAGGCGGAAAATTTTCAAAAATAGGGCTATTATTACACAATCTTTGAGCTTCTGGTGATATTTCTGTAGTAAATGCAGCACCTGTACCACCCGGATCTTCTAAATTGAGAATCGTATTATTTCTACAGCAACGCTGGAAGGAAATCATATACGTCTCATCAATGATAGGAAGATTAATTTCAAATCGATAGGTTCCTCTTTGAACACCGACATTTGCAGGTACTAAAATACAAGGATTGTCATTATTTATTGCAATATCTCTTTTATCACGAACAGTAATATTGGTTATTGTTCTTACAAAGGACCACCGATTACCATTTCCTCGGTAAAGGCCAAAATTAGCTGGATTATCAAAATCTGCTCCACCACTTTTAGAATCCCGATACATAGTAAAAGTGATTTCAAATCGCACCTGATTTGTACTTGTATTGACTCCTAGGCATCGATAAACTACGTCACCTCCAATAATATGAAGACCAAAACCCAGATTTGGGCTTGCCAATAAAAATACGACAAACAACCAACTTATTATCCCTATGCTTCTTTTACTCATATTCCAGTTTGTAATATGCAACAAATATAAGATATACATAGTTTATAATCATCAACTACATATCATCTATTTGATATAAAACTACAAATTAGAAATTTTTTATGTGTAAGTAGACAGATAAATTTATTTAATCAATAGTACAAGACCAAATTTTACTTACTTTTGTACCGAAATTCCTAAATGCAGTTTAAATTAAATATTAATAACAATGCAATTTTAAGATATTTAATGGAAAAAAATAAAAAAAGCAGTAATTATCCATCAAAATGTCATCTCTAAAACGATTCACTTCCTTGATTAAAGGAAAAAACCATGTCATTTACTAAGATATGTCATTACAGAAGCTAGATTTTAAAAAAATTATTAACCGGCTCATCGTATTTATCAGTCTCGGTGTAGGTGCCTTGATCCTATTTGTTTTATTGACCACAGACCGAAGCTTACTTGGCTATCTTAATAAATTAAACTTTGGTTATATCGTTGCCATTTTGATACTTTTATACACTCCATGGACATTGTATGCGCTGCGTGTATACTTCTGGTCAAAATTTCTAAAAGAAAATATCAGCTACAGAACCTTGTTGAAAATCGTCATCACATCCGAACTCGCTTCGGCACTTAGCCCGACTGCAATAGGAGGAGCTCCAGTCAAAGCCGCATTATTATTAAACTATGGATTTTCAGCTGGAAGTGCCGGTTTTCTATTGACTTATGGGGTCGTTGAGGATGTTATTTTCTACGCAACAGGGATACTTTTGGCAACATTTTTTTCCATTGGCGTTATGTCAGAGATAGGGCCTGCTTTACAAAATTTAGTAGCTGAAAATTTGGTGACTATTATTACGATTGTATTATTAATCACTTCGTATATCTACCTTTCCAATAAGCAAAAAATCCCAAAAGCATTCAGACTTTGGACATATATTCCCGATAAATTTAAGCAATTGTTTATCAGAATTCGCATTAAAGTGATAGAAAGCTTCACCGATATGAAATCCAATTTTAAAAGTGTATTTCGTTCAGGAAAAAAATATATGGCCATTAGTCTTTTTTTACTTTTCATGCAATGGATGGCCAAATTTTCTGTATTAATGGTGATTTTACATGCCTTTGGAGTTGACTTTGAGTTGGTTCAAATATACTTAAGGCAATGGATTGTATATGTAACCATGTTAATCGTACCAACACCGGGAGGTTCAGGTGGGGCAGAAGCTTCATTTTTACTAATATTTGGCAATACCATTCCAGCTGATTTATCCTTTCTAATTGTTTCTTTATGGCGTTTATTTACTTATTATCTAGTGTTATTGTCGGCAGTTATATTTTATAATGCCCTTACTTTCATTTTCAAAAAAGATCAAAAAATATATATTGAGGATTCGTCCAAGTAAACATTTTAGAACCTTAGTGGACAAAAATATTAATTTGGTTTTAACGTATCAAATTTACATTCTGTACTGTAATTTATTGTAACTTTGTCCCTGATACTGTGATTTTGTTGTAAAACCCTAATACATATCATCACAACATCACTGTTTAGTAACCTGAGACATCTGATATAAAATGCCTGTAATACGATTTATTACAATCTTCATCCTCTCCTGCATAGGTTTATCCAGCTATGGACAGGATACTATTCCTCCTGAATTATTAAAACCTGCAAGAGATACATTTTTTGAATGTGGACAAACGACACAACTCAGCAACAAACTCGCGGATTGGTTTAATAATGCTGCAGGAGCTATTTTTGAAGACAACTCAGGTAGCTATTCCATTATTACTAATATTTCACTTGATGAAGCTACAGCTATCTTCGAAAATTCTAAAGGTTATTTGTGCGGAAACACACAAAAAGTAGACGTTATTTTTTCAGCATTAGATGCATCCGGAAATATAAGCCAACCAGATACAGCTTCATTTTATACCATTGATACGAATCCACCTACTTATAATTCCGTACCAAACGTTCAATATGAATGCCATACCTATATCAGAGACACGCTTATCCAATGGATTCAAAACAAGGCAGGTTATCGGGTTACTGACCTTTGTGCCGATACAGTAATCTGGACTACTTTTACCTATGGTTTTTTTGTCGGGAACAATCAAATTTCGGCTGGTAGTGGCAATATTGCAAATGGTCCCTACCCTATTATTCCAGACGGTATATGTGAATGGACATTGAAGATCAACTTTTTTATGATTGATCCTTGTAATAACTTAAGTATCACCCCAGGGACAACTTCATTTAGTGTTTTAGACACCACCAGTCCTATTTTCATTGATTTTCCTGAAGATATTATTGTTTCATGTGCGTCAATTCCGAATGCCATACCTCCAATCGCTTTAGATGGATGTACAAAAAACATTCAACCTATCTTAACAGAATCTTCTACACAAGATAGTAATCCTCAAAGTTGCAATCATTACAATTATGAAATAACCAGAATCTGGACAGCTACAGATATGTGTGGAAACAGTGTTGAGAAAATTCAAAAAATAACCGTAAAAGATACCGAAGCACCTCAATCCGTAGATATAAATCCGGTATCCATTTCCTGTGATATATTTGCAATAAAATCAGATAGCATATATGCAGTTTTTAATGATAAATGTAGTGCATTTGAGACTTCTTTTTCAGATACAGTTCAATCTTCCGGTTGTACTGACATAATTATGCGGACCTATAACGTATCCGATGTTTGTGGTAATGAAGCAATGTATCAACAGGAGATACGTGTACATCAAGACAAAAAACCTGTTCTCCTTCAAACAGCTAATAACCTCGCAATCACTTGTGATGATCAAACAAATTTAGATGGACGTTTTTTTGAATGGGTAAATAATAAGGGTGGTTCTAATGCAGAACCCATATGTGGAAGTATTTCGTATTTTGCTGCATTTAAAGGCAGTTTTGATATAAACGACCCAACAACTTTTCCTGGACAATTTCCCAATGTTTTACCGCCTGTTACCTGCCCATCAAATCTAAATGGCTGGCTGCGATATGCAGAAGTTGACTTTGTATACTATGACCAATGTGAAAACATAATCGTAACATCCGCACTATTTGGATTACAAGACACCATAGCGCCTGAAATCGTAAATTGCGACAATAATCCTCAGACGCTTAATGCTACAGATTGTCAACCAATCATAAAAATAAAAACACCTGATTTTAATGATGCTTGTAGTGCTTCATCCCCTACCATAACACAAAAAATTGTTACCAATCTTACATCACAAGATCCTGCAGGTCCTGAAGCCATTATCGATCCCGTCACTGTAAAATTAGGCCCTTTTAACCCATATACTAATTATCCGTTAAGTGACGGTATAGTACATATCAAATTAGTCAATTTAGACATTGACGATCCGACTGAGTTTTTCAATATATATGACGAAGACGGGACGTTTATCAGAACATCCCCAAGGGGCACGATGCAATGTTCTTCTGTAAGTTTTGACATCGTATTAGACAACATCAAAATGAAGCAATGGGTACAAGATGGTTATATAGATTTAAGGTTTGACCCAAATATCATACCCGGCGATCCTGTTTTTTCAATTAACAACATTTGTGGACTAAGTTCGATAGAAGTAAGCCTGAGTTTTGACATTGATTTTACCAATGGTTTAAGAACATATTACATACTCAACAATCAAGATTCAATAGCATATTATCAAGAAGATTCCATTAGCATTCAGTTAAAGCAAGGTGTCAATACGATTGAGTTTATAGCTGTAGATTGTGCAAATAATTCATCAAGTTGCTCTAAAAACATAGAAGTTAAAGACAATGTAGCACCTGTAATTATTTGTCCATCAAATACAAATACATTTTTACCTTTAGGACAATGTCAGGATACGATCAGTATTCCTGTAAACTTTACGACAATAGAAAACTGTATTGGAAATCGAGAATACAATCTGGTTGCACCCGGTTCTGATGAAGCAGCTTTTATTTCCTTCAATCTCAACCCTGCTAAAGGCGTTTTTGAAGCTAGAAATAAGCAGCTCGTTTTTAATGGTGTATTTCCAATTCGTTTTATCGGGCATAGTGCAACTTTAGAAGTTGAATTTTTTGGGGACAATAATGAAATTGGCGAATCTTTTGAAATCTTTGCTTCCGATGGTAGTTTAATCGGTTCAACGACGATGGTCGTTGGACCGGGTTGTAGCAAAAAAAGTACAACGACGTTTAGCATCAACCAAAGTGATTTTAACAGATGGATTTCTAACAAGCAAATCACATTTCTGGCCGTACCTATAAATGGAGGAAATGGTATTAATCCTTGTGTAGATTTAGCAGACGGTGCTACCATTGACAGAATATCCTATATAAAAGCTAGGCTAACATATTCTGATGCATCCTTTAATTACTCGGTATCAGGTGCAACGACAATGAATAATGCTATCATTCCAAACGATATTTTAAATTATAATTTTGTATTAAATGGTGGTAAAAATATAATTACAATTTCAACTAAAGATAAATCTGGAAATACAGGTTCATGTGCATTTGAAGTAAATGTTATTGATACAGAACCTCCGGTAGCTTTGTGTAAAAATGCAGTTGTTGAAATACACCCTTCTGGCATAGTCAATACGTTAATCACTCCAGATTTAATAGATAATGGAAGTAGTGACAACTGTGGTGATGTTCAATTGACGGTAAGTCCGTCTGAAATAGACTGTTCGTTTCTCGGCACGAACATCAATGTCATCCTATCAGTAATGGATATCCAAGGAAATGAAAGCCAGTGCGAAGCGATTGTTAAGGTAAATCCGTATGTAATCAATCCAAGTTATTCATCTGGTCTTTGCTCAAACGACACATTAAAATTATTTGCCAATGTACCTGCATCATCAGTACCAGGCACATATACATTCAGATGGCAAGGACCCGGCAATATTGAATTTTTTACAGAAAACCCTATCATTCCAAATCCTGATCCACAATTCAACGGAACATACACTCTTACCGTAACAGGATTTAATGGTTGTACTGCAGTAGGTACGGTAGTGGTCAATATAAAACCACTTACTAATCCTGAAATTTTTACAACTTTTACAACAATATGTGCTGGTGAGGAAATCATCCTTTCTGGCACTACTTTTAGTGGTGATGTCAACTATGATTGGTATGAAGGCATCTATCCCACTGGAGTATTGATCGGAACAACCAAAAGTGCTGAAATTATTATTAACCCACCGATCGTCGGGCCACATTTTTACTATCTTATCGCCAGAAGCCGCGATTGTAGCTCTAATCCTTCAGCATTGATTAAAGTAACCGTTGAAGAGATACCGGTAGCTACTGCTAAAGATCTTTTCCTTTCCCCATGTGAAGGTGGTCAGATTACGCTAGCCAGCAATACTTCAAATCCAAAATTTATATATGAGTGGTCTGGACCCGGTGGATATAATGCAACTGGTTCAAATCCTCCATCCATTAAAAATGTCAATCAGGATAATGCTGGCAACTATTATTTAATCATCAAAAATGGGCAATGTATTTCGGATACAGCTATCACCCGTGTTACTATACTTGAATCACCGAAAACACCAGTTATAACTGGACTTGATATCATTTGTGAAGGCAATACTTTTTCACTAATAGCCACGCAATCTCCGGGTTCAGAAAAATATGAATGGTACAAAAATGGAGTCTTATTTACTACGACCCAAGATAATAGTTTGATTATTCCTAATGCGCAAACTTCATTACAAGGCGACTGGACTGTACGATCATTTAAAGGCAATTGTAGTTCGCCAATATCTACTGTAAAATTTGTAGGCGTTGATGATATATTACAGATAGGCGTTATCAATTCAGGACCAATTTGTAATGGCGATAGCGTAACACTTCAGGCTACCTTCATTCCAAATGTGATTTATAACTGGTCAGGGCCGGTAAATAACATACCCAATGTTTACAATCCATTGATTCCGGGTGTTCCAGGCGATTATTCGGTTACGATAACAACGCCGACAGGCTGTAAAAACATTGCAAGTACAACTGTTTCTATTATCGATGTACCAGAAATAACCGCACTTAGCTCGGATGTATTGGCATGTATGGAAGAAGGCGGTACGATTCATTTTAAACCATCCGTATTCCCAAATGCTAATGACTATCGTTATGAGTGGTCAGGACCAAACAACTATTCTTCCTTCATTAAAAATGCTGAAATTACCAATGTATCCGCACAAGATACAGGTACATACACGCTGATCGTATATAATAAGATTTGTCCTTCTACACCATATCCTATTAAAGTACAATTTAATATTACTCCAAATCAACCTATTATAACTTCTCAAAATATCTTTTGCGAAAACGATACTATACAATTATCAATATCCGAAATTATTGCCGGAGCAACATACGAATGGATAACACCATTAGGCACTGTACATTCAGACACTAATTTTATAATAATACCAAATGCAAATCAGGCACACGCCGGAGAATATTCTGTTATTACTCATTTAAACGGTTGTGATTCCAGATCATCAGAAAAATTCAGGATTTCAGTTCATAAAAAACCGGCATCACCAGAAATTTCATTTAATACCCCCATATGTTTTGGCGACACAATTAAGCTCGCTGCTTCCCATATTAATGACGCTATTTATCATTGGACAGGTCCGGGCAATACATCATTTACAGGAGACGAATGGGTAATTATTAATAGTCAACAAACACACGCAGGCACCTATTCCGTCGTATCTGAAGTAAATGGTTGTAGATCAATACCCGCACAGGAAGTAACTATTTTTGTAAAAGATGAAATCAAAAGACCTGCATTCATAGTTAATGAAATCAATACTTGTATCACCCTCAATTCAACTTTAGATATTTGTCTTCAAAGCAATAGTTTAACCCCAAATGCTACATATACCCTTGTAAATACAGGAGAGCATACTATTTTATCACAAAGCGATCGGTCATGTTTTTCAATAAATGACTTGAATGCGCTTGATAAAGGTACTTATTTTTTGAATGTATACACCGAATTTGATGGTTGTAAATCTACTTTGTCGGATGTACTAATTTTAAATGTAAATATACCACCAAACATTCAGGCAGCGGCAATTGAAAATAATCTAATAACATGTCCAGGCGAAAGTATTCGGCTTATTTCGAAATATGGCCCTCCTGAAATAGACATCAGATGGACACCGGACAATCCTGATATTGTCATCAATAATCCGACGGTATTATCACCGATTGTTTCCAATTTGCAGCCTGGAAGTAATGCCATATATCTGGATTATTCTGTAAATGGATGCCCCGAATTTAGTAGAGATACCATACGTATTTATGCAGAATTTTCACCATCAGCCGAAAACGATAATTACCATATTCAATATGGATCCAATCAAATATTTAACGTTTTAGTCAATGACAATTTTCCTAACGGAAGTAAACTTACGATCGTAAAACAACCTGAAAAAGGAAGTATAACTATTCGAGATAATCAAATTGAATTTATACCAGATGTCAGGTCAGTACAGCCAGTATCATTTACATATTTGATATGCGCTGATTTTTGTGATAACCTTTGCAGCGAGGCTAGTGTTTTCATCACTTTTGATGAGCTTATTGAATGCTTTGCACCTTCGATTTTTACACCAAATAACGATGGTATCAATGATTATTTCATTATTCCATGCCTTGAAACCGGCCGATTTCCAAATAACCGAGTGATCGTATTTAATGAATGGGGAGTCGAAGTATTTTCAGCAAGACAATATAAAAACGACTGGGATGGTACATATGGTGGCACACCACTTCCTGCAGGCACATATTTTTATATCATAGAAACAGAAAATAATGCAAAACCTATTAACGGATTTTTAATTTTGCAGCGATGAAAAAATTTATAATCATATTAATTTGCAGCCTTCCATCCGTTTTTGTATTTTGTCAACAACAACAAATGTACACTCAGTTTATGTACAATAAGTTGGCACTAAATCCCGCATTTTCGGGTAATGAATCCTATTTGTCTGCATCATTACTATATCGCGACCAATGGAATGGCTTTCCGGGTGCTCCCAAAGCGCAGGTATTTAATGTCAATTTGCCTAGAATAGCTAATAGAATCGGGTTGGGATTAAATTTCGAAAGACAAACCATCGGAATCACTGAAAAAATCACCTACGAATTGATGTATGCGTACAAATTTTTACTTGGTGATGGTACGCTGAGCATGGGTATGAATGTATCCGGAAGGAAGTACATACAGGATTACAGAGATAGCCGACTTTTTGCAATTCAGGATATAACGCTTGATCCCTCTATACCGCAGTCAGTCCAATCCCTCAATCTTTTTAATGCTGGTTTTGGTGTGTATTTTAATACCAATACATTTTATGTAGGTGCATCTGTACCAAGAATGATTAAATCGGACATTGACTTTGACAGAAATAATCTCTTTTCCACGGAAGTACGGCATTTATTCTTTATGACAGGAGGTACATTTATCATCAATAACGAAGTAAGACTAACACCACAGATGTTGTTTAAAATAGCTGAAAATTCACCTTTCAGTTTTGACCTCAACGGTTCAGTTACATGGAAAAACACCTATAGTGCAGGTCTTACATATCGCACAGGTGGTGCCCAAGGCGATTGGGGTGAATCATTAGATCTTATTTTTGGCTTCCAAATGTCAGAACAAATTATGCTTGGATTTGCCTACGACATCGGACTATCCAAACTAAGAACAGCCAGTAATGGTAGCTTAGAGATGATACTTACGTATAATATGATCCCAAAAAAAATTAAATCCATTATTATTAATCCACGATATTTCTAATGCAAAAACAATTACTTTTTACGATTTTTAATATCCTGGTATTTTCGATAACTTTGTCTGCTCAGACGATTATTAATGTTGATGCCATCAAGACAGTATCGCTTTTTAACGAATCTGGAGTTAACTCTGCCAATCTTGAATCTTCACCGGTATTTTTAGGCGATAAAGTAGGCTTTGTTTATACCGAGTCGAAAACTAAAATTTTTGACAAATCCATAGAACTTTCTTTTTTCCAATTGGGTGCTTCCGATGTCAATATTGACAATTCACTTATGTCGATGAAACCATTACATAAAAAAATCAATTCGGAATTCCACGAAGGTCCGATGAGCTACGACCTTGAACGCAACTTATTATATTTTACAAGGTCTCATAAAGATAAGCGTATTCGAAAAGGAGTAGAAATGGACACTTTTTATCTCAGGATATTTACAGCAGACCTCAATCTATCAAATCCTAAAGTCCAGCCTGTAAATATCAATGTAGAAAATTTCTCAGTCTGCCACCCGACGCTTTCAAAAGATGGGCAAAAAATGATATTTTCTTCTAATCAACCCGGTGGCCATGGCAAAATGGATTTGTATACTGCTTACTTGGATAATGGTCATTGGATAAGTATCATCAACCTTGGCCCAAATATCAATTCTGAGTATAACGAAGTCTTTCCAAATTTTATTAACGACAGCTTGTTGGTCTTCGCTTCAAACAGACCCGGAGGAATGGGTGGTCTTGATATGTATGTATCCAAACTCAAGAATGGTGAATGGTCAAAACCTGAAATATTACCGGCACCATTTAATACTTCCTATGATGATCTTGGACTTATTCTTAGAGATAATTTAAAATCAGGATACTTTGCTAGTAACAGACAAGGCGGCAAAGGTAATGATGATATCTACCGCTTTGAATCACAAATTCCAATTTTTGGTGAAGATAAATCTGAGCTGGTTACAGCCTATATTCGTTTAATGGATAAACTCACATTAGAACCGATTCCAAACGCATCCGTAGTTCTTACACCACTACATATTGATATAAATAATTTTTCCATGTCGAGTTACAACATTGATATGTTGTCAGGAAAGGATCCGGGCGACCTTATATTAAAGTTGTCACCTAAAAAAGGTCAGTCTTTTCCAGAATTATATACAAAAGGAGACGGATTAGTTACATTTCAGATTAAGAAAACTCAAAAATTCCTAATCAACTTTAATGCTGATGAATTCAGTCCACTAAGTTTTATTTATGACTATTCTACACATGGAAAATACGTCAATATTGTCATGGAGCCCGCCGATGTTGAAGTATCGGATGATTTGACTAATTTTGATGAAACCCAAATAGATAGTGAAATCTTGTTTGCTCAAAAAACAATAGGTGATGTTGTTGTTTTAGATAATATTTACTTCGAGTATAACAGTAGTAAACTCGATTTAACTTACACCCCTGAATTAAATGCATTGTATAAATCTATGCGCGTCAATGATAAAATGCGCATTCTAATCAATTCACATACTGATAGCAGGGGAACAGCCGATTATAATATGCAACTTAGTATTAATCGTGCCAATGCTGTCAGAGATTACCTTACGGAAAATGGTATTGATGAAGATCGCATTTCCATTAAAGGTTACGGCGAAACCCGTCTACGCAATCATTGTAAAGATAATGTTCCTTGTTCAGAAGCAGAGCATCGATATAATCGCCGGACAGAAATTGTAATCCTGGAAAATTAATATACCAAAACAAACGGTAAGTATGCTTGATGATTTTCATATTCAGTTCGCAAAACGTTTCTGAGTTGAGGGTTATTATACATCATCATATACATTGCGCCCTGCGCCCTTAACAATCTATCATCCTGACTGATACCCAATTCAATTTTTTCAATTTCATTAATTGCAGTTTTAAATTCATTATCTAATTGAAAATTATTGTTTTCTTTATTATCTAAGATTGCTGCCCATGCAAAAGCTTCTAAAAATGGTTTTCTATGGTTTAAGGTCTTTTTTATATCGTTCAAACCTACAGCTACTTTTCCAGTATATTTCCCATCATCCATAATACGTACTATGGAAAAATACTTTACTGCGACATTTAATAACGCATCCATCGTAACACTATCTTTGGGTTGCGTATTCGTTAAAGTCTTACTAACGAGTTCATTCATGATGCTATTAAATTTATCGTCTTTACTCAAATCTAAAAAATAGGTGTCCTGAAATTCCTTTTCGTCAGTAATTTCCAATAATGTAGCATTGTTTTCTTCGGAAGAAAAACCAGATAATATATAATAGATAAACATCGTATTATCATTTATCAAAGTAGAATAACAAGCATCCTTTTGAGATTTTATAACGTTTTTTGATATAAACTTTCTCTTACCGTCATCATAGCGTTTGACATGAATAAAATCTGCATAATTGTCAATAATATTGCAAGTAATCTGACTATGTAAAGTAGTCATTCCAAAACACAAAACAAGAACTGTAAATTTAAATTTAAACATATGCTCGATAGATATACACATTAAAATGTATCCACAAAGGTAACTTTTCCATAATAATGATATATGTTATTATGCGTAATAATTTGCATGTATTGTTTACAGCATTAATCTAAATCAGACCATATTGCAATTAAATGAATCTATCAATGATTTCATTTTAATTTTTTTAAATAAAATTACTTTAAGTGTAGAAATTTTATGGAATTAAGAGCACCAAAACCTTCGATTTAAAATTAATATATTATAATAATAAATAAATTAACAAATTCATTTTATGAAATACATAGCATATGGTACAATATTTGAAATAATGATAAAAAATATACTATTATGAATTTTTCAAAATGGAATAACTTAATTAAAGTATTTTTAATCAGATTGATTGATGAAATAGAAAACCGACTTAATGGTAGACAAGGAGAAACCGAGTCAAATTCATTCAAATCGTCTCTATATGCATCTGTTAAAGTTCTAATGTTAGGGCAAATTGATAAACTTACTGACGAAGTAACAAATTATGCCCGAAATCAAGTAAATAGCTTAGCAACTGTTGTCGCTCAAAAACTTTCAGCAGTCCTTTCTTCTCTTATATATTTGATGATTTTAGTAGGTTTATCCATAATTGGGTTTATGTTTTTTGCTATTTCACTTTCCTTATATTTAGGGGAAATTTTAGGAAAAACATACTACGGATTTTTAGCCATGGGTATCCTCGTTATAATCATAACAATAATGATAGGAAAATGGAGTCAAAAAACCATTTCAGAAAAAATCAAAGATTTTATTACCAAGCAATTATAAAACGCAAAATCAATACAATTCAACAATTTGAACGATTTCTTGACCAAGAGCTTCATTGAGCATATTTCTAATTTTGTCCTTTGACATGGATAATTCTTTTTTCAATGTTGAAGAATTGAGGTATATTTTAATCACCCCATCTTTAAAAAAGATCTTATCCGTATATCCACTAATCGTTGTGCCCATTTTAGTACGCCATACCTCTTCAATATGTGAAGCATAATAGCCCCTAGCCAACTTCTGATTTACTGCAAGGTACTCACCTAATACTTCCTTTATATTTTTGTCGTTATGTCTAGACATGGGGGAATTTTTTTCGATTTAATCCATGCAAATATACAAAAAATAATTAAACAATTTGATTTAAGTTTCACACCGTTTTAAAAACCGATATACAGATTATTTAACCTATGCTTTTAAAATTCAAATATTAAACTAATTATATGATGATTAGCCGCTTTTTGATTTTAATATAATTAATTACACGTGTTTCACAACAACATTCATTTGTAAAAATACACCTATAAATTAATATATATATTCATATCGTTTTTTAATTAAAAATCAGATTCTTTCTTTAATTGTAAGCGCTTAAAATCGCTCTTTCTGTATTTGGAAATTAGTCTGTTATCTAAATAAAATGAATTTTAATCGAATACCTATTTGAATTTGGTTTACCCTATATCATCAATCTCAACAATATTCTATATTTTTGCAACATATAAGCCTTTATTTACAAATCCTATTAACATGAAATTTAAATTGTTTTGGTTCTTCATATTAATCATTAGCACGCAACTCAATGCACAGGAAAATATTTTTATAAATTCAAGACCTTCTTTAACACCGGATGGTAAAACGATATATTTTAGTTATAATGGGGATATTTGGAGGGTAAGTAGCCAGGGTGGTTCTGCCGAAAGAGTTACATCACTTCAAGGCGATGCAATCAATCCACGCATTTCGCCAGATGGCCAATGGCTGGCTTTCAGCTCAAACCAGTACGGTAATTATGATGTATATATAGTCCCCGTTAATGGTGGCAATATCAAACAGTTGACTTATCACACGGGTAAAGATGAAATGGAAAATTGGAGCTGGGACAGTAAGACGATTTACTTTACCTCTGATCGGAGTAATGGATTTGCAAGTTATTGTGTAAGTATAAATGGAGATACCCCTAAAAGATTATTTAAAAATTACTTCAATACTACCGTAGGTATCGTAGAAACACCGGCGGGCGAATATATTTTTACGAATTCGTCTGAAGCTGCATGGCAGTTGTACCGCAAATATTATAAAGGTGAAAACAACTCTGATTTACTTGGTTACAATTCAAAAACCCACATATATAAGCAATATACTGACTATTTGGGTGAGGACTTCCAACCATCAGTTGATATAAATGGAAATATATATTTTGTGTCAGACGAGGAAAATGGTCAATACAATCTCTATAGGATAAAAAATGGTAAAAAAGAAGCACTAACACATTTTAATACATCAATTAAAAGTCCATTTGTAGCCGCTCATGGTAGTAGTGTAGTTTTCATAAAAGATTACAAACTTTATCTATATAATGTTAAAAATGGCACGACTAACCCTATAGAAGTGCGAATTAGTAAAAATTTAATCTTGTCAAAATATCAAAATTTCTCAACTGATGGAAATATAAGCTACTTCGATGTTTCTCCTGACGGTAAAAAGTTGGCATTTGTAAGTAGAGGTATCCTTTTCGTTTCTGATGCTAAAGGAAAATTTATAAGACAGATATCCGATGGAAGTGAACGAGTTATGGAAGTAAAATGGCTTAAAGACAACAAAACACTTCTCTTTAATCAAACATGGCAAGGATATCAAAATTGGTTTACTTTAGCTGCTGACGGCAATGGAAGCCTAAAACAACTCACTGCTGAAAAACGTAACAACCGCGATATCGCTATTGACAAAAAAAACTCAAAAGCAGTCTATTATAGTGGCAGAAACGAAGTACGAATAATGGATTTGGAAAGTTTAAAATCTGAAACCATCGTTAAAGATGAAATTTGGGCTTTTCAAAATTCCAAACCTTCTTTCTCACCAAATGGTGAATACGTTTTATATACCCCACGCCGAAATTTTGAAACGGATATCTTTGTGTATAACCTCAAGACAAAAAAACACATTAACCTTACCAATACCAGTGTTTCTGAGGACAATCCGGTATGGTCTCCAGATGGCAAATATATTTACTTTGCCAGTGACAGACTCAATCCATCCTATCCACTAGGAAGCCAAAAATCTAATATCTATCGAATGGATTTGGATTGGTTTGATAAGCCATATAAATCAGAAGAATTTGACAGATTATTTAAAGAAGAGGATAAAGCCAATAAGGACAAGGATAAATCAAAATCTGACGCTAAAAAAGACAGCGTTATAACACCATCCATTGAAATTTCAATTAATACCGAAGGTATCTTAGACAGGATTGAAAGGGTATCGGATAAATATGGATATCAGTTTAGTCCGCATGTCTTCGCAAATGATTCTAAAACGATGTTGTTTTATAATTCCAGACAAAGTGAAGACAGTATATATCTCTTAAGGACGATTTACGAAAACTTTGAAAAGCCTAAAACTACCCGGATTTTTAAAAGAGAAACGACGAATTTTCTTCAGATACAAAAAGATATTTACTTCCTATCTGGTGGTACCATATACAAATTAGAAGGTGAAAAAACGCAGCCTGACAATATCAATATTCAAATTGATTTTGATAAAAATCTGGCATCTGAATTCCGTCAAATGTTCGAAGAAGCCTGGGCTGGAGTTGAAGAAAATTTTTATGATGATAATTTTAATGGTAAAAATTGGAATGGAATTAAAAAAAATTACGAAAAATTTCTTCCAGGTGTTAGCAACAGACAAGATTTACGTTTATTGCTAAATGATATGCTCGGCGAACTCAACGCTTCCCACCTTGGATTTAATTCAAATGGTAAAGAAGAAGCAAAATCCTTAACCTATGTTACAAATGAGACTGGTGTTATATTTAAAGAAGATGACCCGTTTGTCGTTGATAGAATAATAAGAAAGTCACCGGCTTTCAACAAGGATAACCTTATCAAAGAAGGCGACAAACTCATTGCTGTGAATAATCAAAAAGTATCTGCATCTACCAATAGAAATGTTTATTTCACGACGCCAAAACTTCAAGAGGAACTTACTTTAGAGTTTGAAAGGAAAGGCACTAAAATCATTTCTAAAGTACACCCGATTTTTTACAATCAATTAAAAGGGCTCCTATATGACGAATGGATAAATAATAACCTCCACCTTGTCAATAAATGGAGCAATAATCGTATCGCCTATGCTTATATGAAAAATATGTCCACACCAGCGTTAGAACAATTTTTATTAGATATGATAGAACAGCAGGTTCATAAAGACGGGCTAATTTTAGATTTAAGATATAATACAGGTGGAAATGTTCATGATAAAGTATTGAATTTCCTCGCTCAAAGACCATACCTTAAGTGGAAATACCGCGAAGGTGAATTTACAATACAACCCAACTTCGCACCATCCGACAAACCTATTGTTTTATTGATAAATCAGTATTCACTAAGCGATGCTGAAGTTACCGCTGCAGGATTCAAAGCACTAAAATTAGGAAAAATAATTGGTACTGAGACCTATCGTTGGATTATCTTTACTTCTGCTAAAGGCTTGGTTGATGGTTCGACTTATCGGCTTCCTTCATGGGGTGTCTATACACTGGATGGAATTGACCTGGAAAAAACCGGAGTAAAACCGGATATTTACATTAAAAATTCTTTTTTGGACTTGCTAGATGACAAAGATCCCCAACTTAAAATGGCCGTAGATGAAATCATGAAATCTATAAAATAGTAATTTATTGCACACAGAAAATCATTGAACTTTGTGTAGATTATGATACAAAAAAAAATGAATTTCTAAATTCGTTGTTAGCTAGATTTATATTCTAACGATTAAAACAATTCTTTCTTTTAAAAGATCATATTAAAAGTGAATTTTAAATAGTTCACTTAGTACGCCAATTGTCAAGTAAATGTATTTATCACATTGAAATACTCGGCTTGAAAACAGTATATTTAATCAAGTAAAAACACATTCAAGTAACCTTAAATGACATTCTAAATCAACTAGACTTGACTTAGCGTTCATTTAGCATAATACTATATGCAACAAATCATTGCTAATGAGCAACAGAAAACCAAAAAAGGACGACAAATATTAAATCTGGAATGTTTTAAAAATCCGTGAGAATGAATTTTTGTAGCAAATAATACAACTTCAAGGGTTATTCGAGCAGTATATAATTATTGTTCGTTTGTTAGTAATTACATATTATAAAAAACAAAAAAAGGGAAGCCAAAATTGACTTCCCTATTTGTCGGGGCGGCAGGATTCGAACCTGCGACCCCCTGGTCCCAAACCAGGTGCGCTAACCGGACTGCGCTACGCCCCGAAATATTTTTCTTTTTAACACTAAATTAAACCAAGTTTCTTTAATCTCAGCTATTCATACAAATAAACTCGTTAAAATAAAATAAGATATTTGCATTTATTATATTTAATACGGAAAGCGGTGGAGGGGGGATTCGAACCCCCGGTACCGTTTCCAGTACGACAGTTTAGCAAACTGTTGGTTTAAGCCACTCACCCACCCCACCGTGGTATAAATTGTACTTAAAATAAAAACCAAACTTTATGATTTTTAACGGCTTCTTATAAAAGCGACGCAAAGATAAGACTAATATTTATCTTCGCAAGAAAAATTTAAAAAAAATTAAAAAATTTTCTAACTTATTTTTGTGGGATATACTGGACTCGAACCAGTGACCCCTACCCTGTCAAGGTAGTGCTCTAAACCAACTGAGCTAATATCCCAAAATCGACTTAAAAACCTACTATTAATGAGGCGATTAAGTTATAATGATTTCAATTCTGTCAATAATTTATCCGGATCCTTATAACCCGGAGATACAATAATTGGATCTAGATTGGGATTGAGATAAACGATAGAGGGATAACTCAATCTACCTTTTAACAAGCCAACAGCCAAACTATTTACACCACCTCGCGCTGAAGGTTGCCATTCAAACAATGAGCCTTTAAACATTATTGGCTCTTTTTGTTCGGCATTAAACTTTACTGCATAGAAGTGCTCATTGATATATTTTATAAGCTCGGGATCTGTAAACGTTTTTTTGTCCATCACCTTGCACCATCCACACCAATCTGTATATACATCTACCAAAAACTTTTTTTGGTTATTTCCTTCCGCTATTTTTACGGCTTCTTCAATTGTAATCCATTCAAGTTTAGGCGGTTCTGCATTATTTTTACAAGAGATCACCCCTACTAAAAGAATCGCTGCAACTATTAAATTTCTCATATACTACTACTATGAAGCCGCAAAGATATCATTTTAATATAATTTTCTATCCATTTACTAAACTTGACTGTACTTTTTTAACTAAGTAGTTAACTTTTTCTTTAAATGCCTGGTCCGTATCCATCATATCTCTGACTGTTTTGAGCGAATGTAAGACCGTACTGTGATCTCTACCACCAAATGAAGCACCTATGGCTTTTAATGAATCATTGGTATAATTTTTTGCCAGATACATGGATAATTGGCGTGCGACTACAACATCGCGAAGTCTTGTCTTCGATTGTAATTTCTCAACTGGTATATTAAAATGTGCAGCTACTAATGCCTTAATATTTTCTACGGAAACTTCTTTGTCCACAGGAGATACAAATTGCTTAACTACACTTTTAACCAGCTTCATATCTATCTCAGTCTTATTAAGTGTAGACTGGGCTACTAATGAAATTACTACACCTTCGATCTCACGGATATTATTCTTGATATGTGTACAGATATACTCTTTGATTTCCTGAGATAATATTAAAGATTCATTTTCAAGTTTTTTATCTAAAATCCGAAGACGCGTATCAAAATCAGGTGTTTTAAGGTCTGCGACGAGCCCCCATTTGAAACGTGAAATCAACCTTTCATCTACATCTATTAAATCCTTAGGTGATCGGTCTGAAGTCAAGATAATTTGCTTACCTGACTGATGAAGTTGATTAAATATATTAAAAAATATTTCCTGTGTCTTAGGACGATTGGATAAAAACTGGATATCATCTATAATCAGGACGTCTACCATCTGGTAAAAGTTCATGAATTCATCCACATTGTTATTCTTAATAGCCTGAATGACCTGACTGGTAAATTTCTCCGTCGTTAAGTACAAAACCTGCTTCTCTTCACTAATACTTAAAACCTGATTACCTACAGCCTGCGCAAGGTGTGTCTTTCCCAAACCCACATCGCCATAGATTACTAATGGGTTAAATGCTGTTCCTCCTGGTTTTTTACCGATTGCCAATCCAGCTGAACCTGGAAAACGATTGCATTCGCCCATGACAAAATTATCAAAAGTATACTTGGGATTTAGTTGTGAATCCACTTTGATTTTTCGAATACCGGGTATAGCAAATGGATTCATCATCACTAAATCTTCCCGTTTAATTGCAGCCTTTGTCTCACCTACAGGCTTATTAGCTGAAATCTTTCGATGATTTTCTATCATTATGTTATACTCAAGGCTTCCATTTGCTCCTAACTCTGTCTTGACTGCCTTTTTTAAAATTTCTACATAGTGCTCTTCTAGCATTTCGTAAAAAAACTTATTTGGCACCTGTATAGTCAAAGCATCACCTACTAACCTTACCGGTGAGATTGGTTCAAACCATGTTTTAAAGAGCTTCGAATCTATACTTTTCCTTATTATATTGAGACACCCATTCCATGCAAGTATATGATCCTTCACCATTCGAAAAATTAATAAAAAATGTTTAAAAAATTATATTCCCCCTTTTGTCAAAAGCAATATTGAGCCTCTGATATCCACTCAAAAATATTCATCACAATAGGATCGTAATTTCGGGATTGGTGCAAAAGTCTAAGTTTTTTTACTATAAAAAAAATTAATCGCAGACAAAATTCATATATTTATTTTTATAATAAATAACTCATTTTCAATATTTTATATCATACGTTTAGTAATTTATAACTTACTGAAAAACCCTATGTTAACGTATTATTATTCTCTTAATAAATAACTAATTGATAATATGTTCAAAATTCACATTAGTCAACCAGCATATTTTTGCAGGTCACACAGCTATCCTTTTTATTGCGCTCAAAATACACATCTAATCGACCCAAAACGATACCTGCCCAACCAGCTTGAGATACAAGCACAGGTCTTCCTTCCATATTTTGAAGCCTGTCAGGTTTGTTCAAAAATGTATGCGTATGCCCGCCAATGATCAGATCGATGTCTTTTGTGTTTTTTGCTAATATATGGTCTGAAATTTTATGTGGTTCCTTTGGATATTTATATCCTAAATGCGACAAACATATTACATAGTCACATTGCTCTTCATGGCGGAGAAAAGTAGCCCATTTTTGACCTTCTGAGATGGGATCAAGATACAGTGTGTTTTTATAATGAGATATTAACACCAACCCATCTAATGAAATACCTAATCCGAAAACACCGATTTTAATGCCGTCTTTCACAAACACTTTATAGGGTATTGTCTTCTTATTCATAATGGTATCCCTAAAATCATAGTTAGAACTAATAATCGGAAAATTAGCATGAACTAACTGCCGTTCCAAACCATCTAAACCGTTGTCAAAATCATGATTGCCCAATGTAGCAGCATCATAACCCAATTCAGTCATCATCTTGATTTCGACCTCCCCACCAAAGAAATTGTAGTATGGTGTACCCTGAAAATAATCCCCTGCATCGAGCAACAACACGTTTTTTTGTTCGGAACGAACTCTTTTTATTAGCGTTGCGCGTTTCGCCACACCTCCCAAACCCTGATTCTTACTTCCATCCATCGGAAATGGATCCATTCTGCTATGAACATCATTGGTATGTAATATAGTCAGTCTTGTAATATCCGGATCTTTACTTCCTGCGAGCAGAGGAAATGCTCCTGATGTAAGTAAAATACCCGTATAAGCTGATTGCTTTAAAAATTTTCTCCTGTCCATGATTATTCCGTTATTCTGGCTGTATGATCCGCTACGATACGTAAGCCCATTGCATACCGGGCTCGAAGATTATTAATAAGTAAATCCCGGATAAAAATCTGTGTATTGTAGATTTTACATTCCTTTAGCATATCCATATTATCACCACCTATCGCAATATAATCAGGTATAACAGCGTAATAAATTTTATTTTCATCTAAAGGTTGTCCTTTGATTTTGATATTTTTAGCCTTGCCATATGCGATTTCAAAATAAACATTCCGACTTACGGGCCACCCTCCTGATTGCGCCATATTGTCAAACAATTCCTGAACGACACTTCCTTTGAGTTCCATCACATAGGCAATATTATCAAACGGCATGATTTCGTAAATCTTTCCAATGGTTACATGACCTGCTCCGAGCGCATTTAGTCGAATTCCACCGTAATTCTGAATCGCGAAATCCAAAGAATCCTGAACAAGTTTTTGAGTTTCCTCAAAGACAACGTCCGTAAACCAATTTGTTAATGTAGAAGATGGCTTTCCTTTAACCAATTCCTCTTCGTTAATCGAAATGACTTCATTCATCGTCTCCTCTAATTTAAGCCTATATGGCTCCAACATCGCTGCAATCTTTACATCAACAGGATATGATGCCCGATCTATTCTATATGTCCTTGTTTCAACATTGGCAACATGGTAAACTTTTCCACAACTTACCAATGTCGCCAATAAAATGAAACTGAAAAATTTTACTATAAATATTTTTTTCATTACATTAACAATTGTGCTTCATTGCGTATAGCGGACTTTGCATAAATTATAGGATCAACTTTGTTTTCAGCGATTCTTATGCGTACATTTGCGATAAGCTCTGCAGCAGTCTGTCCTTCCGATTCCAAGATTACTGATTGCATCTGCTCTTTTACCAATTGGATTATTTCCCAAAGCTTATCACTTATATATACCTGTTGGGATACATTGTGCTCGTATTCCTGTTGTATAGCTATCAACATCGCACTTCTTAAGTCTGACACAGTCATTTCAGAAGAATTTAACCGATACGCAAGATTATCTATATTTATTCGTTCACAAAACATCATAAGTCTTTCGTAAGCTTGTAGTCGCAATGGCAAAATCTCCTTATGCTGACTTTGACGAAACTTGAGTAATTCAACATTATACTGCTGATTTAAAAAATTCCGAAACAAGTAAAACACCGTTGCAAAGACTATTAAAGCTGGTATCGTGTATTTCAAAACATCTAATAATGCATCCATCTATTTCTTTTCACTCATTTTTAATTAATATGACAAAGGTATCAAAATTATTAAAAATGGAAAGAGAATCCTTATTAAATGAAAATGGAAAATAACATAAAGAAAAAAATATTTAAATCACTTTTCCATTTTCCACATTAAACAATCTATATTCGGTATTGAGACTGTCCAAAACCTCACTTATACGTTGTGTATGTGTATCTGTAATAAAAATCTGACCAAAATCCTTATCCACAAGTAAGCCCACTAATCGTTTTACGCGTATCATATCCAGTTTATCAAAAATATCATCTAATAGTAATATCGGTTTAGTATCTGTATTATTTTCAATCATCCGGTATTGAGCGATTTTTAAGGCCAGCACAAATGACTTAAGTTGACCTTGAGAAGCATAATTTTTCAAAGGGTTTTCATTCATTTCAAAATCCAGATCATCTTTGTGTATGCCTTGTGTCGTCCTTCCCAAAAACCTGTCCCGCTCAAGATTTCTATCCATTAAATACGGCAATGGGTTTTCATTCAACTGACTTTCATAGGTTAGCGAACATTGTTCATAACTTTGTGCAATCTCTTCATAGGTCTTTGCAAATACTTCGGATAGCTTACTTACAATTTCTTGCCTTCGTGTATGAATGCGATGTGCAGGTGGATACATGGGTGTTGTAACTGACTCTAAGAGTAAACTATCGAATTTCCTTCCATCTAAAAAACTTTTTAAAATGCTATTTCTTCGTTTGAGCAGGTTATTGTACAAAACCAGATCTGCTAAATATGCCTGATCAGACTGGATAATTGTATTATTTAGAAAGTTGCGACGTGCTTCACTACCATCTAACATTATCTGCACATCATCAGGCGCTATAATGACCACTGGAAAATGCCCAATATGATCCCCGATTGTTTCTGCTTTTTTTCCCGACGAGATGATTTCCTTTTTATTGCCTATTTGTACCTTAACCACGATCTGTTCTGGATAGTCATAACGCATCACTTCGCCCTCAATCCTAAAGAAATCGGTTTGTTGCATGACAACATTTCTATCGCCAGATGCAAAATAACTTTTTCCTAAGCACATATAATATAAGGCATCCAAAATATTGGTTTTCCCCATTCCATTTGAACCCGTCAGCGCATTTACTCTACTATGAAAGTCAATGTCTAAAGATTTATAATTCCTAAATTGGATTAGCTTTATTTTTTGTACAATCAAGGATAGCTGATTATTAATATTACAAGTCACAAAGGTATAATTTTTTTTGATAGAATACCCATTTTAAGCACTTCTTATCCTTTATAAACATACTATAAAAGATCGATTTGTACATGCTATTTTGTTAAGTTTTAAGCCTTTTATCTTTACATAATATTATAATTACAATTACTTAAAAAGCATCCATTACAATCAAAATATGCATAATATCGTTATTATTTTTAGCGAAGTGATGCGATCAAAAAAGTAACTTACGAGCACAAAAATGAATTGATTTTAATGATTTAAGTTCATAAGCCTGACAAGTTGCTTTAATTTTTATACTTTTGTACTCTAATTTATCTCATCTGCATTGAAGAAGATAGACAGACTTATTTCCGGTAGTTTTATTGGACCTGCGATATTATCGTATTTCATAGCCACATTTGTATTAATCATGCAATTTTTGTGGAAATACATCGATGAAATATTAGGTAAGGGGCTATCAATATTCGAACTACTAGAACTTATATTTTACTATGCCGTGACACTCATCCCGATGGCTGTTCCGATCACAATTCTGATTTCTTCTGTGATGGTATTTGGTGATATGGCGGAAAAATATGAATTGTCCAGTCTAAAATCAGCAGGCATCTCGCTCATTCGCATCATGTTACCCGGTGTTATTATCGCTTGTTTGGTAGGATTTTTTTCTATTATATCGGCAAATTTTCTAAAACCGGCTGCCTTGTTACAATTTAATAAACGCTTCATGGCCATTCGGAAACAAAAGTCAACACTAGCCATCGAACAAGGTATTTTTAATGACGCTTTTGATGAAACGATTATTCGCGTTAGCAAAATAGATAAGAACAAGAGAGATATTCACGATGTCCTTATTTACGATCATACCGCCAGCGACAAAAGCCTTATACGTGTGACGACGGCCAAAAGCGGTAAAATGTTCACGGCACAGGAAGGCAAGTATTTTGTCATGGAATTGGATACCGGTGTCAATTATCAGGAATTAGAAAGGCGAACTAATCCTGCTGGGACTAAAACTGAATTACCTTTCAACAGGATGTATTTTGACAAGTACAAAGTCGCTTTTGACATGAGCGCCTTTTCAGGTGATGGCGGATTTTTTAGCATCAGTAATGACCGGGAACAAATGATGAATTCCATACAATTGCTTAAATCCATCGACTCTTTTTCTAATCAAATCAACAAAAACAACGCTTTCATAGCGGATCAGGTCGCTGAAATTCTAGCTACATACAGCAATAGTCCATTTCAACCTAAACTTGATGGAAAGTTACAAAAACCCGATAAAAAAACGATCGACCCTACACTTCCTTTTCAAGCAGAATTAAATAGGGATTTACTTAGTGCTGATGAGATAGAAAACGTCGATTACCAAACAGAAAATCAACAAATTCCTAATCAAGACAAAAGCCCATTAAGTAATTCAAAATCACAAAAAAGGATCGTCGTTCAAGAAAAAAATGTCAATTTCAAAAATCTTAATCATTGGGTTTTGTCTATTGACTCCTTAGACTTTAGAGAAGTTATTAACAAGGCGCAGGCCAATTTATCCAATGATCGTGATGAGGCGCTAAACTTGTCAAGTAACAGCTCAGAATACAATCGGCAATATCACAAATATTTGTTGCGGCTCAACCAACAATATAGCTGGGCTATAGTTTGTGTCATTTTTCTGTTTATAGGCGCACCTCTGGGCAGTATCATCCGAAAAGGTGGTTACGGATATCCGCTTTTAGTCGCGATTTTATTTTACATGATGTTTATTATTAGTACCATTTATGGTGAAAAATTAGTTCGATCGCAGGATATGAGCGGACTCCAGGCAGCTTGGGTACCGTGTATCATTTTATCTCCTTGGGCTATTTTACTTACCATCATGGCGCTTAGAGACAAAAAGTTCAACCCTAATGTCATTTCATCTTTCTTTACACGTTTTTTACCTAAAAAATGGAAAAAGGAAAAAGTTTACTAGCCGTGATTTTTAAATTCAATTTGAATTAAAATGCTTTTCATTTTCTTAGTTTACAAGTTTCATTTTAATTCCAAAATATGCACAATCAAAGCCTAAAACATAATATTTTCGTTCGATTTTTATCCGTAAAAATCAAAATTTAAGCTATAAGTGATCAACTTCGTTTTGACATTCAATATTACAAAGCGTTATTGCGAGCTAATAGTACATTGAATAAATTTTTACGATAAAATCACTGTTTCGATTTTAATCAATTCTTATTATTCGCAACAACATATTTATCGTAAATTTGTATACATATTCTATAAAATTCATAGTTAATACTTATGGCAAATACTTGGTTTAATAAAAACAACAAGCCGCTATTAATCGCCGGTCCTTGCAGTGCAGAGACGGAAGAACAGGTCATTGAGACATCTGTCAGATTACAACAAACAGGCAAAGTTGATATACTTCGTGCAGGTATTTGGAAACCTCGTACTCGCCCGGGTGCATTTGAAGGAATTGGCGAACAAGGCCTGTCGTGGTTAGTAAATGCAAAAGAAATTACAAACCTGCCTTTAGCAGTTGAAGTCGCCAATGCCCAACACGTAGAAAGCTGTCTAAAGTATGGTATTGATATCATGTGGATAGGTGCACGAACGACAGTTAATCCATTTGCCGTGCAAGAGATCGCAGATGCCCTACGTGGTACTAATCAGCATATTTTACTTAAAAACCCTATAAATCCTGATCTCGACTTGTGGTTGGGTGGTATGGAACGGCTGATCAATGCAGGTCTGACAAATTTAGGGGCAATACACCGTGGATTCTCTTTTTTTGGTGAAAAAATTTATCGAAACCGCCCACAATGGCAAATTGCTATCGACTTCAAAACAGCAATGCCAGATATCTTTTTGATAAACGATCCTAGCCATATCTGTGGCAATCGTCACCTACTCGCGAAAGTAGCTCAAAAAGCACTAGATCTTAATTTTGACGGTTTGATGATTGAGGTCCATATTAATCCGGATGAAGCTTGGAGCGATGCTGCTCAGCAAATTACTCCTGAAACTTATTCCTCATTAATTGACAACTTAATCATCCGTGATCACCATCCAAAAAATAGTGCAATTAGTACCCAATTGGATAAGTTGAGGAGAGAAATTGACATTCTGGATGATGAAATCATGAATATACTCGCTTCAAGGATGAAATTAGCCAGAGAAATCGGTAATTACAAACGCGACCATAATATGACGATTCTTCAAAGTGATAGATGGAAAGAAATCTTCAACAAATATGTTGAAAGAGGCCTTCAAAATGGACTTAGTGAAGAGTTTATCACAGAAATGATTAAAGTAATTCACGATGAAAGTATCGGCCAACAAGAAAGTGTCATGTCGGATAAGACATAATATAATTCAATTCCTTACAAAGTAAGCAAAACATTTTTCAAATCACTTTTACAGTCAATTATTCTCGTTAGTTTTGTGGTAATTATTTTTTTTGATGTTTTATATTTCATTACATCAGATATTATCTAGTAAATACAAGTATAAATCGATTTATCATGCATAAGAATTGTCTATTATTATTACTTTGCTTTATATGTGTACAAGGTTTAAGCCAATATCAGATGCCTGTTTACAATATTACTTCTTTCCAACCCGCTCAAGATGGTGCTGAGACGCAAAATATGATAGACGGGGATTATAATACTATTTATCATAGTAATTGGGCTATAAATGCGATTCCAGATACACTAACTTTTTATTTCAACAATCTTGTTCCTGAAATTAACCGCATCAAATACTACCCACGACCTAGTAATTACAATGGTGTCTGGACCAAAGTAAATATTCTTGTTTCTAAAAAATCAAGTCCGGATCAATTTTTCCTGCTTAATACGATACCTTTAGATTGGAAAATTGATAATAATCCTAAATCATGGGATTTTCCGGAATCAATTCAAGATCCATATGCCATAAAAATCGCAGTTATAGCTGCTGTAGGTAATTTTTCTTCTTGTGCTGAAATGGAATTTTTTGGTTCGCAACCGGTTCGTCCCGATGGTAGTTTCGACTGTAATATCAACCTTACCAATCTAGAAATCATTAAAGATATCAAACTAAATATCAATAAAGAAGGCTCATATGCTTCTTCTTACCAAACTGGTGAAAATATCGAAAAAAGTTTTGACGGAAACCTAAACACACTTTACCACTCCAATTGGAATCAAGCGTACACGGCTTTACCTATTGAGCTAATCTATAGCTTTAACAAAATGGAGGAAATTGATTATCTCATTTATTACCCCCGCAAAGAAGGCTATAACGGTTTTTTTGGCGAGGTTTCCATTTATTATTTAGATAAAAATTCATTAAATTACGAACATATTACAGATTTTAATTTTGCCTTTAATGGATTAGACACCAGAGTTCATTTCCCGTCAAGGGTTCAAACTCAGCAAATAAAACTCATTGTAAAATCAGGCGAACAAGGTTTTGTAAGTTGTGCTGAAATGGAATTTTACAAAAAAAACGATCAAAACGGGCAGGAAACTTTTCCATATAGTGATTTATTTAGTTCCGTACTTTATGATGAACTTCTACCTCATATCACTTCTTTAGATATTGTAAAAATGGAGCACGGATTCTATCAATCTCTGGCATACTGTATACTTGATGATAGCTACCAAAAAAAAATACGATCGAGGGTTTACAATGCTTATGAATCACTATCTCATCTTAGTCGTAGGCTTAAAACTTCCCGTTATGACGCTTTTGAAAACCCAACTGGATTATTATTTGCCAAAGGTGATACTATTGTCGCTTTTGTTTCAGGCATAGGTTCAGATCCGGCTTATTTACGTGTTAAAGACTTTGCCAATGAGGAAAATCCGGACGACTACACCTATCAACTAAATAATGGCACCAATATTATCGTTATGCGTGGTACGGGACTAGGATACATTTCTTACAATGCTGACACACCTAAAAATGCTCCTTCTATCCGAGTCAATATTGTTAATGGTAGTATAAATGGATATTATGATATTGAAGAACATACCGCTGAGGACTGGCAGAACCTCATTTCAAAAAACACGTATAAAAAAGTAGACTTATTAGGGAAATATGTTCACCTTAATTATGACCGTATTCCGCTAAGGTTAAATAACCCGATTGATATAAATCCGCTAATTCAAATTTATGACAGTATTGTACAATGGCAGCGCATACAAATGGGATTATACAAATACAATCTCAACATTACCAACCGTATCTTTGGCCAATCTGGTACAGGTGGTGGCTACTACGCAGGCGGACAAGGAATACATCTGGATCTTACATGGGGTCCGACTGCGATTTCTAAAGTTTCAGCATTAGATATGTGGGGTATTTCACACGAATTTGGACATATCAATCAAATACGTCCAGGCTTACGTTGGATTGGCACAACCGAAGTCACCAATAATATTTATACTGTCTGGGCAAATTATTTGCTAAATCGAGAAAAAAGACCGTATACAAGACTCGAATCAGAAGTCTTCCAACTCGAGGGTTCACCAAATAGAGTTATGAACAGATTCAATAGCATTATCAATGAACTCTATCAAAGAGAAACCCATATTCAGGAAACCGAACATGATTATCCTTTCAGGGTATTGGTACCATTCTGGCAATTACAACTCTACTATCAAGTTGCAGGTGCATGTCGTGAAGCTTTGCCATTAACGTATGACGAAAATCCTCCAATGGATGCTATTGACTATGCGCACTGGTACGGATACGTTGCAGAAAAGGTACGAAATACGGATGAAAGTGGATTGGACAATGGTACACTTCTCCTTAATTTTTATAAAAACACGTGCGATGCTGTTCAGGAAGACTTGACCGATTTCTTTATTAGAATGGGTATATTAAGAATAGTTGATACCGAGATTAACGACTATGGAATTGGCCACCTTAAAATCACACAATCACAGATAGATCAAGCCATCCAATCCGTTCAAAACAAATATAGTACACAGCCTGTTTCACCCGTAATCCATTATATAAGTGCACTAACCGCAAACACTTACCGTAAAAAATTGACACTTTCAGGTCAAAATGGCGAAGGGTATATCGAGCATTTTTTTGGAAGTTTTCCTCATCTCGAAATAGACCACGCTATTTGGAAAAATAGTGTAGCTTTCGAAACCTATGATGCAATTGGAAACCTTCTCCAATCCACACTAACTGGGACTGGTGATTTAAGTAATCGAAAAACGTACGTTCCATTTTTAGACAACACTAGAGAAGTTTATGCAGTTGGATATGATGGTATTAAGATTTTAGTATGGCCTAAAATCGTAAAAACAGATGATGCAATGAAAGAAGTTCATTTAAAAGTGATCCCAAATCTCATTTCAAATAATGAATTCATCCAATTGAAAACAGAATCGATAACTTCAATGTGCATACTTTCAATTTTAAACGCTTCCGGTCAGTTGATTTATCAGGAAAATGGAACGATTGATCGATTGAACAATATGTTGCAAAAAATCAATTTTGATCATTCTGGCATATACTATGTCCAACTTAAATCTAATGACCAAGTATTTCAAAGTCATTTTATAAAGATCAAATAGACAAATACTTGTTTTTAATCATTTAGAAAATCAATATTAATTTAAGAAAATGCATTTTTCATTTAGTAAGCATTTGGTAAAAAAAACACTAAATTGTTTATATGACAACATGTTTGTTTAAAGATAATCTTTTTAGAGTTATATTGTTAAAACCATTTCATTTTTAAAGTATTATGTTCAACAAGATATAATCACCGATTATCCCTTATTCCTTTCCAATTTGAAAAAGAAAGTTATCTTTGCAAAAAAAAGAATAATGAATTTTTCAAGTAAAATCGGAATGCTCAGGTTTATAGCTTTAGCAGAAGGAATCTCTTATTTAGCATTGGGAGTTACCATGCCACTTAAATATCTTTACGACATCACGGGACCTAATAAAATCATTGGTTACGCACATGGATTTCTCTTCATGGCGTACATTGCATTGGTTTTTCTGGTAAACCTACAGGCAAAATGGGATTTAAAAACCAATGTAATATCATATCTAGCTTCTTTAATACCTTTTGGAACTTTCGTAGCTGATGCAAAAATTTTCAAACCTACTGAACAACAATTAAGTTAAGTATAGTTAATGATTATTATTTAACCCTCAACTTTAAAATTTCTTAAAATCATACATAATCTATGGCAGACAATAAAATCATTTTTTCGATGGAAGGTGTCACAAAAACCTATCCACCACAAAAAACTGTATTAAAAAACATCTGGCTTTCATTTTATTATGGTGCTAAAATTGGTGTTTTAGGACTTAATGGATCCGGCAAATCATCCTTATTAAAGATTATAGCAGGGCTAGATACTAATTTCCAGGGTAAAGTCACTTTTGATAAGGAGTATAAAATCGGTTATCTCGAACAGGAACCTACATTAGACGAATCAAAAACAGTAAGACAGATTGTCGAAGAAGGTGTAAAAGAAATCGTCGATATCGTCAAAGCATATGAGGAAGTAAATAATAAACTCATGGAGCCTCTTGATGAGGACGAAATGATGAGAATTATTGAGCAGCAAGGCGAACTCATGGAGAAAATGGATGTATATGATGCTTGGAATCTCGACCACAAACTCGAAACGGCTATGGATTCTTTGCGATGCCCTATCGGCGACACTCCCATTTCTGTTTGTTCGGGTGGTGAAAAGAGAAGAGTAGCCCTTTGTAGATTATTACTTAGCCAACCGGACATATTATTACTTGATGAGCCTACTAACCACTTAGACGCTGAGTCCGTTCATTGGTTAGAGCAATATCTTAAAAACTTCCCTGGGACAGTTATTGCAGTAACCCACGACCGTTATTTCTTAGATAATGTAGCCGGTTGGATTCTTGAACTTGACCGTGGGGAGGGAATTCCGTGGGAAGGCAATTATTCCTCTTGGTTAGAACAAAAATCAAGACGATTAGAGCAGGAAGAAAAGCATGAATCAAAACGCCGTAAAGCCCTTGACCGTGAGTTAGAATGGGTTCGTATGGGCGCTAAAGGAAGACAAGCCAAAGGAAAAGCACGTCTTAATGCTTACGACAAACTTGCGAATGAAGAAATAAAAGAAAAAGAAGCTAAACTTGAATTGTTCATTCCTCCTGGAGAACGTCTAGGTGACAAAGTGATTGAAATCAATCACATTTCAAAAGCCTACGGCAAGCGTATTCTAATTGATGATTTTACGGCATCAATACCTAAAAATGCCATCGTCGGTATCATCGGACCTAATGGTGTAGGTAAATCTACTCTATTTAAAATGATAATGGGGGTTGAAAAGTCGGACAGTGGTGAAATCATCATTGGCGACACCGTTCAATTAAGCTATGTAGATCAGTCGCACCAGGATTTAAAGCCGGATTTAACGATAATGGAAGCTGTCGGTAAGGGTCAAGAATTAATCACAGTTGGTAAAACACAAGTAAATGTTCGCGCTTATTTAAGCAAATTTAATATCACCGGCAATGATCAACAAAAAAAGATCGGCGTTCTTTCTGGTGGAGAAAGAAACCGTGTTCACTTAGCTATGACCCTTAAAGAGGGCGGTAATGTCCTATTGCTCGACGAGCCTACAAATGATATCGATGTGAATACATTGCGTGCATTGGAAGAAGCCATCGAAGATTTTGCAGGATGTGTTCTTGTCATTTCTCACGACCGTTGGTTTATCGACAGATTAGCAACACATATTATTGCATTTGAAGATAATTCAGAAATCGTATTTTTTGAGGGGAACTTCAGCGATTACGAAAAGGCTAAAATCGAACGATTAGGGAATATTACTTTAAAAAGACCAAGTTTCAAAAGCCTACTATAAGCTTTTGAAATAAACAAAAAAGGATGTTTTTGCAAATCAAAAACATCCTTTTTTTATTACTAATACTCTATAAATTTTTTAATTCAAATACAGCTTTAACAACTCGAATAAATTATTTAGTATCAATTTGCTGATTTTCTTCGTTGTATTCTAACTTTTTTCGATTCTTATACCATGTGTATCCCAAAAAACCTACAATAAGGTATGGCATTGATAAAAGATAAAGAATCCCTTTATTCAATCCAATTCCGGCAGTACCTCCATTCTGAAGATTCGTTTCTGCAGTCAAACGACACATAGGACATTGTGCCATCATATCGGGAACTACAAGAATAGTAAGTATTATAGTTATCGTTAATATTAAAAATCTCCTTTTCATAAATAACACGGTTTTAATAATAAATAGGTTATCGGTCCTGTTATTGAGACATAAAGCCAAATTGGAAATACCCATCTAGCCATTTTTCTATGATTCATAACTTGATACGTAAATCCTTTGACAAAGGTAAGCAAAATAAATGGCAACGACAATCCAGCTAGGACAATATGTGTAAACAATACAAAATAATAAACCAATTTAATAGATCCTTCCTTGCAAAAAACTGTTTCAGGTGTTGTAAAATGATACAATAAATATCCAACAAAAAACAGCCCTGAAAGTACAAAGGCACTTATCATATATTTTCTATGCTTTAAATAATTGCCTTTGCGTATATATAGAAAAGCAATAATTAGGCAAATTGAAACAAACGTATTAATTATCGCATTAAGTGCTGGTACAAAGCTAAAATCGATGTCTGTATTAAACTTAACTCTACGCATTAAACCTACAGAAATGAAAGCAATAACGGTAATTACATAACTAAGCCATGTAAGTTTTTTAGCAAGTGAATTATTGGGGTTTGGAAATTTATTCATCTACTTTTCCTTTTTGACTTTTTAATTCTATAGTTGGACGCTTTTTACCCGGAATGAGCACGGCTGTATGTTCGAGTAATTTTCCAATATCTTCGGATTTATCCGAATAGGTATTACGAATATATCCAGAGGTATCAACTAATATGAAAGTTTGTCTATCGTATTTATTTATAATATCTAAAAAATATCCCTCAGGTAAAACATGAAATGATTCATGAATAAATCCATTTGAATAAAAATTTACACTTTGCTCCTTGCTAAAATGCTCTTCGATAGCTGAAACAAAATCGTTAACTCTGTCAAAAGATTTAAGGATAAGAATGTTTGTTTTATTAGAAAGTAAATGTAAGGTATCCAATTTCAAATCGACACTATCTTTAACGACTAATTCATTTCGAAGCTGAAGTCTATAATCTAAACCTTTACGAAGATTTAGCCATGTAAATAAAGGAATTACAACTAAAAAAATAACAAAAGCAAAAATTGGGATGCCCTTTTTCATTAAGATATATATATACGGATAATACTACATGAACAAACAATGAAAAACACAAAAAGTTGAAAAATAAATAGAGTTACATTCCTTAGAATATAACTCTATTTAAAATCAAAATACATCAAAAAATTTTGATCTTATGTAAAAGAAATTACTTTTCTATTTCTGTTTTTACCGGATTGACAACCGATTCTCTGGAATTTAGGTAATATCCACCTTCTACTAAAAGCGCAATCACAAACCAAACTAAAAGTAAAATTGGTAAAAGAATGGTTTTAACAAAAGTAGGAACTTCATATTTAAGGTGCATGAATTCATACATAATCAAATAAGCTTTGGTAATACTTAAAACAACCATCACTAAGCCCATAAATGCATGTGGAAAATGTAAACCTTCAATAATATAACCTTTACCTGCCAAAGCTACTAAAACTTCGACTATTGTAATTACAGCTAAAATTAGGATCGTTTTTAATGCGACGCTTTTTGAAGCCTCATATGATAAACCTGACATAATATTATTTTTTTTAAATAAAACAATTAATTAGAGAAGATAGAAAAATAAGAATACGAATACCCACACTAAGTCAACAAAGTGCCAATACAATCCAACCTTTTCTACCATTTCATATCCATTCTTTCTTTTAACATACAATCCTGAAGCAGCATTAATACATACTAAAATTAGTATAAACAAGCCTACACTTACGTGAAATCCATGGAATCCTGTAATAAAAAAGAACAAAGCACCAAAAGCTTTAGGCCCCATAACCTGTTCTTTTACAGAATCCTTATCAGGTCCCTCTGATGTAACTTTATATTGAAGTGGTTTGTATTCCCCATCATGAAAATGTATTAAATAAGAATCGCCCGCTTGGAAAGTATCTCCTTCTTTTATATCATGTCCATCACCCATCAAATAAACTCCACTTTCTGTATGCGTACCAAAAGGGTTATTAAAAATAGTCACATGCTCTTTAGCTATAAGGTTTGTCCATTCCCAAGCTTGACAACCAAGAAAGCCTAAACCACCAAAGATAGTTAATACCATCCATTTAACAACACCACTCTTATTTTCACGATGACCTTCCTGAACAGCACGGACCATGGTATATGAACTCGTTAAGAGTACAAAGGTCATAAAGGTAACAAACAATAGTGGTTTATGATGAAAACCGCCTGGAAATGTACTAAATACAAAATCAGGCACAGGCCAAGTTGGTACACTAAAACGTAACGCACCATAGGTAATCAAAAATGCTGCAAATGTAAATGCGTCTGAAAGTATAAAATACCATATCATTACCTTCCCATAAGAAGCTTTAAATGGTTCTTTACCACCTCCCCAGTTGTCCTGGTCAGCATTATGGTCTGTATTTGTTCCGTGTGTTAAAGTATCTGATGCCATTAACTATAATATTAAATTATTTAATAACTATTAAAAATATAAATAAATACACCCAAAGGATGTCAACAAAATGCCAGTAATTGACTACTAAATCAAATCTAAGCTTTCGCTTTTCAGTAACTTTAAATTTTAATGAAAAAGCATTTATTAAAGTTATAATCAAAGCTGCAATACCACCTAAAACGTGTAAAACGTGTAATCCCGTAATCAGATAGAAAAACCCACCTGAAGGATTACCTTTCATATCAACACCCATTGCATATAAAGCTTCCCAGCCAAAATATTGTAAAACTACGAATGCTGAGCCTAAAATAAATCCCAATAATAAAAAGGTTTTGTACCCTTTTTCATTACCATTACTATAGTCGGTAAATGATTTATGCAAAAATAAACTGGATAATAGTATAGCTGCAGTACTAAAGTAAAAATAAACAGGCATACTAAATTCAAGCCAATTGCCTGCTGCTTGCTTCACAATATATGCACTAGTTAGTGCGGCAAACATCATGATAATGCCAGCCATAGCTACCCAAAGTGCAAACTTTTGAGGGTGAATTTTTCCGGGATTATATTTTATTAACTTTTCCATAATACGATACGATTAAAAAAGCCAGTAACCTAGAAGTATTAATGGCAAAAATAAAAAGGAATAAAACATTAACAACAAAGCAGATTTTTTATCGAATCGCTTATGAAACCCGTAGCAAAAATACATATAAGCTAAACTTAAAACTATAGCAATAACCGTACTACCAATACTCACTTGAGGAAGACGTATAAACATGAGAATCGAAACAGGAATCATCAACACTGCATAAAACATGGAGGATAATCCTAAATTTCTATCAATTTGTCCATTTGTTTCCGGTAGGAGTTTATATCCAGCTTTCTTGTAATCCTCATAACCTAAATAGCCTATTGACCAAAAGTGAGGAAACTGCCACAAAAATTGTATTACAAAAAGCAAGAAAGCAAAAACGGTTATATGACCTTCATACGCTGTTATACCGATCATTACAGGTAATGCACCAGGTATAGCACCTACAGCTACTGCTATTGTACTATATCGTTTTAGTGGTGTATACACAAAAGCATATAAAACCAAAGACAACATCCCCATAAAAGCCGTCAACGTATTAAATGTTGCCAATAAAGCTGTACCTAAAATACAGGCTATTCCAGCAAATATAATCGCTTCTGTTTGTTTCATCCTACCTGAAGCCACAGGTCTATTTGCTGTACGCTCCATTAAACAATCATAATCTTTCTCAAAAACTTGATTTAATGCGTTAGCTGCACCGGTAACAAGAAATCCACCAAGTACTAATGTCAATAACTGTAACCAAGAAAAATCACTTTGACTTACTATAACGTATCCAAATACAGATGACAATACAACAACCAAACTAAGCCTTAATTTTATCAACAGGCCATAATCAACGAGTTTACTAACTAGATGACTACTAACTAACAGCGTTGCTACCGATCCATTACTATCTTTCACTCTAAAACTTTTATTTTAAAATTGAGATTATAAATTAATGATCTCCAACTTCTCCCTCTTTAAGAGGTACATGTTGCATTACAAATTCACGCTCATCCTTATTATAATCATATGCCCATCTATGAACAACAGGTAAATTACCCGGCCAGTTACCATGTATTGGCTCTATTGGTGTCGTCCACTCTAAAGTAGTAGCACTCCAAGGGTTCTTATTTGTCATCTTCTTACCATGCCAAATGCTATAGAAAAAGTTAACAATGAAAAGTATTTGAAGGAAAAACGCTATAATAGCAAAAATGGTGATAAATTTATTTGTATCCGCAAAATGCTTAAATGCCTCGAATGCATCAAATGAATAATATCTTCTTGGTACACCAGCAAGTCCTAAATAGTGCTGAGGCCAGAAAATTGCATAGGCACAAATCAAAGTTCCCCAGAAATGAATTTTACCTAATGTCTCGTTCATAAATCTACCATACATTTTAGGAAACCACTGATAAACACCAGCAAACATTCCGAAAAATGCAGCTACACCCATCACTAAGTGAAAGTGGGCAACGATAAAATAGGTATCGTGTTCCTGAATATCCAATGCATGGTTACCCATAAACACCCCTGTAAGTCCACCCGATATAAACAAAGTAACAAAACCTATAGCAAATAACATCGGTGTATTCAAACGCAGGTTACCTCCGTACAAAGTAGTCAACCAGTTAAATACTTTAATAGATGAAGGTACTCCAATCAAAATCGTAAAGAACGAGAAGAAATTTGCTAAGAAAGGATTAATACCAGAAACGAACATGTGGTGCGCCCATACAATACAAGACATTAATGCTATCGCAGCTAATGAATAAATCATCGCTCTATATCCGAATATCGGTTTTCTGGCATGTACAGACATAACTTCAGATACGATACCCATCGCAGGTAATATTACAATATAAACCTCAGGGTGACCAAGAAACCAGAATAAATGTTGGTATAAAATAGGGCTACCTCCTACTCTATCTAATGCTTCACCGGCTATAAATATATCACTTAAAAAGAAACTTGTTCCTAAACTCCTATCAGATATTAACATAAAAAATCCAGATACTAAAACTGGGAAAGTCAATAATCCAATAATAGCTGTAATAAAGAACGCCCACATGGTCAATGGCATACGATACATTGTCATTCCTTTAGTTCTAAGATTCAAAACCGTTGTAATATAATTTATACCACCAAGGACAACAGATATAACAAAAAACACCAAACTGATTAACCATAATGTCATTCCCGTTCCGGATCCTGATGCAGCTTGTGGTAGTGCACTCAACGGAGGATATGCTACCCAACCTCCAGAGAAAGGTCCTGTACTAATAAATAATGAATAAAACATTATAACACCAGCTAAAAAGAAAAACCAGTATGATAACATATTCATAAAAGGAGAAGCCATATCACGTGCTCCAATCTGTAATGGGATCAAAAGATTTGAAAATGTACCTGACAGACCTCCTGTTAATACAAAGAATACAATCACAGTACCGTGCATAGTAACTAATGCATAGTAAAAATCAGGTGCTAATTTACCCATACCCGTTGAAGGATCAATAACTATCCACTTTCCGAGTAATGGTTTAATCCACGCTAAACTTTCTTCCGGAAAACCCAATTGTAATCTGAAAATTACAGAAAATGCAGCTCCCAAAACAGCCCAAAATATACCCGTAATTAAAAACTGTTTGGATATCATTTTATGGTCTTGAGAGAACACATAATGCGTTAAAAAGCTAGTCTTATATTTATCACCGTGATGATGATCGTGAAAATGGTCATTAAAACCCTGTTCTCTTATTAAAACATCATCTTCCTGAATGGAAATATTTGCCATTTTACTTTAAAATTTTTATAAAAATTATTTAGAAATAACCCTAAGTTCTGTTCGTCTATTTTTTCTTCTTCCGTCAGCCGAATCATTAGATTCTAACGGTTGCATTTCACCATAACCTTTTGAAGTTAATCGGGTTGCAGAAATATTTTTACTTAATAGATACTGCTTTACATTACTTGCTCTGTTTTCAGACAAAGTAATATTCGCAGCATCATCACCCACATTATCTGTATGACCAGCTAATTCTACTCTTAAGCTTGGATATTTATTTAATAATTCAACTAAATTATCAAGCTCATATCTAGAAAGTTTATTGTTAATTGCATCAGAACCCGTTTCATAAAAAACATGTTTTAACAAAATTATTTTACCATTAACATTTTCAGTGCTTGACATGATATCACTGATTTCTTTGGAAAGTTCCTCTGCTCTAGCTTTAATCTCATTTGGGAATAATTTTTTACCATCCCATGGGTCTGCTTCAGTACCTCTAATATTGTTGTAGTAGAACGATTTTTGTTCTTTAAGCCAACTTTCATATTCATCTCTCTCTACAACCTCTACAACTCTTCTCATAGAGTAGTGTCCCTTACCACACAACTCAGCACAAGCCAATTCGTATTCAAAAACTTCCCATCTCTTTGGCCCAGTTGGATCCTTAGGGTCAGCTGGCTCATTCCATTCAGGATATTTCTTTAATTCCTCCTTAAACTCTTTAGTTGTTTTAACAGGTTTGAATGCAAAGAAAGTTGGCATTCCTGGAACTGCATCCAATTTCACTCTAAAGTGAGGAAGGAAGAAACTATGCAATACATCTTTAGCAGTTATTCTAATACGTACTAATGTATCCTTAGGGATTACTATTTTGTCAGTACCACCTAATACTATATCGTCTAAAGATTTTTCGTCATTCCAATCAATACCAATACTATTTGAAGCAGGATCAATTAATCTAAAATCCTTATTACCAAGTTTACCATCATCACCAGGATATCTTATATCCCATGCAAACTGATATCCAGTTGCTTCAATTTCCAAATACTTATCTTCATCCGTTAATGGTCTAAAAATATCATTCATTATTGAAATACCCTGAGATACTAACAAGACGAAAACAACTAAAGGAATAAGTGTCCAAACCATTTCAAGTTTAAGGTTATCTACATAGAACAATGCCTTCTTCTTAGGGTCTCTCATTCTGTATTTATATGTAAACCAGAAAAGAAGGATATGAGTGAGGATAAATACAAATCCCGTTGCAACTAATGTAATATTAAAAAGCCTGTCAACGGCAAACCCATGTTCAGATGCTGATTTTAACGGGCCGTAAGGAAACATTTCATTCTTATAATAAAAAGCTGTATATATTGTAAGCCCTAAGAATAATATTAGGAAAATAATACCTAATTTAGCTTGTGTATTATTATTAGAAAGTTCAACTGCTTCTTCACCTTTTATCTTAGCACTTAATTCAGAAAGCTTTCCTATCTGAATGACTACGATGGCAATCAATGCTATAATTCCTATTCCAACAAAATAAATCATCTTTTAAAATTTATCTTTTTACTGATTATGTTAGTTAAATTTATATTACGTGGTGATGCATACTTTCTTCAATATATGGATCATTTTTAGGTACAAGACGTGCCTTAGATAATACCATAAGTGAAAAATAAACAAACAGCCCTAAAAATCCAATAAATGTTCCAATTTCAAGTAAGCCAGGCATAGTGAAACCGGCAACAAAATTACTTGCGTGTTCAGCACCATGTGCAGCATGATCAACACTATCCATAGCTTCATGACCATGAGCAGCATGCTGCGCTGTCAATAAGGTACCTGGTTTTATCATTAAAAAGTAATCAACCCAGTGTCCGATCAACATTAAAACAGAAACGATAGTTAAAGAACCCACTTTTCTCTTTAAGTCATTTCTCATTAAAGCAAAAAATGGTACTAGAAAATTTAATGCTATATTGAAGAAAAATAAACCAGGATAATTATTGTATCTTTCTTTAAAATAAATTGTTTCCTCACCAATGTTAGCATACCAAATCAACATAAACTGAGAAAACCAAAGATATGTCCAGAAAACACTAAATGCGAATAAAAACTTGCCTAAATCGTGTAAATGGTTTGCATTAACTTCATTTAAATAACCATTACTTTTAAGAAAAATAATCATTAAAATAGTAATCGCTATCATTGCTACAAAAGCACTTACCGTAGCATACCATGCAAAAAGCGTACTATACCAATGAGCATCTACACTCATTAACCACAACCACATCATTGCAGCACTTGAAAATCCGATAACTGGTAAAACAATAGCTGCATAAACACGCATGGATTTATGTTGTTTAAAACTAGCATCGCCATGATTGTCCTCATCTATTGATAATGCGCGCATTCTATAAGCCAAATATGCCCAAATACCACCAAAGATTAGTGTTCCAAAAAAATACCAATTACTATTTAGGAAAGAAGATTTCCCTTTTAAGACCGTATCTGATTCTACACCAGCTTTATCAGCCCAATGGTATAAATGATGCCATCCAAAATAATTTCCGAGTCCTAGAATAATCATTAAAAATATACCTATACCGATAAACATCGAATAAGACTCCCATAATCTTTTGAAGGTTGCATACCACCCAGCATATGCAGTAATACCGGCAGCATTAAAAAACAACCCCATAGTTGCAATCATAGTAAAAAAAAGAGAATTGTGCAGGAAGTTAGACCAAAATCGTGTATGGTAACTGTCATCACCAAACCATGTCAAAATCATACATACCAACCCGAGACCTATGGCACCGAATAGTACATTTCTTGTTGATGCAGTCATTTTATATTGGTTCATATTTCGTATTATTATGTTTTACTCAATAAGATTTAAAAATTTGTATATTATTACATTTTACTCCATATCAGAAGAAGCATCCTCAACAATAGGATTCTTATCTTTTGAAGCCTTAACAAATTGGCTTATAGGGGTATCTGTATTATTCAATGTATTAGACTTTGCATTATATTCTAATTTTAGACTAGAAGCCTGTAATGATCTAATATATTGAATTACATCCCAACGCTCTTCATATGATAATTTGTCCGCATATGAACCCATTAAGTTTTTACCATACATAATTGCATGGTAATATCTTCCATTAGAGGCTTTTACAAAATCATCAAGAAGGAAATTTGCTGGTTGAACAGGATATTTACCACCATCTTCTCTTACAATATAACCATTACCATCACCTTTATCACCATGGCATATTGCACATTGTATATTGTATAATAACTTACCATTTGCAAGACTCTTATCAGAAATTGGATAAGGGTTGTTGATGATTTCATTAATGGCTCTTGTACGATCTTCTTCAGTATCAGCATAATAATAATTAACTGCACCGTTTGGTCTAAAAGTAAAATTACTTTCATGAGCTTGACCTGCCATTCCTCTGGCTATAGTTCCTGCTACAGGATTACGAGGTTGTGACAACTTATGTAAGTCTTCAGCACTTCCCCATCTATTGTGTTTGTAATATACAAAAAGATTGGCTTCGTATGATACCGGATGGGCCATATCTGGCATATATTCACTTCCGGTTTGATTACCGGTTGCTGACTGACATGATGTGTAAAAAATACCAACGGCCAGCAAAAATAATCCATAAAATTTATTCAAACTATTCATCGCAAATACTACTTATATATTTTTAGTGTT
Source organism: Portibacter sp. (assembly GCA_040391315.1). Lineage (GTDB taxonomy): Bacteria > Bacteroidota > Bacteroidia > Chitinophagales > Saprospiraceae > OLB9. The sequence goes on along the minus strand of JBEBYC010000004.1, from coordinate 11,091 downwards.
AATCTCAGATGCACCGGTATTTTTAAAGAACATTTCTACATCTCCGGAATTGACAACTGATTTGTCAAAAGCTATACAAAATTTATCATCCGTTATGCGGTCATCTAAACGAACTGTTTTAACATTTGGTCCGAGTCCGCTGACAATATAGAAAGATACAGTCATACCAATAGCTGCAAATAATACGGTCATTTCAAATGTAATCGGAATAAAAGCTGGAACTGACCAATAAGGTTTACCACCAAATATCGTAGGCCAATCTTTAACAAATATCCATGTCATGCCTAAAAATGCGGTCAAAGTACCAATACCTCCATATACAAATCCAGCTATATGCAATCTTGATTCTTCAAGTTCCATGACTTCATCCAATCCATGCACTGGAAATGGTGTATAAACATCATAAATCTCTAAATGATCTTTTTTAGCAGATTTAACGGCTTTCAACAAATATTCTTCGTCATCGTAAAGTCCGTAAATTATTTCTCTGTTTTCTAAATTTGCCATCAAAAATGGTTTTAATTTTATATAAAAATATGATGTATTCTATTTATTAATGTTCGTTATGATGGTGCTTTGATGTTGCATTTTCTCCCACATACTGATCACCACCTGTCTTAAGGATACTTTTAATTTCAGCTACTGCTACCACAGGTGCAACACGAACAAATATAAGATAAAAGGTAAAGAATATACCCATTGTACCTATATAAATTCCTATTTCAACCCAGCTAGGTGAATATAAACTCCAACTTGAAGGTATATAATCACGTGCTAGAGTAGTCGCGATAATAACAAAACGCTCAAACCACATACCGATATTTACAACTATTGATAAGAAGAATGTCAAAGTTATATTTCTCCTCCATGATTTTTTCCAGAAAAACTGAGGTGCAATCACATTACAAAACATCATACCAAAGTATGACCACCAATATGGTCCAAGTGCTCTGTTAAAAAATGCAAACTGTTCATATATATATCCTGAGTACCATGAAATAAACAACTCAGTAAGATATGCTACCCCCACAATAGTTCCAGTCAGAAGAATCACTTTATTCATAGATTCAATATGCTCTAGAGTAATATAATCTTCAAGCTTCAAAAGCTTTCTGGTTATAATCATTAGAGTTAATACCATAGCAAATCCGGAGAAAATCGCTCCTGCAACGAAATATGGTGGGAAGATGGTAGTGTGCCATCCTGGAATTACTGAAGTCGCGAAGTCAAAACTTACTATTGTGTGAACTGATAATACCAAAGGTGTTGAAATCCCTGCTAATATCAAAGATAACGATTCCCATCTTTGCCAGTGTTTTGCTGATCCTGTCCAATTAAATGACAATGCCGTATAAATCTTTCTTCTTAAGCCTTTAGCTCTATCTCTAACGGTTGCGAAATCGGGAACCAACCCAGTATACCAAAACAATAATGATACTGTAAAATACGTAGAAATCGCAAAAACGTCCCAAAGTAGCGGCGAGTTGAAGTTTGGCCACAATGGTCCTCTCGTATTTGGATATGGCATGATAAAGAACGCTAACCATACTCTTCCCATGTGCAACACAGGAAAAATTGCAGCACAAAGTACTGCAAAAATGGTCATCGCCTCAGCTGCCCTGTTTACACCGGTACGCCACTTTTGTCTAAATAATAATAAAATGGCGGAAATTAAGGTACCTGCGTGACCGATACCAATCCACCAAACGAAATTGGTAATATCCCATGACCAGTTGATTGTACGGTTTAGGTTCCATGAACCAATACCTACCCAAATCGTCCAGATAATACAAAATACTCCAAAGGTAGCTACAGAAACCGCTAAAATAAAGCCGATTATCCAAGCTTTTGTCGGTGACTTTTCAGTAGGGGAAATCAAATCTTCCGTTATCTGGTGATAGGTCTTATTCCCAGTTACTAGTGGTTTTCTAATTGGACTTACAACAGCACTCATTATTTATGTTTTGAATGTTTTGTTTACTTAATGTGATTATTTATTATGCATCTAAAGAAAAATCTCTGTTATTTACTTTCATTGTATAAGTAACAGAAGGACGAACGTTGATCTCTTCTAATGCTATATAATTTAATGGTGAATCTAACTTACTGTTTAAATCGCCTTCAGGGTTATTAAAGTCACCAAAGGTAATACCACCAGTCGGACATGCTGTCTGACATGCCGGGCTAACATCTTTGTCTCTAAGTGGACGACCTTCGATTTTAGCGGTCAGTTTTCCTTCTTGTAATCTCTGAACACAGAAACTACATTTTTCAATAACACCACGTGATCTTACAGTTACATCTGGATTTAACACCATTCTTGTTAGGTTATCAGCACCAAATGGGATACTTTCCTCTTGTAATCTTGGCTGGTTAATTGGCCATAAGTCTGCCTTAGTATAATCTAACCAGTTAAATCTTCTTACCTTAAACGGACAGTTGTTCGCACAATATCGCGTACCAATACATCTGTTATACGCCATTTGATTAAGACCTTCTGCACTGTGGTTGGTTGCGTTAACCGGACACACATTTTCACAAGGTGCGTTATCACAGTGTTGACACATCATAGGTTGATATACGGTATTTGGATTTTCAACATTTCCGTAGTAATACCTGTCAATTCTCAACCATGTCATCTCATGATGTATTGCAACTTCGTGTTTACCTACAACCGGTACGTTATTCTCAGCCATACAAGCTACTGTACATGCTCCACAACCTGTACATGCGTTCAGGTCGATATGCATACCCCAATGATGGCCTAATGAATATAAGTCATCGTGACCACCATAGATTTGCTGAGCATTAAGATGTTGAGCAACTTTTCTTCTTTCCTGAAGATGCTCAGTTTTTTCTTTTATTTCACTTACATTAGAAGTATAAATTACTGACCTATCAGTCAAAGCACCTTGGAACCCTTTAATTCCTGTAAAATAGTCAAAGGTTACCAATGCAGCCTCATCAGCATTTATTTCTGTATTGGAGTCTTTATCGATTCCTCTAACCCCCATTGTATGGTGATACTGAACGCAAGAGAAATCCTTTTCTTTACCTACACTTTCAGAAACACTCACATTCGTATTATAATATCCGACACCATTACTTGCAAAAGTAAGGCTGTCATTAACATCAACACCTACATTTGACCCGGTATTTCCAGCAGTTTTCCTACCATAACCTAATGCCAAAGATACTGTTCCAGGCATTTGACCAAATTGCTGAAGTACAGGTACCGTTACTTTTTTATCTCCGATAGTTAATTCTACTAAATCACCGTCTTTTAGATTTTTAAATCCAACCATTGAACGAACACCGTCAAAATTAACAGGTACCGTTAAGTAGTTACCCCAAACCGTTCTCGTTACAGGGTCAGCCATTTCCATCAGCCATGGATTTCCTGCATATTGGCCATTACCCATCTGAACTGTTTCATAAAAAGAAATTTCTAATTCAGATGCAGATGGTTTCGTGATATCACTTCCGATTTCTACATTGCTATATGAAGGGGCATTTCCTGATTTTGAAACATAAACACCATCATGTAATACGTTATCCCAAAATCCTTGGAAACTTCCAAAATCACTTTGCGTCTTGAAATAAGTATTTTTCCAATTATCTTTCAAATACTCATAATAAGGTTGATCGCTCTCTTCATTAATATTACCACTTGCAGCCCAAACCAATAAAGACAACTCTGGTTGTCTGCTATCAAATAATGGTGCAATCGTCGGCTGAATCAATGATAAATGACCTTTCTTAGCCTCAACATCTCCCCATGATTCTAAATAATGAGTCATTGGAGCAATGATGTCACATAAATCAGAAGTGTCATCATTGCTAATAGCAAGAGATATTTTATTTTTAACTTTACTTAATCCTTCTTTTAATGCTGCGCCGAATGGTGCGTCATAAACAGGATTAGCACCATAGAATATAACACAATCTACAGCGCCGTTTTTGATATCATCAACTAAAGATTTTAATGCTACATGACTACCTTGTCTTTGGTAGGAAGGCGTAGCCATATCAAGTGTATTTCCATAATTACCTAAAGCTTGGTTGATTGCATTAATCATCAACTGCTCATTGATATTATCAGACGCACTTACTATGATAGATTTGCCAGCAGCATTTTTTAATTCTACAGCTACCTTTTTAAGCGCAGCTTTTGCTCTATCGTTTAATCCGGCAGTTGACATACTACCACCGGTAATTTCATTATATAAATGTGCAATCGCTACTCCCTGCTCAGAAGGTCTAACTAAAATTCTGTTATCAGCATTTGAACCAGTAAGAGACATGTGGTTTTCTACTTGAATATGTCTTGACATTTTAGCTTTAGTAATATCGTCGATTTTACGACCTTTTGAATAACCCGTAGTATATTCTACAGGCGAAATCCAAGTACCTAGAAAATCTGCATTAAAACTAACGATTACCTCAGCTTTATCAAAATAATAACTAGGTATAGCTCTGACTCCAAAGTTTTTCTCATTAGCATCTAATAATGCCGTTGATGAAACTGGGTCATAAGTTACTACCTTTGCAGAAGGGTATTTTGCTGTAAATTCGTCCATAGCTTTTTTAGCGGTCGGACTTAAAATGGTATTCGTTACAACTCTAATACCTGAAGCACTAATTAAAGCACTTTTTATTTTATTATCTACATCTTCCCAATTTGAATCAACCCATGAAGCTCCATCCTTCAATTTTGGCCCAGTAAATCTGTTCGTATCATATAGACTTAAAACAGAAGCCTGAACTCTGGCTGAAGTACCACCTTTAGTAATGTCAGACAAATCATTACCTTCGATTTTAATAGGTCTACCTTCCCTTGTCTTTACTAAGACTGCACAATAATCACCGCCATTAACAAAAGTTGAAGCATAATAATTCGCTACACCCGGAACGATTTCTTCTGGTTTAACAACATAAGGTATTGCCTTTTTGACCGGAATATCACAACCTGCAGCTACAGTAGCTGCTCCAAGGCCAAATCCAAGAAGTTTTAGAAAATCTCTACGATTTCCTGATAAATTAACCGCATTTGCTGCGATCTCTCCCGGATTATCTGTAAACTCCTGATCCAATGATTGAAGAAATTCCTCATCATGATTCAAGTCCATCTGACCTACCCAAATATTATCCTTTTTATTATCCATTATTTATGTAGATTAAAATCTTTTTAATATTAATTATACTTAGATTAATAATGACACTTTTGACACTCTAATCCACCGATATCCGCAACAGTAACTTTATCACGTTTACCAGATGCAATTTCTTCATGATATCTGGTATAATTCTTATAATAATCGTTTTCGTTAAATTTAACTTCTGTCTCTCTGTGGCAATTTACACACCATCCCATAGATAATGGGGACATTTGAGTCAAGACATCCATTTTTTCAACTTGACCGTGACAAGTCTGACATTCTAATTTACCAACTGTCACGTGTTGAGAATGGTTAAAATAAACGTGATCAGGTAAAGCATGAATTCTGTTCCATTCGATAGGTCCTTGAATTTGCTTTTTATTTTCGTTTGTCAAAGACTTTTTAATACCCAACCACTGTTCAGCTACTAATCTTTCACCGTCAGAATCCAAATCTGCCAACTCTTTGGTTTCTTTATATTGGTCACCAATCCATTTTGTAAAAATCGCTTTAATTTCATCTTCTGATTTTGATTCGTAATTTTCGATATATTTACCCGTTGATGGATCAAAACCGATAGAAGCAAAGATTTTTGTTATTTCTGCAGTACCATATTGGCTACCATTCTTAATAGCTTCATGGCAATTCATACACGTATTTGTACTTGGGATAATTGAATGCTTAGACCTTCTTGCACCATCATGGCAAAATTGACAGTCAATCTTATGTAAACCCGCGTGTGTTTCGTGTGAAAACTTAATAGGCTGATCAGGTGCATAACCTTCCTGTCGACCTAATTCAGTAGCTTTTTTAACTGTAGTATACGCACCTAATATAATAGCTGCGAATATCAAAAATGAAATGATTCCTTTTGTTGTCAGAATCTCTTTTATTGTTCTTGGCGCTACTTGCTTACCTTCATTAGCAGCGGCTATAGAATTTAAGTTTGTAATAATCTTAGCAAGAACAATAGCTAAGACCGCTAAAACTGCTAAAATAATAAGGTAAATCGGCATATTACTTCCACTTGACTCAGTTGTCGAGCTATCAGCAGCTACGGCAGCTCCTGGTTTAGCACCATATGAACCATCGTATACTCCATTAACATATGCCATGATACTTCCTATTTGATCATCCGTCAAATCCGGAAACGCAGTCATCACAACAGGCTTATATTGATTCCATAATTCTACTGCTCTTGGATGTCCTTTTTTAATCATATCCTGAGAATTACGAATCCATGCATACAATGCAGCTTCATCACCCCATTTTTCCTCAGTACCTCCTAAAGCAGGACCGGTTGCAGCACTTCTCATATCCTTATTGTGACATGAAGCACAATAATTTTTAAACAAATCCTTTCCTGCATCTGCTGATACCTGAGCACTTAGTGTACTTGCCCCTAAAAAAGAAAGAAAAATTGCTAAAATACTGATTTTTAAACACTTGTAAATCACCATTGGTTTTTCTTTAATTACACCGAAAAGCTCGGCTATTTTGTAATAAAAATGTAAAATTTCAAAATTTAGAGACAAAATTATAACTCTGTTAGATTTAATACAATTTTTAAGAAATGTTTCTTATTATTTAGAAACGTTCTAAATAAAATCTTGGCAATACTATAATTTATTCTTAAAACCTTTCGTAGTCAAATCCGTAACATTGTTTTTACCAAAAAAAAATATATCTAAAATTTATTCATGTCCTATACCATTCGTTAACAATATGTTGCACCTTTTCATATAAAAATAACCCTAAAAATATCTTGCGTTTTACACCTTCGTTATTTTATTTAGACATGTCAATTCTCACAATTGTGGAATAAGGTATATTTATACATCAATTAATCTGGCTTAATTCCTAAATATTTTTTTTGCATTTAATATGGGCTATGGGGTTTACATTGTAACCTCATGAATAATCAAACTTTACATTTGACGGTTAAATTCCTTATATGAAAAGTAAAAAATGTAAATATTTTAAGCTAACCCGCCCAAAAATAATTTTATATTTCTAAAAGGAAGATAATATCTTTGCATCAATAAAAACAAATAACAGGTGGCATCAGGAATTTTTGCAATATTAGATGATATCAGTATGCTTATGGATGACATAGCATCGATGAGTAAATTAGCCACAAAAAAAACAGCAAGTTTGTTAGCTGATGACCTTGCTGTTAATGCAGAAAAATCGACAGGTTTTTTGGCTTCAAGAGAAATTCCCGTTATATGGGCCATAACTAAAGGGTCTTTTGTAAATAAATTGATTATTTTACCGCTCGTTTTCCTTTTAAGTTATTACTACCCAAATGTAATCAAATATATTTTATTGGTAGGTGGTATTTATCTATCGTATGAGGGTATGCATAAAGTAATAGAATTTGTGAAAAATAAAATTACCCCTTCTAATCAATCCGATTTAAAAAAAGAAGATGCACTCAAAGAACTTGATGAATCTACAAAAATAAAATCAGCGATTCAGACAGATTTCATTCTTTCGATTGAAATTGTAATTATAGCATTGAGTACTGTCATCGACCAACCGCTTCATATTCAAATAGCAACTGTTAGTTTTGTAGCGATTCTTGCGACCATTGGAGTTTATGGTATCGTTGCACTTATCGTGAGAATGGATGATTTTGGATTTTTACTTTTAAAAAAGTCAAAACGCAAAAGTTTTGCTTCAAAAGTTGGATCTTTGCTTGTCAAATTGCTGCCAATGGTTATTAAAGCGCTTTCCATCATTGGAACAATAGCTCTTATCCTAGTGTCGGGAGGTATTTTCATTCATAGCCATTTATACATACCTGAGATAATTAAAGATATGCCTGATATCTTCAAAGAGTTTATTATAGGTTTGTTATACGGTACTGTCGTTGTTATTATTATTGAAGGAGGTATTGCATTGTGGAAAAAGGTAAGACCTAAAGGTTACATTACAACAAATTAAAACAATGCTCATTTTATTAATGTAAATATCTATATCAATATTAATCATATTTCAGGATACATTTTTTTGTGTATATGTTGATCTGATAAGAACGCCATAATGTACATCTCACCTGTATTGAAACTAATCGCAGTTTCAATATCGTAAAAATTGCTATAGGATTATTCAGTGTTTTCAGGAATTTATTATATCATTTTTAATAATTTTCAATGCTTTTCCAACCATAATAAAACTTCCAACGTCTAATAATTACAAAACGAAACAAAGTGTATGAACCTTATACGTTTACAAACAGACATCAACATTGCACTTACGAGAGCTGAAAGCGGTGATCGAAAGGCGCAAAAGATGATATACGAAAAGTATAGTGGTCGGACGCTAAGTATTTGCAAGCAGTATATAGGAGATACATTTATAGCTGAGGATGTAATGATTACGGTTTTTTTAAAGGTATTTCGCAGTTTACATATGCTTGAAAACAAAGCGATTTTCGAACCATGGCTACGAAGGATAACCATTAATGAATGCTTATCTTACATACGATCAAAAAAGAAAATGGAATTCACTGAACCAGATGAAAATATGGCCATTGCAGATATGCGCACCGACGAAAATCTTATTTTAAACGACATGCAAGCAATTTTAGATACACTGCCTTATGGCTGTAAAATGGTATTTAACCTTTATGCTATTGACGGCTATAAACATCATGAAATTGCTGAAATACTAGAAATATCAGAGGGAACATCAAAATCTCAATTGGCTTATGCACGTAAATTATTGCAAGACAAAATCAATCTTTTAAATCAGGTTAATCATGGATAAATCAAATATAAATATTGACGAACAATTTAAATTGTATTTCGACAACAGAAATGTGACTCCTTCAGAGGAGAGCTGGTCAAGATTAGATATCCTACTGGATGTCGAAGAAAGTCCTGTTATCAAACAAAATAACTTTAAAACATACAAATTTGCAGCAGCATTTGTCGCTGTGGTTGCCGCAGTTGCTATATGGAATAATTTGGCAAATAGATCGCTTCAAAATGATACCATCTTGGCAACTTTACAAGGAATAGACATTAATAATATGAGTGATAATGGCGAACCAATGAAAATGGCAGTCATCGGGTCAAATTCAAATCAAGTATTAGATGAAACACAAATTGACGCATCATCGAATATGAATAATGTTCCAATGTCAAGTCAAAACAATAAGGCTGTATCTAAAAATGCCATTCGACAAATTTCAGAAACAGCAAGTTCATTGTTAGCAAGTGAAATGATGACAAATGAATTGGTCACTGTAACAAATAACAATTTGACTACAGCAACAAGTCCTATTGATAATCATATTGCAAACGACCTAAAGCCTAATAATAAAATCAAATCATATATAAGCCCGGAACAACTCTTGAAAGAAGTAGAAACTAAAATAAATAATATTACTACTCAAGATGTCGCTACGGCATCAACCAAATCATACAGGCCAGATCCTTTATCATTGTTGCAAGAAGCAGAATCAAAATCTTCAAAAACTTTTTTACAAAAAATGTACAAAGGCTTGCAGGAAAATTCTTCAACAATCTATGCTACAATCGCCAATAGAAATTACGAAAACATATATTATTACGACAAAAATCATTAAAAATTAAAATCAAAAACAAATGAGAACATTAATTTTCCTTTTAGTAACCGTTCTATCCTATGGAACAATGCAAGCACAGACACCATTTGAAAGCCGTGTCAAATGGATAAAAGAACAAATAGCATCAATTAGCGCTGAAGAAAAAGCAAAATTGCAAAAAGAGATTGAAGAAATAAATAAAAAACTGGAACGCAATGAAATATCGGGCTTAGAAGCTGAAAAGCAAAAAAATGAAAGCGCAATGGCTTGCGCTGACCGTATCGAGTCAAGAGTTAGTCCTTTAGAAGAAGAGCTCCAGCAAATGGTCAAAGAAGAAGTAGAAAATTCAGAATCACAAACCACTATTAATCCAATAGAAGAAATTAAAACTGAACTTGACGATTCCTTAGCAGATATTAAAATTTCGATTAAAGATAAAAAGAATAAAAAGAAATTTAAAAGCGAAAATCGTACAACAACACAATTTGTGTTTGCACTTGGACTTAATAATGCACTTACTGATGGCGAACTCAATTCCATCAATGATAATGGTATCAAAACAGGTACATCAAGATTTTATGAATGGGGCTTAACTTGGAAAACAAGACTTTCAGAAACATCCCCATTATTGAACTTAAAATATGGACTTTCATTGACGTACAATAATCTACGACCAGACAACAACAACTTATTTGTCAAAATGGGAAATCAAACTTTTTTACAAAACTTTCCAATTGAGTTATATTCAGAGCCGTATTTCCGTATGACAAATTTAGTAATACCTGTACATCTTGAATTTGATTTTTCAAAAAAAATCAAAAAAGAGGATGTTACAGTTATCAAAACTCAAAAGAGCCTGAGAATAGGAATCGGTGGATATGCCGGAATCAATACCAGAACAAAACAAATTTATGAATTCAAAGAAGATGGTCTTAAAAATGAAATAATTTCAAAAGGAAATTGGAATACAAATTCTTTTATCTATGGACTTAGTGGGTATATCGGTTATAAAAAAATCAGTTTATATACTAAATATGATTTGAATCCAATTTTCTCAAATAATCCTGTAAAACAAAACAATGTATCATTAGGAATCAGATTTGATTTTCATTAAAAAACAAGAAAAGCTATATATGAATTAAAAAGCATCTCTCGGGATGCTTTTTTTATATCTGTATTTTAAAATATGAAAATTATATTAATAAATACTAATTAATACGTTTTGACATACATTACCAAAGCGTATTAAAAACGATTTTTGCTTAAAACTTTAGTAAAAAGCATTGGATTGTTAATAAAGCCACATATAACATTTTTAAAGTTCTATTTTTCATAGTTTTTTGTATCCTATAATAA